>JADKFD010000112.1 GCA_016717705.1 Rhodanobacteraceae bacterium | reverse complement strand
ACATAAGTCCCTAAGCTCATGCCCAACCGCATCTCCCTCCTCGTCGCTCTGGAGGGCGCGGATGAGGGCCTCAAACGCGCGATTTCTTCGGCCGAGCGCTCGTTCAACGAGATGTCGGCGACCGCGAAGACCGCGGGCGCGAAGGCTGCGCAGGGGATGGCGGAGCTCAAGGCGGGAACCGCGGCGCTCGGCGATCAGCTGACTCGTGCGCGGACGCAGTTGCTGGCCTTCGTCGGCGTGTCCTGGGCGACGCAGCAGGTCACGCAACTGGTGCAGGTTGCCGACCAGTGGAACCTGATGGTGGCGCGCCTGAAGCTCGCGACCGCGGGCCAGCGCGAGTTCGTGATCGCGCAGGGCGAACTCTTCGCCATCGCGCAGCGGATCGGTGTGCCGCTGGCCGAGGTGTCGACGCTGTACGGCAAGTTGCAGCAGGCCGTTCGACAACTGGGCGGCGAGCAGAAGACGGCGCTGTCGCTGACCGAGTCGATCAGTCAGGCGCTCAAGATCTCCGGCGCTTCGGCGTCGGAGGCGCAGTCGTCCTTGTTGCAGTTTGGGCAGGCGTTGGCGTCTGGCGTGCTGCGAGGCGAAGAGTTCAACTCGGTGGTCGAGAACTCGCCGCGCCTGGCCCAAGCCCTGGCCGATGGCTTGAACGTGCCGATCGGTCGCTTGCGCAAGCTGGCCGAGCAAGGGCAACTGACCGCAGACGTCGTCGTCAACGCGCTGATGTCGCAGAAGGACAAGCTCTCCGCGGAATACGCGCAGTTGCCGGTGACGGTCGGCACGGCGTTCGAGCGACTCAAGAATGCGTTTGCGCAGTGGATCGCCAAGGTCGATGAGTCGACCGGCATCACGCAGAAGTTGGCAACCGCGCTCGATTGGCTGGCGCGCAACTTCGAGACGGTGATGGGTTGGCTCAAGCTCATTGCCGAGGTTGGATTGGCGGTGCTGATCTACCGCTTGATCCCGGCGCTGATCACCGCGTGGCAACTGGCGGGCACGGCGGCGGTGACTGCCGCAGCGTCGACGTCGGCGGCATGGACGACTGCCAACCTTTCAATGTCAGCGGCGGTTGCCACAGCGGGACTGCTCAAGACATCGTTCGCGGTGCTGGCCGCCGCGCTGGTCGGCTGGGAGATCGGCACCTGGCTGTCGGAGAAGTTCGAGATCGTGCGCAAGGCCGGCATCGCCATGATTCAGGTGCTGGAAAACGGACTGGAGATGCTCAAGTTTTCCTGGGAGCGCTTCGCCGCGATCTTCACCAGCGACACCATCGCGGCCGCTACTCAGCGCCACGAGGAACGGCTGCGGCAGATGAACGCGATTTTCGCCGAGATGTACGTCGATGCATCGGAAGCGGGCCGCGCGGCGCAGCAGGCGGCGGCGCTGGCTACCGCCGGCGCCGAGGAAATGGCACGGCGGCTGGAAGCCGTGCGCCAGGGAACGCAAGAAGCGGTCGGTCGCGGCATCGAGGCCATCGATGCCACCCTCAACAAGCTCAAGAGTCAGATCACCGCCATCGAGCAGGTGGTGACTGCGGCGCAGCAAGGGGCGACTCAGGCGATCTCAGGCATCACCCAGGCTTATCAAGGCCTGACCGGTATCGTCGACGCGACCCTGCAGCAGCAGTTGGCCAGCACGCAGGCGCACTACGCGCAGAAACAGGTCTTGCTGGAGCAGTCGAACGCATCCGAAGCGAAACTGATCAAGGAGACCACGCAGCTGCTGGTGGATTCGGTGCAGCAGCAGTCCGATCTGCGCGCCCAAGCGCTCACCGAGACGCTGCGCTTGATCGAGCAGGAGGGCCAGGCACGCCGGTTCGCCGCGCAACGCCAGGCGGAAACCGACGAAGCGCGCCGCGCTGCGACCCTGCGCGTCGACAACGAGATCTTGGCCGCCAAGCAGCAGGCATTGGCGCAGGCGGCGGCCGACTATGTGCGCCATGTCGACGCCCTCAATGCCGAAGCCAATCGCCATCTGGCCGAGATTCGGCGCATCGAGGACGAGAAGCGCGCGCTGTCGCAGACCACCGAGGACCGGATCCGCGAGCTGCAGCGCTCGACGATGGGCGAGTACCAGGCCTATCAGGACAAGCTGACCCAGGTCGCCGAGCTGCAGCGCAAAGCGCGGGCCGCGATCTCCGAGGGCGAGTTCGAACAGGCGATTCAGTACGCCAAGCAGGCCCAGGATCTGGCCGCGCAGACCGCCAAGGCAGTCAAGGATGGCGATGCGACCGTCGTCACCCAGAAACAGGCGGTGAAGACCGCCATCGATGCGATGCGCGAGAGCGAACAACTGGCGATTCAGGCGCTCGAAGGCGAAGGTCGTGCGCATCAGAAGGCTGCCAGCGAGGCGACGTCCGCTCGCAGCCAGATCGAGGCTGCGCTGCGCGGCACCCAGGCGCAGATCGAGCAGATTCAAGCGCAGTTGGAGACGGGTCTGAAGTTCGCCATCGATGTCGACAGCAGCAAGCTCGACGCGGCGCTGCGCCAACTCGAAGAGGCGCTGCGCGAGAAGGCCTACCTGGTGCGCATCGACGCCGACCTCAAGGCCGCCCATGCGCAACTGCGCGATCTCGAAGCGCAACTGAAGGACGGCAAGACTTTGCTGGTCAACGCCGACATCAGTCGCGCCAAGTCAGCGCTGGAAACGCTGCAGACCTATGCCGATCGCACTGGGCAGATCGATCTGAAGGTCGCCACCGAGAAAGCGCAGACCTCGTTGCGTCTGGTCGACAGCCAGATCCGCGCGCTCGATCAGATCCGCACCGAGTCGCAGCACGCGATCAGCACCAATGCCAACCAGGCCCGGAGCGAGATCCAGTCGCTGAACGGCATGAACACCAGTTCGACGCACACGATCTACGTGAAACGGGTCGAGCAGAATGCGGCGGGCGGTCTGGTTGGATCCGGGATGCCGGTCGCGCGTGGCTACGCGAAGGGCGGCTCGGTATTGGCCTTCCCGCGCATGAAGTCGGGCGTGGTTCCCGGATCCGGAGACGGTGACACCGTGCCGCGCGCGCTGGATGCCGGCGCGTTCGTCATTCGGAAGGCCGCCGTGCGCAAGTACGGTGCTGCGACGCTGCGCAAGCTGGCTGGTGTTGCGCGCTTTGCGACCGGTGGGTCGGTGCCGAGCAGTTCGCCGGGGGGTTGGTCATCGAGTCCCGCTGGCGCAAGCCCCATTGGCTCGCCGGGCGCGACGCCTCCGAAACCGAAGCCTGTGCCAGCGGCGCAGAAGGTCAATCGCGATGTGTCCGAGGCACTGAAGCTCATTGAACTTGGTCTGCAGGGCGCGAGGATCGGTCGAGCGCACGTGGAGCGAGTGAATAAGATCATCCCGATCGGCATGCATAACCTGAAGACCGACCCGATCGATATCCAGGCGTTCCATGACCGCAACTATCTCCAGCGCTTGCTGCGAGTCCGCCAGCTGACCGGCATGGAGTCGGGTTCGGTCGACACCATCAAGGGCCGCTGGCGCACCGCGATGGCGCAAGCGCAGATCGCCGGCGTGGATCTCGAGCGCCAACTGATGGAGTACATCGAACGCGAGACAGAGCGGCAGATGTTCTTCGCCCGCGGCGGCCTGGCCAAGTCGGACACCGTGCCGGCGATGCTGACGCCCGGCGAGTACGTGGTCAGCCGTGAATCCGTCAAACGACTGGGCGCGGGGTTCTTTGCCGCGATCAACGCCATGAAGGCGCCGGCCCGCGAGATCGCCACCAAAGTTCAGGGCTTCGCACGCGGGGGTTTGGTCAGTCCGGAAGCATCGGCGCGGGTTGCCACAACATTGCGCAGCATGCCGACCGATTTCGACGAAGTGGCTGCGTTAGGCTTGCGGCCGCGCCGTTCACCGCGGCTCGACTGGAACGACGCGCCGCCGCCCAGCAAGACCATTCGCGTCGAACTGGCCAGCGGTGCCCGCACCGTGAGCGCGACGATCCCGGCGCGCGACGAGTCGCGATTGCTGGATTTGCTGCGCGAAGCGCAAGCCCGGACCTGAACCATGGAACTGCGCCAACTACCCTCCGGCCAAACGCTGACTCTGCCGGACGATCTCCAGTGGATCGACGAGCATCTGTGGACGCCCGCTGTCGCGAGCGCGAGCTACTTGCTGACCGGCGCACTGCTGATCGAAAGCGCTACGCGCCAGGCCGGCCGACCGATCACGCTGCAAGCGCCCGACGACATGGCGTGGGTCTCGCGCACGACCGTTGACCGACTCTACGAGTGGGCCTCGGTGGCTGAGCGGACGTTCGAACTGCGACTCGTTGATGGGCGAATGCTCACAGTCGCTTTCCGGCACCAGGACGGGGCCATCGAGGCGCAACCCGTGCTGGGCTTTGGCGGGCTGGCGCCAGACAGTCGTTGGCGAGTATCGCTTCGGTTGATGCAAGTCTGATTCACCAGCCGCCCTCGGGCACTCATATCCGACAACCCCATGCCCATCCTCACCGGCGACATTCAATTGCTCGCCTCCGAACGGCTGTCCGACACTTTCGATGGCGGCGGTCGCATGACCGGGCGCGTCATCGTCGATGGTCAGTCGAACAATCTGTTCCCGGACATCTCCGAGCTTGATCGCACCTATGGTCGCGTGAGCCTGCGCAAGTGTTTTGTCGGCGTGCTGACGGACTCCACGGACAGCTACTTCGGCGCGCACGCCATCGTGGCCGACGCGCCGGATGATCCGCGCGTGGCGGTCACCCTGTTCACGACACGCTCCTGGGTGGACCAGCGCGAGGCAGCCAAAGACCGGATCGAACGCTACCTGGCGCGCGGCGTGCGCTGGCCCGGGCAGTTGCTGGAGCGCCAGCTCACCGGTCAGCGCGCCATCGCGTTGCTGCTGAAGGCGGGCGATCCGTTGCCGCGCGTTGGGCAGACGCTGGTGCTGGTGCAGGACGAAGCCAGGCCGACCGAGGTGGAGCAGTACGTTCGCATCACGCGGATCTCGACGGTCGAGCGCGAGTTTCAACTGGGACAGGACCGATTCCGAGGGACCGTCGCCACCTGCGAAATCGCGGATGCGCTGCGCTACGACTTTGACGGTCCAGCGCCGTTGTTTCGGGACGATGGCGAGCAACGCGCTGTCGCGCGTGACACGGTGGTCGCCAATGCGGCCGTCTACTTTGGCGTGCAGCCTACCGTCGCACCGGCCGGCATCGGCGATCTGCGTGTCCAGGTGGCGTCACTGTTCGGGCAACTGGTGCCTTCGGCCCAAGCCGAGGTGCCTTTGGTGGACCTCAACGCATCGGGCCAATCTCAACCTTTGGTCGATTCCGGGTCGGCCATCGTGACTTTTCAGACAGCGGCCCGCATCGGACCTGACTTCCCGCTGCACCTCGGCTCGGGCTTGGTGCCCGGCACTTTGCGCGTCACTTACTGGGGCACCGAGTTGGTCGACGATGCCGGCCACATCAAGGTCGCCGGCACCGCCATCGGTACCGTCGACTACGGTCGCGGCATCCTGACTTTCGCGCCGGAGTCGCCCACGTACTCGGGCTGGAAGACCGTCAACTTCCGCCCGGCCGCGCAACCCATCCGGATTGCCGACACCGCGGCGATCGCCGTGCCGGCCGAGGGCCGCGGCTATACCTACACGATCACGCTGGATCCGCCACCGAAGCCGGGCAGCCTGATCGTCGCGTACATGGCGCAGGCCAAGTGGTACGAGTTGCGTGATCGCGGCGATGGCGCTTTGCGCGCAGCGGATTCTGCCTTCGGCGCGGGCAGCATCGACTTCGTCACCGGCACGGTGACGGTCACCACCGGCGCGCTGGCCGATGCCAACACCGAGGTGCTGTTCGCCTGGGGCACGGCCGCCAGCTACTTCAACCGATCGAATGCCATCGTGCCGGCGCCGCGCATCACGCACACCTGCGCGAACGCAGGGCTGGTGCCGGGAACGTTGACGATCAGTTGGACCACGGGAACCACCACCAAGACCGCGACGGACGACGGCAGTGGCGCGATCACGGGCGATGCCAGTGGCACCGTTCGCTACGCCCAGGGCGAACTCTCGTTCACGCCCGATGCTCTGCCCGCGGGTGGCGCGGAGTACTCGCTGACCTATCAACACGGTCCGCCGATCGAGCAGACCTTTCCGCACCCTCTGCGAAACGCCAACGGCACGATCACGGTCAACCTTGCCCAGGGCGACCTGCGTCTGAACTCGGTCGAACTCGAGTTCAACCTGGTCATCGATGACTACGACCCGATCTCGACCACACCGGCCGAGATGCAACTGGTGCGCCCGATTGATCCGATCAAGATCGCGCGCGATCTGCCGGCGAGCGGTCCGAACCCGACCACCGGCACCTTCGGACAGGGTGTAACGGGCACCATCAACTACGCGGCAGGCTCGATCACCTTTCGCCCGGATCTGACGATTTCGATCCCGTTCCCGCGCTACAGCGTGGTGCAGATCGGTGTCACGCGGGTCAACAACGAGTTGGTGCCGGTCTACCGCAACACCTTCACGCACTTCGAGTACGTGCCCGCGGCCGCCTACATGCCGCTCGACGAATCCGGTTGGGTCAAAGTGCGCTACCGCGCGACTGACTCGCCGAGCGCGGCGCAAGAGACGATCGTTGCCGCCGAACTGCGCGTCGATCTGACCGACCGCTACGCCGAGCGCATCGTGCCGGGATCGGCACGCTTCCAGTTGGGCGAGAAGGTCTACATCGATCGCCTCGGCAAGCTCTATGTCGATATCGACGCGAACACCGGCGCCGGCACGCTGGCGGGGACCATCGACTACGCCTCGGGCAGTTGCGAGATCCGGGTTTACCAACCGGGTCAACCGAACGCCATCCAGTTGCAGTCGCTGCTGACCGAACTCACCGGGCAGCCGGTCGATGAGGTGTGCTTCCGCGTACCTGCCGCACCGGTGCGTCCAGGCTCACTGCAGATCCGCGCCACACCGCTCAATGGTGGCTCGATCACGGCGACCGCGAACACGACCGGCGTGATCGACACGCAGTCCATGCAGGGCAGCGTCGACTACCAGACCGGCGTCGCGCGCGTGCGCTTCGGGCGCTGGGTCGATGCCGCCGGCAACGAGGGGCAGGTCTGGTACTCGCCCGAGGCGATCATCAACGGACGCATCTTCAAGCCGCTGCCGGTGCTGGCCGATACCCTGCGCTTCAATGCGGTCGCGTTCACCTATCTGCCCTTGAGCGCCGACGTCCTGGGCCTCGATCCGGTGCGCCTGCCGCCCGACGGCAAGGTGCCGATCTATCGGCCTGGCGATGTCGCCGTGGTGCATCACACGGTTCGCACGCCGTTTCCCAATCCGGCCACAGGCGACCCACTCGATCTCGGTCGGGTGCGCCTTGCTGGCGTTCGCGTTCTCGATGCCGAGGGCCGCGTGTTGCCGCCGGAGAAATACCTTGTCGATCTCGATCAGGGTTCGATCACGCTGCAGACGCCGATCGACCTGACCGGCTACTCGCAGCCGCTGGTCGCCGAGCACCGCGTCGAAGACATGGCGCTGATCTCGGACACCCAGATCAACGGCGTGCTGTCGCTGACGCGCCCGCTGACGCACGAGTTCCCCGGAGGCGAGACGCGCGTGTCGTCGGCACTGATCATTGGTGATCTGCAAGCCCGCGCGCACACGCTGTTTGCGCAGCAGACGTGGACCGGTGAGTGGGAGGACAGTCGCATTGGCGCTGCCACCATCGCCCAGTACAACCAGGCCGTCTACCCGATCGCCGTCAGCAATCGCGGCGCGATCGAGGAACGCTGGGCACTGATCTTCACCGGCACCACCGAGTACCGGGTGATCGGCGAATCGGTCGGCCAGATCGCCATCGGCAACACCACCAACGATCTCGCGCCGATAAACCCCGAGACGCAGGCGCCGTACTTTCGCCTGCGCGCGATGGGCTGGGGCGCCGGGTGGTCCGCCGGCAATGTGCTGCGCTTCAACACCGCCGCCGCGAACTTCCCGGTCTGGGTCGCCCGCACCGTATTGCAGGGCCCGGCCACCGAAGATCGCGACTCCTTCCAGGTCCAGATCCGCGGCGACGTGGATCGGTAAACACGCGGAGCCTCCATGATCCACTACTTCCAATCGACCCAAGCCGGCGCCCCGCAACTCACGGGCCTCGGCGGCAGCGTCATCGCCATCCTCAACGCCTGCCTGATCAACGGCTTCAACCTGCGCACGCTCACCGGCATCACCCGCGACGGCAACGTCGCCACGGTCACCGCCGACGGCGGGCATGGCTATCGCGAGCAGGACATCGTGCTGATCGCTGGCGCCAACCAGGTGGCCTACAACGGCCCCAAGCGCATCCGCACGGTCACCACCAACAGCTTTCAGTTCGATGTCGAAGGCGAGCCGCAATCGCCGGCCACCGGATCGCTGTCTGCGAAGATTGCACCGATCGACTGGGAGCAACCTTTCGCCGCCAACGACCGCGCCGTCTACCGCTCGCGCGATCCCAGCGCAGCGACGATCCAGTTGCGCATCGATGAGACGCCGCTGCCGGGCGACGTGAACTACGGTCGTGGCACGCTGTCCTGCGCCGCGCAGATGTGGGAGTCGCTCACCGATATCGACAATGGCCTGGGCATGACCCAGACCTACTGGCGCAAGAGCAATGCCAAAACGGCGACCCTCGTGGTTGGTTGCTGGTGGGCGACAGCAAGCGCTTCTGGCTGTGTGTGTCATGGAGCCAGTACTACCTGGATCACTACATGCCCTACTGCTTCGGCAACTTCAGTTCGTTCAAGGCGGGTGACGCCTACAACTACCTGCTCGCCGGGTACACCGAGTTGGGCCACAACTACCACAACCCGTCCGACAATCACTTGCTGGACTGGGTGGCGGCGGTGGGGAACGGCCCAAGCGGGCAACGGCGCATGGATGCCGCGCGCACATACGCAACTGGGCAGTTCGGCATCCGTTATCTGGGTGAGTGGCGTCGGCTATCAGACCGGCGTCAGCATGGGTATGACCGGCATTCCGTTCCCGAACCCGTGCGACAACGGCATCTATGTCATGCCGATGCTGATCCAGGAGCGCGCCGGCCCCAGCCTGCGTGGCCGCGTGCCGGGGCTGTTGACCCCGCTTCACGCCATTGCCGCCGACCAACCCACGCGATACCCCGGTTTTGTCTTGGACGGCACCGAGCGCGAATTGCTGATCGTGCCGGCGACGCAAGGAAACGGCGCGGCGCGGATGGCCTTCGATCTGACCGGACCCTGGGACTGACATGCCGAACCAGATCGTCCTGCACGGCGTATCGCGCGTAACGGCGGCGGCGAATGCAGGTCCGCCGATCGCGCGTGCCCTTCACAACCGATCGCCAGCGGCTGAACACCTGGGCACCGATCCGCGCCCGCGCAACCAAGCTATCGCGCGCCGGACACTCGAGTACTTCGGTACCGGCTTCGTGACCGGCAGGGTGACCATCGAAGGCGTGCCCGCCAGTCGCCAGGTTCGTCTGTTGGACGGGCGCACCACCATGATCATTGCGGAGGTGTGGTCAGCGGCAGACGGGCGCTACCGCTTCGACACCATCAACGCGGATCGCGAGTACATCGTGCTGGCCCACGACCACGAGCGGCAGTTCAACGCCGTGATCGCCGATTGGGTAAGACCTGAGCGACGCGCGTGATCGTCCTTGCCGAGGCGGTTCGGCACCTTCGGCTGCAGGCCATCACCACCTCACTGGATGCTGGTGCCGATGGCGGTCTGATCCGCATCTACACCGCGCCGCGACCCGATACCGGCGCTGCGCTGACCGGGCAGTTGCTGCTGGTCGAGCTACGCCTGGCGCGACCGTCCTTGCTCGGCCTTGCCGACGGGGTGATGACGCTGGTCGCGCCACCGGATCGGCTGTGTCTGCGGTCCGGTCGCGCAGCTTGGGCACGCATGCTGGATGGCAGCAGTCGAGCGGTCCTCGACGCCGATGTCGGCATCGAAGGCAGCGGTGCGGAACTGGAGTTGGACCGGATCGATCTGCTGGCTGGCGGCGCCGTGCGCATCACTTCGATCGAATTCCATGAGCCGTGAGCAGCAGCGATCTCGACTTTCGGCAGAGCCTGGGCACGCCCAGCCCGGCCGACCTGCGGCTGGAATTCCGGCCAGCGGCCGGGCCAGCGCCGGTGGTCAGCACCGGCGCGCTACGTGGCGTTCTGGGCGCACCGGGCCTGCGCGCGCGAGCACGCCACGACCTGCGCGTCTCGCGCCCCACGGTGGCGCGCACGGGCGCCCTGTGGCGCGGCGCGCGTGCGGAGGTCGTCGGAAGCACGGCCGACTGGCGCAACACGCTGCGCGCCTGGCAGACCGTGGTGGATGGCTGGTCAGCCGCTTCGTCGACGCCGGCGACAATCGAAAGTCGAATGCGCTCGCTGGGGCAATCGCGCCAGGACGCTTCGATCGGTTGGCGGGCTGCGCATCCCGTCGCCAGCAAGGTTGAGGATCAATTCCGGCCGCTGAGTCCTTGTCGGATCGGCACCCGGATCGGGTTTGAGCGAAGCCGCTTCGATCGCGCAGTCCGTCGCCGATCACTTTGTGCTGCTGGTCGGTTCGCGCAAGTCCGTCAGGCTCGGCCACCAGACAACCTCGCCAGTCAGCACGCTTTGGTCGAGCGCGTATTCGGTCGGCATGCGTCGGCGGATCACCCGAGTCTTGCCGTGGGACGAAGCCGGCCGTCCGCGCGTGGGTCGTTCCTCACTTCCGGTGGATCCGCCGATCGAGCCGCCGCCGATCTTCCGGATGCACCCCGACCTCGATTTCTGCTGCCCGGCCACGCAGGCCGGGCTGCGCTGGCGACCGGCGCTGACGCTCAACTTCACCCGGCAGCCGTGCACTGGCACGGGCGTGGTCATCCCCGCACTCAGGGTCTACTTCGTGAGCAACTCGGTCGACGTCGTGCGCTTGCCCGGGCGCGAGCCCATCCCGGTCAAGTCGATCAACCTCAACATCGACGCCGACAGTTGGGCATGGGGATTTACCGCCGCCATCCCGTACGCGGCCATCGAGATGGTCGAGCCCACCGCCGCCGGGCCGACCGAGATCGAGATCACGATCAACGGGCTCACTTGGGTGATGCTGGTCGAAGGCTTCGATATTCGCCGCGAGTTCGGGTCGAGCGAAGCCAGCATTCGGGGTCGATCGTCCGTTGCGTGGCTGGCCGATCCGTATGCGCCCAAGCGCAGCTTCACGCCGACCGCAGCGTTCACCGCGCGGCAGTTGGCGGAACTGGAACTTGAGCGCGCCGGGCTCATCACCGGCTTCGATCTCGACTGGCAGTTGCCGGACTGGCTGGTCCCGGCAGGCGCGTGGAGTTACGAGTCCTTGTCGCCGGTCCAGGTCATCGCCCGACTGGTGGAGTCCGTCGGCGGCACGCTCAATGCCCATCCGCACCTGCGTCGGCTGATGGCGAAGAGTCGTTACCCGAGCTTGCCGTGGGAATGGTCCAACCAGGTCGCGCATCGAACGCTGCCGATCGATGTCGTCAAGACGCTGAGCGCCCGCTGGCAAGAGAAGCCCGCGTTCAACGCTGTCTTCGTCGCCGGCGAACGCCAAGGTCTGGTGGCGCGCGTGGTTCGCAGCGGAACGGCGGGTGATCTGCTCGCGCCGATGATCGTCGATCCGCTGATCACCCACGCCGATGCCGCTCGCGAACGCGGCCGCGCGGTGCTGGCGGACGTCGGCCGGCAAGCACTGGTGACCCTCGAACTACCCATGCTGCCCAGCATTGGTCTGCTCGATCCCGGCCGCCTGATCGCGGTCGGCGAGAGTGGCCAGAGCTGGCGCGGCCTCGTGCGCGGCACCACGGTGTCCGCCAGTTGGAGTCAGAGCCTGATCGTTCGTCAGACCGTCGAGGTCGAGCGGCATCTGGCGCACTGAGATCGGAGTCCGCTACCCATGCCCAACCTCTGGCGCCAGTTCCAGGACCTGCTGCCGACCAGCGTCACGCTGATCGGCACCGTCGTGGCGACGCATGCCGACCACACCGTCAGCGTCCAGTTGCTCGACGGTGGCCTGCTGCGCGTCGCCGGCAGCGCTGCCGAGGGCACGCGGGTATTCGTCCGCGACGGTCGCCTCGAAGGCGAAGCGCCGTCTCTGCCGCTGGAAGTCATCGACATCTAAGCCGCACCCCTTCCGCTTCACCCCTGAAACCCGCTCCGGCTCCCGCTGGGCGGGTTTCGTCATTTGTTCGGCGCATCCCTGCGCCTCACCCCTCCGGGGCTAACGCGAAAAATCGTTCCGGACAATTTTTTATGGAGATCGACCATGACCGAAGAAACCGATGTGCCGCCCATCGAATCCACGCTGCTGCTGCGGCACGAGGACTTTGATGAGCTGCTGAACATCGCTGCCCAACGGGGCGCCGAGCGTTGCCTCGCCCATCTTGGGCTGGAAAACGGACACGCGGCAAAGGACATCCGCGAACTGCGCGACCTCCTGGAAGCGTGGCGCGATGCCCGTCGCACCGCGTGGCAAACCACGGTGAAGGTCATCACCACCGGCATCCTGGCCGCGCTGCTGGTCGGTGCCGCCATCAAGCTCAAGCTGTTGGGAGGCGCGCAATGAAACCCAAACTCTGCCTGCTCGACGACTGGCGGCAGGTCCTGCGCCGTGCCTGGAGCATCCGATTCTCACTTGTGGCGGCTGCCCTCACGGCGGCGGAAGTGGTGGTGCCATTGTTCGGCGACGTGCTGCCGCGTGGCGCGTTTGTGCTGTTGGCCTTTGCTTGCAGCATCGGCGCGACGGTTGCCCGCATCGTGGCGCAGCCGGGGATGTACCGATGATCCCGCCGCCAACTCCAGCGGTGCGCAGGACGGTGGCCGGTCTTAGCCTGTCCGCCGCCGCCCTGGTCGGCATCTTGCTGCACGAGGGCTATACCGACCGCGCGGTTATCCCGGTCAAAGGCGATGTGCCGACCATTGGCTTCGGCGCCACCACAGGGGTGAAGCCTGGCGACACCACCACGCCGCCGAAGGCGCTGGCTCGGGCGCTCACCGATGTGCAGCAGTTCGAGGGCGCGCTCAAGCAATGCGTGACCGTGCCGCTGGCTCAGCACGAGTACGACGCGCTGGTGAGCTTTTCTTACAACGTCGGCAGCCATGCGTTCTGCCAGTCCACGTTGGTGAAGAAACTCAACGCCGGGGACTACGCCGGGGCGTGTTCCGAGTTACTGCGCTGGCGATTTTTCCAAGGCAAGGATTGCGCGCTGCCCGCCAATGCGCGGCTGTGCGGCGGACTGGCCAAACGGCGTGAGGCCGAATATCGAAAGTGCATCGGGGAGGCATCGTGAGCGTGATTCCCTTGCCGTACCGGCTGCTGGCCTTGGCGGCGCTCGGCCTCACCCTGGTCGGATTCGGCTGGGTCAAGGGCGCGGGCCACGTTCAAGCGCAGTGGGATACCGCCGTCCAGCAACAAGCTCTGCAGGCCACCGCTGTCCGCGAGGAGCAGGCGCAAGCCACCGTCGAGGTCATCACCGAATACGTCGACCGCGTTCGTGTCGTCCGCGAGAAGGGCGACACCATCATCAAGGAGGTACCCGTCTATGTGCCCGTACAAGCCGATGCTGCTTGCACTATCAACCGTGGCTTTGTGCGCCTGCACGACGCTGCCGCCGCAGGTGCACTGCCCGAGCCCGCCCGAGATGCTGATGCGGCCGCCGCAGACATTGCGCTCTCTACCGTCGCCGCAACTGTCGCCACCAACTACCAGACCTGCCACGAGACGGCGGAGCAACTGAGGGCGCTGCAAACGTGGGTCAGGGAGATGGCGTCCACCACCCAGTAATCGACGCTTGGCTTGGCTGCATCGCAACGCCTGATGCGGAACCGTTTGGAGGAGCTTGGCTTAACTGCCGAACAGCGCGTTCATGTCGTGCCCCACAACGGAGAAATGCCGATGACCAACCGATACAAAAAGGCAGCGATCGAGGACATCGTGTCTCACGGCATTGACGAGGTCGAACAGTCCAATCTGCTCGATCTGTTCGAGCACGCCATGAAGTCAGTCGCGACCACACTGGTTCGTGAGGCCAGATTCGACACGAGCGATTTCGCGACCGCGAAGGAGCGCAACTGCGAAGGATTTCAGTTGACGCTGCAGCGCCTGCACATTGACGGCCGAGACGTCTGGGTAGGCAAGTT
>JADKFD010000111.1 GCA_016717705.1 Rhodanobacteraceae bacterium | reverse complement strand
TGGCGTGCTCGGCACTCTCCATGGCCTTGCCCAGTTCGCCCGTGTCGGTCTGAAATACCGACTGCCGTGAGCGAGCCCAGACTTCGAGTCGCGCGGCCCACTTCGGCATACAGGGTATGCAGGCAACCGTCGTAGCGCGCGCAAGCGCATCGAATCCCCGCGCGAACTCCGCATTCGCAGCGGCATTCTCGCCCAGCGTAGCCAACGCCACTGCCAGATGCAGACGCGCCTCCACGCGTGCCGGCGAGGCATTGTCTCCAGGATTTGCCAGCAGCTCGTCCAGTTGCTGTCGGGCTTCGCGCACGCGACCACTGTCGAGCAGCACGCCCGCAGCTCCGACGGCCACCAATTCGGCTTCGAGTCCGCTGACGCCGGCCTCGAGAAAATCGGCGCGGGCGGCGGTGTAATAGGCCAGCGCGCGATCAAGCTCGCCCAGTGCCTTGAAGGTCTCTGCCAGCGCCGCGCGGATGCGCCCGCGTGCGGCTGGCGCGCTGTCAAGTCACGCTGCAACTGCTGCTCGCCCTGTTCGATCCAGGCCCGAAGAGGGACATCCTCGCCCTGGGCAAACACCGGGTTGGCACCGGAGAGCATGCGCCGCATCGAATTGACGACGACATCGGCTTGCAGCCGCTGCGCCTGCTCGTCGAGTGCGAATCGGGTGCTGACCATGACCGCACCGACCAGCGACAGCAGCACCATGGCCGCGGCGCCGACCAGGACCTTGTTGCGCCGCGCAAAGCGCCGCACATCGCTGAACACGCTGGCGCGGCGCGCCAGGATCGCCTCGTCGGCGAGGTAGCGGCGCAGGTCCTCGGCCAGTTCGGCGGCGTTCTGGTAGCGCGCGTCCTTGTCCTTGGCCAGCACCTTGTGGAAGATGGTTTCCAGGTCGCCGGCGTAACGGCGGTCATGGCGCGACAGCGGCGTCGGTGCCGATTCGCAGATCTGCTGCAGCGCGCGCCCGAGGTTGTGGCTGGTCACCTCGTAAGGCATTTCGCCGGTCAGCATGCGGTAGCCGATCATGCCGAGCGCGTAGACATCGGTGCGGATATCGACGCCGCCGGGTTCGCCCAGCGCCTGTTCCGGGCTCATGAAGGCGATGGTGCCGATGACCATGCCGGCGCTGGTCAGTTCACTCGGCCCATGCTCCTCACCGGTCAGCCGGGCAACGCCGAAGTCGAGCACCTTGGGCAGACCGTCGGCCTGCACCAGGATATTGCCGGGCTTCAGGTCCCGATGGATGACGCCGCGGATGTGCGCATGCTCCACCGCTTCGCACACGCGCATCAGCAACTGCAGGCGTGCGCGGGTGTCGAGCTTGTTGCAGAACTCCAGCAGCGGCGCGCCCTCGACGAACTCCATGACGATGTAGGGCACCGCGCCGAGGCTGGCGTCGGTGCGGCCGCTGGAATAGATCTGCGCGATGCCGGGGTGCTTGAGGCGGCCGAGAATCTCGGCCTCCTGCTGGAAGCGCGCCAGCAGATCCGCCTGGTGCAGGCCGGCGTGCAGGGTCTTGATCGCCACCATGCGTTTGGGATGGCGCTGCTGCGCCAGGAACACCACGCCCATGCCGCCGGCGCCGATGACGCGCAGGATGCGGTAGTCGTCGATCTGCCGGCCGACCCAGGCCGCCGGCCCGCTCGACAGCGGATCCGGGCGCGGCGCGCCGGAAATGTAGGACGGCAGGCTGGCGACGCCGACGCGCGTCGATTGGGCGTCGGTCGCGGGCTCTTCCGGCTCGCCCATCGCCGCGCTACTCGAAGCCGTCGGCGAACACCGGCGCGATCTGCACCGGCCCGCCGACGAACAGGATGCGGCCGACCTCGCGGCGCAGGTCGCCCGGCGAATTGTCGATCAGATTCAGCGTCCACACATTGCCGGCGCGGGTGGCCGCCGTGCCCATCCCGAGCCAGCCCAGGGTCAGCACATTGGCGGTGTTGGCGGGGCCGTAACGGCGGAAGCGCCAGTCGGGGCCGAAGGTCTCGTCGTGGAAGGCAATCTGCACGCTGGCCGTGGTGCAATCGATGAACTCGAAACGCAGCAGGCCCGCGGCCGGCGTGAAGTCGGGATCGTCGGGCAGACTCAGCGGATCGATCGCGGCGACGTCGTAGGCCTGCTGGCAGGCGCTGCCGCGGATGATCAACTCAGTGTTGCTGAGCGTTCCCTCACGACTGCCGCCCCGTTCCGGCTGCGGCAGCAGGCTAGCCGGAATCTCGAAACTGGCGACATTGGTCTGCAGCCGATCGGCGATGCCGTCGCTGTTGCCGTCGCCGCTGTTCGGCGCCAGGTCCTCGGTGGCATCCGGCGGACCGTCGATGTCGCCGTCGGGCACGCGGGTCAGGCTCCACACGCCCTCCTCGGTGCCGGCGTGCAGCGTCGGCGCCCCTGTCGTCGGCAGCGACAAGGCCAGGCTCTGCGCCGAGTCCACCGGCAGATCGATGCTGATCGAGTTCCAGCTGGCGCCGCTGTCGTTGCTGACATAGACGCCGCCCGGCGTGACTTCCAGGCCCGCGGCGCCAGCGAAGATGCGGTTGGGCGCACCCGGATCGACGCGCAACGCGCGCACGCTGATGCCGGCGATGCCATTGTCGCTGGGGCTCCAGTTGGCGCCGCCATCGGTGGTCTTGTAGACGCGGCCGGGCGCGTCGTCCTGGGTCGGATCGTTGAGCGCGGCGTACAAGGTGCCCGGCTGGCCCGGTACCGCCGCGAGCGCGAGCACATCGAGCGTGCTGCCGCTGCCGCTCATCAGCGGGAGCCCGTTGTTGGCAGGTCCCCAGGTCTGGCCGGAATCGGTGCTCTTGAAGACGCCATTGGATAGCGTCGGGACCGGGTCGCCGCAGTCGGCGCAATAACCGGCGATCGCCGTGCCGGCGTACACGGTGGTGCTGGCGCCGCCATCGAGAGCGAGCGCCAGCGGCGCCGGATACTGCGTGCGCGGCGTGCACACACCGGCTGGCAGGCCATCGCGCGGCGCCCAGCTGTTCGCCGCATTGGCGCTGCGCCAGATACGCGCGACTTCGACATTGGGCACGCCCAGGGTGCAGCGCACCAAGCCGCGCGCGGCGAAGTACAACACCTGCGCGTTGCCCAGGTTGACGCTGGTGGGATCGACCAGGATCGAAGTGACTTCGCCGGTGGAGGCCGGCCCGCCGACCGGCGTCGGCACCAGGGTATCCGCCGCCGCCCAGCTCAGGCCGCCATCGATGCTGCGGAACACACCGCCGCGATAGCTGGTCGGGGTCTGGCCAACCGGCGCGAAGTCGGCGCCGCCGGCGTAGATGCGCGTGGTCGCGGGCAGCGCCACCGTGGCCGGATCGAAGGCGATCACGTTGACCGTGTCCAGCGACAGCGCCGAATTGAAGCGCAGCCAGCTCTGCGCGCTGTCGTCGGACTGGTACAGCGCCGGTGAAGTCGCCTCGCTGCGGAGATTGCGCACGCCGGCGAATACCCGTTGCGGGCGCGTCGGATGCACGGCGACGGTCTGGATCGCGGTACCGCGCAGGCCGGCGCTGGCCGGAATCCAGTTCAAGCCGGCGTTGCCGCTGAGGAACACGTCGCCGGACACGGAAAAGGCCAGCCAGCGGCTGCTGTTGGTCGCGTCGATGATCACCGGTCCGATCGACGCCGGATCGGCGGCGCTGACGCTGAGGCCACCATTGCGCGGCGTATAGCTGGCGCCGTTGTCGAGGCTGACCAGCACGCCGTCGGAGGTGCCGAACAGCACGCGGCCGGCCACCAGCGGATCGTGCGCCAGGCTTTGCAGCCGTTGCGAATTGCCCAGCGGCAGCGTGGCAACGCGGTGAAGCTGGCGCCGCCGTTGAGCGAGCGATAGTTGCCGAACTCGCCGGCCAGAAACACGGTGCCCGGCGTATTCGGATTGAATGCCAGCAGAGACAGCGGCTCATCGATCGGGCCGCCGCTGTCCCACGGGCCGGTAATGCCAAAGAAGCTCAGGCCGCCATCGGTGCTGCGATACAGGCTGGTCGGAAAACTGTTGTCGTTGCGATTGCGCGCCCAGGCCAGCACCACCTGGGCATTGGTTGGATCGACTGCGATGCGGTCAAGGTCGGTGGGCAAGGTCGTCGCGCCCACGGCTGACCAGCTGGCGCCGCCGTTGAGGGTGCGGAACAAGCCGTCATCCTCGCTGGCCAGGTACAAGCGTGCCGGATCGGTCTGAGCAAAGCTGATGTCGACGGTGCGGAAACCGCCGTTGGTCGGCAGGCCGACATCGCGACGCTGCCAGCTACGGCCACCGTTGATCGTGGCAAACACGCCGCGCGCGCCGGCCAGTGCCAGCGTGGCAGCCTGCGTCGGGTGCGCGGCGAGCACGGTTTCGCCAACGGTGATGGTCGACA
>JADKFD010000110.1 GCA_016717705.1 Rhodanobacteraceae bacterium | reverse complement strand
TGGGCAAAGGCATCGCTGCGGCTTCCCTGGCCGCCATTCTCGAGGCACGCGGCCTGCGTGTGACGATGATGAAGCTGGACCCTTACATCAACGTCGATCCGGGCACGATGAGCCCGTTCCAGCATGGCGAGGTCTATGTCACCGACGATGGTGCCGAGACCGACCTCGACCTCGGGCACTACGAGCGCTTCCTGCGCACGCGGATGACGCGCAAGAACAACGTCACCACCGGACGCATCTACGAGAATGTGATCCGCAACGAACGTCGCGGCGACTATCTGGGCGCCACCGTTCAGGTGATTCCGCACATCACCGACGAGATCAAGCGCTGCATCGACGAGGCCACGCAGGGCTTTGACGTCGCTCTGGTCGAGGTCGGCGGCACCGTGGGCGACATCGAATCGCTGCCGTTTCTGGAGGCGATCCGCCAGATCCGCATCGAGCGCGGACCGGACCATGCGCTGTTCATCCATCTGACGCTGGTGCCTTTCATCAAGGCAGCAGGCGAGATCAAGACCAAGCCGACGCAGCATTCGGTCAAGGAACTGCGCTCGATCGGCATCCAGCCGGATGTGCTGTTGTGCCGTTCCGAGCAGCCGCTGCCGGAGAGCGAGCGGCGCAAGATTGCGCTGTTCACCAACGTGCCGGTCAATGCGGTGATCTCGGCCATCGATGTCGACATCATCCACAAGCTGCCCATGTGGTTCCATGAACAGGGTTTGGATCAGATCGTTGTTGATCGCCTTCGATTGTCGGCAAGTCCCGCCAATCTTTCCGATTGGGAAGCGGTGGTCCATGCCTGTGAGTTTCCCGAGGACGAGGTCGAGATCGTCATTGCCGGCAAATACGTCGAGCACTCGGATGCCTACAAATCCTTGTCCGAGGCATTGCGCCACGGAGGATTGCGCCAGCGCACCCGCGTCAATCTGCGCTGGGTCGAGTCGGAGCATGTGGAAAAACTCGGCGCCGAGGTACTGGAAGGCGCCGATGCCATTCTGGTGCCCGGCGGTTTTGGCGAGCGCGGGTTCGAGGGCAAGGTGCTGGCCGCGCGGCACGCGCGCCTGAACCAGATTCCCTATTTCGGCATCTGTTACGGCATGCAGGCGGCGGTGGTGGATTTCGCCCGTTCGATCGCCGGCCTGGACGGCGCCAACAGTACCGAGAACAACCGCGATTGTGCGCATCCGGTGATTGCGCTGATCACCGAGTGGCGCACCAGCAGCGGTGAAGTCGAGCGGCGCACGGCGACTTCCGATCTCGGCGGCACCATGCGCCTGGGCGCCCAGGAGTGCCGCTTGAAGCCGGGCACGCTGGCGCGCCAGATGTATGGCGCCGAGATCATCCGCGAGCGCCATCGGCATCGCTATGAATTCAATAACTTCTATCGCCAGCAACTGGAACAGCTGGGTCTGGTGATCTCGGGTCGTTCGATCGACGATCTGTTGGTAGAAATCGTCGAACTACCGGACCATCCGTGGTACCTGGCGTGCCAGTTCCACCCCGAATTCACCTCGACACCGCGCGATGGACATCCGTTGTTCGAGGGCTTCGTGCGGGCAGCTCGTGTGCACAAGGCGGCGCGCATGGCGGGCTCCAGGGATGCCGTTGCTGCTTGAGGGCCCGTTGGGAATGCATCGCGCGCGAGCGCGCTCCTACAATTCCTGCGTGGACTTTCGGCAAGTTTGTAGGAGCGCGCTTGCGCGCGATGTGTCTCAACGCGCTTTCGTTACCCCAAATTCCGAGCTCAACCCATGAATCTTTGCGGTTTCCCGATCGGCCTCGACCGACCTTTTTTCCTGATCGCCGGCCCCTGCGTCATCGAGTCGATGCAATTGCAGCTCGATGTCGCCGGCCAGCTCAAGGAAATCACCACGCGCCTTTGCATCCCGTTCATCTTCAAATCCAGCTTCGACAAGGCCAATCGCTCGTCCGGCACCAGTTTTCGTGGACCGGGCATGGAGGAGGGGCTGAAGGTGCTGGCTGAGGTCAAGCGCCAGATCGGTGTGCCGGTGCTGACGGACGTGCATGAGTACACGCCGATGCATGAGGTCGCCAGCGTGGTCGATGTGCTGCAGACGCCGGCTTTCCTCTGCCGGCAGACGGATTTCATCCAGAACGTGGCGCGTGCCGGCAAGCCGGTCAACATCAAGAAAGGCCAGTTCCTGGCGCCTTGGGACATGAAAAACGTGGTGCAGAAGGCGCGCGACGTCGGCAACAACGACATCATGGTGTGCGAGCGCGGCGCCAGTTTCGGCTACAACAATCTGGTCTCCGACATGCGCTCGCTGGTGGTGATGCGCGAAACCCGCGCGCCGGTGGTGTTCGATGCCACCCATTCGGTGCAGTTGCCGGGCGGGCAGGGCAGCAGTTCCGGTGGTCAGCGCGAGTTCGTGCCGGCGCTGGCGCGGGCGGCGGTGGCCGTCGGCGTCTCCGGACTGTTCATGGAAACTCATCCGGATCCCGCCAATGCCTTGTCCGATGGCCCGAACGCCTGGCCGCTGCAGCACATGGAATCGCTGCTGGAGACCCTGGTGCTGCTCGATCGCGCAGTGAAGGCGCGGCCGTTTGATGAGGATGTGTTGGGACCGGCGTGAGGCCTTTGCGTCGCTGTTGTCGATACCGTTGTACTAATCGCTTAAGCTATTGCTATGGCAGAGAACATCGAAAATCTGACACTTGAGTTGTTGCGCGCCTTGCGCGACGACGTGCAGACGCTGCGAAGCGAGATGCGCGCCGACTTCAAGGATATGAAGCAACGACTCACGAGTCTGGAGTCGGCGGACCAGTGACGTTGGGCAAGGCGCAGCCTGCCCAGCACCAGGAAGAGGCGCGCCGCACCAGCAGGCGCGGGCCCACCGGACAGGTGAACGCACGGCGCTCGAGCGCCGCACCTCACGTAGCCCGAGCGCGCAGCAGTACCTACCCGGCGACCTACATGGGTCCTGACCCGCCCGCAGATTTCCCGCAACGCAGCGCGCCCACAAGCCGCTATCCTTGGATTCCCGGGTGTGATGGCAGCACCGTCCGCTCCGACTTTTCCCTCTCTCATTTTCTGGCCCCAATGACCACCATCACCCACGTCCACGCCCGCGAAATCCTCGATTCGCGCGGCAACCCGACGCTTGAAGCCGAAGTCACCCTGTCCAGCGGCCACCGCGGTCGCGCGGCGGTTCCCAGTGGCGCCTCGACCGGATCGCGAGAGGCGATCGAACTGCGCGATGGCGACAAGACGCGCTTATCTGGGCAAGGGCGTGCGCAAGGCTGTCGGCAATGTCAACGGCACCATCGCCGCGGGCGTGCTCGGCCTGGACGGCGCCGACCAGCAGGGACTCGACGACAAGCTGATCGCGCTTGATGGCACCGACAACAAGAGCCGGCTGGGCGCCAATGCGTTGCTTGGCGTGTCGCTTGCCAACGCGCATGCGGTGGCCGCCAGTCGCGGTCAGGGCCTCTGGCAGTATCTGGCGGGCGGCCGCGCGCCCAAGCTGCCGGTGCCGATGATGAACATCATCAACGGCGGCGCGCATGCAGACAACAGCGTGGACATGCAGGAATTCATGGTTCTGCCGGTGGGTCTGGGCAGCTTTTCCGAGGCCTTGCGCGCCGGCACCGAGATCTTCCATGCGCTGAAGAGTGTGCTGAAGGGTCGCGGACTGGCTACCGCAGTTGGCGACGAAGGCGGTTTCGCGCCCGATCTGCGCTCCAACGAAGAGGCGATCGACGTCATTCTGGAGGCCATCGGCAAGGCCGGTTATCGTGCCGGCGAAGATGTGCTGCTTGGTCTGGATACGGCCAGCAGCGAATTCTACAAGGACGGTCGCTATCACCTGGCATCGGAAAGTCGCTGGCTGACCAGTGAGCAGATGGTCGACTACCTGGAGTCCTGGGTGCGCCAGTTCCCGATCGTCACCGTCGAGGATGGCATGGCAGAAGACGACTGGGCCGGCTGGAAACTGTTGACCGATCGTGTCGGGAAACGCGTGCAACTGGTGGGCGACGATCTGTTCGTCACCAACACGAAGATCTTTCAGCAGGGCATCGACCAGGGCGTCGCCAACGCGATCCTGATCAAGTTGAACCAGATCGGCACGCTGAGCGAGACGCTGGCCGCAATGGCGCTGGCCGAGAAGGCGGGTTACGCCGCAGTGGTGTCGCATCGCTCCGGGGAGACCGAAGACACCACGATCGCCGATCTGGCGGTAGCCACCACGGCGACGCAGATCAAGACCGGTTCCTTGTGCCGCTCCGATCGCGTGGCCAAGTACAACCAGTTGCTGCGCATCGAAGAGGCTCTCGGCAGCGCCGCCCGCTATGCCGGGCGCGATGCTTTCCGCTTCGGTCGCTGAGGTCCGATTCAGTCCATGCGCTGGTTGTTGCTCCTGCTCCTCGTATTGCTGGTGACGCTGCAGTATCAGCTGTGGTTTCGCGGCGGCATGAATGACGTCTGGGAACTGGAGAAGTCTCTGGAAGTGCAGCGCGCCGAGAACGCGCAACTGCGCAAGCGCAATGAAGCACTGGCGGCCGAGGTCGAGGACCTGAAGACCGGCCGCGATGCCATCGAAGAGCGCGCGCGCTCGGAGCTGGGCATGGTCAAGGCCGGCGAAAAGCTGATCCAGGTGGCGGAACCCAGCCGCGCTGCGGCTGCCGCCGCCGCGCGCAAGGAAGCGCCCGAGCAGTGATCCGCCATTTCAGAGCCGCAGCGCGATGACCTGGGTGGTAGTGCCCGCTGCCGGCAGTGGTCGGCGTTTCGGCGGCGAGCTGCCCAAGCAATATGCGACGATCGATGGTCGCCCGTTGCTGTTCTGGACGTTGTCGCGTCTCGCGCTGGTGCCCCGGATCAGCGGCTTGCTGGTCGTGCTGGCTGCGGACGATCCATTCTGGCCAGGCTGGGACACGATCGGCGGCAAGCCGGTGATCACCGCCATCGGCGGCGCCGAACGCGCCGATTCGGTGTTGGCAGGCCTGCGGGCCTTGCCCGCCAGCGTATCCGCCGACAGCTTCGTGCTGGTGCATGATGCGGCGCGCCCGTGCGTGCGCATTGCCGACATCGATGCCCTGATGAACGCGGTCGGTGATGGCGACGGCGGCCTGCTGGCGGCGCCGGTGCGTGACACCATCAAGCGGCAACAGCAAGCTGGCGCCGGGCAGTTGGACGCTCGGGTTGCGCAAACCGTGCGTCGGGATGATCTGTGGCGGGCGCTGACCCCGCAGATGTTCCGGCGTGGCGCGCTGTCGACGGCGCTGGCCGCCGCCGGCGAGCGTGGCGCAGCACCTACCGACGAGGCACAGGCCATGGAATGGACAGGCGTTGCGCCGCTGCTGGTCGAGGGCGCGCCGGACAACATCAAGGTCACGACTGCGCACGATCTGGCGCTGGCGCGCTTCCTGTTGCGCGAGCAGAACACATGAATCGCTGGCCACGGATCGGCATCGGTTACGACGTGCATGCCTTTGGGCCCGGCGAGCACGTGATGCTGGGCGGTGTGCGCATCGCCCACACGCATGGCCTGGTCGCGCATTCCGATGGCGATGTCGCCCTGCACGCGCTGTGCGACGCGCTGCTCGGAGCGCTGCCCCTGGGCGATATCGGCCACCACTTTCCGCCGAGCGATGAGCGCTGGCGTGGTGCCGACAGCCGTGCCTTGCTGCGCCACTGCGGCGAACTGCTGCGCACGCGTGGCTATGTCGTCGGCAACTGTGACCTGGTGATCGTCTGCGAACGGCCCCGGCTGGCACCGCACATTGCGCTGATGCGCGCGTGCATCGCCGATGACCTGCGTTGCGCCATGGAAGATGTCAGCGTCAAGGCGACGACATCCGAGCGGCTCGGCTTCACCGGTCGCGAAGAGGGCATCGCGGCACAGGCGGTGGTGATGCTGCACCCGAACGGAGATTCACCATGACCCTGGCCTTTGCCTGGGGTGGTCCACCGCTGACCGGCGTGCTGAAGTCGGCGCCGGAGGATTTCGTCGTCGAGGAAACGCTGAGTTTCAGCGCCGATGGCCTCGGTGAGCACGATCTCGTGTGGATCGAGAAGCGCGGCGCCAACACGGAGTGGGTGGCGCGCGGATTGGCACGCTTTGCCAAAGTGCCGCAGGTGGCGGTGGGCTTCGCCGGGCTGAAGGATCGCCACGCGATCACGCGCCAGCACTTCACCGTGCAGTTGCCGGGGCGCAGCGTCGATTGGTCGAACCTGGAATTGGCGGGCGTGCAGGTGCTCAGCGTCGCGCGGCATTCGCGCAAGCTCAAGCGCGGCGCCCTGGTTGGCAACGGCTTTGAACTGGTACTGCGTGACGTCGCCGGCGATCGTGCACTTGCGGATACGGTGCTGGACCGATTGCGCACCCAGGGCGCACCGAACTACTTCGGCACCCAACGCTTCGGCCAGGGCGGCGGCAATCTGACCCTGGCGCGACGCCTCTTCGCCGGCGAACAACTGGATCGCAGCGAGCGCTCGTTTGCGCTGTCGGCGGCGCGCAGCGCGATCTTCAACAGCGTGCTCGACCGGCGCGTGCAAGCGGGAATCTGGAATCGCCTGATCGCCGGTGACCTGTGCAACCTGGCGGGCCGCCGGGCGTGGTTCGGCCCGATCGAGGTCGATGTCGTGCTGGAACAGCGCTGCCGGGAGCTCGATATCCACCCGACCGGACCGATGTGGGGCACGCCGCCCGCGCCGACGGCGGCGGAGTGCGCAGAACTGGAGCGCGACTGTGCGCAGGGCTGGCCGGATCTGGCGCAGGGTCTGGTTGCCGCAGGGATCGAGTCCGAACGTCGCCCGCTGCGTGCGCTACCCGAGAATCTGCAGTGGGCCTGGCATCCCGACCCGCAAACCGGTGATGCCGATCGCGTGCTGAGATTGCGTTTCGGCCTGCCGCCCGGCGCCTATGCCACGGCCTTGATCCGCGAACTGATCGAAGTCGGCGGCCAACTTCCCTCTGGTGTGGATAGCCCCGACTAAGCGAGCATGCGCGGCGTCACAAAATCTTCATCATCGCGAGCCGCGCGGGGGCACCATGTTTTCGTTGCAGACCATTTTCGGCAAGGGCCACCGATTCTTCGCGCTCCTGGAGGACAGCGCCAGCCGCGCTCGACGGTACCCGGGCCCTGCTGGCCCTGGTCGAACGCAAGTCGAATCAGCCCTCGCTGGAAGAATTTCGTCTGGCGCGCGAGCGCGAGCGCAAGGTGGCCGATGCCATCCGCACCGAGCTGGTGCACAGTTTCATCACCGTGCTCGAGCGCGAGGACATCGAAGCGCTCGGCAATGCGCTGTATCGCATCCCGAAGACCGTGGAGAAGTTCGCCGAACGCTATGCCCTGGCCGGCGAACGCATTCATGTCATTGATTTTGTTCCGCGCGCGCGGATGTTGGTCGACGCCGCCGAAGTCGTGGTCAGGATGGTGCATGAACTGAAAGGCATGAAGCTGGAGCCGATGAAGGCGCTGTCGGACCGCTTGCGTGCGATTGAAGTCGAGGCCGATCGCCTGATGCTGGAGTTGTATCGGGAGCTGTACGCCGGCAAATACGACCCGATACAGACCTTCATGGTCCACGATTTCTACGAGATCCTGGAGAAGGCCATCGACCGCTGCCGCGAAGCCGGCGTGGTGACGTATCAGATCGTGCTGAAGAACAACTGAGGTCGGCCGTGGCTCTGACCCTGTTGTTGCTGCTGATCGTTGTCGCGCTGGCCTTCGAGTTCATCAACGGCTTCCACGACACCGCCAATTCGATTGCCACGGTGGTGGCGACCAAGGTGTTGACGCCGGTGCAGGCGGTCGGTCTGGCGGCCACCATGAACCTGATCGGGGCGATGTTCGGCGACGCCGTGGCCAAGACCATTTCCAGCGGACTGGTCGATGCCAACGTGGTGACGATCACCTCCGGCGTGCTGCTGTGCGCCCTGCTTGCAGCGATCGTGTGGAATCTGGTCACCTGGTGGTGGGGTCTGCCATCCAGTTCCAGCCATGCACTGATCGGTGGCCTGTGCGGCGCTGCGGTAGCGGCCGCAGGCGGTAACACCGCGGCGCTGGTCTGGGCTCAGAGCGCAGATCCCTGGTACAAGGGAACCGGCCTGCTGTACAAGGTCGTGGTGCCGATGATCAGCTCGCCGATCATCGGCTTCGCGCTTGGCGTGATGATCATGGGCCTGTTGTTCGCCATCATCGCGGCCATGGCGCGCAGTGGTGGCTGGCTGGCGCGCATGGCCCGACCGCGCTTCGTGAATGCCTTCTTCGGCAAGGCGCAGCTGCTTTCGGCTGCCTACATGGGCTTCGCCCATGGTCTGAACGATGCGCAAAAAACCATGGGAATCATCGCCCTGGCGCTGTTCGGGGCACAAACCGTCGGCACCCTGGACGGCCTTCCCGACATTCTGGGTTTCATGCACCCGGACACCGACGCCTCCGCCGGCATCGATACCTGGATCAAGGTCACCTGTGCGCTGGTGATGGCGGCGGGAACCGCGGCCGGTGGCTGGCGCATCATCAAGACGCTGGGCCACAAGATGGTCAAGTTGCACCCGATTCACGGCTTTGCCGCCGAAACGGCGTCGGCGACCATCCTGTCCGGCGCGGCGATGCTCGGCATGCCGGTGTCGACCACCCACAGCATCTCGACCGCGATCATGGGCGTCGGATTCGCCAAGCGCGCGAACGCGCTGCGCTGGAACGTCGTCGAACGCATCCTCTGGGCCTGGGTGTTCACCATTCCGGTCACCGCGGCGCTGGCTTATGCGCTGGTGGTG
>JADKFD010000109.1 GCA_016717705.1 Rhodanobacteraceae bacterium | reverse complement strand
AGCGCGATTCCATCCAGGCGCGCGCGGTAGGCCGGCCACTCCAGCTTCGCGCTGTCGATGATCAGCGTGTCCCACACCGAATGCAGATTCCAGCCTTCGCGCTGGATATTGATCTGGAAATCGTTGCCGCCACGGTCGGCGGCATAACCGGCATGCAGCGGTTGGTGCACGTCGCCGACGAAATGCACGACGAACTTGAGGGCGTCGCGACGGACTGCCAGCGGCAGCCAGGTGTCCTGCAACTGCTGGCTGTAGCGCTCGATCGCCGCCACGACGCACTTGTCGTCGTGGCAATTGTCCTGCGCGCGGTAGTTGCAGTTTCCCGCCGTGAAGTTCACCCAATGCAGCGGCATCGTCCAGCGATATTCCGGGACTTCCTCGCGCACGTAATCGGCCCAGATCGACACCCCGGCGAGCGTGGGTTCGGGCTCCCCCGCCAGCAGTTCGGCCACCGCAGCTCTGGCCTTGGGATCGAGGCGTGCCTGCGCAATGGCGCCGACGATGCGATGGCCGCTCTTGCCCCAGGCGTGCGCCTCGCGCGGCGCAATGCATGCGATCAGCGCGATGGCGAAAAAGAGGACGGCAGATCGCATGGTGTCGTGGCATCGTGGTGGGCGAGCGGCGAGCATATCCCCCGCATTGGACTGACGTGAGCGCAATGGCGTGACAGAACGAAACCCGGAGCACGCCGTCACCGGCGCGCAATTGCTGCGCGCGGCGCAGGCTGCCGCGCCGCACGATGTCGAGGCGCTGGATGCCGAATTGCTGCTCGCCTGCGCGATGGGGCGCAATCGGGCCGGTTTGTACGCACGTCTGGGCGATCCAGTCGACCCGACGGTGGTAGCTGCCTTCCAGGTGCTGTGGCAGCGGCGCTGCGCCGGCGAGCCCTACGCCTACCTGGTCGGCGAGCGCGAGTTCTATGGACGCGCATTCAGCGTCGACCGCGCCGTGCTGATCCCGCGCTCGGGCACGGAAACGCTGCTCGAGGCGGCGTTGGAACGCTGGGCCCCCGGTCAGCGCGGCAGCGTGGTCGATGCCGGCACCGGTTCGGGCGCGCTGGCCATCAGTTTTCAACTGGAGCGCCCGGCGAGCACGGTCGCTGCGGTCGACTACAGTGCGGCAGCGCTCGCGGTCGCGCAGGCCAACGCGCGTCGACTGCATGCGCCAGTGAGCTTCTGGCGCGGCGACTGGCTGCAGGCATTGGCCGACCACAGCGTCGACCTGCTGCTGTCGAATCCGCCCTATCTCGCCGATGACGATCCGCATCTGCCGGGGCTGGTCGCCAGTGGCGAGCCGCGCAGTGCGCTGGTCGCCCCCGCGTCCGGACTGGCCGATCTGCGCCGGCTCGCAGCAGACGCGCGCCGAGTGCTCAAGCCCGGCGCCTGGCTGCTCATGGAACACGGCTGGACCCAGGGTCCCGAGGTGCGCCGCCTGCTGGCCGGGTTCGGCTATGACGGGGTCTGCACCATCGTGGATCTGGACGGCAACGAGCGCGTCAGCGGCGGGCGCCTGACGGACTGATTTCGACACATTCAGCACCGGCGCACTCGAAAACTGCTGTCGCAAATGAGGTCGGCCGCAGAGCGGCGTACCTGACCCGCTTCCGTGCAATGCGCGACGGGCAGGCGGCCCGGGACGCGGATGTGCCTCGTCGTCCCGGCGGGCCAGTCTGACTCAGCTCAAGTTGTCTTTCGCCGCAGTTGACAAGCGGCACTATTTGCGCACTAATTAAGACACTACAACTGTACGAATAACTGATCGTCCGCCGATGAGCGATCAACCCGAACTGACGCTGGAACAACTCGCCGCCGCTGCCGATGTGCCCTTGCGTACGGCGCGCTTCTACATCCAGAAAGGCCTGCTGGCGCGGCCGCACGGCAGTACGCGCAGTGCCTGGTACGACGCCGGCCATCTGGAAACCTTGCTGCGCATCCGCAAGTGGAGCGCAGCCGGCTTGTCGCTGGCGCGCATTGCCGAGTTGCTGAGCAGCGGCGATGCCACGGCGCCGCCGCGGCGCGCACCCGGTGCGATCGAAGTGCGCACCCACATCCATCTGGCCGACGGCCTGGAACTGGTGATCACACCGGACCAGGCCAGGCTCAGTCCCGAGCAGTTGCGCGCGTTGATCCGCGCCGTGCTTGAAGCCCACGCCGCCGTGAGCGCCCCTGCGCCGGCGGCATCCACCGAGGAGTAGTTCATGAACGACAAGTCCCAGGCCCTGCGAACCGCGCCAGTCGCGATCGTCGGGGCGGCAACACCGCTGACCGCCACCCGTATTGGCCTGGCCATCGACGACCTGTTGGCGACGATCACGCTGGAGCAGCACTACAACAACCAGGAAGATCGCGCGATCGAGGTGTCGTACACGCTCGCGCTGCCGATCGGTGCGGTGCTGCTGGATGTCGAAGCGCTTATCGGCGGGCAGCGCCTGCGCGGTCAGGTGCAGGCCCGGTTGCAGGCCGAGATGGCCTACGAGCAGGCGCTCGCCGAAGGGCATAGCGCGTTTGCGATCCGCATGGTCGACGATCAGTTGCTGAATGTCGCGCTCGGCAACCTCAAGCCCGGCGAGAGCCTGACCCTGCGCATCGTGATGGCGCAGTGGTTGGTCTGGAATGGCGATCGCGTGCGCCTGACACTGCCGACCACGATTGCACCGCGCTACGGGCAGAGCAGTCTGCAGCCGGCCGATCATCCGATCGTTGATGTGCTCGCCGAACACGGATTCCGTCTCGACGGCCAGGTTCGCGGCCTGCTGGCACGCGCGCAATTGGCCTCAGCCACCCATCGACTGGCGTTGCGCGCGGTCGAGCAGGGCATCGACTTTGCCATCGAGCGCGGTTTGCTCGATCGCGACATCGTCATCGATCTGCGCGACAGCGCACAGGCGCTGCGGGTCGCCGGCTGCATCGATACCGATCTGGCCGGGCGATCGGCGGCGATGATCGCCTTCTGCGCGACGGCCGATGCGCTGAGCCCACGACCGGTCGTCGCCGAACTGGTGATCGACTGCTCCGGCTCGATGGCCGGCGTGTCGATCGAACAGACGCGTGCCGCGGTGCGCGCCATCGTTGCGCAGCTGTCGCCGGCGGATCGCGTCAACGTGCTGCGTTTTGGCTCGTCGCACCAGTGGCTGCTGCGCCGACCGCAACCGGCGACCGTCCCGGTGCAGCACACCTTGCTGCAGGCGGCCGATGAACTGGCCGCGGACCTTGGTGGTACCGAGTTGCTCGGCGCCTTGAATGCTGGTCTGGATGATCTGGCACGTCTGCCCGCAGGAATCGGTGGCGAGCGCGTGCTGTTCGTGATCAGCGACGGCGAGGTGTGGAATCTCGACAGCGCCGCGTTGCTCGCCCGCTGCGCCCGCGAGCAGGTGCGCGTGTTTGCCGTTGCGGTGGGTTCGGCTGCGGTGGAGAGCACATTTGCGCCGTTGACGCGCGCAACCGGCGGCGCGCTGGAGCGCGTATTGCCCAGCGACGCCATGGCCGAGCGCATCGCGCGGCATTTTTCGCGCGTGCGCTGCGGTGCGCTGCGCCAACTGCAAGTGCGCTGGCCCGGCGCGACGCAGTGGACGCGCGGAGCATCCGAGGTGTACCCGGGCGACGGCGTGATCTTCAGTGCGTGCCTGGTCGATCAACGAGAAGTTGATCAAGGAGCCGAGCTGCGCTGGACCGATCCCAATGGCGAGTCACATTGTCTGCGTGTGCCGCTGCGGCGCACGCTTGCATCGTCCGCGCCAGCGACGCCGTCAAACCTTGCGCGGATGCTGGCGCGCAGCCGGCTGGATGAGCTTGCCGACGATGCGCAAGCGACGCAGTTGGCGATCGACTATCAGCTGGTGACCGAGCACAGCGCGATCACCCTGGTCCTGCAGCGCGCCCCCGGCGAGCAGCTCGATCAACTGCCGCAGCTGCGTGTGGTGCCGCAGATGCTGGCCGCCGGGTGGGGTGGGGCGAGCGAGGCGCCGATGCCGATGCAAGACGCATTCTTCGCGCCGATGCAACCGCAGGCGCCGTGCGTCCGGCCGCCTGGCGGTCCGGCGAAGGATGCCCGCAGCTCCCCCGCCGTTTCTGTGTCCCTGCGCCAACCCGTTGCTGCGCCCGCGGCTGGCGCGCTATCGCCGGCACGGCCAGGAGCACTGCGTCGCGTCGCCGCGAAACTTGCCGGGGCTCTGGGTCGGGGCAAAGGTGCCAGCCACGTTACCGACGAAGTCGGCACATACCGGAATCCCGACCCGGTAGCGACGATGCGGCAAGAACTCATCGCATTGTTGGTCGCGCGTCTGAGAGCCGCAGCCGGCGCTGGTCGAGCTGCTCACGCGCGGTGACCTCGGTTTGTCGGCGCTGGCACTGCAGCTGCCGCCGACGCTGTTCAACTGGCTCGACGAGCAAGCCGAGCGCGCGGGCAGGGACCTCGAGTGCGGCGCTTTCTGGACTGGTCTGGTTGATGAGCTCTGCAGGGGCGACGATGCGGCCGATCTGCGCAGGGTGCTGCGGCGCTGAAGGGCAAACTGGAGTGCGGTGGCTTGCCACCGCTCTGGGTGCTGTTGCTGTGAATGTGGTGAAGCATCCAGAGCGCCGGCAAGCCGGCGCACTCCAGATGGTCGCCGGCTTGCATCATCGGTTCGCGCGCGCGATGGTTGCCGCTCGCGCTGTCATAGAAGACCCCGCACCATGCGACGCCGCAGCACACCGAAAGACTCGCTGCCCTGGCTGCTGACCAAGCTCGGCATCGCCGTGGTCGTGGTGGCGGCCTTTCCCCTGGTCATCATTCCCTGGCACGAGCAGCAGCGAGCGCTTGAATGGCAGGCCTATGAAGCGCAGCAGCAGGCGCAGCAGGCGGCGCTGCTGCAACCGTTCAAGGCGGCCTTCGCCGGTGGCGATCGCATCGCGGTGTTGGAGTTATGCAAGAGCGAGTTCGACGCAAGCTATTACTATCCACGCCCAGCGCAGGCGCTGGCCTGGTCGGAAGACCGGGTCGAGGCCTTTGTCTACGTCAGCGCCGCGCAATATGGTCTGCGTCGGCTGACCTGTGCCGCAGATGGCATTACTCAGGGACGGATCGACCATCCGCTGGCTGCGCTGGTCCCGGTCGAGGAGGGCTCGCTGGCCGATCCGGACAGCGAAAGCCCATGGTCGCGCCTGGAGCGCGAGGTTGCGCTGGCACCCCCCGATTTGCGCAGCATCGAAATCGTCGTGCGACCCGACACCGGCGGACTGCTGCAACGGCGCGTGCGCCGCGCCCAGAGCGGCTGGCAGATCGATATCGAGCCGGCCGACGCGCCGACGTTTCCACTGCTGTCGACCAGCCCGACACTGCTCGCGACACAGGCCGAAGGCAGCACCGATGCGGCATCTACACTGCCAGCGGCGGCGAAGGCATATCCGATGCGACGCTGGTCCTCGTCGACGACCGAGGCCTTCGAGTTCCTCGATCACGCCTTGCCGGAAGACGCCAAGGCAAGCATCGTCGGGCTGCGCTTCGACGACGACGAGATCGAAGTAGGCGTCGCGGCGCCGGTGTCGGGTCTGGAAGCGCCCTACGGCGACATCGATTTCGACCCCTGGGGCGCGGCGGTCAACTGGCTGTATCCGCGCGACGAGCCGCCCGGATTCGGCTGCCCGGGCGGCGTGCCGCTGGCGCAACTGCGCAGCACTTTCCTGGCCCGATGCGGCGAACTGCCCGGCTGCAATCCGCGCACGCATTTCTCGATTGCCGACTATTCCTGTTCGCAGTCCAGCGGCGGACGCTGGAACCTGCATATCCAGTCGGCGAATTGAGGGCTAATCCGGCAACCGCCAAAGCATCGCGCGCAAGCGCGGTCCTACAGTTCCTGCGGGAGTGTTTCGGCATTCTGTAGGAGCGCGCTTGCGCGCGACGGCTTGGCGCGCTCCAACTGCTCGATTTCATCCTGGCTGTACCCGGGCGCGACCTGGCCCATCGGTGACGGGCCACCCAGCCAGCGGCGATAGACCTCGGGGGCGGCTCCCACGCTGATGAAGAACCCGCTGCCCTGGGCATTGAACACCAGCGTCTGCGGTTGCCAGCTCAGCACCAGTTTGGGCGCGGCATGGCCGCCGGTGTGCGGACGCACCACCCATTCGCTGCCCGCCAGCGGCGCCACGTGGATGCGGCTGGAGCTGCGCTCACGGCCGTTGTGAGTGAGTCGGTAGAAAGTGCTGTCGACGCGCGGTTCCAGCAGCCATTGCCGCTTGGGCTGGATCAGCTCGCGATAGAAACCGATCGACACCGGCAGCACTGAATTGGCCTCGGGCAGTTCCAGGCCAATGGCGGTGGCGGCAATCGCCGGGCTGGCGGCGTACATGAAATCGCCGGCGACGCGACCGGGAACCGCGTCGAGCTTGACCTCGAACGTGGGGTCGAGCTGCACCGATGCGCCGCGCCAGCGCGCCTGCACGCTGGCAAAGGCTACTGGCTCACCGTCGATCCAGCGGACCTTGAGATAGCGGCCGTCGCCGCCAGGGACGTCGATGCGCTCATTCACCAGGCGCCGACTGGCGTCGACCGCGCTGATCCAGTCCACGCTGTCGTGGGCAATGCCGTCCCACAGCTTCAGATCGTCGCTGCGTTCGATCGCCAGGCGCGCGCGATAGTCGCCGCTGGCCTCGGGCAGGGTGAAGGCGATGCTCTCCAGCACCTCGTCGCGCGCACTCGGCCCCAGATCGATGATCAGCGCCGACAGCTCGCGTGCTGCGTCCGGCGCGGCGGGCGCATTGATGGTCACCAGCGCGCCATCGGCGCCGGTGCGCAGCTGCAGTTCCAGGCCCTTGCTGGCCCCGTCCGGACGCATCTCCGTGTAGATCGGAAACAGCGCCGCCGGGTGTTCGCGAAACTGGATGCGCGTGCGGTAACTCGGGCGGTGCAGGGCGTAGGGCAGCGCTTGTCCGTTGCTGTTGTAGACGCGCAGATCCGCCAGATCCGCGCTGCGCGAGTGCTGGTAGATCTCCAGCGGCAGCAGCAGTTGCACGACGCCGTTGTGGCCGCTGACGGAAAGCGGCAATTGCATGGCGAACTCGGCCGCGGTGGGCGCATGCCTGGGGCTTGATCGGCGAGGGCGCGGGCCAGGAGGAACAGCGGAGGGCGGCGATCAAGCGGCGGGCGGCAGGCTTCGGGTCATGGTTGCTGGCGCAGCGAGCGCCGTGACGCAGCCGGCGTCACGTAGGCCGTCGCGGCCAACGTGACCTACAACTTTCCCGCATCCGACCCCGACAACGCATCCGGCTTCATTCGACGCTCCTCCGCCTCACGCGGCAGCGGCGCGAGATAACCGATCAGCAGCATCAGGCCGCCGACGCCCATGAACGAAACGATGCGGGCGACGCTGCCGACGCTGCTCAGGTCGATCAGGAACAGTTTCAGCACGACCACCCCGAGCAGGGCGGCGCCGATCATCCACAGCGGCTTGGACAGCTTGCGCACGGCGTAGCGCATCAGCGCGAAGGCGCACAGCGTCCACACCAGCGACAGCATCGCCTGCACGAACTGGCTGTGGTAGAGCGGATCGAAGCGATACGGCAGGCCGAGGTACTTCGCCGCGGTGCGCAGCAGCATCAGGTTGAACCAGCCAAAGGCCAGCGCCATCGAGCCACGCACCACGATGCGGCGCTGGTCCGCTGTGGCATTGCCCGCATGCAGTCTCCACAGATCAGCCAGCAGCAGCGCGACAAAGCCGCTGGTCAGGTCGAGCGGATTGAGCAGCGGCAGATAGGGCAGCGGCGCCATGCTGCCGTCCTGGCGCAGATTCCAGTAGATCGCCAACAGCAGCGCCCACAGACTCGCGGCCGGAATGACCACTCGACCATACCAGGCATGCAGCGGCGTCAACGGCCAGCCTTCCCGGCGCACCTGCATCAGGCCGAGGAACAGCAGCGCCATCGAGGCCCACGCCGCGAGATAGTCCGGCCACATGCCGGCGACCACCCAGCCGCTGTCGGCCATTTCGCCAGCGACCGTCGGATCCCCGACCAGCCACGGCATCAGATTCAGCGAGACCAGCGGCGCCAGCATCAGCCAGGGCGCGATCACCCGGCTGAAGTGCATGGCCTTGAGTCCGGCGTCGGTGACCGGCCAGCGTGCCCGCCAGAACTGCATGCACCAGTTCATTCCCAGCCATGCCGAACCACCGGCAGGCGCGTGGTCGCTTGAGCGAGCACATCGACCAGCAGCACATGCACGACGATGCCCAGGCCAATCGACCAGACGGCAACACCGCTGCTGCGCTGGGCATCATCGAGACCCGGCGAACGTGCCGCGCTGTTCAGGCGGGTGATCCCGATCCAGGTGAGCGCGGCCAGAATCAAGGCGCCGGCCAACGGACCGCCGAGGAAGGCGTGCAGCACATCCGCGCCCAGCAGTGGAGCGGGGCCATCCTCGGCCCAGTTGAACTGCAGCAGGCGTTCGACCACCACGCGCGGCGACACCTGAACCATGTAGACCCAAAGCGCCATGGCCGACAGACCCGGCCAGGCGATGCGCAGCATGAGCTCGCGATTGGGGAAGGCGTAGCGCTGGGCCAGCGCCATCCAGGCCCACGCGCAAAGCGCCAGGCCGATGCTGTAGGCCGCCCAGAAGCTGATCTGGTACCACGCCGCAATACTGTCGGGCGCCGGGCTGGTCAGCCAGGCCAGCGCGTGCGCGGCGCCATGCAGGGCGAAGCCGCAGAACCAGAACATCGCCAGCAGCAGCCAGCCAGTGGCAGGCGCGCTGGTCAGGGCCGGCATCCTCGACGGCGTCCAGGGCCTGTTGCCAGCGTCGCTTGAAGGCGAATGCCGACACCAGCGCGCCAGCGCTCAGCAGCGCGCCGCCGAACAGCGCGCCGCCGCTCAGGACTTCCGCCAAAGCTCTGCTCGCTGTACACATCGACGTTGTACCAGCGCATGTAGCGCGCCATCAGCGCCAGGAAGGTGATACCGGCCAGCGCCGTGACCGCGCCGCCGAGCACCGCCGGCATGCGCCAGTCGCTGCGCCGGCCCAGCCACTGCAGGCCGTACACCAGTGCCATCGCGGTGAGCACATAGAGGCTGGCGCGATGCACGGCGTCGACGCGCAGCCAGACCTCCACCCACATGCCACCGAGCAGCCAGACCACGGCGATGCCGATGAAGGCGCTGGCCCAGACCCCGAAGCCGGCGCGCGCGGCGTCCTTGTCGTCGCCGACCGGCAGGCTCTGGCGGCGCAGGGTCAGCGCCAGGAACACGCCGGTGGCGCCGAGCACGAAGAAGCCCAGGCTGATGTGTTCGGTCAGTGCGGTCAGCGGATCGAGCCCGGTCAGCGCCTTGACGAAATAGAACCAGCTGCCGAACTGCAGCAGGATGCCGAAGCGCCACACCAGCGGCTGGCGCTGACGCAGGCCCACCCAGACCATGCCGGCGCCCTGCAGCGCCCAGGCGGCTGAAGTCCAGCGACCATCGAAGGCGAGTGGGATCGCCAGGGTGCCGAAGACCACGGCCAGCGCAAAGAAGGACTCGACCAAAAGGCGCAGATTGCCGCGCCGCCAGCGCCACAGCGCCGCGGCGACGAAGGCGTAGAACAGGCCCAGCGCCAGCGCCGACAGCGCGCTGCCCAGGTGCATGTCCTTGACCATGCCGTATTGCAGCGCCATGGCGACGGTGGGCACGCCAAACACCAGCGTGCCATCGACATAGCCCTTCCACTGCGGCGCTTGGCGCCAGGCGTAGAGCACGGCGATGGCGACGTAGAACACCAGGAACAGCGCCAGGAAGAACTGCGCGCTGGCGTAATGCTGGGCCTCGTAGCGCTGCACGCCCCAGGCGGTGCCGATGATGAAGGTGAACAGGAAGCCGAGCAGGTTCAGCGAGCGCCACGAGCGCTGCCAGGCAATCGCCAGGATGCCGGCGTTGAGCAGGGCGTAGTAGCTGAACAGCGCGACATGGCTGCCGCCGCCGCTGCTGGTCAGGATCGGCACGGCAAAGCCGCCGACGATGCCGAATACCGCCAGCCACAGCGCGTCCTGCAGCACGGCCAGCACGCAGGTGAAGGCCACCAGGACCAGCAGCAGCGCAAAGGTTGGCGTGGACGGCAGCAGGTGGTAGATCTTGAACGCGCCAAACGTGACCAGCATCAGCGTGGCCAGCGCGGCGCCCTGGGTGGGCAGCGCGATGCCCGGCCGCGAGCTGCGGATGCGCCAGCCCCAGCCGAGCAGGGCGATGGCGCCGGCGGCGATGCCGGCGAGGCGCACTTCGATCGGAACCACGACGTAACTGGAAGCCAAGCGCAGCAGGAAGGCGACGCCGATGAACAGGATCATCAGGCCGATCTTGGCGACCAGATTGCCGCCGAACAGCCAGCCTTTGGCCGCCTGCAGCCAGCCGGCAATGCTGGTCTCGAGTTCGCTCGGCGCACGTTCGCGGCGCGGGGGCGGCGGCGGTCGACCGGCGGTTTGGGTGTCCACACCGGCTCACGCGCTGGCTTGGCGACCGGCTCGGTCGCTGCGCTCGCAGCTGCTGCCGCGGGCGCTTCGGTCCAGCGCGCCGCCGCCACCGGTTCGTCGGCAGGCTCCTCGCTGCGCTCCACCGGTTCCAGGTCCCAGCTGCTGTGCAGTGGCGGTTTTGCCGCTGCGACGGGCTTGCCGGCGATCGCCGCTGGCACCGGCGCAGCTGGTGGCGGCTGCGGGGCCATGATCGGAGGCGCAACGACGGGCTGATCGATGGGCGCCGAACTGGGCTTCGCCGGCGGCAATTCGGGAATGCCGAATTCAGCGGGATCGAAGGAAACGTCAGCGCTGGCGCTGCGCTCCGGCGGGCGCGGAGCCGCCGCTCGAAACCTGGCTGGCGCGGCGATGCCGGCCGGCTGGGCCGGCTGGACAGGTTCAGCCACGCCCGCGGGCGCCTGCCCGAGCGACTCGATGCGCTTGAGCAACTGCTGCTGTTGATCGCGCAGTTCCTTGACCTGCGCTTTCAACTCGCGGATCTCGCGCGCCTGGACCTGATTGGCGCGTTCCTGCGCCTCGGCCATCGCGCGTGCGCCGCTGGAGCGCGCCCAGGCGACCGCCGGAGCGATCAGCAGGTACAGGAACAACAGCACTGCCAGCAAACCCAGGAGTTCCATGCCGCCGCCGCGCTCGTCAATTGTGAAAGTCTGATGCTAACTCGCAATGCGGGCCGCAGTGACCGCGGCGATGCCAGAACTGCACCGGTATCGCCACGTGCTACCGCGGGGCGCAGTGCCAGCCAGAGCTCGCGACCAAACGGATCAGCGGATACCTGACGGATCTGCCAGCCAGGCGTCGAGCGCCGTCGCCGGCAGCGGCGCGGCATAGCGGAAACCCTGCACCAGATCGCAACCGAGTTCGCGCAGGATCTGCGCCTGAAGTTCGGTCTCGACACCCTCGGCGACCAGGCTGAGGCCGAGGTCGCGGGCGAATTGCACGATGGTGCGGACGATGGCGCGGTGGCGCGAATTGCTGTGCAGGTCGGTGATGAAGCCGCGATCGACCTTGAGGCCATCGAAGTCGGCCTCGGAGAAGGACACCAGCGAGGAATATCCGGTGCCGAAGTCATCCACGACCAGACACACACCGGTGGCCTTGAGCGCGGCCAGCGCCTGGCGCAGGCTGCCGATCCCGGCGCGGAATACGGTTTCGGTGATCTCCAGATGGATCTGGCGCGGATCGACGCCACTGCGCTCGAGCAAGCGCTGCAGAGTCGGCGGGAATTCGGCAGAAGCGAACAGGCGATCGGAGACATTGACGCTGAGCAGTCGCGGCGCGCTGGCGCCATGCACGGTTTGCCAGTGGCGTAACTGCAGCAGCGACTGTTCGAGCATCAAGAGGTCGATCGCCGGCAGCATCCCGGTATCTTCGGCGACGCCCAGAAACTGCGCCGGCGCCAGCAGGCCGCGGAGCGGATGCTGCCAGCGCACCAGCGCTTCGATGCCGACGATGCGCTGTTCGGCCAGGCTCCAGATCGGTTGGTACCAGGGCAGCAATTCGCCACGGTTCAGCGCCAGGCGCAGATCGGTCTCCAGACCCAGGCGTTCGCGTGCGGCGGCGTGCATCTGCTGATCGAACAGTGCATAGCCCGATCCGCGCGACTTGGCGCTGAACATCGCGGTATCGGCGTCGCGCAGGATGGCTTCCGGGTGCACCTGCCCGTTCTCGATCAGCACGATGCCGATCGAGGTGTCGCTGAACACCTGGTGTCCACGCAACTGGAACGGCTCGCGTGCGATTTCCTGCACGCGTTGCGCCAGCGCAATGGCACCGTCGCGGTCGACGCGTTCGCGCGTCAGCAAGGCGAATTCGTCGCCGCCGTAGCGCGCCAGCACCACGCGCTGTCCGAACGCCTGCGCCAAACGCTCGCCGAATCTGACCAGCAGTTCATCGCCCGCTGCGTGGCCGAGGCTGTCGTTGACCAGCTTGAAGCGATCGAGATCGAGCAGCAGTACCGCGTAGGGGCCGTCGCCGCGCGCCTGCAGGCGATCCAGAGTGGCGACCAGCCTGCCCTCGAAACTGCGTCGGTTGGCCAGACCGGTGAGGCTGTCATGGTGCGCCAGGAACTTGAGTTCCTGCTCGGCCGCGCGGCGCGCGCTGATATCGACCAGACTGCCCTCGACATGGCCGTGCAATTCCGCGATGTGGCGCACGATTCGCGCGCTGAGCAGCACCCAGAAGGGCACGCCGTCCTGCCGCCGCATCGGAAATTCCCAGTTGACGATCTGGCCATCGCGCTCGATCACCTGGCGGGCACGGTCGCGCATGTGCGGGTCGACGTAGTGTTCGCGGGAATTTCGGGTCGCGATGCGCATGGCATCCGGCGAAGCAAATCCGAACATCTGGGCCAGCGCGTCATTGACCTCGATCAATTGCCCATCGAGCGTGCTCTGGAACATGCCGACCACGGCCTGCTTGAACAGCAGGCGGTAGCGTTCTTCGGCGGCCTTCAGACGCTGCTGTTGCGCGCGCTCCTCGGTGATGTCGCGCAGGGTGCCGATCGACGCCAGCTTGCCGCGAAACTGCACCGCCCCGGCGCGTACCGTGCACAGGCGCACGCTGCCGTCGCCGCGCAACAGTCTGATCTCGTAGTCCTGGGTGTCATTGGAGCCCGATTCGCGAGCGGCCATGCGCAGGGTCTGCGCCGCCACATCGTCCGGCGCGACCCAATCGAAATAGTTGGCGCCGATCAGGTCTTCGCTGCGGCAGCCGAGGATGTTGCCCAGCGCATCGTTGGCATAGACGACGCGGCCATGTTGCATCAGGAACACGGCATCGCGGGAGTTCTCGACGAGGTTCCGGTAGAGCGCCTCGCTCTGCGTCAACGCCAGCTCGGCATGCACCTGTGCGGTGATGTCGACCAGAGCGCCATCGACATGCAGCAACTCACCGGATTGCCCATAAACCGCGCGCGCACTCTCGCTGACCCACACACTGCCGCCGTCGAAACGACGAATCTCGGCGCGCACGTGGTTGATGCGGCGATCCTGCTGCAGCAGTGCGTGGATGCGCGCGGCGTGCTGCGGATCCACGTAGTCGAAATCGGGGTGGCCGGCACAGGCAGCAATCAAGGCCGGCGCCGAGCCGCACCCAAGCATCTGCGCCAGCGCCGGGTTGGCGTCGATCAGGCCGTACGGCGGCGCACGCCGACGGTAAACGCCGACCTCGGATTCCAGGATCAGCGTGCGCAGGCTTTCGATCTCGCGCGTGCGCGCCTGCGCCTCTGTCGCGTACTGGCGAACGTCCTGGATCAGGCTGAACAGGTACGGCTCGCCGTCGTACTCGATCAGCGCGCTGCTCATCAGGCCGTCGTACTGATGGCCGTCGCGACCGCAGATGGACACCGGCTCAGCGGTGATCGAACCGCGCTGCTGCAACAGATCGAGCACGCTCGTGCGTTGCGCCGCGTCGCGCCACAAGCCGGCTTCGAGCGCAGTGCGACCGACCGCCTCCTCCGGCTTGATTCCGAACTGGGCCTGAAAGCCACCGCTGACGCCGACGAGGACGCTGTCGCGCAGCCGCGTGATCACGGCCAGCGACTCCGGCGCCGCAAAGACGCGGGTCAGAAGTTCCAGCACCGGCGGCGTGGCGACGGGATCAGGCATGTGGGCAGTCTAGCCCGGCTTCTGCTTTCGGTTGTCGGATTTCGAATGTTGGTCGTCCGGGATTGGTGGGTTGAAGCGCAGAAGCAAAGGCATCGCGCGCGAGCGCGCTCCTGCAACTTTGTAGGAGAGTCACGCGAAACTTGTAGGAGCGCGCTTGCGCGCGATGCTCTTCAAGCAACAACCAACAACCCACAACCGCTCAAGCCGCGACGCGCACGCTGCGGCCCTGCGGAAACCGGCCGCGGATCGAGCGCACGATGCCCTCGGCATCCAGACCATTGAGGGCCAGCAGGCGCGCCGGGTCGCCGTGTTCGATGAACACATCGGGCAGCCCCAGTTGCAGCGTCGGCAGTTCCAGACCGTGGGCGGCCAGCGCCTCCAGGCAGGCGCCGCCGGCGCCGCCCATGATGCAGCCTTCCTCGATGGTCACCAGCGCATCATGGGTACGCGCCAGTTCCAGCAACAGCGCTTCGTCGATCGGCTTGACGAAGCGCATGTTGGCGACGCTGGCGTCGATTTGCTCGGCGGCGGTCAGCGCTGCGTACAGCGGCGATCCGAAAGCGAGGATGGCGATGCGTTGGCCAGCGACGGCCTGGCTGCGACGGCGGATCTCGCCCTTGCCGAAGGGCAGGGTGTCGAGCGTGCGCTTGAACTCGCCGCCCGGACCACTGCCGCGCGGATAACGCACCGCGGCCGGGCCATCGTGGGCGAAGGCGGTCGACAGCAATTGCCGGCATTCGTTTTCGTCGGCCGGTGCCATCACCGCCATGTTCGGGATACACCGCAGATATGCCAGGTCGAAGGCCCCGCAATGGGTCGGACCGTCGGCGCCGACGATGCCGGCGCGGTCGAGCGCGAACACCACCGGCAGATTCTGCAATGCCACGTCGTGGATCAACTGGTCGTAGGCGCGCTGCAGGAAGGTCGAGTAGATCGCGACCACCGGCTTCATCGCCTCGCAGGCGAGGCCGGCGGCGAAAGGTGACGGCGTGCTGCTCGGCGATGCCGACATCGAAATAGCGCTTCGGGAAGCGCTTTTCGAACTCGACCATGCCCGAGCCTTCGCGCATCGCCGGGGTGATGCCGACCAGGCGCGGGTCGGCCGCGGCCATGTCGCACAGCCAGTCGCCGAACACCTGGGTGTAGGTCTGTTTGCCGGCCTTGGCCGGGCGGATACCCTCGCTCGGGTTGAATCGCCCCGGGCCGTGGTAAAGCACCGGATCGGCTTCGGCCAGCTTGTAGCCCTGGCCTTTCCGGGTGACCACGTGCAGGAACTGCGGGCCGTCACCCTCGTCGATGCGCGACATGATGTTGCGCAGCGTCGGCACCAGCGATTCCAGATCGTGACCGTCGATCGGCCCGATGTAGTTGAACCCGAATTCCTCGAACATCGTCGCCGGCACCACCATGCCCTTGGCGTGTTCTTCCAGGCGCCGCGCCAGTTCGTAGACCGGCGGCGCTATCGCCAGTACCTTGCCGATGCCCTTCTTGGTGTGCGCATAGAACTGGCCGCTCATCAGCCGCGCCAGATAGCGGTTCAGCGCACCGACCGGGGGCGAGATCGACATGTCGTTGTCGTTCAAGATCACGATCAGCGGCAGGTCTTTCTCGATGCCGGCATTGTTCATTGCCTCGAAGGCCATGCCGGCGGTCATCGCGCCGTCGCCGATCACGGCGATCGCATGCCGCTTTTCGCCCTTGATCACGGCCCCACGAGCCATACCAGCGGCAGCCGAGATCGACGTGCTCGAATGCGCCGTGCCGAAAGCGTCGTACGGACTTTCCTCGCGACGCGGAAAACCGCTGATGCCACCCAACTGGCGCAAGCTGGCCATCGCCTCGCGGCGGCCGGTCAGGATCTTGTGCGGATAGCTCTGGTGGCCGACATCCCAGATCAGGCGATCTTCCGGGGTGTTGAACACATAGTGCAGCGCGATCGCCAGTTCCACGGTGCCCAGGTTCGACGACAGATGGCCGCCGGTCTGCGACACCGATTCGAGGACGTAAGCGCGCAGCTCATCCGCGAGCAGCGCAAGCTTCTCGCGCGGTACGCGGCGCAAGTCCCGCGGATCGTTGATGGTCGACAACAGCGGATACGTGGACAAACCGTGAAGCCTCAAAGACATACCGATGACCGAATTGTCCCGCACGGTGTGTAGGCGAGTCCAGAACGAATGCGGGCAGGGTGCGGGCGACGGCGGGCATCATGCGCATACCTTCGTGGGTCACGTCGTCCCTTCGGGCCAACGTGACCTACGGCAGACGCGTTTGTCGGGACGATTATTCAAAGCCATTCGCAAACAGCGCATCCGGCACGCCGCCGCAGACCGCTCCGGCGCCGCTCAAGACCAGATCGTCGATGCTCCAGCCCTCGCGTTGCACCGCGGCATCCGAGGTCAGGCGGAAACGGATCAACGCGCTGGATTGATCATCGAGCGCGCCCAGATCCAGATCGACTTCGGTCCAGGCGGCGTTGGCGCTGCAGCTCCAGATCTCCGTCCAGACACTGCCGTCGGTGGAAATTTCGACCCGCCCGCGGTCGAATCCGGCCTCGGTATCGCACCAGGACTGGAACTTGAGGCGCGCATGCGTGACGTCGCGCAGGTCCAGCGGCACCAGGCTCAGCGCGGTGTTGGCGTTGGCGGCATAGTCGCCACCGGGTGAGTCGGTGAACGCGGCCGGCGCACTGACGAAGCGCGTCGTGCCCAGGCCCCAGGGCGCTTGCGCGCTGAAGTTGGCCAGTCCGGCGCTGGCATCGTCGGCCAGCAGGGTGCACAGCGGACTCAACGCGACGTTGCGCTGCGCGGTGGCTGGCGCGGCAAGGTTGATCCCGGTCAGCGTCTTCGGCGCATAGCCCGCTGCCGATACTTCCAGCGTGTAGCTGCCGCTTGGCGCGCGCAGCGAATAACTGCTGCCGGCCGCAGGCATCGCCAGCGTTGCGTAGTTGCCCAGTTGCACCCGCGCCGGTACCGCCAGGGTCGACCCGGTATTGGCGTTGCTGATGCTGCCGGCAAGGCGTGCGGTGCTGCCCGGCGGCGACGACTTCGATGGCGTGGGCGTAAGTCGGCCCGTGACCGCCACCATCGCGGGCACGCAGGTAGACCGGATAACTGCCCGGCGCCTTGTCGCCCGAAGCCAGCTCGGCGAGCACAGTCTCGGTCGCCGTGTCATAGGAGCCGTCGGCCGGCAGTGCCGCGGCATCCGGGTTGTTCGGGCCAGCCCAGGGCAAGCGCGCCAGATAGACGTCGACGCCGGCGACCGCCTGCACGGCTTCGCTGCCGTTGCTCTGATTGAAGGCGGCGTCATTGGCGACGCCGACCAGTCGGATCGGCTCGCCAGCTTCCACCGGCGCGCTCGCCAGTTGCTCCAGTGACGGTCCCGCCGGATCCTGGTAGGGACGCCGCGTATTGCGCAGCAAATAGCTCAGTGCCGCGATATTGGATTCCAGCACGTTCGCTTCGAAGCTGGCGCAGGACTCGAAGAAGCTGTCGCCGAGTTCGAAACTCAAGGCCGGGACGCCGAGTTCGCCATAGACAAAATCGCGCGTGCCGCCATCGGTGACATACAGCTCGATGCCTTGCTGCGGGCGGTAGCCGTTGAGCCAGCCGAGGCGCCGTCCCAGGGTCCTCATGGCGGCGCCATTGGGCGCGACGCTGGCCTCGAAACCCCAGGGCCACATCACCTGGCGGCCATAGCTGTGGACGTCGAGAAACACGCCGGCCAGTGCCACCGGCGCTGGTGTGGTGAGATCCGGCGGACGTTGGTCGGGAAACAGCGTTTGCAGGTAGGTGACGATGGCCGCCGTCTCCGGCTCCGGAGACTGCTGCGGCGCCGCGAAACGAATCGTCGCAGGGATTGCCGCTGGAGCCGCCGTGCGCGCCCCACTCGAAGGGGAAGTTGCGGTTGAGATCGGCGCCGCGCGCGTTGCTGGTCGCGCCGCAATAGTTCTCGTTGACGTTCTTGCGCCAGAGCAGCCCGGTTTCGGCCTTCTTGCGACCGTCCGGATTGGCTTGCGGCAACAACTGCAACTCGTAGTTGTCGAGCATCCAGCGCACGTCGGCGTCCACCGGATAACGCGCGAGCAGGCGCTCGGCAAAGCGCATCAGCGTTTCCGCGGTGGTGTACTCGCGGGCATGGATGGCGCCGAGCATGAAGGCAATCGGCTTGGGGCCGGCCACCGCCGAGTTGCTGAGCTTGAGCACCTTCAGGTCGTAGCCATTGGCGCCATTGCGCTGCTTTTCCCAGGAATCGCCGATGTCGATGGCGCTGGCCAGCGTCGGATGCGTGGCGACGATCTGGTCGATGCTGCCCAGGGTTTCCTCGACTGTCCGGTAACAGCCAAATCCAGGAACGCTGCGCAGCCCGGCGGACGGATTGCGGATGAACTCGGTCAGCGCCGCATCGATGCTGAGCTTGAACTGGTCGGCCAGCAGTTGCGAGTACTCGGCGCGATTGGCCACCTCGATCAGCGCGAATCCCTGGTCGTGGTGGACTTCCCAGGGCTCCGTGCGCCGCGTCACTGTCGCCAGTTGCGCCTTTCTGTCGAAATAGGCGCGCACCACCCACGGGCCGCTGTCCGGCGGCAGCCGCGACGATGGCGCAGAGTCCGCAGCCAGACCGACGCGGACACACAGCAGCAGGGCAAGGGCACAACAGAAGCGGCGCATGCAGGCCTGGCAGGAAAGGCAACCGGCGCAGGGTAAGTCCGCCCGCCCGGAATCGGCAAGGCGCAGCAGGTCGGCCGTTCATAATTCGCCGATGGCCGCCATCCGGGCGCCAAGGCAGAATCAGCCCATGTCACTGACCGACGCCTACCGCACCGTGGTGCTGGAACACAATCGAGCGCCGCGGCGTCGCGGGCGCCTTGCCGCGCCCAGCCTGAGCGCACAGGGCGTCAATGTGCTGTGCGGCGACAAGCTGACCCTCGATCTGGCGATCAGCGACGGCACCGTTGTCGACCTGGCCTTTGAAGCAGAGGCCAGCGCCTTGACCCTTGCGGCGACCTCGATCATGGGCGATCTGGTCTGCGGGCAGTCGCTGCAGCGCGCCGCTGAACTGGCCGCCGCCGCGCTGGATCTGCTCACCCGCAATCCCGATCGCGCAGCTGCCCCGGCCCTGGGCGAGTTCAATGCCTTTCTCGGCGTGCTCGGCCATCCGAACCGGATCAAGACCCTGACCTTGCCCTGGGCGACCCTGGCGGGCGCGCTCGCCGGGCGCCTGGCGACTTCAACCGACATCGACGTGCGCGGCGCCGAACTGCCGCCGCGCCCGACGCGAACCCGGAGTGCTTCATGAGTGATTGGATCAAGGTCGCCGCTTGCGCCGAGCTCGTCCCCGGATGTTGGCGCGTCATCGATGTCGACGGTGCCCAGATTGCCGTGGTCAACGTCGATGGTGGCTACTACGCCATCGAGGACGTCTGCACCCACGATGGCGGCGAACTGACGGGCGGCACCCTGTGCGGCTTCGAAATCGAGTGCCCGCGCCACGGCGCACGTTTCGACCTGCGCACCGGCGCCGCCCTGTGCGCGCCCGCCTACGAAGCCACCGCGGTGTTCCCGATCCGCATCGAGGACGGCGTGGTGTGGGTGCGGGATGATCGGTGGGATTGAGAATCGGTTGTGGGTTGTGGGTGAAAAGGCATCGCGCGCGAGCGCGCTCCTGCAATTCTGCCGAGAGTTCACGCCAGTGTAGGAGCGCGCTTGCGCGCGATGCTTTTGTCGGCGGTGCGACGGCCAACAAACAGCCGTTGCGCTGGCGCTAGACTGCACACCCCATTGACCCACAGGAACCCACCCCATGACCATTCAAGTCGGCGACCGCATTCCGGCCGCTACGCTCAGCTACCTCAAGGACGGCGTGCAGCAGATCAGCACCGACGAGTTGTTCGCCGGCAAGACTGTGGTGTTGTTCTCGGTGCCTGGCGCCTTCACTCCGACCTGTTCGGCGCGTCATCTGCCGGGCTATGTCGATCATCTGGACGCGCTGAAGGCCAAGGGCGTCGATGCAGTGGTGTGCATGGCGGTCAACGATGCTTTCGTGATGGACGCCTGGCGCAAGAGCCAGAGCGTGCCGGATGAGGTCTACATGCTGGCCGACGGCAACGCCGGCTTCGCCAAGGCATTGGGACTGGAACTGGATGCCACCAAGTTCGGCATGGGCGTGCGCGGTCAGCGCTTTGCGCTGGTCGCCAAGGACGGCGTGGTCACCCACCTGCACGTCGAAGCGCCGGGCGAGTTCAAGGTGTCCAGCGCCGAGGCGGTGCTGGCGGCGCTGTAAGTCGGAGAAGCCGCCGAGTCCAACTCGGCGATCCCTGGCGTAGGTCACGTTGCCTGCGCAGCAGGCTACGTGACGGTAGCGCAAGTCACGTAGTCCGCTGCGCGGACAACCTGACCTACAAAATGCTACTGGCTCGCCAGTTCGCGCAGTCGTGCCGTATCCGGATGCCAGGGGCGCTGGGCTTCATGCCATTCCAGTGCGGCTGCCAGGGCCTGGCGCTGTGCGCCGCCGCGCTGCAACTGCCATTGCGCGACGGCCAGCAGGCCGCGCGCCTCGCCGATGTCCCAATGACCTTCTTTCAGCTGCGCCCGCAACAGGACCAGCGCCGCCTGTGCGTGTGTTTCTGCGCCTGCCACGTCCTGCTGCGCCAGCGCCAGCCGGGATCGGGTCATCAGCAACTGGGCCCGGTCCAGCGCGCTGGCCGGTGTGTCGGCCAGCACCTGCTGCGCCAGATGCGCCTGCGCCTGCGCGGCATCGAGTTGTCCCGCGGCAAGCTGGGTCAGCGCCAGCTCGACCTGGGTGCGCGAGCGCGCCATCGCTGACACCGTGGCTCCGGGCTGCTGCATCCACGATTGGGCCTGGTCCATCGCCGCCTGGGCTTCCGGGATGCGACCCTGCCAGCGCAGCGCCCGAGCCAGGTAGCGCGCGGTGGCGAGCTTTTGCCCGAGCGGATAACCGGGTTGGGACAGTTCCAGCCGCTGGACCTCGCGCAGGCGCTGCTCGGCAGCTGTGATCTGGCCGAGGAAGGACTCGACCAGGCCGAGATAGCTGCTGGCGGCCAGCACGCGCGGATCGCCGGGCTCCAGCGCCGGCTGCAGATTGGCCAGCGCTTCGTTCAGGTCACTGGCTGCGGCACCAGTTCGCCGTCGCGGAAATCGTCGACCGCCTGATTGGTCAGCTCGTGTCCGAGCTGCACCGGATCCGGACGCACCTGTGCGCGCCACAGTTCAATCGCCTCGGCGCGCACACGCCGCGCGTTGTCAAATGCCCCCAGGCGCGCTTCGATGTTGGCCCGTTGGCCCAGGCTGCGCGCCAGGTCACGATGCAGCGGCGGCAGGATCTGGCGCCGCAATGCGACCACCGCGCGCGCCTCCACCAGCGCCTCTTCGGTTCGGTCCAGCGCGATCAGCGTCTGCACACGATTGTGCATGGCGGTGGCAAGTTCCGGGTGGTCGGGACCCGACACGCGCTGGCGCTGTGCGATGACTTCATCGAAGATGCGCAGCGCCGCCGGTGCATCGCCGGTCTCCAGGGTCCAGATGCCAAGATCGTTCAGCGCCTCCAGGGTCCTTTCGTCCTCTGGCCCGAGCAGTCGCGACAGATCGGCGTGCACGGCGCGCGCGATGACGTGGGCGCCGGCCTTGTCGCCCTGAACCCCCAGCACGCTTTTCGACACTTTTTGCGTCAGCACGCGGTCCAGCGCCGCGTCCGGCCCGCGGCTTTCGAGCAGTGCCAGCGCCTGGTCGACATGGATGCGCGCCTCGTTGATCTGGCCCAGCGACAATTCGGCCTCGGCCAGTCCGCGCAGCAGTTCGGCCTGGGTGCGCCAATCGTCGGCAGCGACCGCTGCGCGGCCGGCCTCGTACAGTTCGACGGCGCGCGCGGACTTGCCGAGGTAGAACCAGGCCTGGGCCATGATGGCGTCGAGCCGGGCGCGTACTGCCGGTTGCCCGGCCAATTCGCGCTCGATGCGCCGACTGCCGGTTTCCAGCAGCGAGCTTGCCGTGATGTCGCTGCCGGCACCATCTCCGGTGGTGGCGGCCTTGAATACACTCGCCAGGAAATTGCTCACCGCCTCGGCGCGCAGCGCCTCCGCACGCGCGATCTGCGCCTGCCACAGGGCCACACCGGCGCCGCCGACGACCGCCAGCAACACCGCCGCCGAGGCGCTGACGCCGATCCAGTGGCGCCGCACGAAGCGCGCCATGCGGTAACCGGCGGTGTCCGCTCGCGCGCGCACCGGGCGACCGACCAGGCAGGCGCGCAGATCGTCGGCAAAAGCCTCGACACTGGCATAGCGTCGGGCCGGCTCGTCGCGCACGGCCATGGCCACGACCAGTGCCAGATCGCCCGACAGCATGCGTGGACTGACCGCCAGCGGTCCGTCGCTGCCGGCCTGGCGGCGCGCCAGCGCCAGCAGTTCGCGTGTCGGGTTGATGCTGCCGCGGGCGCGCTGCAGCGGTGTGCCGGTGAGTAACTCGAACAGCACTGCGCCGAGCGCGTAGATATCAGTGGCGGTGGTGACGGGCTCGCCGCGCAACTGTTCGGGAGCGGCATAGGCTCGGGTGAAAAAGCGCGGTCCGGTGGCCGAGGTGTCGTGGGTGCTGTCGCTCTCGAGCACCTTGGCGATGCCGAAATCGAGCAGCTTGGGTTCGCCGCGGGTGTCGACCAGGATGTTGCCGGGCTTGAGATCGCGATGCACCACCAACTGGCGATGGGCATGGGCTACGGCATCGCAGAGTTTCAGGAATACCCGCAGACGCGCGTCGACGTCCAGGCGGTGCGCGTCGGCATAGTCGGTCAACGGCAGGCCATCGACCCATTCCATGACGAAATACGGGCGTCCACGCTGATCGACGCCGCCGTCGATCAGGCGCGCAATATTGGGATGCTCCAGGCGCGCCAGGATGCGTCGTTCACTGAGGAAGCGGCGCTGGATTTCGCCCGAATCCATGCCCAGCTTGATCAGCTTGAGAGCGCCGCACGCTGCTGGAAGTCCTGCTCGGTGCGCTCGGCCAGGTACACATCGCCCATGCCGCCGTGTCCGAGCAGGCGGCGCAGCACCCAGGGGCCGACCTGGCTGCCGATGGCCGGCTCGGCGCTGGCGTCGAAGCCAGCAATCGGTGGTGGCCGCTGCGACAGCGCCGTGAGTTCGGCGCCGTCGTCGGCCATCGCAACCGTCATTGCCGGATCTACTGCGCCGGGCATGGCTTGTTCTCATCGCAGAGGCGTTGTGCAGTCTAGTCGCTGCCGGGGCTGCGGCGCAGTTGGATCGGAAAGCATCGCGCGCAAGCGCGCTCCTACATGATTGCGAGGTTCCATGTAGAACGCGGGAGGCGCGCTTGCGCGCGATGCCTGATGCACCCACGCGCCACCTACCGCCGCCACCGGCCTAGAATCCGTCCCATTCGCGTCCCGTCGAAACCTACCCGTGCTCTGGGATGAACCCCCTGGCAGCCACCGCTGTCGAGATGATTCGCACTGGACGGGCCGCCGACGCCGAACGCTGGCTGCGCCAGCACAGCGCTGATCGTGCCTGTGCCGCGCGCCTGCGCGAGCTGCTCGTCGGCGAGCGACGCATCCCCGAAGCGGTCGCCGTGGCCCGCGCGCTGGCGCCCGGCGCTGACGCCGAAGCGCTGCTCAGCCGCGCCTTCCTGGCGCATCTGGAGAACCAGTTCGGGCGCGCCGCGGAGCTCTGCCAGCAGGTGCTGCGCGGCGCCCCGGACCATCCCGCAGCGCTCAATCATCTGGGCCGCGCGCTGCACAACATGGGGCGCAGCGAAGAGGCGCAGCGCGCCTTCGAACGCGCCGTGGCCGTGGCGCCCGACTATGCGCAGGCCTGGCACAATCTCGGCCATGTGCTGCGCGCGCGCGGCCTGCTCGAGCGCGCATTGCAGGCCTTCGAGAGCGCCCTGGCTCAGGCACCGGCCTTCCTGTCGGCGCGGCTGCATCTGGGCATCACTTGGTACGCCATGGAACAGCCGCAGGCGGCGTTGGAGTGTTTCCAGCAGGTGCTGGCGGCTGCGCCGCAGGAGATCGAGGCGCTGGTCGGTGCCGGCCTGGCCCTGCATCTGCTGGGGCGCCTGGATGACGCCAAAGCGCAATACCAGCAAGCGCTGCAACTGGCTCCGAACCACGCCACGGCGCACTATTACCTGGGCTGCGTGCTCAACGAGGCGATGGACAGTCGTGGCGCCATCGCCGCGCTGACGCGTGCGCTGCAGTTGCAGCCTGATGACGTCGAGGCCTGGGCTGAACTTGCCGGCGTCTACGAACTCGGCAGCCAGCTCGACGAAGCGGCCCAGGCGGTGCAGCGTGGACTGGCGATCGCCCCTGAGCATCCGGCCCTGAACCTGGAGGCGGCCAAGCTGGAGCGCCGCCGTGGCGACCTGCAGGGCGCGGTGGCGCGCCTGCAGCGCATCGACCCGAGGCAATTGTCGGCGCGTTCCGCCACGCCATACTGGTTTGACCTGGGTCTGGCGCTGGATCGCTGCGACCAGGTGGATGCGGCGATGCGTGCCTTCGAGGCCGGCAATGCGCTGGCCGCGCGCAGTGTGCGCCGCCAGGCCATCGATCCCAACGCTTTCGATCGCCTGCTCGACCGGCTCGTCCAATGGACCGCGCGTGGCGCGCCCGGCGCCTTGCCGCAGGCGGGCGATCCTGACGACGATACCGGCAGCGACTTGTGCTTCCTGGTCGGCATGCCGCGCTCGGGCACCACGCTGCTGGACACCATGTTGGCTGCGAACGCCGATGGTCTCGATCGAGGAACTGCCCACGCTGGAGCATGCGATTGCCGATTTCGCCGCTCTTCCGGGCGGCTATCCGGATGCCATGGACACGCTGCAGGCGGACGATGTGCGTGCATTGCGCGCCCGCTATCGCCAGGCCGCCGCTGTCCATCTGGGCGGACGCAGCGCCAAGTTGATCGTCGACAAGCTGCACCTGCGTTGCCTGCACGTGGGTCTGATCCGGCGCTTGTTTCCGGATGCGCGCATTCTGTTCGCCCTGCGCCATCCCGGCGACGTGGTCTTGAGCAATTTCATGCAGCAGTACGCGCCCAACGACGCCTTCGTCCACTTCGATACGCTGGCCGAGAGCGCCCGCGTGTATGCGCGCGTGCTCGACCTGTGGCGGCACAGCCTGAAGGTGCTGCCGCTCACCTGGGACAGCGTGCGCTACGAGCAGCTGATCGACGATCCCGCGACCGAGTTGGCGCGCGTCAGCGCGTTTCTCGGCATCACCCCGGATCCGGCGATGCTCGATCGCCAGGCGCGCAATGCCACCCGCGAACGCGTGCGCACCAACAGCTATCAGCAGGTCGCCGAACCGATCTACCAGCGCGCCGCCGGGCGCTGGCAGCGCTATCGCAAGTATCTGGAGCCGTGCATCGACACGCTGCGCCCGGCTGCAGATTGGCTCGGATATCGCTTCGACTGATGCTCAAACCCATGTTCTTGTAGGTCACGTTGGCCGCAGGCCTTCGTGACATCGGGATGCCGTAGCCCTGCGACGTGCATCCGGGAGCGGATTTACTCCGGCCGCCTCGCGGGACCCGCTCGCCACACCCCCCCCCCTTTTTTCCCGGCGGCCCCCCAGGCAAGCGCTGGTGACCAGCACTCAGAACGTCGGCAAAGCCTGCGGAACGGCCCCGGCGCTCTTGACAGACTCGCGGTCGAGGCTGCGCGCTTCCCAAGCCTCAGGGGCCGCCCTTGCGCTGCCCCGCCGCAACCAGCTGCGCCAGCCGGCGCACGGCAACCGAGATGGTCGGGTAGTCGAGCGACTTCTGCGTGCGGATCTCGTTGAACATGCCGAGCGTGTAGGTGAGCGTGGGATCGGCCGCTGCCAGCCAGGCCTGCACCCGCCCGCCCTTGTCCGGCGCGCGCAACTGCAGCAACTGCGCCGACAACGCGCGGCGCTGGGCAAACAACTCGTCGCGCAAGACGCCACGCGCGTTGGCATGCCAGCGTCCCTGCACCGGCAGGGTCTCGATCGCATCGGCGAACCATTTCAGATGCAGCGCCTCGCCGACATCGAAATACACCCGCGCCGCATCGGCGACCGCAACCTTCTGCTCGCGCCAGATCGATGACGTCGAAAGCGGCATTCAGCGCGCCGAGCGCGCTGATGCGGCGCGCCATCGCCGTGGGATAACCCGCGGCGACCAACTCCTGCTCCTGCTCGCGATAACGCAGGCGATAGCTCTCCGGCAGCACCTCGTCGAGCGCGGCGACCAGTTGCTCGAAGCCCGGCGCAAAGCGCTCGACGCTGGCGGCGATCTCCAGGCGGTCGACCGGCAGCTGCAGCAGCCAGCGCGTCAGGTTGCGCAAACAGGTTCCAGATGCCGAGCGTGACCTCCATGTAGACGCGCTCGGGAACGCCCGCGCAGCTGTCCATTTCCGCCCACCATTCGCGTGCGCGCACCACTTCGCGGGCGATGGTGAACGCCTTGGCGATCTCGGCGGCGCTCTTGCCGGTGTCTTCGGTCATGCGCAGGATGAAGGGATCGAACCCATGCGGTTGACGGTCAGGATTGGTCAACAGGGTGGCGATGATCTCGCGGCGCAGCCGGTGCTTTTCCATCGTCTCGGCAGAAGCGCTCGCGCAGCAGCGTTGGGAAATAGGTCTGCAGTTCCTTCGACAGATAGGCGTCTTCCGGCACGTCGGAATCGAGCAACTGCTGGAACAGCACGATCTTCGAGTAGGACAGCAGGATGCACAGTTCCGGCCGGGTCAGACCCTGGCCCTTGGCTTTGCGCTCCTCGAACTCGACGTCACCAGGCGAAGATTCAGGCGCGCGGTCGAGCAGGCCTTGTTGTTCCAGCGTGCGCACGAAGTGCTGCTTGGAAAGCCAGCCGTAGAGGAATCGACGGCGGCTGCATCAGGCTGATCGCGAGGTTCTGTCGAAGTTGTCCCGAACAGCACCAGCCGCTCGACCTCGTCAGTCATTGCGACCAGCAACTCGTCGCGCTGCTCCAGCGTCAATTGTCCGAGGGAGATCGCGGTGTTCAGCAGGATCTTGATGTTGACCTCGTGATCCGAGGTGTCGACGCCTGCCGAATTGTCGATGAAGTCGGTATTGAGTAGTCCGCCAGCCAAGGCAAACTCGATGCGGCCACGCTGAGTCAAGCCGAGGTTGCCGCCCTCGCCGATGATGCGGCAGCGCAATTCGCCGCCATTGACGCGCAGCGCGTTGTTGGCGCGATCGCCGCATTCGTCGTGGCTTTCGCTCGCCGCCTTGACGTAGACGCCGATGCCGCCGTTCCACAGCAGTTCCACCGGCGCCTTGAGGATGGCGCGCAGCACTTCGGCCGGCGTCAGCTGAGTGACTTCCTCATCGATTCCGAGTGCCGCCCGCACCTGCGGGGTGATCGGGATGAACTTGGCGCTGCGCGGATAGATGCCGCCGCCGGCGCTGGTCAGGCTGGCATCGTAGTCCGCCGAGGACGAACGCGGCAGCGCGGACATCCGCTCTCGTTCGACGAAGCTGCGTTCGGCGACCGGCGTCGGATCAAGAAAGAGATGTGGCGGTGATCCAAAGCTGCCAGCAGGCGGATCTTGCGCGACGGCAGCATGCCGTTGCCGAGCACGTCGCTCGACGACATCGCCGAAGTACGAAACCTGGCTGAGATCCCGCCAGACGATCCTTGCCGATCGCGCGGAAGTGGCGCTTGAAGCGCTCTCCAGAGCGCCCTTGGCGGTGATGCCCATCTTCTTGTGGTCAGTAGCCGCATTGCTCCGCCTGAGGCCAAAAGGCGATCGTCGCATCAGCCAGAAACCGTATTCGGGCTGAAGCGCGTTGGCGATGTCGGGAGAAGGTCGCGGTGCCCTTGTCGGCCGCCACCTGCCAGATAAGGATCGTCCGCGCATCGTGCCGGACCACGCGCTCCGGCGGCGTCAGGACGCCGTCAACGATGTTATCGGTGATGTCGAGCAGTCCGCGGATGAAGGTGCGATAGCAGGCCACGCCCTCGGCAAGCACCGCGTCGCGATCGCCGCCCAGTGGCAGGTTGCGACCCGTAAAGCCGCCCTTGGCGCCGACCGGCGCGATGACTCGTGTTCTTCACCTGCTGCGAGCCCTTCCATCAGGCC
>JADKFD010000108.1 GCA_016717705.1 Rhodanobacteraceae bacterium | reverse complement strand
GAGTCTTGCCAGTGTCTCGGCATGATCCATCGCCACCTTCCGGTCAGACAGCGGCTGGATCCGGGCCAGCAGCGGTTTGCGCGCAGCGCGGTCGTTCTTGTCGATGCCTCGAAGTGTTTCGACCAGGCGCGCGTGCTCTGCCCGAACCCGGCCGACCGGCCCCCACGCCTTTTCCATGCGTGCGAGCAGTTCGGCGCCGGCCCTCGCGGCGAACTCGACGCGTTCGTGGAACATCTGCTCGCCGTTGCCCGAGAAGCGCACATGCAGCATTTCCTGGCCGTCAATGAACTTTGCCCGCTGGTCGGCATTCAGCGACTTGAGCTGGTGTTCGGCTTTTGCCGTGGTGAAGCGGAACGCATCAAAGCGATCCTCGAGCACGGCCATCAGGATCGCTTCGAGCGACTTTTCGTCGAAAGTGGGCTTGCCGGTGCGCTTGTCGTTGGCGCCGGTAGCGACCAGGCCCCTGGAAAAGAACGGCATCAATTTTCCGGTGACTTCATGCAGGCCCTTTTCGGTGATCCTGCCGGCGCCGTCACTGCGCAGCTGCGTCAGATTGAAGCGCTGCAGCACGGCTTCGGTCATGCGCTGGTTGATGATGCGCGCGGGATTCTCGTGATGGCCGAGCAGGTCGATGGCCTCGGCAATCTGACCGGCCGTCACGCCCTGCGGGGACTCGGCGAGAATGGCGCGAACGACGCGTGCGACATCGTGCTTCGAGAGCGACGAATTCAGAAGCTGTCTGACCAGCGCAGGCGTGTCGCCACCGCCGGCCTCCGAGAGCACCAGCAGGGAGCGCAGCTCGCGCGCATCCGCCCGACTGCGACCCAGCGGTGCGAACAGGGTGTCGAGTTCGGTCAGGAACGCGTCGATGTCGAGACCACGACGAAGCGCGATGTGGGCCAGATGCGGCAGGGCCTCGATCGGGATGCTGGTGTACCGTCCCAATCCCGCCAGCCCATGGTCATCGACGGCTGCCAGGTCCTTGCTCAGGTGGCCTTCCAGGACATCTCTTGCCGGGCCGGGTTCGACCCTTTCCAGTGCATCGGTGACACCGTTTGCCGACAATGCAGGGAAGGTAGGCTCGCGCGCGCCTGAACTGCTGGAAGTCAAAACCGGAACCCGAGAAATCGGGGTCAGAACGCAGTTTCCCATGGGCAGTCCTCGGCAGCAGGACGGAAACCGGACTCTGGCCCCAGGGATTCGGTCGCACCATGATCCTGCGCAAGGTGCAGCCATGGTGGGGGCCGACGGTGCCGGCATTATCCCCGATCGAAAACGGCGTCAGTGCGCGGCTCCAATTCCCGCTACCGCGCCACCAGCTTCTCGCGCAGGCGATCGATGACGCCCGGCGCGGCGCGGACACTCAGGTACGCGCCATCGGCATCGGCACGTTCGCCCTGCACCTCGCAACTGGCGAAGACTTCGCCGCGCAACTGCTGCGCCGACCACGGCAGGAACAACTCGGTCTCGACCACGTCCTTCTGGAAAAAGGCGACGATCGCCTCGCGCAGGCGGCTGACGTCCTCGCTGCGACGGGCACTGACGATCAGGCACTCGGGATACTGCGCGCGCAGCCGGGTCTCACACTCGGCCTGCGCGGCGTCATCGCCGACACGGTCGATCTTGTTGAACACCAAAAGGCGCGGCACCTCCTGGGCGCCGATTTCGTCGAGCACTTCCTCGGTCACCGCGAGCTGGCGCTCGAAGCCGGCGTCGCTGGCGTCGACCACGTGCAGCAGCAGCGCGGCTTCCAGCGCCTCTTCGAGCGTCGATTTGAACGAGGCGACCAGGCCGTGCGGCAGGTTCTTGATGAAGCCGACGGTATCGCTGACCAGCACCCGCGGCACGCTCTCGGGGTGCAGCGCGCGCACCGTGGTATCCAGCGTCGCGAACAGCTTGTCGGCGACCAGCACCTCGCTGCCGGTCAGCGCCCGCATCAGGGTCGATTTGCCGGCATTGGTGTAGCCGACCAGCGCCACGCGCGCGATGTCGCTGCGTTCCTGGCGTCGCGAGCGTTGGGTTAATCGCTCAGCGTCGATCACCACCAGCTCTTTCTGCAACTCGGCGATGCGATCGCGGATCTTGCGGCGATCGAGCTCACCGCGCGATTCACCGGCGCCGCGACCGCCGGCACCGCTGCGCTGGCGACCCTGCGGCCCGGCAAGCTTGGCCGCTTCGCGCAAGCGCGGCGCCATGTAGGCCAGGCGCACGATCTCGACCTGGGCGCGCGCCGCCCGCGAGCGTGCGTGGCGGTGGAAGATCTCGAGGATCACCATGGTGCGATCCATCACCTCGACGCCCATCTCCTTCTCGAGATTGCGCGCGCGCATCGGCGACATTTCATGATCGACCAGCAGGATGTCGGCACGCCGCGTGAGCTCATCGGCCGGCGCCGTTTTCGCCTCCAGGGCTTCCGCCGCCCCGCGCTTCGCGGCAATCGCCGCTGCACGCTGCTCGCGCGTCGGATACGCGGATGCGTCATCCGCATCCTCGACGGCGGTCTCGTCTGCATCCTCATCGGCAGGTTCTGGCGCGTCGTCCGCCGCCTCGTTGCGGATGTAGCGGCGCATTTCCGCGCTCTTGCCGGCGCCAAGGTAAGACACCGGACTGACCTTGGCGCGCTTCTGCGTGAAGCTGGCGACCACCTCGAAACCGAGCGTCTTCGCCAATTGCCGCAATTCAGCGACCGAGGATTCGAAGTCGATATCGCTGACGTCCGGCAATTGCACCGCCGCGACCACCGCGCGCCGGGGTTCTTCGTGAAGTTCATGCATGGAGGCCAAGTGCCTGTAGGCGACGACTAGCCGTCAAGGATCACACGCCGGGACGATGCGTGCGCAGGTGGTCTGGCAAAACCCACATGGGTTGCCGTGAATGTAGGTCACGTTGGCCGTGCTTTTCGGCCTACGTGACAATCTCGCGCCCATTGTCACGTAGCCCGCAACGCGGGCAACGTGACCTACGTTCATCCTTCCGAGCGGCGCCCGCGCCATGACCGTTGGCACGGGATTTCTGCCTAACCCCTCCCCACCCCTCCCCGAACATCCGGGAGGGAGCTGGCCCCGGACTTGGCGACATTCACGGCAACCCATGCGCTGCGAACGGGAATCCCGCCACGACATCTGCTTAACCCCAATTCCCGCTGCATTGCGTTATCCAGACTGACGCCACACAGCGCGCGCTTCCAGCACGCAGGGTACGGCGCACCCTATGCCGGGATTGTGGGACGATTACGGTTGGCAACACATGAACACACGCTGCGCGGGTGGAGGGAGCGGCCATGGCCGCGACGACCTGAGCGCTCATGAGGGGGATCTGCGTGCGCAAGCTCGGTGAACGATGGGCCTCGCGATGGCACGGCACCTATAGCCGTGCGCTTTGGGTTGGCGTGCTGTTTGGCCTGGTGTTGATCCTCGGTGCATGCGATGCCCGTCAGTCGCCCCAGGAGACGGCGAGTCGCGACGAGGCGCCTCCTGCACCATCGGTTGCGGACGGCACGATGCCGGCGCCGATGTCAGTGCCGCCGCCACCGCCCGCGGAGCCACCCGGCAAGCCGATGCCGGCGCCCGACTTTGCCGCTGCCAAAGCGGCGGAACCGGGCGTTGTAGCGTCGCCCAGCGTTGGCGGTGATGCCACCGGCAATTCGCTCCAGACCCAGCGCGGCAACGGTGCCGAACAAGTGGCGGCACAACAGGCGCTGCGCGTGCAGAACGATGCCGTGGAGCTTTACGGCAAGCAGCGCTCGGGCGCCAACAAGAGCGCGGCAGAGGCCTTGTCCGGCGGCCTGGAGGCGGGCAGGCTGCAGGCCGCCGGCGAGCGCCTTCCGGCACGGGCTGACGCCGAGAAGCGCCAAAACTACGATAAATCGGACGTCGACGGGCCGGCGGAGGACCAGCTCGACACCGTGGTCGTCACCGGCTCGCGCATCAGGCGCGTTACCGAGGAGACCGCGCTGCCGGTCAGCGTGCTCGATGTCGCCGCGAGAAGCCCCGAAGTATCGGCGACGATGGACGACCAACTCGCCAGCGGCACGGCGGCCACGTCGGCGCCGGCAGCCGCGTCAGCGCCAGCCGAACCCGCGCCGCAGCCGCCGGCAGCGCCCAGCCCACCGGCGCCGGCCGCAGGTTTCGCCAGTGACGCGCGAACGGTCACCCCCGACCTCAAGTTCCAGGAGGCCTCCGGCTACTGGGCCAACACCTATGTGCCCGGCGACCCCACGATTCGCCTGCTGGAGTCGCGCCTGCGCGGTGCCCAGACGCCGATCATCGACGCCGAAGGTCGCGTGCTGAACCTCGATTCGGCGTCGCGCCAATACGTGCAGCCCTTCGACCTCCCCGAGAATGCGGCGCTGGTGGCCTATCTGCATGCCGATCAAAGGGGCATCGCCGGGCCGACGCGGCTTCTGGTCCAGGTCGGCCTGCAGGGGACTTTGCGCGCCAGCGGTTTGCGACCGGCGATGAACGTCGGCGTGGTGCTCGATCTGACCGGCCCGATCTCCGCCGACGTGAGTGCCGGCATGCGCGCGCTGCTGGCCGCGCTGAATGCGGCCAAGCAGACCGGCGATCGCATTTCCCTGACCGTTGCCGGCGTCCCCGGCGGCGTGATCGTTGGCGCCGACGACTTCAAGCACGGCACCATCGCCGTGGTCACGCGGCAGATTTTCGGGTCCGAGCCGGCGCCGGGAGCGCCGGTTCTCGATCTTGCCCAAGCGCTTTCAGCTGCGACCCTCGCGGTATCGCAGAGCGATGACCCGAGCGCGCAATTGGGCGCCAGTCTGGTGTTGCTGGTCACCGGCAATGCGCTTGCCGATCCGGGCCTGGGCGTGCTCGAGGAGCAGGCGCACCGCAGCGCGGTCGGCGGTATTCCGCTGAGCGTGGTCGGTGTCGGCGGCGCGGTCGATCTCGCCGCGATCGACCGTTTGACGCTGGCCGGGCAGGGCAATCGTCGACTGCTCGCCAACCCCAGCGAGGCGCCGTCGGTGGTCGATCGCGAACTGCATTCGGCGAGCCGGGTGATCGCGCGCGCCGTGCGCCTGCGCATCCGCCTGGCACCCGGCGTGCGCCTGGTCGAGGTGATCAGCTCGAACAAGCTCGATGAGGGCCACGCCACCCGCGTGCGCGAGGCGGAAGTCTCGGTCGACCGCCGTCTGGCGAAGAATCTCGGCATCGAGGCGGATCGCGGCGAGGACGAGGAGGGCATCCAGATGGTGATCCCCGCGTATTACGCCGGCGATGCCCACGTGGTGCTGCTCGACGTGGTGGCGGACCGGCCCGGCGCCATTGCCGATGTCACGGTGCGCTACAAGGACCTGGTGTTTCTGCGCAATGGCGTCGCCCAGGCCAATTTGAGCATGGGCTCGCTGCCGGACGCGGCCGGTCCGCTGGAGCGCAACGTGCTCAAGAACCTGCTCGCCATGCGGCTGTCCGCCGCCATCCTGCGTGCCGGTGAGTATCTGGAGCAGGGAGCGGTCGATGCCGCCGATGCGCTGCTGGCCGACAACCTGCAGCAGCTCGAGCACGCGCGTCGCAGCACGCAGGGCTGGGAAAACGATGTCGAGATAAAGAACGACATCGCGATGATCAACGAGTACCGAAGCGCACTACGCGCCAATGCCGACGCCATCGAGCGCGAACGCGTGGCCGATTCATTGCGCTACGCCGGTTATCTGAAAGTGCAGGCACGGCGGCGATGAAGCGCAGCGGGCTTTTGAATTCATTCATCACCGCTCACCCTGAGCAAAGCGTCCCAGGGCTTCACCGGGACGCGTCGTCGAAGGGCGCGTGGTGAGCGAGCTGTCGCACGCGCCCGCTCGTCCTTCGCCCTTCGACAGGCTCAGGGCAATCGGTTACGCGTCCTGATGAATCGTCGGACGCTTTGCTCAGGATGAGCGGGGTCCAGGTCACCCGCAGTTCCTGGTGAAGCAGAAGGCTTTCCAGCATCCGAGCATCAAGGGAATCCACATGAGCATGCGTATGTACCGAGTTCTGACCCCGTTCCTCGCGCTATTCCTGCTCTGGTCATCGACGCTGAGCGCCCAGGAACCGCCCACCACCGGCGGCGAAGTGCGGGTGCCGCTGGCCCAGTACCAGGAACTGATCGATCAGTCCCGGGCCGCCGACAAGGTACGGCCGGCGCCGGCGCGCTACGCGTACTCGAGGATGTCGGTGCAGGTGGAAGCCCGCGATCAGGACGGCCGCGTCAGCGCGACGGTCACCATCCAGGGATCGCTGCAGACCTTCGAGGACGCCTGGGTGCTGGTGCCCTTGCTGCCTGCCGGCTTCGCCATCAGCCGCGCCGAGATCGATGGCACGCCGATTGCGCTGGTTGCGGCACCGGACGGTATGGCGTGGGCCAGCGAGTCGGCCGGCGAGTTCGACCTGGTTCTGGTCTATCAGGTCGACGCCTCGCGCCGCGAAAGCGGCTACGTGCTGCCGATCGGCCTGCCGCCCGGGGCCAGCGCCGACCTCAACGCCAGCCTGCCCGGCAGCGGCCTCGACGCCACGGTGATTCCGTCGGTCTCGCTCGCCATCAACGAATCCGGGGCCAACACCACCTTGAGCGCGGCGCTGCCGGCGACCACGGCGGTGCAGATCGCCTGGCGCACGCCGAGCAAGGAAGGCCACGCCTTGAGCCGGGCGCGTTATCGCGGCGAGCTGCGCGGCGAGGCGGTTGCCTGGACCGCTACGCTCGGCGTGGAACTCTACACCGGCGAAGTGGTGCTGCTGCCGCTGCTGCCGACCAGCGTGACCTTGAGCGATGTGAGCGTCGACGGCAAGCAGGCGACCGTGCATGTCGAGAACGGTCACTTCGCGGCGATGCTCAAGGGTCGCGGTGTGCACGAGATCGTGCTCGGTTTCGAAGTGCCGGTGCAGCGCAACCAGGGGCCGCCGCAGGTCAACCTGCAGGTGCCCGAAGTGCCGGTGTCGCGCTTCGAACTGACGCTGCCGGGCAACAAGGAGCTGAGCGTGCTGCCGGCGGCGAGCGTCAATGCCACCCGCAGTGACGGCAAGACCGTGGCCACGGTCAACGCGCCGATGACCGGCCAGATCAGTTTCACCTGGACCGAGGCCGTGCCTGAGGATGTCGAGGCGCTGGTGCGCGCCAACGCCAGCATCTACCACATCGCCCACGCCGAAGAGGGCGTGCTGCATGTGCGCGCGATGATCGTCTACGAGATCACCCGCGGTGAGACCAATGTGCTGGAACTGCTGGTGCCCGACGGCGTGCAGGTCAATCGCATCACCGCACCCAGCGGTGGCGTGTCCGACTGGCGCGTGACCGAGAGCGTGCCCGGCAAGCCGCGCACGGTATCAGTGTTCCTCGATCGCAACGTCAAGGGCGAATTCCTGTTCGACGTCTATTACGAGCGCCTGCTCGGCGCCGGCCCGAAGGCGGCCGAGGCGGTCGCCGTGCCCTTGCTGGCCGCGGCCAAGGTGCATCGCCAGCGCGGCATGATCGCGCTGCTGTCGGGGCCGGAACTGGCGCTCAACCCGGCGCAGGAAGACCGCGTGTCCAAGGTCGGCGAGAACCAGTTGCCGGCCTTCGTCCGCGACGCGGTGACCATGACCGTCGCCCATACCTACAAATACATCGACGCCGATCCGCAGCTCACCGTGAGTGCGGTCGCCCCGGAGCGCAAGAGCGGCAAGTTCGACGCCCAGGTCGATTCGCTGATCTCGATCGGCGAAGTGACACTGCGCGGTTCGGCCACCCTCGAGGTCAACGTCAAGTCAGGCACCTTGATGGCGCTCGAGCTCGACCTGCCGGCCAATCTCAATGTGCTCAGCCTGACCGGCCCGTCGCTGCGCAATTTCGAGGTGAAACCCGAAGGCAGCGGCCAGCGCATCGCGGTCGCCTTCACCCAGGAGATGGAGGGCCAGTTCCGGCTCGAAATCAGCTACGAGCGCATCCTCGCCGACAACGTCGCCGAGGTCGTGGTGCCGGTCGTCGCCGTGGTCGGCGCCGAGGTCGAGCATGGCCGCATCGCCGTCGAGGCGCTGACCGCCGTCGAAGTGCAGGCGTCGACCGTGCAGCAATTGTCGACCGTCGACGTCAACGAATTGCCGCAGCAACTGGTGCTGAAGACCACCAACCCGATCCTGCTCGCCTACAAGTACGTCCACGTCGATCCGCCATTCCAACTCGGGCTCAAGGTCACCCGCCACAAGGAGATCGACGTGCAATCGGCGGCGATCGAGAACGCGCATTACCGCACGCTGTTCACCAGCGACGGGCTCGCGGTCACCAAGGTGGAATACACGGTGCGCAACACGCGCAAGCAGTTCCTCAAAGTCGCGCTGCCGGCGGACTCCGAGGTGTGGTCGGTGTTCGTCGCCGGCAGCGCCGAGAAGCCGGCGCTGGCCGGAGACGGCGGCGACACCGAAGCCGGTGCCGAAGCGGCCGGCGCGACCGATGTGCTGATCAAGATGATCAACTCCTCGGACGGCTTCCCGGTGGAAATGGTCTATGCCACCCGACTCGACGCGGTCGGTTCCATCGGCTCCATCGGCAGCCACCTGCCGCGCCCGGACATGGTGGTGACGCATACCCGTTGGGACGTGTTCCTTCCCGCCGGCCTGCGCTACGGCGAACCCGAGACCAATATGGAAGTGATCAGCGCCGGCGACGAAGTGGCGCGAGAAGCGATCGCCGCCAGCGTCGGCGGCACCGACGCGCAAATGGTGCAGCCACTGCGCATTGCCGTGCCCGCCGTGGGCGTCCACTACGCCTTCGAAAAACTCTACGCCAACCAGTCCGACGAAGACGCGAGCTTCTCGATCGGCTACGGTGGGAACCTGCCCACCATCGCGTTCACCCTGCTCCTGCTGGCCGCGCTCGGCTATGGGCTGTGGCGATGGTACCGGGGGCGGGAAGCGGCAGCGCGAACGCCGCGCGAATCGGGGGATGACGAGTAAGCCCGGGGCTGGCACAAGGCCATCCGGATCAGCGGCAAGTTAGCCCGCCCCTGCGCCCTTCCGGCGCGAACCAGTCGGCGGCGGGGGGATGGACCGTCCCCCAGGCCTGGCACAGAGGCCCCCCAGGGGCATCCCGCCCCCCCTCTCCCCCCCCCCGGCCCCGTTCCCCCCCCTTGGCCCCCCTCCCCCGTTCCCCCCCGGCCCGGCCCCACCCCGGGTTCTGGTGTTCCACCCCCCGCCCCCCCCCCGGGGGGGGCCTTGGGGCCCCCCCCCGCCCCCCGCGGCCCCCCCCGGGGGTGGCCCCGGGTGCCCGGCCCCCCGGGGCCGGGACCGCCGCCCCCCCCGGCCTCTGTGGGGGCCCCTCCCCCCGCCCCCCCCGCCCTTGTGGAGGGGCTCCCCCCCCCCCGCGCCCCGGGGGGCGCTGGTCCCGGGGGCGGTAATACCCCCGCGGCCCGGCCCTTCCCGTTGGGTTTTTCCCCCCCCCCCGCGCCGCCCCCTTCGCCCCGGGCCCCCGGCCCCCCCTCCCCCCCCCTCCCCCCGCGCCGGCCCCTCCCCGCCCCTGGGCGCCAACCCCCCCCCCCGCCGCGGCCCGGTCGGGAAACCTCCCCCTGCACCGGGGGGCCGGACCAGTCCCCCGGACTTAACGCCGCCCCCGCGCCCCCCCCTTCTCCCCCCTTTCCTTTCCCCCCCCGGACCCCCCCCTCCCCGTCTCCTCCCGGGCCTTCCGCCTCCGGGGAGAAGCCCCCGGGGCCCCCCGCCCCCGGCCGCCGCGGGGGGCCCGGGGGAGCTTCGCCGGGCGGTCCCCGTCCCCCCCCCCGCGCCCCCCGGGGGGCGTGGTGCCCCCCCCCCCCCCCCGGGCCGGCCCCCCCCCCCTCTTTTTGCTTCTCCTCCTCCTTTTCCCCCCGGGCCTCCCCCCGGGGGCCGCCCCCCCTCCCCGGCCCCCCCCCCCTGTGGGGCGTAGTTTCCCCTGCGGGGCCCCCCGATCAACCCCTAAATTTCGCGCGGGGCCGAATCGGCGAAGTCGGGTTAGGTCACGTTGCCCGCCTCGCGGGCTGCGTGACTAGGCGCGAACCCGTACGCCAGACCAGCCACCTTGTGCGTGGTCCGACTGCACGGGTCGGCGTTGAACGGCCTCTGGCGCCGTCTCCCTGACTTGCGCGGTCGCTTGAGGCCAACTTCCTGCGGTGAGCACACTCCCGGTCAAACGCAACGCGCGGTGCGATTCACTGATGCTCGATTCAACAATCCGCGATGAGGCCAGTAGGGCGCATCAATCGATGTGTGTTTGCAGTAGTTTGCAGTTTTCGGCAGGGTTCGGATAGCATCCCGCCCCGCACTGCGGAGGGCCTTGTTTCGGCGTTCCTCTTCCTTGGCGAAGTCACACCGCCCACCCCGACGAGCTCTTTATGTCCCTCTGCAAGCGCGGAAATTTTCTGCCCTGCCTGGCACCTGGGCATTCGCGCTCCGCAGCTCCTACGAGTTTGCCCGGTGTAGGCAGTCCCGTGGGGCTCGGCGATGTCAACGGCGACGGTCACCAGGATTTCGCCGTGACGGGCTCACAGATTCTCGTTTACTTCGGCCCATTGACCGCTGCAGCAACGCCAGCACTGATGCTCGACGCATTGGGTCCCGGGCGGGTCAGCCCCATTGGCGATGGTGATGGTTGGCAGATCTGCCGTGGGTTTCCCTGCGCAGGTCTTGGGGATCGCGGCAGCGAGCGCGGACTCACACAAGGCGCCAGCCCTGGCTTATTCAGGATTCCTGCAGCGGCCTGCAATCTGCGGGTGATCAGCGAGACTTGGCAGGCAGGAGTGCTTACCAGATCTCCGAGAACGGCACCCCAGCCAACAATCCAGGCCGCATCGTCATCGCTGCATCATCAGCCGAGTTCGGCACGGCTGTCAGTTGTGGCGACATCAATGGCGACGGCTACGGCGACCTTGCTGTCAGCGCGCCGCTCTACAACTCGGCGCCAAATTTCGGCGGCGCGGTGTTCGTTTACCGCGGCTCTGACGCCGGCGTGTTGGCTCCGGAGATTTTGACGACGGCGGGTGCTGCCGGCGGGGCCGCCTTTGGAAAGATGCTCAGCTGGCTGGCGATATCAATGGGGACGGTCGCCGCGATCTGGTCGTTCTTGCACAACGTCAGGTGCGCGCTTTTTCGCAACGCGAGGGGACTTCCAGCCTCAGTCAGTTCCATTCCTACGAAGTAGCGGCATCGGAAGTCCTGCTTGAGCTCACATCGGCTGGCGATTCCAATGGGGATCGATACGCAGATCTGGTGTTTTCGGTCGCCGGGCAGGCAGGGCGCCAACGCCATGTCCGCCTCCACGGGCAGGCTCGCGCAACCCGCAGCGGAAGGGCACTCGCCAGAGGATGCGCTGGTGGATACACCGGCGACGGCATCGGCGATCTGCTACTCAGCGACGAAGCCTCTGGACAGCTGGTCACTCGCGTTGTCGCGGGTCCAGCGTCGTATGTGTTCGCCGGTGGCTTCGAATCCGGCGAAGCAGGCCAACTTCCCTGAGGATTGGAAAAAGCGGTCAATGCGTGTGACTGTCGAGTGTCCCGCGCCGCATCCGGCGTGTGCCAGATCCTTCATGGTCCTTGCCAGTGCCAGCAAGCGCACATGCAACGCGACAAGTCGGGCTGAAACGGCGCGCCGACCCATCCGACTCGATGGCTAGCCCTGGTCGGAGTTTTCACCGCGGCGGCGATCGCAATCGATGCGGTTCGCTCTGCTCACCACATCCTCCTGAGGAGCGCTGGTTCCGCGCTGGGCCTTGGAACGCAACCAGTCGCGTACGCGGGCCTTGCCCAGCAGATTCACCGCCAGAGACCACAACACGATGCGCAGATCCAGCGCCGCGCCGCGTTGTTGCCGGTACAAGCGATCGATCCCGCGCGTCCAGCCGGCGCCGACGCCGCCGTAGAGTTGCGCCAGCCCGGTCATGCCCGGGCGGATCTGGAATCGGGGATCGTGCTCGGGGCCGGTCCAGCGCAGTCGTTGCACATCGGCCAGTGTCAGCGGGCGCGGTCCGATCCAGCTCATGTCGCCGCACAGCACATTGAGCAGCTGGGCGGTCTCATCGAGGCCACTGCGCCGCAACCAGGTGCCGCTGCGGGTTACCCGCTCGTCGCGCATGGTGCGGAATTTGGCGATCAGAAAAGTGCGTCGATCACGACCGAGGCGCGGCTGCCGGAACAGCACCGGGCCGCCGTCGTCCAGGCGAATGGCGAGCGCAATCAGCGCAAACAACGGCAGCAGCAGCGGCGCGGCGAGCACACAGCAGGCCAGATCGGCGGCGCGGTTCACGATGCTTCCCCGGTACGCACGTCCGCCACGGTCGGCGAACTCGCAGCCGGTGCTGGCCGATCAAGAATGCCTTCGAGCAAGGGCAGCATGCCGGCAAGCCGGCGCGTGCGGATCAGCAGGTCCCACAGCGGCTCGAACTTCTTCCATCCGGCGGCGTAGGCGAAACGCCGCAGCCGGTGTGCGAATGCGCCGCCGCGGCTGGCTGCGCGGGCGATGTTCGACCAGCGATAGAAGTCCCGATACGCACGCCAATAGCCGCGCTCCAGCGTTGCCGCGCTCATGTGCCTGGGCGTGAACACCGCATGGCGCGTGTCGTAGCGGCGCCAGTCGCGGTGCAGCAGGCGCCCTTCGGCCTCGATGCGCGCGTGGTAGGCGGTGCCGGGGTACGGCGTCGCCACATGGAAGGTCGCGGTGGTGAGGCCCTGGGTCACCGCCCATTCGACGGTGCGTTCGAACACATCCTCGCGATCGTCGTCCAGCCCGAACACGAAGCTGCCGTTGATGGCGATGCCCAGGCCGTGCAGTCGCTCGATCGCCTGACGGTAATCCTGGCGCAGGTTCTGGCCCTTGTTCGACGCCTTGAGATTGGCATCCGACAAGCTCTCGAAGCCGATGAAGATGCTGCGCAGACCGGCGGCCGCGGCGTGCTCGATGGTGTCGCCGCGCAGGATCGCATCGACGGTGGAGGCACCCTGGAACAATCGCCCCATGCCGCGCATGCCGGCGAACAAGGCCTGCGCAAAGCGCTGGTGGCCGAGCAGATGGTCGTCGAGGAAATACAGATGCCGCCCCGGCAGGCGCTCGATCTCGGCCAGCGCGGCATCCACGGTCTGCGTGTAAAAGCCCTTGCCGCCGGTGAAGAACGCATCCTTGTAGCAAAAGTCGCAGTGGTGCGGGCAGCCGCGCGAGACCACGATCGAATTGGGCACCAGATACAGCGAGCGCTTGATCAGATCGCGGCGGATCGGCGGCACGCCGAGCAAGCTGCGCGCCTGCGCGACATAACGCGCCTGCAGCCGGCCCGCACGCATGTCGGCGAGCAGGCGCGGAAAGATCTCTTCCCCCGGACCGCAGCACACCGCATCGGCGTGCTGCGCGGCTTCGTCCGGCAGCGCCGTGACGTGCAGTCCACCGAGCGCGACTTTGCAGCCGCGCGCCCGGTACACATCGGCGATCTCGTAGGCGCGCTGCGCGTTGGTGATGTACACCTGGATCACCACCAGTTCCGGATCGTCATCGCAGCGCAGCGTTTCGACATGCTCGTCGACCAGCGTCAGTTGGTCCGACGGCGCGCAATACGCCGCCAGCGTGGCCAGCCCCAGCGGCGGAAACAAGGAGTACTTGATCGGCCGGAAGAACGGGCTGGTCGCTTCGGTCAATGCCGGCAAGATGAATTTGATGCGCATGCCGCCATGCTGGTCCGGCCGGCTGACACCCGAGCGGCAAGATCGGGCGGACTGCGGATCAATTCCGGCGCGGACGGGGCGATCAGCCGCGTTGGACTTTGCCGCAAATTTCAGCCGTCTAGCGCACCACCATGACCATGTCCTCGGGCCCCAAGCCCAGGTTCACGGCCTTCGCGTAGAGCGCATGGCAGACATCCAGCAGCGGGCTGGCGATCCCGGCGCGCCTGGCTTCGTCGGCAATCAGGCGATTGTTCTTCAGCACATCAAGGATCGACGCCTCGGCCGAACCGTCACGGCTGACCAGCTTGCGCAGCTTGTGGGTCGACACGCTGCTGGCCATCGGGCCGGCGTCGAGAATGGCCTGGAACTGATGCAGGTCCAGAGCTTGAACTTCAGCGAACTGAAAGGCTTCACACAGCCCGGTGACCATGGTGATCAGATACAGATTCACCGCGAGTTTCATCCGCAGCGCCGATGGCACCGGGCCGCAGACAAAGCTGTCCCGCAGCATCGACGACAGCCGCGGCCGGACGGCCGCAAGCGTGTCGGGATCGCCGGCCAGCATGCCGACCAGTTGCCCTGCCCTTGCCTGCTTCGCCGATCCGGATACCGGACACTCGATGTAGCAACCGCCCGCCGCTGCGATATCCGCGGCGAGTGCCAGCGAGTAGGCGGGCGAGGTGGTGCCGGTGTTGATCAAGGTATGTCCGCGCATCCGCGCGGCAAACGCCGGCGTGCCGCGTTCCAGCACCGCATCCATTGCCGCCTCGGTGGCCAACATCAGAATGACGGTGTCTGCGGCGTCGAACAGCGCCGAGACGGACGGTGCCACCTCGGCACCCAATGCCTGGAGCGGTGCGCATTTCTCCGCTGAGCGGTTCCACACCACCAATCGCGCACCGGAACGTCGCAGGTTCATGGCCATCGGCAGACCCATGACACCGAGGCCGATGAAGCCGATCGGGCGGAGGTCCGGCGTCACAGGCTGCCTTGTTCGAGCAGACGCAAGTAGTGGAACTGCGGTGCCTCGACCCCTGCACGACGCCGGATCTCGACGAGTTCCGGCGATTCGAAGAAGGCGCGCGCAGCAGCAAGCGAGCTCCACTGCGAATAGTGGACGACATGGCGGGCGTCCTCGTCATGCCGCAGCAAGGTGAAACTGCGCTCACCGGCCGCCTTGCGCAGCGCCGCGGCCTGATCGAACACGACTTTCCAGGCCGCATAGTCCTTGACCTGGTGGATGATCAGCACGTAGTCGATGGCGGTCATCGGCTGAGTTCCGCGCAGCGATCCAGGGCATCATCCAGGCGATCGTCACCCCAGCTGTAATTGCTGGCGAAGTCGAACCAGAACTCGATGGTGCGAGTTGCCGGCGTCACTTGAGAGTTCAGTTCGTTCATGGCGCGAGTCGCTGCTTGAAGAAGGCCAGCACCTCGTCCCGTGCGGCGAGCGTCGGTTGACCTGCCGCGTCGATCAGGTGCGCGGTCAGCACGCTGTGCGGGCATCCGACGACCTGTTCGAAGAATGGCGGCGCGGTGGAGTTGGCCGCCGCATCGGGTAGCACCCGGGCGACAAAACGATCGCCCAGTGCCTCCCGGTATGCGGCAAATCGTTCCGCACGGCAGTAGCGATCCCCGGCAAAACGATAGGCGAGCACGTTGAGGTCTTCGCGGTCCAGTCGTTCGGCGACGGCGGCGAGTTCAGCCGGCGCGATTTCCAGCCCGGCCGGATCGTTCAGCGGCAAGGTCGGCTGTGACAGGACCGGGGCCAGCATGGCCGGCTCGAGCATCATGGTCAGCGCGAAATTGCCGGTGAAGCACATGCCGATGGCACCGACACCCGGACCACCGCACTCGGCATGCGCCAGCCGCGCCAGCGCCCGCAGCCACTGCGTCACCGGGCTCGACCCATCGCGGGCGAAGGCGCGGAATTCGGCGCTGACACAGGCGCGCTGGAACACCGCCACGCCTTCCGCAGCGCCGGGCACCGCGCCGTCGCGACCAAACAAGGACGGCATGTAGACGCGAAATCCGGCATCGCGGACCCAGCGACTGAAACGCGCGACCTGGGGACTGATGCCGGGCATCTCGGTCATCACGATGACGCCAGGGCCGCTGCCGGCGACGTAGACGCGCTTGGCGACGCCGTCGAGCACGATCTCGCGCGAATCGAAGTCTTCCAGGCGGTCGTCCGCGCTCATCGACGGGCCGTTCATGACCGGCTCCCGTCGCGCGGTGGATAGGGCCGGCCGTCACGGTGCGCGAATCGCCACTGACCCTCAACCAACACGGCCTTGAGATCGTCGTCCGGGTAGTGCGCCTCGTCGCCCTCGCTGCGATCCCCCAGCGGACGTTTGTCGCGACCGGCCAGGCGCGTCGCAAACTCGACGGGATAACTGGAAGCCTTGACCCGCGGCGGCGCATGGGCCGCATGAATCGCGATCGGGTACGTGGACATCGAAGCTCCTGGTGCCGGGATGGATTGCATTAGAGCCCGCGCGTCAGGACAATCGCATTGTCAGATTCGACATGTTTCAAGCTAATTCTGCCTGTGAATGACTTCACCATCCTGGTCGCACAGGGTGCCCTGGCAACGGCCGTGGCGGCCACCCTGGACATCCTGTCGACGGCGGCTGCGCTGGCCCCAAGGCTCAAGGTGGCGACACCCTCCTGGCGCGTCTGCGCATTGCAGAAAGGCCCGCTGCGGCTGAGCAATGGTCTGTCCCTGCACGCGCAGACGCTGAGCCGCAATGAAGCGCCAGACCACTCGGTCTGGGTCATTCCTGGACTGGCCACGCACACACCCGGCGCGGTCGAAACGAGGCTGCAGCAGCGCGACCTGATCGGCGCCATCCCCCTGCTGCGATCTCAAGTGCTCGGCGGCGGCAGCGTGGCAGCGTCGTGCTCGGCGGTGTTTCTGCTGCAGGCCGCCGGGCTGCTCAGGGGGCGCCAGGCGACGACCACCTGGTGGCTGGCGTCGTACCTGAAGACGCTGGAGCCGGACTGTCAGGTCGATGCCAATCGCATGGTGATTGCCGACGGACCGATCACCACGGCCGGAGCTGCCTTCGCCCATGCCGATCTGCTGCTGCAGCTGCTGCGGGTACGCTGCGGCGCTGAACTCGCGGATGCGGTGGCGCGCATGCTGTTGATCGACGGGCGCGAGGCGCAGGCACCGTTCATCGTGCCGGCGCTGCTGGCCAGCGGCAATACGCTGGTCGCTGAACTCGTCGCCAGAATCGAAGCCGCGCTACCCGATATCCCCAGCATGGCAACACTCGCTGGCGACTTGTGCATCTCCCAGCGCACTTTGGCGCGCCGGATCCAGGCCGCAACCGGCAACAGCCCGTCGGCGCTGATCCAGTTCGTGCGCCTGAAGCGCGCACGATGGCTGCTGGAGACCAGTCAAATGTCGGTGGATCGCATCGCCGAGCAGGTCGGTTATCGCGACGCAACAGCGCTGCGCCGTTTGATGCACAAGGCATTCGCGGCCACTCCACGGCAGTTTCGCAAGCTCGCGAGCTGACGGATTCGCAACATCAACCCGCGTCCAGAACCCAGTTCGCTGATCTTGGGCTGCCTCGCGTCACGACGGTCATTTCGGCGACCGCCCCCCCCCTCAGACCACGTCGGCACTGCGCCTGAGTAGCTCATTCAAGACCCGGGTTTCGATGGTCGCCGTCGACCGGATGGCTGTGCTTGCCTGTTCGGCAGCCGCCAGTTCCTGTTCGAACCACTCGCGTGTGGATGGATCGAGCGGCGTCCGGTGCGATTCGCTGGCGTCGGCCTTGGCCTCGGTCAGGCGGGCGATCATGGTGCGTTCGTCGAGGCTGACCCAGTCGGCGCTTGCCAGCCGATCGAACTCCGTTGGCGGCTGGGCGCCGGTATGCACGATCCAGCGGCAGGCCAGCAGCGGACGCAGCACGTAGAACACCTTCTTCAGGCGTACCGGGTCGCTGGCCACATGCGTCTCGTAGACGCCCCGCGCCATGCGTAGATAGTGGTGGTAGCCGGCCGGAGCGCGGAATGCCGCAGGCATCAGGTCGCGCAGTTGGCTCGCCAGATCGCCACGCTCGGCGTAGACGATCGGCGATCCCAGCCACTCGTTGAGCGCGACATTGCAGCGCAGGAACAAGCGCAAGGTCTTGCGCAGGTCCCAGCCGGACAGATCGAGATCGCCCGGCAGCATGGCCTCGATGACGTCGCGTGGTTCGTCGATACCCAGGTACCAATCGCGACTATGCACATAGATGAAGCGCACATCGAAATCACTGTCGGGTGAGGCGAAGCCCCAGGCGCGCGAGCCGGACTCGGCGGCAAACAGTACGCGCACCGCGTGCTCGGCTTCGATGTCGGCAATGGCTTGCCGGATGGCGTCGGTCACGGACATCGTTGCTCCCAGGCATGGGTCAGTTCGCGCAGCAGTTTTTCGACGGAGGCGATCTCGACTGCCTCCGGCAGATCGGCGCGATCGCGCAGCGCCTCGCAGCGGGCCTTGATGTCTTCGGCCATGCGCATCACCTCGTCATAGCGAAAGCGCCCGGCGCGGACATCCAGCAGCAGCGCTTGCGCCTCGCCCTCGAAACGCACGATAGGCCTGCCGTGCAACAAGATGGACTCGCCCGAGAGCAGCAGTCGGATCGTGTGCATGAGGTTCTTGGCGTCGTAGTCGAGCTCACCCGATTCCTGCTGGCGCCAGCGGGCCTCGTTGCGTTCGGCACGCCAGGTCCAATAGTTGCGATGGTCATCCATGGCCTGGCGCCAGGCCCGCTCGTTGTAGATCAGCAGACCGGCAAAGCGCGGCGATTCCTGATCGAGCGGAATCGACTCCAGCGCAATGGTGTCGCCGCGGAATACACCGCGGGACGCGCTGCCAAAGTCATACAGGCGAAATACGTCGGGGGCGTGTTCCAGTCGGGCGACGTGGCATGCCCCAAGGTCGATGCCGCCGCGTTCGAGCGAGACTGGTCGACACGGCACGCTCTGCCCGCCCGCCAGCGCATCGCGCGTCAGCACATGGCAGAAATCCTCCTTGCGCGGTGGCGCCTCCGGCTTCGGCTGGTTGATCCACTTGTTCTGGCCGCGCGCCTTCTTGATCTGGCTGAAGGCGTACCCGACATGCGTGTCCGCGCATTGCCGGGTGATGAACTTCGCGCGCGCTTCGCGCAGGCGCTGCATTTCCGGCGTATCGACCGTCACGCAGTCGTTCGGCATGTACAGCAGTTCCAGGATGCTCGGGTTCGCCGCGGCCAGCAGTTCCAGCGTGCGCCGGAGGCTGTAGTAAACCGTGTTGTGGCGCTCATCGGCGATCAGCGCCGGCGGCGGTGTCAGCGCCATGAACGCCGCCGGAGGCTGCGCGTAGATGCCGCGGATATCGGTGTCGCTGTCCGCGTTCGCCGTCCCATAGGCACGACTGCCCGAAACGCATTCGAACAGGATGCGCCAGCGGTGGATGCCGGTCAGTTGGTCGAGGGTCATTGAAAGCCTGGGTGAGTTGCGGGCGATAGGCTACCCAAGCTCGCGGTGGGCGCGAAGCGACCGTGAGTGTCTTTCGGTCAGCAACGCGGGTGGATCCCACGATCACATCGCCACGCCACTTTGGCGCGTGCGTCCTCGGTGGTGGCCAGTCGCCACGAGTTCATTGGTATGCGCCACTGAATGCGCCGCCCAGTATCCGCGTGACCGCGGTGCGGCCGCTCGGTGCCTGCATGTATGTCGCCGGCGGGACGCCGCCCAGCGCGGGATGGGGCTCTCGCAGCCACTGGCCGAGCCATTTGCCGGCATGGAAGTGGCAGGGTGCTGCGCCATCCTGGCCGCCGAACTCCGCCAGAAGGCGATCCAGAACGTTGAGCAGATCGGCGTAGCCAACGACCGTCTGTCCCGGCATGCCAAGGTGATCAGCCATGCCGCCAACGCGATAGCACTCGCAGTCCAGATTGCGTGCAACGGTCGCGAGATCGGCGTGGAGTTGACCACACACCTCCCCGTCCAGGAGCGACGCGCGATCCTTGGTGCTGAACACCACGTGGACCAATACGAATGACAGGGACTGCGCCATGGCCGCAATGATGGCACGGGCTTTCAGCCCTTGTTCCATCAGCTCGCCTACTACGTGATGGGAATACGCCTTACACGGGTTGCGAGCGCCGCCGGATGGCCAGTGTCGTCTGGCCCATGCCCGAACCGCCCATCTGGTCGAGAATCGAGCCCTCGATCGGTCAGGAGACAGTCATGCGCGGACGGCTTTCTACGCTGCTGTTCGGTGTCCTGCTGTGCACTGGACCCGCCCAGGGTCAAACCCCACCGCCCGCATGCACTTCCGAGGCGCATCGTCAGTTCGATTTCTGGCTCGGCGACTGGGAGGTGGATGGCGGCACCGATGGCAAGACGCCAGTGGGCAAGAGCAGCATCACGCGGGTCGCAAAAGGCTGCGCGATCCACGAAAACTGGCGCAGCGCCAACGGCGGAGACGGCCATAGTCTGAATGCGCTGGATCCGGCGACTGGTCAATGGAACCAGTTCTGGGTTGGCGCTGACGGCGTCATCCTGCGGCTCGCTGGCGGCATCGAGGACGGCGCGATGGTGCTGGGCGGCACGCTCGATCTGGCCAACGGCAAGCCGCAGCTGCAACGTGTCACCTGGACGCCGATGGCGGATGGCCGGGTCAGCCAGCGCTGGGAAACCTCGGACGACGACGGAAAGCACTGGACCACCAGCTTCCTGGGCTTCTACCGAAACGCCAAGTAACTAAGGTTCTCCAGATGGCATCTTCCGCACTGCCGAGCGCGGAATCCCTGAAGCCGTCAGGGCCAACGGCCCGTCCTATCCCAGCCTGGGGCGCAGCCCCAGGTGAACGGGCCGTGGATTCAAGGGCTGAAAGCCCGATCCATCGAACAACACCTGCACCGATGGCACGGGCTTTCAGCCCTTGTTCCATCAACTCGCCTACCCTGGGGCTGCGCCCCAGGCTGGGATGGGGCCGCGCCTTCGGCGCTCAGACGACGCCTATCGAGTCGCTCATCGCAGGGTTCGCCGACCCGCTCTGATAACGAGTGTCCGTGATCGGCCAGGAACGGTCACTGACTACTCTCGGCTGAAGCAAAGTTCCGAAACTCGAGTGTCCGCTGCTGCCTGGATCTTCCACCGCCATCGGCATTTGTTGCACGCCGAAAAACGGGCTGACTTGGCAGTTGTCCGCAGTCATACGCAGCAGTCCGAAGGCGTCGGAATCCTCATCCGATCATCGTCAGCCACCCGCAATCGTCCGCACGAACCCGATCGACCCGGCGTCCGCACCCATCCGTCGCGGGGGCAATCCCGGCGTGGCGGATGGACTTGACGGTCCCCACACCCGATGCAACCAGTGCCACCCCGACATCACAAGGCACCCCGACGTCATCACGCATGTGACACAATGCAAACGAGCCGCCGATTTCCCCGGAGGCAACAGTAGTCACGCAGTCCACTCTGTCCCGTACTTGAACAGATCTTGCTTGGGCAATCAGTCCCACTTGGCACGATAAAATCGGTCGGCCGGCATACCGCTAGACCTCGTGTTCCTCTCCATTTCAGGATCAACCATGAAGCGTGCACTTGCCGGTCGCGTCGCACTCGCACGACGCCTATTGCCCCTGTTCTGCGTGCTGTTGCTTTGCAGTGCGACGGCCAGCGCCCAAGAACATTGCGGCTATCCGGTCGCCATCCTAAAGAGTGGCTTCGAGAACGGCGAACAGCCGCCTTCGGTGAGCCTGCCCCCCGACAACACACCGCTGGTTCTGACCCTTGACTATCCGGCCGACAATTTAACCGTCGGCAGCGATACCATCCAAATTTATGGCAGCTACACTGGCCCCAGCAACACCGGCATTGTGGCCAACAGCACTACCATGCCCACCAACGCCAGCAACTTCGCGAGCTTTCCGCTGGCACTTAGTCCCGGCAGTAATCTGATCTCGGTGGTGGCGACAACGCTCGATGGTTCGCCGCAAACCATTACCCGCACCGTCATTTATGACGCCAATCAGCGCCCGGATGTAGAATTCCAAAGCGCAGCGTTCGCCGACTACGCGCCCGCACGCGTCGCATTCTCGCTCAACTATCGAATCCCAGTTGGCCAGACGCTACTAAGCCGTGTCGAGATTGACTACGACGGCGATGGCATCTTTGACGTGGATGCCGCCGTGCCACCCGCGCGGTTGGAGTACGCATTCGGTTCTGGCGGCTTTTACACCGCTACCGCGCGCCTGAGTTTTGACGACGGGAACGCGGGCACACCGCTGATCATCCGTACTAGCAGCGCCAAAGTGCTTATGCAAACGATGGCCTTCACCCGGCAAACCTTATGCGGCGTGTACTACGGCATGAAGCACCGACTGCAGCCCGGCCAAAGTGGGATTGTTTCCGCGCTGAACACACTGGAACCAGACTTGAGGCCTGAGTTTCAGACTATTTGGAACGATCTCGGGGCTGGCCTGACAAACGCCGCAAACCAACTCGGCGACATCGTCGACGGGCAGATTTCGGACGTCACCGCCGAGATGCTGGTAGCCGTCCCTGATCCCGCTGTGCTTGGTGATTTCTTCGGATTTCCAGTTGTTCTTCGGCGCGGCGCTGATGGCGTTTGGCGGATCTCGGAGATGTAACGTGACCACTATTCCTCCGCGAAACACTTGGAATTCACGAGCATTCGTATTTGGATTACTCGCTCATCTATCGCTGGTCTCTTGCGCGTCAGCCAACAGAAATCCGAATGACCCCGACAACAACTTAGTCGAATTCCAATTAATAGACGCTGACACCATGAAGCCTATTCAAGGTGCGTACGTCAATGCGATTTGGGTATCGCCAACGCCCGCCGGGAAAGTAAATGGCAGCCAATGTCTGCAGGCTGCGTTGCTGCGCAGTGATGCCAATGGCTGGGTCAAGATGGACGGGCCCAAGGATTCGATACTTGAAGCGCCTTGGATAATGGTGCCTGGGTATGAAAGTTTGCGGCTAACCTATTTCGAAGAGCCAAAAGAACAAGTCCACATCATCAGTATGGGGCGACGCGAGTATGAGGGGCTCGAAGCATGGGGCAGAGCACTCCAAGACAAAGGCTACGAGCTGATAGATCTCCCTGGCCACAGTAGCATCGAATTTCGGAAAAGCTTCAATAATATACCTCGCGTCAAAAGCAGATGGTCGTTCACTGGTTCGCAAAGATATTTTGTGACGAATCGCTCGCCTCCAGGAATTGAATATATTACGAATGTCGCAAACGCTTGTGGTCCTGAGGGGATAAACATTGGATTGAGCGAGGCTCAGCGCGCCGAGACTGGCATACGCCGAGGATTGCAACAGGTTAATATCATTTGTGACGAACGTTGGGATACAGCGAAGGGGGGCTACCGCCAAGGTGTTTCTGTCTCGCAGGCGCTGTGGCTAGTCGAGGATCCAATGGAAAACAGCAAGGCGTGGGCAAGAATGCTCCAGATAATCCCAAACTATGACGCAGCTCGAATAATGACCAGGGACGAACGGATGGCATTTTGCGCTTGGATACAGCCATTTGCGGAGAAACAACAGTGAAGAGGCTTCTTGCATTTATTCTTGTGACATCCCCGGCAAATGCATATGAAGTGGAGACTCATGGCCTATTGACCCTTGAGGCATATAAAGTTTCGGTGCTACAGCCCTTGCCAAGCCCAAATCCGCTCTACGTGCGCCTAGGCTTTGATCGCCAAGATGCGCAAGACCCGTATTTTCAGCCCGACTTGACGTCCTGCCAATCGAACGGAATAGACCCTAAACAGGCGGCATATATTGATCTGGTAGGGACATGGTTAGAAGGTAATGTTGCACCCGATAGCAGTAATCGAAAGTTTCGCTGCGTACAGGATTACGAAAAGGCATCTTTCCCGCCGGTTTATCGTGGCTTGGTAGTTCAGAATGGCGAGCAAGTGGGGCCTACACCGGCGCTGCGGCTAGAGGCGTGGCTGATGCGGGGCGCAATCCGGGAGGATGATCTCAAAGCTTCAAATTACGCTACGTCTCTGCGACCGGACCCAGACCCTTGGGGCGATCAGGATCGGCCCATCAGGCATTTCTTTGTGCCGCAACTGAATGCCTCAGGGTTAGTGCCAATTCCCGTGTTTGGCCCGCCGTCGTCATTGCAATGGGCTATGGGTGTTGCATCCAATCCCTTGACGCCCGCTCCCGCGCCTGACCTAAACAGAGGAAATCACTTTAGCTATCCCGACGCCAAACGAGACTTTTATCAGGCATTGACCTACAAAGTGGTGCAGTCGCCAACCGCTGCCCTGAGCAAGCGTGATTCAGACACGCGGCAAAACTTGTGGGCGTCCACGATGCTGTCGCTGGGTCACGTCGTTCACCTTCTGCAAGATCAGGCCTCGCCGCAGCACTCGCGTGGCGAACCCCATAATTACGTGTGCCGCGGCTTCTTTTCGCTGTTCAATCAGAGCGTCGCGACGCGAACCTATGAGAATTTCATTAATTTTAGGGTGATACGCTCGAAGTTTGATTTCGACGCGCCTCCCCCGGCAGGGCAACCCAACTACGTGTCGACAAATCCCTGCGAAGAAAAGCGCTGGATCAAAATGTTTCAGGAAAGCGGGCAAGAATCGCCACCCTCACTCAATAGGTGGCTGACTCCTGGCCCTAATGGCGGCGTCAACAATTATCCCTTGCCACAGTTTTCAATAGTGCGAAAATTCGGTTCTGTGTGATTTAGTGTGGAAACGCGTTCACGCAAAGCCGGGGGTGTGGCGCCGCCGGGGCGGGGCTTCGGTCTGGCCGCGATCAGGTAGATCACGGCGATCAGGTGAGCCCCCGGCGGGCGGGCAAGCGACGCGCACCCCCGCCCTGCGGCCGCCGGCCCGCCCCCCCCCCCCCTGAAATTCTCACCACTCGCACGAATGGCTCAACGATGATTGGCGATCAAACTCCGCCAGAGCTTAACGAACGCGCAGGACTTGGTGATTACTCAAACAGAGGATTTTATACAGAAGGAAATATGGAAGGTAGTGCGCTGCTGCCTTTCATAAGTCCGCCACGCCTTAGTTCAGATCCTTCGTTCTCGGACGGAATGATTCGCACACAAATCGTTCCAGGGCTTGGCAACGTCAAGGTGAAAGGTCTTTTATGGCGTGTTCCTGATGCGGTAGCGCCAAACTATGACGACCCTAATCTCGTTAACGGTAAAGCCCCTATCGTTTCCTATGGTCAGTGGGGCTTTTTTGGCGCACTTGGCGGCAAGCGACGCATCTTGACGCTCGATAACTACAACCAAATGGCCGACATGCTCGCGCCGCGCGCCATTGCTTATTCCGCCGGCCTGATAAACTACTTTTTCCGCGGCAAGTTGGAAATCGAGCCAATCGATCAGCGCATTTTCGCAGTCATCAACCAAGGTGAGCCGCATACCGTCAACGCCGAGGGCTATCCGATTCGCATCAGTAACAACAAGGTTTTTGGATTTGAGAAGATACGCCTTAAAGTGCGCAATCTGACAGATCCCATCATTGAATCCGGTACTAATCTCAATGTGCCGCAGCGCGCTGGTGTCGGCACGCTGGTTGCAGTTGCGCGCTATCATCGCAATGCCTGTTATAAGCCGGATTTGACGGGCGAGCGGCAATATCGCTACTCACCGCCACCGGCCCTGCTGGTTGATGAACCCACTTGCGCTCCGAACCTCCCCACCCGCACCGCGTACCAGGAAATTTCGGTGTCGGCGACTCTAAATATTCTGAGCGAAGCCGACCTGCCTGGTGGCAGCGGCGGTACGTCACCGGCATCGGTTGAGAAAGTCTTTGATTTTAGTGCCGATCCCATCCCGGTCAACGCCACGGATTTATTTATTCAAGTGGTGTATCGCGGCCAACTTGGTGACGAAACAGATGGTATTGCTGTGGGTAACTATGACTTGCGCGAACCTACGTTCTACGCCGGCTGGAACAACACTGACTATGCCTATAACGAAATTACCACATCCTGGCAAAGTGCAGGCGGCGCCTTTCCGGCTCGCGTAATGCAGGGCATACGCACCTGTGCGGGCTTCCCGAGCAAGTGGGTGTATCAGTACAACACCAGCGATCCGCAGCCTGGCTTGGGCTTTCCGATCGCCGGTGATGCGCCTGGGGTTTTGCGCCTCGCGTTCTTGTTCGGCAAGCCGGCCTTGCCGAATCAGCGCGTTTCCTTTCGCAGCTATCCGATCATGAGTGTGGCACCAAGCGCACAGGTGAGGTTGGGGAGCACGGCAGGGCAAAGTCGTCAGGCTAGTATGGAGATCTATGCACCAAGTGGTGCCAGCGCGCTCCCGTTGCCGAGCAATTGCGGCATTACTCCACCTGCCGCGGGCAGCAATGTGTGGTGCTTTGACCCGGTGTTCAAGCGTCGCGGTTTGGCCTTCGGCGAGATGGCGCATCCACTGTATTACTCGACGGGCGCGGGTAACGACGGTCCTGATGTTGATGCACCCCCCGCGCAAATTCCGTTTGGTTCGCAGATCATCCGAACCGGTGGCACGATACGGTTCGATGACGTTACGCTCCAAAACTGTCCCGCGGGGCCGGCGTTGCTATCACCGGAGAAGCAACGTTGGATTGAACTGCGCGAGGCCGCCTGGGACTTGGGAATCGATCCCGATTCGCGTTCGAATTGAGTCTGGACGTGGGCAACGGGCGGTGCCGTGCCTGCTCCGTCATCGGAGCCGTGCGGTCGCTGTTACTCGGCGTAGTGATGGACACGATGAGTTGCACGCTGCCGGCGCGACGCCGGCAGTGCTGCTGGTCGACTTCCTTGATGGGCGGGATCAGCCGTGCTCAGGAGTCGGCGTCGGCTTATACGGCGGCGGATGGGTCTGATCTGAATGACCGAAATGGGTCGGAACCGGCCGCATAAGGGGCGATCGATCCAAGGGTGGCGTGGTGCCCACGGACACTTTGGCGCTCAGGTCGTGGCGGGCATTGCGAACGCCAATGAGTGCTGTCGACGGGCGTGCACGTGAAACGACGCGCACGTCCGAGAATGGGTCGCGTTGATGTTGGGGTTCGCTTTGCTCACTCCAACCTATGCCCTTGGCGGGGCTGATCTGCGCGTGGCTGCAGGCGCCGGGCCGCTACCCCCGTGCGTACCAAGCCTTGATCCGCGGATGTTCCCGCACCGCATCGTGCACGCCCATGAGTTTGGGGTAGGCGGCGAAAATGGTCGCGGGAATGTGGTCGACGTTGCCGCCGAGGAACCAGCGTACGGCCATGTGCAGTTTCACGTCGACGACGTGGATGTTTTCGCCGGCGAAGTACGGCCCGCTGGCGATGTTGCGTTCTGCCGCGCGGGCCCAGGCGGGCAGGTAGCCGGCCACCAACGCCTCGCGGGCGATCTTCTTGTCGGCATCGCCCATGCGGATGGTGGGACTGACGTTGGCGCGCAGGTCTTCGACGTGCTGCATCATGCCCTCGTGGCGGGCGGCCTCGAAGTCGTCGGCGGGGTGCAGGCCGTGGCGGCGGCCGATCAGGACCAGGATGGCGTTGGTCTGCGCCAGCGCTGGATGTCCGGGCAGGTCAAGCACGGGCAGGGCGCCGTAGGGCGTGGTTTCCTTCATCGCCGGCCATTCTTCGCGACGGATGCGGTGGTCCTCGAAGTCCACGCCGGCCAGTTGCAGGGCAAGGCGGCATTCCTCGCCGCGGCTCATGGGCGCGTCGAAGTAGGTGAGGCGGGCTAGTGTCACTGCGGATTCTCCCAGATGAAAGACAAATGCTGCGGTGGCGGCATTATCCCTCAAGGCCAAAGCGGGACAGGCGTCGGCGGGCTGAGCACTCGCAGATCGATGTGCGCCGAGTGCAACTCGGCGATCCAGATGGCCTCGAACACTTTGGATCGCCGACTTGTAGTCGGCGCCGTTCCTCTCAACCGCATGATCTCCCACCCCCACTCGCTCCGTATGTAGGGACAGGTCCGCAAATCAGGGACCACCCGACCATCAACTGGAGTTCATGCAATGAAGATCTCTTACGGCGCTCTGCTGGGCGCGGCCGCACTGATGTTCGCTGGATCGGCCCTGGCTGCCGACAACGTGGGCGCGTACGGCACGGTCGCCCAGGTCACGGTCAATGGCAGCTCGTCCGACGACATCTATGCTGCGCGCGGCCGCTTGGTCATCGACGAGGGTCAGCAGTTCTACCGCACCTATCAGTGGGCCGGCACGGCCTGCAACGGCAAGAACCTGAGCGAAGCCGAAGTCGCCAACTTGATGATGGCGCTGAAGGATCGCCGCGAACTGACGGTGACGCCGCTGTGGAAGGCTGGCGCCGGCAGCACGCGTTGCCTGGTGGCTTACCGGATCACTGCGATCGAAGTGGCGCAGTAGGCCCGCTGCAACCGCAAGACCTCCGCCCACGCGTGCGCGGCCGGCGCTTCGGCGCCCTACCAGCCGAGGCGCCGCAACTGCTGGGTCATGCCATCGGCGTTGAATCCGCTGCTCACCTGACCGTTGATGACGAACAAGGGAACTCCGCGGCCGCCCAGGCGCGTCCACTGGGCGTGGTTCTGCGGGTTGCTGATGTCGCGTTCGACATAGCGCAGTTTGTTCGCGGCGAAATAGCGACGTGCACGCTTGCAGTAGCCGCAGTCGGCCGTCGAGTACATCGTGATGTTGAGCGGGCGTTTGCGCGTCGCCACCGGTTCGTCAGGCACACGCTGGAGCGGCGCTGGGGCTGCGCTTGTGCTGGCTGGCGGGGCTTCCAGTTGCACGGCCTGTGCGGGTGCGTCGGCAGGCTTGCGATCGCTGAAATGGACCACGCCCTGGTCGTCGGTCCATTTGTAGACCTCCTGTGCCGACACCGAAAACGCCAGCAGTGCCATCAGCAGCAGCGAGATCATCTGCATGGCACGACGACCCGCGCAGGGTCCGACATCCAACATCGAGCTCACCGACCTTCAAACCCACTGGCAAACACCGGATCGGCAGCATGGTCCAGCCCGGCAATCTCGGCAATCACCGCCGCGTTGGTCTTCAGGATGGCCGCGCCCATCGGCTGCACGTTCGGCCCGATATTGGCGGGAGTGTCGGTGCTGCGGTGGTAGTGCGGGTAGTCATTCCAGTCGTTCTCGATCGCCAGCGCGGTGCGTACGCCGGCGTTGATGTAGGGCACGTGGTCGGAGCCGAAGGGATTGGTGCTGGTGACCACCGCCAGTTGCGGCACGTAGGTGGCGGCGGCGGCGCCGAACTGCAGCAGGTATGGGTTGTAGCTGGCGGAGCTCTCGTACAGCGCTTCCAGATTGGCATCGGCGCTGTAGCCGATCATGTCCATGATCACCACCGCATCCACGCTGGACCGTTGCGAGGCCTGGATCAGGGACTGCACGTGCGCGGCACTGCCCTTGAGGCCTTGTTCTTCACCGGCGTAGCAGACGAACAGGATGCTGCGCGAAGGTTGCGAGGGCAGCAGCGCGCGCGCCAGTTCGATGACGCCGGCGCAACCGCTGGCATTGTCCTCGGCGCCCGGGGCATTGACCGTCGAACTCAAGGTCGCGTTGCGCGAATCGTAGTGCGCGCCGACGATCAGCCAGCGATCCGGCAGACTGCTGCCGATCCAGGCGCCGCTGACGTTGTAGCGGGTGATGGTGCCGCCGCTGGCGCCGTTCATGCTGAACGCCTGCAGCCCGTCGCTCAGGCCGAGCGCGCTGAACTGCGTGGCGATCCAGTCGCGCGCGGCGTCGAGCGAGGTGGTGCCGTAGCTCGACCGATCCCAACCCGCAAGCGTCTGCACATCGGCGAACCAGCGCGCCGAGTCGATGCGGTCGACGACTTGCTGCACGCCCGGGTCGGCCGCCTGCGTGCTCCGCTGCGGCTCCAGGCGGTACTGGCGCGCCATCGAGGTGTTGGGCTTGACCGGCTGCCAGGCATGGTCGTCGGTCAGCAGCAGCGATTGCATCTCGCCAGCCGACACCTCGCGCAGCTCCCAGCGGCCGCCCTTGGCCAGCAGCCGGCCGGCCTCCGGCGCATGTTCGCTGCAGCCGCGGGCACGCAACATCAGGTGCGCCGGATCGACATCATCGAAACTGGCCAGGACGCCGAGAGTGCCGGCCGCCTCCCGCAGCGCATCGCGCGGCCCGATGACCGCCAGCTGCAGACCCATTTCCAGCCACCAGTCGCTGCCCGGAATCCGTTTGAGCTGTTCAACTTGCGCCGTGTCGGCGTGGGCGATATCGACCACGGTCAGCACTTCGGCGGCTGCGGCCGGAGCGAATACGAGGAGCAGGCAGAGCGGGAGTTTCACCAAGGGTGCCGTCGCCGAGTCAGGACGGTGAGTCTAGCCGGCGTCCGACCACGGCACCGTGGCGCGACGCACGTCGTGGACACCCTGATGTCCGGGCATTCGAGACACACGGCGGCGATACGCCGGCGGGCCCAATTTCACCCCTATGGTCCAGCCCGATTTCCGGGTGTCCATTTTCCGCAGCACGTTCCGCAGCATCCATTTTCCGCAGCACAATCTTCACGCAGACATCGGCTCCAGACATCCCGGACACGATCCGGTCACTGCCGACTGTGCGCAGCGGCCGCTCGATCGGGGCGGCCGTACAACTGGAATCCCGACCAGTAGAAGGGATGCGACAGATCGACGTCCGCCATCGCGCCCTTGCGGGTGAGCCCGCCGACGCCGCGCAGCGCCGATTCCGGTTGCGCGGCAGGCGCCATGCCGATCAGCGCCAGCTGTGCTTCGCGCAGCGCGGCATCGGCCGTGGCGCCGGCTGCCAGAGCGCGATGGAAACGTTCCATCAACTCTGCGGCCCCACGGTCTGCAATCGGCCACAGGGTGGCGACCACGCGCGCGGCGCCGGCCTGGCGAAAGGCGCGGGTCAGGCTGACCAGTCCGTCGCCGCGCGATTCGGCGTCGACCGCGGTGTTGCACGCGGACAGCACGACAATATCGGCATGCAGGCGCATCGATCCGAGAATCTCGCGCACGCGCAGGGCGCCGTCATTGCGGTCGTCGCGCCCGAGGATCAGCGCGGAATCAAGCGGTACGGCGTCATCCAGCACACCATGCACGGCGAAATGCAACAGCCCGGCGGAATTGGCCTCGCGCTTGACCCGGCTCTCGCTGGCGCTGGCGCCACGCAGCAGCAGCGCCGGGGCGCCCAGCGCACGCCGCACGCTGCGGGCTTCGGCCTGCGCGCCGGGCAACGCGGGCAGGTCGGGCAGCGTCGCGTCGCTGCCCAGAGGATCGGCGATGACCAGCGCACGCCGACCGGCGGACACGTTGCCGTCGCGCCGTTCCAGCGCCAGCGCGCCCATCGATTCCACCTGCACGATCGGCCACGCCGCGACCGCATAGCGAGCCGCCGCCTGATCGTACAGCGCGGCAAACGGCAGCTGCAGCAGCGGGCCGTCGGCGAGCACCAGCAGGCGCCCGCGGCGGGCGATTGCCGCAGCGTGCGGCGCCAGCAAGAGTTCGTGAAGCTGCGCGGACACGCGCAGCAGATCCGGCAGCGCCGCGACGCTGCGCTTCAGTACCTGGCCGCGCAAGTCCGCGACGTCGGCGGCGAGCGCCGCGCGGCCGATCGCGATGCGACGTGCAGCAACGCCATCGACGCTGGCTTCCAGGACCAGCGTTTCATCGGCGCCGACACTGTAGGCGAGCAGCAGCGCGTCGGCCGGTAGCTGCCTGAACATGGCGGCGCCACTGCGCGGGACCAGCAAGCTCGCGGTGCGCGGTGCCGCGGCATCGAGGCGCGCGAGTTCCTCGGCGTGGCGCGCATCCAGCGCGTCGACATCGCGTCGCGCCTGCGCCGCGTCCGCTGTCGACTTTTCCGGATCGGCGGCTTGCGCGACGGCGGCCGCGCGCCGCTGGCGGTAGTCGATCCAGGCATCCACCGCGGACTGCGGCTCGCCGTCGAGCGCGGCGGCGTTGCCGCGCCACAGGGCCAACAGACTGCGCGCGCGCCCCTGCTCCAGCACGTCGAGCGCCCCGGCGGCGTCGCCCGAATCGATGCGCGCCGCGACACAAGCGTGGTAGACCTCCGCGTGGCGCGCGCGAAAGCGCGAATCGGTCAACACGCCATCGCCCAGATCGACCCGTTCCAGCACCTCGACCGCGTCGCACAGCGCGGCCCGCGCGGCATCCTGCCGGCCCTGCGCACGCGCGATCAGGCCTTCGGTGTGCAGTGCCAGCGCATGGTTGGCCGAATGCGGGGAGATCGTCGCCAGTCCCTGGCGGGCGCGCGCGGCGAGGGCTGCAGCGGCCGCCAGGTCGCCGGTGGTCAGGCGCAGTTCGGCCTCCTGCCGATCGACCAGCAGGCTTTCGATATCGCGATTGTCGAACTCGTCGAGCAGGCCGCGCACGCGCGGCATCAAGGCCAACGCCTCGCGCGCGCCAGCCTTGCCGGTGCTGCCGAGGAACCAGGCATAGTCGCGCAGTGCCGGGCCCGCGCAATAACAGTCCCGCGGCTGCTGCTCGTTGACTTCGATGGCGCGCCGGAACAGCTGCCGGGCCTGCGCCTGATGTCCCTGCGCCGCTGCGAGTTCCGCCTGGTTGGCGCGCAGGTACGCCTCGGTCGACTGCCCCGCGGCGAGCGTCAGGATGATCGTCTCGGCCTGGGCGTACGCGGAGGCGGCGTCGGACCAGTTGCCCAGTTCGAACTGCAGGCGTCCGTCGTTGATCAGAGCGCGCGCCAGTGCCAGCGTCCCCGGACGCAGACGGCGTTCGCCGTCGATCGCCGCGCGCATCTGCACGCGCGCCTGCCCGAGGTCGCCGAGATCCCAGGACGCCATCGCCAGGTTCTGCTGCACGATGACCCGGAGCACGCGGGCATGCGGCACCTGCTGCAACAGCTCGGCTGCGCGCGACAGCGCGCGCACGGCCGCCGGCAGCTCGCTGGCGAGCAAATGCCGGACGCCGCGCAGGTTGAACACGCTGGCCCGGAGCTCGACATCCGGCGTGTCTGGCGGCAGCAAGGCTTCCAGCTGTTCCAGCGTCTGATTCGCCGCCTCGAATTGCCCGTTCCCGCGCTGGATCCCGACGCGTCCGGACAGCGCCCAGAGCGCCGCGTCGGAGCGCGGCGCGATCCGCGCATACATCGCCACCGCATGGTCGGATGCCGCCAGCGCCTCGCTGCGACGATCGCCGCTGCGCAGTGCCGTCGCCAACTGCGACCATGCGCGCGCCAGTTCGATCGAATCGCCGCTCCCTTCAAGCAAAGCCACCGCCGCCGCGGCCGCCTCGCGCGCCGCCTCGGGATCCGCGCGCTGCGCATGCTGCCGCGATTCGAGCGTCAGCAGGCGCGCGTGCAGCGTTGGCGCCGGAGCGGCGTTGTGGTCGATCCAGTGACGCAGTTCATCGAGCCCAGGCTGCGCGGCGTCGAATTCGCCACGACGCTGCAACCATTCGACGTAGTTCAGCGTCTGCTGCGCCGTCGCTTCATCGCGCGGCGGTCGCGATGGCGGCCGTGCTTCGAAGGAGATATCGCCAGCGTCCAGTGCCTGGCGCAAGGGATCGGGGGCAGCCGCGAGGGATGCCGCCGCCCACCAGAGTGCCGACACCCAGATCCAGGCCATCCATCGACGGGGCATCCCCGAGTCTCACTATCCAGCGAATCCGCGACGGCAGGATGCCCGCCACCGCGGACGATCCGCAAGCACGCGGGCGCGCGCCGCGTGCTGCCTTGGGACCCTCTGAACAAGCTCTGCGAGTCGCAGAACTTGTTCAGAGGGTCCCTTGTGGATTGGGCGGCGGAATTTGCGCAGCAGACTCACTTTTTGTGGGACAAGGCATGATTTGTTGCAAAGAAGCCGTCGTATGCTTCCATCCGGTTTGGCGTGACTCGCGTCACGGTTAACCGCAGATCAAGCGCCGAAGAGCGCTTCGTCAACGACGAAAATTCCCGATAGGGGCACAATGGAGTGAGCGACGTGAGAAAACTGAACTGGCTCTTTGGAGCATTCCTTTTGCTGGGGGCCGGACTGGCCAATGCGGGTGCGCTCGCGGTGGGTACGGCTGCAGGTGCACCCGGTACCACCATCGGACCCGTTGCCATCACCTTCGCGGGTGATGGCTCCACCGTGGGTTTCCAGATTGACGTCGCCTTCAACCAGACATTGTTGGGCGTGCCTGTGCTGTCTCCCCAGAACGCTTCGACGTGTACGAATCCGTCCGCCGGAATCATCCGCGTCATCAAACTCGATCTGAGTCTGACCCCGCTGCCGGGCGCGGCAACCAATTACTGCAATGCGAGCTTCCCGGTTCCGGGTGGTACGCCCGCCGCAAGCTATGCACTGACACCCGCCAATTTCGCGACGCCGCCCAATGGCTGTTCAGATGCGGGTGGCGGCACGGTGGCGTGTACGTCCACGCCGGGTTCGGTCGTGGTTGGCGCTGTCAACACCCCACCGACCATCGCCTACAACCCGACTACCGGAACGACGATCAACTACACCACCGGCGGCACCGCGACGGCGATCGTCGCTACGCCGAGCGGTGGTTCCGGATCGGGCGCCGCAGCGACGACGACGGTGGGTGCATGCACGATTTCCGGCGGTGGCGCGGCTTTCCCGACCACCAACATTGCGCAACTGAGCTTTGTCGGCAATACGGTGACGGCGCAGAACATCAACCGCGAACTGCGTGCCGCAGGTCGCGGCGACCAACGCGACCCTGACCTGCCCGGAGAGCCGCGGCGGCGCTGCTGCAGTCAACCGCGTCTGGCCGGTGGTGTGTCCGGCGGCCCCGGTGGTGAACACCCCGCCGACCATTGCCTATAACCCGGTCACCGGAACGACGATCAATTACACCACCGGCGGTACCGCGACGGCGATCGTCGCCACGCCGAGCGGTGGTTCCGGATCGGGCGCCGCAGCGACGACGACGGTCGGTGCGTGCACCATCAGCGGCGGCGGCGCGGCTTTCCCGACCACCAACATTGCGCAACTGAGCTTTGTCGGCAACACCGTGACGGCGCAGAACATCAATCTGCCGAACTGCGTGCCGCAGGTCGCGGCGACCAACGCGACCCTGACCTGCCCGGAAAGCCAGGGCGGCGCTGCTGCGGTCAACCGTGTGTGGCCGGTGGTGTGTCCGGCGGCACCGGTGGTGAACACCCCGCCGACCATCGCCTACAACCCGACCACCGGAACGACGATCAACTACACCACCGGCGGCACCGCGACGGCAATCGTCGCCACGCCGAGCGGTGGTTCCGGAGCGGGCGCCGCGGCGACGACGACGGTCGGTGCCTGCACCATCAGCGGCGGCGGCGCGGCCTTCCCGACCACCAACATTGCGCAACTGAGCTTTGTCGGCAACACCGTGACGGCGCAGAACATCAATCTGCCGAACTGCGTGCCGCAGGTCGCGGCGACCAACGCGACCCTGACCTGCCCGGAAAGTCGGGGCGGCGCTGCTGCAGTCAACCGCGTCTGGCCGGTAGTGTGTCCAGCAGCGCCGATTGGAAACACCCCGCCGACCATCGCCTATAACCCGGTCACCGGAACGACGATCAACTACACCACCGGCGGCACCGCGACGGCGATCGTCGCCACGCCGAGCGGTGGTTCCGGATCGGGCGCCGCGGCGACGACGACGGTCGGTGCCTGCACCATCAGCGGCGGCGGCGCGGCCTTCCCGACGACCAACATTGCGCAACTGAGCTTTGTCGGCAACACCGTGACGGCGCAGAACATCAACCTGCCGAACTGCGTGCCGCAGGTCGCGGCGACCAACGCGACCCTGACCTGCCCGGAAAGTCGGGCGGCGCTGCTGCGGTCAACCGCGTCTGGCCGGTAGTGTGTCCAGCAGCGCCGGTTGGAACACCCCGCCGACCATCGCCTATAACCCGGTCACCGGAACGACGATCAACTACACCACCGGCGGCACCGCGACGGCAATCGTCGCCACGCCGAGCGGTGGTTCCGGATCGGGCGCCGCGGCGACCACGACGGTCGGTGCCTGCACCATCAGCGGCGGCGGCGCGGCTTTCCCGACGACCAACATTGCGCAACTGAGCTTTGTCGGCAACACCGTGACGGCGCAGAACATCAATCTGCCGAACTGCGTGCCGCAAGTCGCGGCGACCAACGCGACCCTGACCTGCCCGGAGAGCCGCGGGCGGCGCTGCTGCAGTCAACCGCGTCTGGCCGGTGGTGTGTCCGGCGGCACCGGTGGTGAACACCCCGCCGACCATCGCCTACAACCCGGCCACCGGAACGACGATCAACTACACCACCGGGGGCACCGCGACGGCGATCGTCGCTACGCCGAGCGGTGGTTCCGGTGCGGGCGCCGCAGCGACGACGACGGTCGGTGCCTGCACCATCAGCGGCGGCGGCGCGGCTTTCCCGACGACCAACATTGCGCAACTGAGCTTTGTCGGCAACACCGTGACGGCGCAGAACATCAATCTGCCGAACTGCGTGCCGCAGGTCGCGGCGACCAACGCAACCCTGACCTGCCCGGAAAGCCAGGGCGGCGCTGCTGCAGTCAATCGTGTCTGGCCGGTGGTGTGTCCGGCGGCTCCGACGCCGATCGGACCGAGTGTCGCCTACAACCCGGCGGCTGGCGCGGTCGCTGGCAGCGGTGGACCGGTGGATTTCACCGGCGTGACTGGCGTGGGATCGCCGGGAACCGGCGCGATCACGGTAACGCCCTCTGGCGGCGCTGCGGCAGGGATCTCGACCGTCAACAACTGCTCCTACTCGGGCCCGGGTTCGACCAGTTTCGCGGGCGCGGGGGCCGTCAATCTGTCGTTCACCGCAGGGTCGACGTCTGCTCAGACGATCAACCTGTCGTGCACTTCCCAGGCAACGGCTGTGACGGCGAACCTCCAGTGCACCGAAACCATCGCTGGCGGCGCCACCGCAACGCGTTTCTGGGTGGTCAATTGTCCGGCCGGTTTCGTGGCAGCGACACAGGTTGCCGTGCCGACGCTCGGTGAATACGCGCGCCTGCTGCTCGCGGCACTGATGCTGTTGTTCGGCATGGTCACCGTCAGCCTGCGTTCTCGCGACTGACCACAACTACAAACCGTGATTCAGAGGGGGCCGCAGGGCCCCCTTTTTTGTGCAACAGTCGTGGAACTGGGACACGCAGGAATCAGCCTTGGCCCAAGCTGCTCAAGCCGCGTCGACCCCGTCGGTCCACACCCTGAAGCTCTCCAGCGTGTTCGGACCGAAGGTACTGGTCAACGCCACATCGCAGGCGTCGCGGCCACGCGCCATCAGCACGCGGCCGATGCGCGGCACGTTGTTGCGCGCATCGAAGGTGTACCAGCGGTCGCCCAGCCAGACCTCGAACCAGGCGGCGAAGTCCATCGTGCCGTAGGGCGGCTCCGTGCCGACATCGCCCAGGTAGCCGGTGCAATAGCGTGCCGGGATGTTCATGCAGCGCCGCGAAAGGCCGAATGCTCGCGCTATCCCAGCACCTGCCGCGGCGAGACCTTGGCGGCGCGAATCGCCGGTAGCCAGCAGGCGGCAACGGTCACGACGATCACCAGCGCTGAAACGCTGGCGAAGGTGACTGGATCGTAGGCGTGTACCTCGAACAACAGGCTGGACATCAGTCGAGTGAGCGCCAGCGCCAGAGTCAAACCGACTGCAAGCGCAGCCATCTGCAGAGCGATGCCCCGGCTGAGGACATGGCCGAGCACGCGGCCGGGCGAGGATCCCAGTGCCATGCGCACGGCAATCTCTCCCCTGCGCTGGCCCATCATGAAGGCCATCAGTCCATACAGACCGGTTGCGGCCAGCGTCAACGCAACCACCGCGAATACGCTGAACAGATTCAGCGAAAAGCGCTGCCGGCTGATTGAATCGCGGTAGACCTCGGCGAGGCTGCTGAAGCGCACCGGCAGATCCGGTGCGCTGTTTGCCAGGACTTGACGCACCGCAGCGCTGATGCTGCCGGGGTCGCCGGCGCCGCGCACCACGATGCTGAAGTCGCGTGCCCGGGCCGGGCGCTGCACGTAATTGACGTAAACCGTGCCGTGGTCGGCGCGCTCGATCGATCGTTCATGCACGTCGGCAACCACGCCGACGACGTTCAAGACCTCCAGATGGCCGTCCATGTTGCCGAACTGCAGGCGCTGACCGATCGGGTCCCGACCCGGCCAGGTGCTTTGCGCCAGGCTGCGGCTGACCAGGGCAACGTGCGGCGCACCCGCTCGGTCGGTGATCTCAAAATTCCGCCCGCGCAGCAGGCTCATGCCCATGGCTTCGAGGTAGCCGGCGCTGGCAACCCGAAACTCGGCATATCCCAGCGGCTCGGGATGAGCGCTGAAATCCGCATGCTCATCGAAAAACGAGCCATTGCTGCCGTCGCCCGACAAGGGCAGGCCGTTGCTGCCGCCGACGGCCTTGACCCCGGGAATGGCTGCAAGCTCGCTGATCAGGGCGTCCAGTTGCGAGACCACCCGCGCATCTCCTTCGGCTCCGCTCTGATCATCCAGTGTCAGGCTGACGGTCAGCGCGCCATTGGGCTCAAATCCGGGGTTTTGCTGCAACAGCTCCATGAAACTGCGCGCCAGCAAGCCCGCCCCGATCAACAGCACCACCGTCAGCGCTCCCTGCATCACCACCAGCCCCTGGCGCACGCGCGTGGTGGCGCGTCCAACGCTGCTGTTTCTGCCGCCCTCCTTGAGCGCTGCGGCGATGACGCGGTTGCCGCTGCGAGCGGCGATCAACCCGATCGCGAAGCTGATCAACAAAGTACCGATGGTGGCCAGGCCCAGCACGCGCCAGCTCAGCTCCAGGTCCTGCGCCCGCGGCAGCAGGTCGACCGCCATCGGCGCGAAAACGGTCAGTGCAAGGTGCGCCGCGAGCAGGCCGATCAACATGCCCCCCACGCCGAGCAACACGCTTTCGACGACGAACTGCGCCGCAATCCGGGCCGATCCCGCGCCCAGCGCATCGCGCACCGCCAGTTCCTGGCGTCGCGAAAGCGCCTGTGCCAGGAACAAATTGGTCACGTTGGTCGCGGCGATCAGCAGCAGAAAACCCACGCCCGCCAACAACACCCACAACGCAGCGCTTACCGATCCGACCATGGCGGCGCGCAGATCAGTCAGGGCAAAGGCGTTGAGGTCCACATCGCTGCCGTGTTCGCGCCTGAGTGCCGCGCCGATGGCGCGCGCGTCGGCTTGCGCTTGCTCCGCACTCACAGCGTCGCGCAGCCGCGCAATGACCGACCAGTTGTGCGCGCTGCGCGAGTCGCTGGGCGGGATCGCGCGGGCATCCATCCACAGCTGAGCGCCCTCCGGGAACTGGAATGACTCGGGCATCACGCCGACGATCGGCAGGGTCAAGCCAAAGGCGCTCACCGAGCGGCCGGCCAGATTCGCTGGTGCACCCAGGGACTCTTTCCAGTATCGATGGCTCACCAGAGCACCCGGTTCCGTCCCCGCAATGCCAAAACCAGAGCCCATGACGGGCTGGACTTGCAGCACCTGCAGAAATTCAGTGCCAACCAGGTAAGCGCCGGTGCGCACGGCACGATTGGCCGACGAAACCGTGGTCACGCCACCGCTGTATTCGGCGAGAGCGGAGAGTCCGCGGTGGCGCGCGCGCAAGTCGTCCAGATTGGGCTGGGCCAAGGGCATCTGCCGTCCGTCGGCATCCACTTCCTCGACCTGAACCAGCCGGTCGGCGCGCGCGTATGGCAAGGGTTGCAACAGCACCGCATCGACGACGGCGTACATGGCCAGGCTGGCGCCAATGCCCAGGCTCAGCGAGAGCATCGACAGCAGCGAGAAGGACAGGCGCCGGCGCAGGCCGCGCGCACCGAGCATGAGCTGATGCAGAAGCTCCGGAAGCATGGTTCGGGTCCTCCAAGTCGGGCAACACCGGGCACGAACGCAAGAACCGCGCCAGGATCCCGAGGACCGGCGAGTCGCCCGTGGCCGCGGTCAAAGCGAACGAACTGCCTGGGCGGGCGCTTCGAAATCGCGCTGGCTGTTCGATTCCGGACGCTTCGTCGGCCGCGCAAGCGCGCCGAATGAGATCCGCACCATCGCGGACGATCCGTGCGCCCAGGCTGTCGAGTTGCTGAACAAACGGCCCGCGTCCCTCTCGTCGAGAGGGCGTCCTCTGCTATTGCTGACGCCATACCAGATGGGGACCGGCGTGCCCAGCACACAGAGAAACCTGGCGCGCGCAGGCGCGTGGCGGCGCTTGCCTGCAGGGCGCTGCTTGCTCACGGTTGCCTCGATCTGGCTGTGTGCCGGCATCGGCTTGAGCGTGCCTGCCGCGGCGGCGACTGGCTGTGCGGTGGTGGCGCCGACCAGCGCAGAGGCGCAGGTCGAGTTCATGCCAGTGTTGGGAGATGTGTTGGCCTGGCGACAGTGGCCCGGCGTTGATGGCATCTGCAGGCAGATCGACTGGCCGGAGCCCGCGCGCCTTTCGGGTGTAGCCCCGGGCGACCTGCAGCGACTGCTCGATCTTGCCGAGCAGCGTCGCCGGCAATTGCTGACGCCGACTCTGCCGCGGGCGGATGTCGAGGCCGTGCGCCGCAACGAGCGCCCGCCATGGAACCCGGTCGCGCAAGTGCCGGCACCGGACGGCCGACCACCGTTGCCGTTGTGCCCGCGCGTACCGCCGCGCGCGCAGATGACGCCGGTGGAGGTGCCGACAACACTGGCAGCGACCGTGCTACGGGTGCGCCCGCACCGCTGCGAGCCGGGCTCCCTGCCATTGGCGGGCAGCGGTGTGCTGCTGTCGCCGCGGCTTGGGCTGACCGCCGCTCACGTGGTGATGACACCCGCTGGACTGATCTGCAGCCGCTACCGGGTGGCCCCTGGCGGACGCCGTTTCGCCGATCCACCGAATGCACCCCATGGCATCAGCTTTGTCACCCGTGCCGTACTGAGCGAACGCGGTGGTTGGTCATTAGGCGCGGCGGCGCCGCCGCGCGATCGCGATCAGGACGCGCGCACGGCGCACGATTACGCCTGGCTGCTGCTCGACGAGCCGGCTACGGTGCCCGCGGACACCGTCTGGCCACGCTTGCGTTTTGGTGCGCCGGCAGGACCCGTCGGCGCGCCGGTGTTGTCCGCGGGCTACTCGGCGCAAACGCCGGTCGCGCGCAGCGCTCCGGGTGCGATGGTGGCCTTGTTTGGGCAGATCGCCTGTCCGCTGGCGGGTGAACAGGCCAGGCGCGAGGCGCTGTGGCTGTCCTATGGTGGCAGCGGTGGTCCGATCTGGAGCTGGTTTCCGACGCGACCGGCGGAGTTGCACACGCTGGCCTCGCGAGTCGAAGGGCTGCCCGGCGAGCGCTTTGAGACGCTCGGACCGAGCTTCGATCTGGTCGACTACCAGCAATTGCTCGATCTACTGCGCCAGGAACACGCACGGCGACTTGAATCGGCGCGACAATCTGCGCAGGCAAGCGCCGTCGAGGCGGCCACGGCCAGCGCCGATTCGAAGGCGCCCGCTGCGCGCCGGAATTGCGCGATCAATCCGAATCCGGACTCGTTGCTCGGATACCCCGGACTTACCGCATGCCGGGTGCGTTGCGCGACGCGGCCACGATCCTGCCAGGCGGCGTCGGAGCCCGAGTAGGATGCGCTGAGCACGGCCATGCGCATCGATCTCGTGTGGTGCGCGCAACCATGGCGCCCTCGATGCGCAGGGCTGCGCTCACCAGCATCCTGCTGGGGTCGCGAACGCCGCGCATGCCATCCAGCTGCGGCATCGGGCTCAGATTTCCGTCGGTTCCTGCTTTCCCGCGGCTCGCCCGAAATGCGCCTGCGCTGCGCTCTCCAGTGATCCGCTGCGCAGCAATCGCGTGCGGGCATGCCATTGTTCGCCGGCGGTCATGCTGATCAGGCTCTGCACTTCGCCACCGATCAGCGCGGCGATCGGCAGGCCGTCGCGGTAGAGCAACCGGCTGCTGGTCAGGCCGCCGATGCGGGCGCCGGGGAGCAGGGTGCCGATCAGGTTCAGGGGGTCTGCCGCAGACAGGCAGATCTCCAGCCCGGTCGGGGTGCTGTTGCGCATGCTGCGCAACTGGGCGATGACCTCCGGCAGCGCGAATTGTTCGCCGGTCAGGCCGGCGATGAAGCGCCCGCCGCGCAGTTCGCCGCGCGCTTCGAGGCGCTGGCAGGCGCGCACCAGCACGCGCCACGGTGGCAGCCAGCCGGCTTCGCGCTGCAGCAGCTGGAAGCACAGCAATCCATAGCGGCGCAGCAGGATGCGCACCAGCTGCTCGCTCTTCTCCGGGTCCGTGGTCGCGCTCGCCACGGCATCGGTGGCGGCGGGACGACGCAGCAGTGCCCAGCGTCCGGCGCTGGTCAGCCCCGACCACGGCTGCGCGCCGCGTCCGCGGCGGGCGCCGAGTTTGGCGCGCTTGGCGGCCGGCATCAGCAGCGCGCGCAGGCCGGCGTAGCTGTCGCAGTGCACCAGCCCTACCGCGACCAGCTCACCAAGCGCGTTCTCCAGTTCGGCGGCCAGCAAATGGCTGGCGTCAGTCAGTTCGTCGAAGAACATCGCGCCGTGCTCGGTCAATGCCTGGACCACCCGCTGGGCGCGACTCGTCGGTTGGTAGGTTTCGGCCTGGGCCTCGCGCATACCATTCCACAGACTCAGATTTTTGCGTTGCAGCAGCACGATCGGCGTATTGCGCACCGGTCCCGATGCGCCGCCCGCGGCGTTGTGCGAATAGCTGCGCTGGCGCGTCCACAGCACGCGACCGGCGAGGCACAGATCGTCCAGCCAGGCGGGTTCGTAATCGGCCACCCGCGCAGTCAGCAGCTCAGCTTCCCAGGCCTCGGCCGGGGCCTCGAAGCCTTCCAGTTGCGTGAGCACCGCCGCCAGCGCATCCGGGCCCGAGCCACGTTCGCTGCCGACGCGCTGCCAGGCGAACAGGAAGCGCATGACATCGCGCGGTTCGACCGGCTCGATCTCGCGGCGCAGGCGCTTGATGGTGTAGCGATGGATGCGCGCCAGCAGATGCCGCTCGCACCATTGTTCGCCCTCTGGCAGCGCGCGGTTGAACTGGCCGCGCATGACGTAACCTTCCCGCTCAAGGGCCAGCAGCGCGAGTTCGATGTCGACGCCGGATACACCGAGACCCGTGGCGAGCTGACTCGCCAGTACCGGACCGACCGCCGCCATGCGTCCGCGGATGATCTCGACCAGCGCCGCGGTCGCGTCCGCGCCGGCCGGCTCGGCGGCGTCGGGTGCGCTGATCGGCGGGCTGCGGCGCGCGCCGGGGTGCATCTGGTCGAACTGGTTGAGGGCGCTCGGCGACGACCCAGATCGGGCTGCTCAGCGCGGGATGGGTCAGCTGCGTGGCGCGACGGGATTGCGCCAAGGCGGTGAGATGGCTGATCCAGCCATATTGTTCGGCCTCGGCGACACTCAGGTATCCCAACGCAAACAGCGCATCGTGCATCTCGTCGGCATCGCGCGCCTGAGGCCAGGCTTCCTCGCGTACCGCGTCGATCGCCGCTTGGTCCAGGCGCGCGTAATCATTGTCGTTGCCGACATCGTTCCAGCGCCGTTGTTGCACCGCCTGGGTGCGGCGTTCTTCCAGCGGTGCGTCGTCGAGGAAGGCATAGGGGCGGGCGCTCAGAACTTCGGCGGCGAGCGGCGAGGGCGTGGTCAGCTCGCGGCACCTCGATATGCGCCTGGCCCCGCTCCAGCCGCTTGAGCAGCGCGATCAACGCATCGAGATCCATCGCCTCGTGCAGGCAATCGTGCAGGGTCTGCCGTACCAGCGGGTGATCGGGGATTTCGCGTTCGCCGGCCAGGTTCTCGGCGCAGGCGATCTGGTCCGGGAACACCGCCGCCACCAGATCCTCGGCGCGCATGCGCTGGATCGGCGCCGGCGTCTTCTTGCCGCCGCTCGGCGCGGCAGCGCCAGCGCCGTGGTGGCGTTCCAGCGCCAGCGCACGCCGAACATCGGCGCATCCAGCAAGGCCTGGGTCAGCACCTGGGCGACGCTGTTCGAATGCAGATAGTGACCGACGTCTTCCAGCGGAAAGCTGTGGCTGGTCGACAGCGAGATGACGATCGCGTCCTCGGTTGCCGCTGCCTGCAATTCGAAATTGAAGCGGCGGCAGAAGCGCTTGCGCAGGGCCAGTCCCCAGGCGCGATTGAAGCGGCTGCCATAGGGCGAATGGATCACCAGCTGGGTGCCGCCGGACTCGTCGAAGAAGCGCTCCATGACCAGCGTGTCCTGGGTCGGCAACAGCCCAGCGCCGATGCGTGGCGTGCAGATAGTCGGCCAACTGCCGGCGGCTTCCGTCCAGCGCTGCATCACGTCGATCAGCCATTGCAGGAGCCGGATTGCCGCCCCCGCAGCATCCGCACCGCGCGCGGTTTGCGCAGCCGCGAGATCGCCAGCGACAGCGCGCCGTGCGCGGGCGCTTCGCCCCAGCCAGAACGGCAATGTCGGCGGCAGACCCGCCGGGCCTTCGACCCGCAGCTTGCCCTGTCTCCACGCGCAGCACGCGGTAACCGGATATTGCCGGAGTTGGAAGATGTCGCCGGCCATGCTCTTGACCGCGAAATCTTCGTGCACGCTGCCGACCATCACGGCGTCCGGCTCCGGGATCACCTGGTAGTCGGCGTTGTCGGGGATCGCGCCGCCCGAGCTGACCGCGGTCAGCGCGCGCCGCGCCGCGCACTCAGGCCGGCGAGTTCACCGCATCGAGATGCAGATAGGCCACACGCGGCCCGTGCCGCGGCGCTGTGACCTCGGCCACGCAACACCTCCAGGCGTCGAAGTCGTCGCGGCGAGGCGCGCGTAGGGGCCATGGCGCGGTACGGCCTCGTCGCGTAGTTCATCGCCTCCTCGCCCATCCTGTGCGCCACTTCGGCCATCGTTCATCTGCGCCATCACCGTCCAGCGCGGCCAGTCGGGCCTTGGAGCGGATCCAGCTCGTCACGCTACCATGTCGAGCAGGGCGGTGGATTCGATCAGTTCGTCGCGCGACAGCGAAACAACTTGCCCCAGGGCATGCGCGTCGACGGCGTGGCCGAGCACTATCGCGCTGCGGAAACGTCGACAAGGATCCCGGCGAGCCTAGCTGGCACACCAGATTGACATCGCCAGATATCGATGCCCAGTTTCCAGCGAGGCGGACGTACCACCAGCTGAGCGTTACGCCCTTTCGAGCCGCGTTCGGCGTCCAGGCGCCGCTCCTGACAGGCTGCCGCCAAGGTGCGGCGACCGGCCTCGCTCGCCGGGTCGTCACCAGATGGCGCGCCAGGCGCTCAACCATGCGCCGAGTGTTGACGATCACCAGCGTGCTTCCATGTTCTGTGTGGCCGATCAGCGCAGTTCCGCCGATCGCACGACCTGTTCCCCAGGCCAGACCTCGGAGATCACCGGTTCCAAGGCGGCCACGGTGGCAGTTCGAGGGCGAGATCGCGCGGCGCACGTGGCCGCTGTCGACGATCTCGCAGAGCGGGAGTCCCGTCGCGGCGCCGGCGTTGCCGCCCAGAAGCGCGCGACCTGCTCGATCGGCTCTGGGGCCGACAGGCCGACACGGCAGGCCCCGGCGTGCCGGGTCGAGGGCGTCGAGCCACGCCAGCGGACAGCGCCAGGTGCGCGCCGCGCTTGTTGCCGACCAGGGCGTGGATTTCGTCGACGATGACGGTGCCGACATGCCAGCATGTCGCCCGGTGCGCTGGATTCAGCAGGATGTAGAGCGACTCGGGCGTGGTCACCAGGATGTGCGGCGGCCGCTTGAGCATCAGCGGCCCGGCGGCGACCGGGGTATCGCCGGTGCGACCGTCGACCGTGATGTCCGGTATCTCGGCAATCCGCCCTCGTCCAGTGCGTGGGTCACGCCAGCCAACGGCGCTGCGAGGTTCTGATTGATGTCGCTGGATAGCGCTTTCAGCGGCGATACGTACAGGACCCGGGTCTGGTCGGGCGTGCTAGCGCTCACCCCGGACGGACCAGGCCGTCGAGTGCCGGCCGGAAGGCGGCCAGGGTCAGCCCGGATCCGGTCGGCGCGGCGACTATCGTATGATCGGCGGGCACGACCCGGATCGCATAAATCAGGCGGCCCAGTTGCGGCCGACAGGGGCGGGGCGCGGCGAACCTGGATGAACCAGTCGGCGACTGCGGGGGGAAGGGGTCAAGCGGCATCCCGGCGATTATCCGCCGCGCGGAGCGGGGGCAGGCGGTGCAGGCGGTCAACGGGGGGGGATGAAGGTCGCGCCAGGGCGGGGTGGCAGCAGATCGTAGGTCGGCGGGGCATGCGCCATATGTCCGATTGCGCACGATTGTTCAAGGCGCGTTCCCCTGGCGCTTCCTCGGGGTGCGACCACCCAGCGCACAAGCGCCGGTGAGCGCGAGTGAAGCTGC
>JADKFD010000107.1 GCA_016717705.1 Rhodanobacteraceae bacterium | reverse complement strand
GCCGCGCAAGCGCGCTGAATGAGTCCGCACCATCGCGGACGATCCGTGCGCCCAGACCGTCGAGTTGTTGAACAACGGCCTGCGTCCCCGTCGAGATGGCGACCTCTGCTAATGCTGACGCCATACCACACGGGGACCGGCGTGCCCAGCACACAGAGAAACCCGGGCGCGCGCAGGAGCGTGGCGGTGCTTGTCGCAGGGCGCCGCTTCCTCACGGTTGCCTCGATCTGGCTGTGTGCCGGCATCGGCCTGGAGTTAGTGCCTGCCGCGGCGGCGACCGGGCCGTGTGGTGGCGCTGACCAGCGCAGAGGCGCAGGTCGGGAGTTCATGCCGGTGTTGGGAGATGTGCTCGCCCGGCGACAGTGGCCCGGCGTTGATGGCATCTGCAGGCAGATCGACTGGCCGGAGCCCGCGCGCCTTCCGGGTGTAGCCCCGGGCGACCTGCAGCGACTGCTCGATCTGCCGAACAGCGTCGCCGGCAATGCTGACGCCGACTCTGCCGCGGGCGGATGTCGAGGCCGCGTCGCAATGAGCGCCCGCCATGGACCCCGGCCGCGCAAGTACCGGCACCGGACGGCCGACCACCGTTGCCCTTGTGCCCGCGCCTACCGCCGCGCGCGCAGATGACGCCGGTGGAGGTGCCGGCACCACTGGCAGCGACCGTGCTACGGGTGCGCCCGCACCGCTGCGAGCCGGGCTCGCTGCCATTGGCGGGCAGCGGTGTGCTGCTGTCGCCGCGGCTTGGGCTGACCGCCGCTCACGTGGTGATGACACCCGCTGGACTGATCTGCAGCCGCTACCGCGTGGCCCCTGGCGGACGCCGTTTCGCCGATCCACCGAATGCACCCTATGGCATAAGCTTTGTCACCCGTGCCGTACTGAGCGAACGCGGTGGTTGGTCACTCGGCGCGGCGGCGCCGCCGCGCGATCGCGATCAGGACGCGCGCACGGCGCACGATTACGCCTGGCTGCTGCTCGACGAGCCAGCTACGGTGCCCGCGGACACCGTCTGGCCACGCTTGCGTTTTGGCGCGCCGGCAGGACCCGTCGGCGCGCCGCTGTTGTCCGCGGGCTACCCGGCGCAAACGCCCCTCGCGCGCAGCGCTCCGGGTGCGATGGTGGCCTTGTTTGGGCAGATCGCCTGTCCGCTGGCGGGCGAACAGGCCAGGCGCCAGGCGCTGTGGATGTCCTTTGGTGGCAGCGGCGGTCCGATCTGGAGCTGGTTTCCGACACGACCGCTGGAGTTGCATGCGCTGGCCTCGCGAGTCGAAGGGCTGCCGGGCGAGCGCTTTGAGACGCTCGGACCGAGCTTCGATCTGGTCGACTACCAGCAATTGCTCGATCTACTGCGCCAGGAACACGCACGGCGGCTTGAGTCGGCGCGACAAACGGCGCAGGCAAGCGCCGTCGAGGCGGCCGCGGCCAGCGCGGATGCCGAGGCGCCCGCTGCGCGCCGGAATTGCACGATCAATCCGAATCCGGACTCGTTGCTCGGATACCCCGGACTCACCGCATGCCGGGTGCGTTGCGCGACGCGGCCACGATCCTGCCAGGCGGCGTCGGAGTCCGAGTAGCTCGAGCAGGATGCGCTGGGCGCAGCGATGCGCATCGGTCGCGTGCCGTGCGAGCAACCATGGCACCCTCGATGCGCATGGCTGCGCTCACCAGCATCCTGCTGGGGTCGCGAACGCCGCGCATGCCATCCAGCTGCGCCATCGGGCTCAGATTTCCGTCGGTTCCTGCTTTCCCGCAGCTCGCCCGAAATGCGCCTGCGCTGCGCTCTCCAGTGATCCGCTGCGCAGCAATCGCGTGCGGGCATGCCATTGTTCGCCGGCGGTCATGCTGATCAGGCTCTGCACTTCGCCACCGATCAGCGCGGCGATCGGCAGGCCGTCGCGGTAGAGCACGCGGCTGCTGGTCAGGCTGCCGATGCGGGCGCCGGGGAGCAGGGTGCCGATCAGGTTCAGGGGATCGGCGGCGGACAGGCAGATCTCCAGCCCGGTGGGGTGCTGTGCGCATGCTGCGCAGCTGGGCGATGACCTCGGGAAGGGCGAATTGCTCGCCGGACAGGCCGGCGATGAAGCGACCGCCGCGTAACTCGCCGCGCGCTTCGAGGCGCTGGCAGGCGCGTACGAGGATGCGCCAGGGTGGCAGCCAGCTGGCTTCGCGTTGCAGCATCTGGAAGCACAGCACGCCGTATCGGCGCAGCAGGATGCGCAGCAGTTGTTCGGTCTTCTCCGGGTCCGGGGTCGCGGTCGCCAGGGCATCGGTGGCGGCGGGACGGCGCACCAGTGCCCAGCGTCCGGCGCTGGTCAGGCCCGACCACGGCTGCGCGCCGCGGCCGCGGCGGGCGCTGAGCTTGGCGCGTTTGGCGGCGGGCATCAGCAACGCCCGCAGGCCGGCGTAACTGTCGCAGTGCACCAGCCCTACCGCGACCAGCTCGCCAAGCGCGTTCTCCAGTTCGGCGGCCAGCAAATGACTGGCGTCGGTCAGTTCGTCGAAGAACATCGCGCCGTGGTCGGTCAGTGCCTGGACCACGCGCTGGGCGCGGCTGGTCGGTTGGTAGGGCTCGGCCTGGACCTCGCGCATGCCATTCCACAGGCTCAGGTTCTTCCGTTGTAGCAGCACGATCGGCGTGTTGCGTACCGGTCCTGAGGCGCCGCCCGCTGCGCTGGAGACATAGCTGCGCTGACGCGTCCACAGCACGCGGCCGGCGAGGCACAGATCGTCCAGCCAGGCGGGTTCGTAATCGGCCACCCGCGCAGTCAGCAGCTCAGCTTCCCAGGCCTCGGCCGGGGCTTCGAAGCCTTCCAGTTGCGCGAGCACCGCCGCCAGCGCATCCGGGCCCGAGCCACGTTCGCTGCCGACACGCTGCCAGGCGAACAGGAAGCGCATGACATCGCGCGGTTCGACCGGCTCGATCTCGCGGCGCAGGCGCTTGATGGTGTAGCGATGGATGCGCGCCAGCAGATGGCGCTCGCACCATTGCTCGCCCGCGGGCAGCGCGCGGCTGAACTGGCCGCGCATGACGTAGCCCTCGCCTTCCAGCGCGAGCAAGGCCAGCTCGATGTCGACGCTGGACACGCCCAATGCGGCCGCCAGTTGACTCGTCAGCACCGGGCCGACCGCTGCCATGCGGCCGCGGATGATCTCGACCAGCGCCGCCGTGGCATCCGCGCCGGCTGGTTCGGCCGCATCGGGCGCGCTGATCGGCGGGCCGCGGCGCGCGCCGGGGTGAATCTGGTCGAACTGGTTGAGGCGCTCGGCGACGACCCAGATCGGGACGCTCAGCGCGGGATGGGTCAGCTGCGTGGCGCGACGGGATTGCGCCAAGGCGGTGAGATGGCTGATCCAGCCATATTGTTCGGCCTCGGCGACACTCAGGTATCCCAACGCAAACAGCGCATCGTGCATCTCGTCGGCATCGCGCGCCTGCGGCCAGGCTTCCTCGCGCACCGCATCGATCGCCGCCTCATCCAACTGCGCGTAGTCGTTGTCGTTGCCGACGTCGTTCCAGCGCCGTTGCTGCACCGCCTGGGTGCGGCGTTCTTCCAGCGGTGCGTCGTCCAGAAATGCGTAGGGCCGGGCGCTCAGCACTTCGGCGGCGAGCGGCGAGGGCGTGGTCAGCTCGCGGCAGACGATCTGCGCCTCCCCTTGCTCCAGTCGCTTGAGCAGGGCGATCAGCGCGTCCAGATCCATCGCCTCGTGCAGGCAATCGTGCAGCGTCTGGCGCACCAGCGGGTGGTCGGGGATCTCGCGTTCGCCGGCGAGGTTCTCGGCGCAGGCGATCTGGTCGGGAAACACCGCCGCCACCAGATCCTCGGCGCGCATGCGCTGGATCGGCGCCGGCGTCTTCTTGCCGCCGCTCATGCGCGGCAGCGCCAGCGCCGTGGTGGCGTTCCAGCGCCAGCGCACGCCGAACATCGGCGCATCCAGCAAGGCCTGGGTCAGCACCTGGGCGACGCTGTTCGAATGCAGATAGTGGCCGACGTCTTCCAGCGGGAAGCTGTGGCTGGTCGACAGCGAGATGACGATCGCGTCCTCGGTTGCCGCTGCCTGCAATTCGAAATTGAAGCGGCGGCAGAAGCGCTTGCGCAGGGCCAGTCCCCAGGCGCGATTGAAGCGGCTGCCATAGGGCGAGTGGATCACCAGCTGGGTGCCGCCGGACTCGTCGAAAAAGCGCTCCATCACCAGCGTGTCCTGGGTCGGCAACCAGCCCAGCGCCAGATGCGTGCGTGCCAGATAGTCGGCCAACTGGGTGGCGGCTTCCGGGTCCAGCTGCATCACGTCGATCAGCCATTGCTGGAGACCGGATTGCTGGTCCCGCAGCAGCTGCACCTGCGCCTGCTCGCGCAGCCGTGAGATCGCCAGCGACAGCGCGTCGCTGCGTCCGGGCGCTTCGCCCAGCCAGAACGGCACTGTCGGCGGCAGACCCGCCGCGCTTTCCACGCGCAGCTTGCCCTGTTCCACGCGCAGCACGCGGTAGCTGATATTGCCGAGCTGGAAGATGTCGCCGGCCATGCTCTCGACCGCGAAATCCTCGTGCACGCTGCCGACCATCAAGGCGTCCGGTTCCAGGATCACCTGGTAGTCGGCGTTGTCGGGAATCGCGCCGCCCGAGCTGATCGCGGTCAGGCGTGCGCCGCGGCGCGCGCGCAGCTGCGAGTTCACCGCATCGCGATGGATATAGGCCGCACGCGGCCCGCGCCGCGGCGTGAAGCCGGCGGTGAGCATGCGCAGCACCGCATCGAAGTCCTCGCGCGGCAGGCGCGCGTAGGGCCAGGCGCGACACATCATCGCGTAGAGCGCGTCCTCGCTGCATTCCTGCGCGGCGACCTCGGCCACCATCTGCTGCGCCAGTACATCGAGCGCGGCGTCGATGGCTTCGAGCTGATCCAGCTCGCCACGGCGCACGCAGTCGAGCAAGGCGGTGCACTCGACCAGATCGTCGCGCGACAGCGGAAACAAACGGCCTTTCGGCAACGCACCGACGGCGTGGCCGGAGCGGCCGACGCGCTGCAGAAACGCGGAGATCGATCCCGGCGAGCCCAGCTGGCAGACCAGATCGACATCGCCGATATCGATGCCCAGTTCCAGCGAGGCGGTGGCGACCAGCAGCTTGAGTTGGCCGGCCTTGAGCCGCTGTTCGGCGTTCAGGCGCAGCTCCTTGGACAGGCTGCCGTGGTGCGCGGCAACCCATTCGCTGCCGAGTCGTTCACTCAGATGGCGCGTCACGCGTTCAACCATGCGCCGCGTGTTGACGAACACCAGCGTGGTGCGATGTTCGCGGCCGAGCACCGCAAGCCGATCGTAGATCTGCTCCCAGGCCAGACCCGACATCACCGGTCCCAGCGGCTGCGGCCCGAGTTCCAGCGCCAGATCGCGCTGGCGCACATGACCGGTGTCGACGATTTCGCAGTCGGGCGTGCCGTCCGCGGCGACCGCGCCACTGCCGATCAGAAACCGCGCGACTTCCACGATCGGACTTTGCGTGGCCGACAGGCCGATGCGCAGGACCCGCGATTCGGTGAGTGCTTCCAGCCGCGCCAGCGACAGCGCCAGATGGGCGCCGCGCTTGGATTCCACCACGGCGTGGATCTCGTCGACGATCACGCTGCGGACACTCGCTAGCATGCTGCGCCCGGATTCCGAGCCGAGCAGGATGTACAGCGACTCCGGCGTGGTCACCAGGATATGCGGCGGCCGCTTGCGCATCGCCACGCGCTCGGACTGCGGCGTGTCGCCGGTGCGCACCATCGAGCGCAACTCGAAACTGGGCAGCCCACGCGCCTCCAGCGCCTGGGCGATGCCGGCCAGCGGCGCCAGCAGGTTCAGATTGATGTCGTTGGACAGCGCTTTCAGCGGCGACACGTAAAGCACCGTGGTCTGTTCGACCAAGCTGCCGTCCAGCCCCGCACGCACCAGTCCGTCGATTGCCTGCAGGAAGGCCGCCAGCGTCTTGCCGGATCCGGTCGGCGCGGCGACCAGCGTATGACGGCCACGACGGATCGCGGCCCAGGCGGCCAGTTGCGCCGAGGTAGGCGCGGCGAACTGGCTGTCGAACCAGTCGGCGACTGCGGGGTGGAAGTGGGTCAGCGGCATCCAAGCATTATCCCGCCGCGCGAGCGGGCTGCGGTCAATCGGGGATGAAGGCTCGCCAGGGTGGTGGCAGCAGGACGTAGGCCGGGGTACGCGCCGCCATGGCGTCCGATTGCGCACGATGCTCGAGGCGCGTTCCCCGGCGCTCTCGGGTGCGACCACCCACAAGCGCCGGTGAGCGCGATGAAGCTGCGCACACCGGCCTACGCGTGCGGACGCTGGCCTGCAGCTTGCCCTGCCGTTCGTATGGCTAGTCCGGAGAAGCCCGGATTTACTATCCTTCACGGTTTCACGTCCACGAATTCAATCTATTTCCAGCATGTCCACTCCAGCAATCCGCGCAGCACTGAAGAAACTTGCCCTGGCATCCAAGCTCCTGGGAGCCGCGGCCATCGTCCATCTGCTGCTCTTCGTGCCCAAGTCGTTCGCCGATCCCAAGCTGATTTTCGAGGTGGTCTGGTTCACGAGCACGACGTTTTGCATCCTGGGTTTTGTGATCGCCAATGCCTATCTCGGCTTCAACGACGAGGTGTCAGACTTCACCCAGGCGCGCATGGTCATCGGGCGCCGGGCTGAACGCCAGGCACGCTTGAGCATTGCCCTGATGTTCTACTGTGCCTTTCTGGTTCCGGTGCTCAATCTGATCGTTGCCGCATGGATCTGGTTCCGGATTCGCGGCGTGGTCAAGGCGCAGGAGCGGCAGGCGGCCGACGCGCGCGCGTCGGCGGCGCGTCGCGCGAGCAAATTCGGGCCCATCGG
>JADKFD010000106.1 GCA_016717705.1 Rhodanobacteraceae bacterium | reverse complement strand
CTCGCTGAAGTTGAACGATGAGTTGTTGGCCAGCGCCGCCAGCGGTGCAAAATCGATGTCGTATTGCTGCTTCCAGGTCGCCAGTGTGGATTCACGGATGAGCAGTCGGTCGCGGGTTGTCGCGGGCAGTTCCACCGGAACGGCCATCACCCGCAGCCTGAAGGGGATGAGTTTGGCATCTGGTTTGAGAAATCGCCGCACGGCGTCGGCCGTGCATTCGAGAATTCGCTCGGCCAGGGGCTCGTTGCCGATCACCTCGGCAACCAGGACATCGGCGCGTTCCGGCAATTGGATCTGGGTGGAATAGCCCTCGACCAGGATGACACGGTCGGCGACCCCATTGGCCTCAAAAATGCGGCGAGCAGCCTTGGCGATACCGGTCGCTTCGATGGCATAGACGCGCGCAGCGCCCGCCCGGGCGGCGGCAACCGCCATGACGCCGGAGCCGGTACCCATGTCGACCACCACGTCTCCCGGGCGAACCGTGTCCCTGATCGCGTCCAGATAGCGCCGCGTGCGCTCGCAGTCGTTGAGCATGGCGATATGGACCGGCGCGCTGCCGAAAGTCGGACCACTGCTATCCAGTGTGGTCGACGTCTGGATTGCCTGCTCATCCAGCAGCATGCCGGCTCGATGGAAACTCACGATCTGCGACGACAGGTCCATCCAGTCATGCACGCCCGCCAGTTGTGGCGTGATTTGTTTGAGTGCATTCGCCATCGAATTTGGCGTGCGAAATGCATTCAGGATCGTGAGTGTGTTCGGCCCACCGAAGACCTGCTGCGATCCCAGTTCAAGGGTGAACTCGGAGGCGGAATTGCAGGTGACGCGCAGCGCAGGCGCACAGCGCAGCTTGGCGGCTGGGTCGAGGATCATCAGCTTGCGGCGTCTGGATGGGTCGCAGAACTATAGCGTCAGCTGCGCAGGACCGATCGGCGCGCAGCGTGGCAGTACCACGCGGAAGCAGCTGCCTGCGCCACGCTGGCTGCTGACGTCCACGCGCCCGCCCAGCTTCTGTGTCACCAGGTTGTAGACCACGTGCAGGCCAAGGCCGGTGCCGCCCTGCCCGCGGCGGGTGGTGTAGAAGGGCTCGAAGATCTTGCCGAGCTTGTCGGCATCGATGCCGGCGCCATTGTCGCTCACACTGAGCAGGACCTGGTCGGCGCCTTGGGCGCGAATCAAAAGGTCGATGCGGCCGGCGGCGTCGGCGGCAAACGCATGGACCAGCGCATTCTGGATCAGGTTGGTCAGCACTGAGCCGAGCGCGCCCGGAAAGCTGTCCATCAGCAGTCCCGGGTCGCAAGCGATGCTGACTTCAACGCTGCGGTGCCGCCACAGGGTGCGCAGGCTGGCCACCAGTTCCTCGGCGAATGCGTTGAGCTCGAATTTCCGCCGCCCATCCGAGGTGCGGTCGACCGACACCTGCTTGAAGCTCTGCACCAGATGCGCCGCTCGCTGCAGGTTCCGCTGGATCAGCTCCGAGGACGTGGACATGGACTCGACGAATGCGCCGATGCTGCTCCGCGTGAGCGCGCCGGCGGCGAGCTCGCTGCGCAGTTCCTGGGTCTGCAGTTCCTGGTAGCTGCTGGCGGTCAGTGCGACGCCCAGAGGCGTATTGACCTCATGCGCGACGCCTGCCACCAATTGGCCCAGCGAAGCCATCTTCTCCGATTCGACCAGTTGCTGTTGTGCCGTCTGCAGGCTTTCCAGGGCCTGTTCGGCGTGATCGCGTGCCAGCATCAGTTCGGCCGACTGACGTTCCAACTGGTGGGTCTGCGCCTGCAATTGCGCCGTTCGTTCCTGGATCAGCTCCTCCAGATGATCGCGATGCTGCTGCAACTCGGCTTCGACGCGCGTGCGCGCGTCGATGTCGCTGTGCAGGCGCTCGCGCATGCGGTTGATGGCATCGGCGACCTGTTCGATTTCGTCGGGGTTGGCGCTGGCGCGCGGCCGGTGCAGTTGCAGCGGCGTACCGAGCCGGCTGGCATCGAGCTGCCGGGTGTAGGCGGACATGGCGCGAAGATGGCGATTGATGCGACGCTGGAACAGCGCAAACACGAACAGCGACACCAGGAAGATGGTGATCGCCTCGCTGGCGACGATGCCCAGCGCGCGCTCGTGCAGGCGGCGCACCACGCCCGCGCGCGTGGCGATCACCTGCAACTCGCCGAGCTCGAACAGGCGATCACCCTGGTGCTGCAAGCCATAGCTGCGCGCCAGGAGCACGTCGTCCGGGGCAATCTGACCGCGCACGATGGGTTCTTCGCCTGCAACGATCAGGCGCACACCGCCGATCTCCGGCAGACGCAGGATGCCGTCGAGCATGAGTTCGACCTGGGCACGGTCGACCGACCACAGGCTCGCCGTGAGACTGGGCACATAGCCGCTTTCGATTTCACCCAGGCGACGTTCGATCTGCGCGACTTCGCTACGCCAGGCTGCGTAGAGCTGGACCGTGACCGCGAGCGTGGTGACCAGCACGCTCCACAGCAGAGTCGACGCGAGCACCCGATAGCTGAGCGGTTGCTCGCGCATGTTGCGGCGCAGCCAGTGCAGCGGCGTCATGAGCGTGCTCAGGCGCATGCGCGCTAAGGGTCCGCCGTCGGCTTGAACCAGTAGCGCGGATCGCTCCGCGTCAGCAGGTCCGGGAGCAGCGGATTGTCGATCTCCAGCACCTTGCGTTCGCCCAGCCGGGCCTGCGCGATCGCCGCGCCGAAATAGTGGTCGAACAATCGCTGGAAGCTGCCGTCGACGATCGCCTGCTCGAGGCCCAGTTCGAGCGCAGTTGCCAGTTGCGGATTGGCCGGACTGACGAAGAAGTACATCGCGCTCGGGTAATGCAGCGCCAGCGTGGTTTCCACGCTCAGCGGCAATTGCCGCCGTTGCTGCAGTTCCACGAAGACTTCCGGCAGCGCGCGCGGGTAATAGTCGATGCGTTCGCGCGCCAGCATTTCGAACAGGCCATCGTAGCTTGATCCAGCCGTCACCTTGAGCCCGGCAGCGCGCAGGATGGTCAGATCGGGCCAGTCATGGCCCTGCCCGGCGGTCAGCGCGGCCAGACCGGCAAGCTCGGTCACGGCATCGAATCGCGGCTGCGCGTCGGCATGGATCAGGAACAGACGCCAGCCGTATACGCCGCGGTCGATCGGAACGCGCACCGGCAACAGCAGGCGCTCGCGCTCGGGTGAAGTGACCGTCCACAGCACGTCGATCACTTCGTTGGCGCGCAGCAGCGCGATCGCCCGGGATTGCGGAATCACCTCGGCGCTGGGCTGCAGCTGGTACTCGCGCCCGGACTTGCCAAGCGCCAGCTGCAACAGGTCGACCGGATAACTGGCCTCGCGATCGATATCGGCCGACGGGCGCCCGTAAGACACGATTTCCGCTGCAGCCAGCGGCATTGCGGCCAGCGCCAGCAGCACCGGCCGCAAGCAGCAGCAAACCACGTCGGCGACCGCTCCCGCTCCGCCCATCATCAATGGCACTCCGGCGCAACCCAGGCGGCGCCATCATCTGCCCGGCGGGGACGCTTGAACAGAGCCGGCGAGGGGCGCCGTGAGCGGCGCGGCCAGCGCGCCGATACACGTCAATCCGTAGCGCTGATCGGCCGACCGTAGGAATCGAAGTCCGCCGGCCCTGGTTGCGGTCCGGCGGGCGCCAGCTGTATTTGCGTGTCGATTTGCCGATTGGCACAACCGCCAACGGATTGTCCGTTCAATTCCTGGCCGACATCGTAAACACGCACACCGTTGGCGATGGTCACCGCCAGCCAGTTGCCGTCCCGTGAAAGCGTCAGCCGACCCGGTCCCAGAGCTGAATTGCCGCTCCAGCTGAACGGATAGTTGTCGATGATCGTCAGCGTCTGCAGCGTTTGTGCGTCGAGAATTCGGACGCCTCTTTCCGCCGGCAGGCTGAAGCTCCAGTTGGCGGTGATGAGTTTGGTCGAGTCCGGCGAAAATACCGACGATAGCGGGCCATGACTGGCGTGCTGCCCAAGCCGGGCTACCTCGGTGAAACTGCCGCCGCCAAGATCCAGCACGAAGGCACCGGTGTAGCTGGGTGCCACAAAGCGGGAACCCCCTGGATTGATGGCCAGTTCGAACATGAACCAGCCCGTGTTGAACGTCGCCTGGATGGACCCGCTCCGCGTGTTGTAGGCCCGCACCGGCCCCGAACTGATGTTCGATTCCGCGATTCCGATGATCGACGACTCGGCTCCCGTGGCCAGCATCGAATTCTGGCGCACGCTGGCCCTGGTTACGGACGTGCCGGCGGCGAGGTCAAACTCGCGCAACGGGGTCCACCCGGAACCGGCGTAGGTGCCGCCGATCAGCAGTTGACCGCCCGGCGTGAAGGCCGGCATGTAGGACCCATCTTCCCCAAATGCGGGAAGGTACGACCACGGGTAATAGCCGCGCCATTGGTAACGCCAGGTATGCAGGAAACGGATGGAGCCCTGTTCAACGCCGCGCGAGGCCACCACCACGCGGTTCTCGTCGCCGGAAACCTCGACACCATACAACTGACTGCTGGCATCAAAGAGAGTGCTCAGTTCGCATGCCGCAAGATCGTACTGTTTCAGGCTGTTGCCAGCGGTGATCAACAGATAGCCATCCTTGGTAAAGGCGTGATCGCGCACCGACGCCAAGGGAATGTCGACATAGCTCGCCGCGGTCGCCAGTCCCGGTGCCAGCAACCCGGCCAGCACGATCAGCTTCACTCGGTTGATCACTAGTTCTCTCCTTTTCGCATTGCGCAACGAGTGTGGCAATTTGTAACGTACAAGATAGCCGAACAAGTACTGACTGAACAAGTCGCGCCTGCAATGCGGCCTCGGGCATTCGCTCGCCATGGTCCGGATTTCGCCGACCGTGGCCGAGCCAGGGCGCTGGCAAGGCCCGATCGCGCCGCGCCAATCGATCGCCGGCAACGGGAACTCGCTGTGCTCGCCCGTATCTGAGATGAGGTCTACTTCCGGATGCCGGCCATGTCTGCAGTGCTGCAAGCGAACGCACCAGGGGCGCCAGCGGATCAGCTCGCCACGCGCTGCATCGGCCCGGTATTTCACCCCTACGCCTGGGTTTTCCGGCCCGGTCGGATGAGCGGCACGCATTTTCTGACGCCCGCGGCGCTCGATCTGCAGGTGGGTGTGCTGGAACGGGCGCGCGGTGAGCGCGTGCATGCGCATACCCACGCGGTGCAATCGCGCACGCTCAATTCGAGCAGCGAGCTCCTGTATGTCGAATACGGTCGCGTGCTGGTGGATGTCTACGACGAGGATTGGCAGCTGCTCGCCGACGAGATGCTGTCGCGCGGCGAGATGCTGCTTTTGCTGCGCGGTGGTTATGCGTTGACGGTGATCGATGACGCCCGCGTGATCGAGGTGCGCCAGGGCCCGTATGCTGGCGTCGACAAGTGCTTTCGCGATGGCGGCTGAGTTCGTCCCGGTCAATGCGCCACGGATCACTGCGGCCGCGCGCGAGTATGTCAACCAGACCCTCGATGCCGGCTGGCTGTCGTCCGCCGGACCCATGGTCGAGCGCTTCGAGCGCGCCTTTGCGCAAGCCATCGGCGTGCGCCACGCGGTCAGTTGCAACAGCGGCACTTCGGCGCTGCATCTGGCGCTGGCGGCACTCGGGATCGGCCCGGGCGACGAAGTGATCGTGCCGGATTTCACCATGATCGCGAGTGCCTGCGCGGTGCTCTACACCGGCGCGACGCCGGTGTTCGTCGACGTCGAAGCCGACATCTGCACGCTCGATCCCGTCCTGGTGGCGGCAGCGATCACGCCGCGCACGCGCGCCATCCTGGCGGTGCACATCTATGGCCATAGCGCCGACATGGACGCGTTGGCCGCGCTGGCGGACGCGCACGGGCTGTGGCTGGTGGAAGACGCCGCCGAAGCGCATGGCGCGCGCTACCGCGGGCGTGCCTGCGGCGCGCTCGGCGACATTGCCGCGTTCAGTTTCTATGGCAACAAGATCATCAGCACCGGCGAAGGCGGCATGCTGACCACCGACGACGACTCCCTGGCGGCGCGGATGCGTTCGCTGCGCGACATGGCGCATCGGCCCGGGCAACGCTTCACCCACGACGAACTCGGCTACAGCTATCGCATGGGCAGCCTGGCCGCGGCGGTGGGCCTGGGCCAGTTGCAGCACCTGGACGAGTTTCTGGCGCACAAACACTGGATGGCGGCGACCTACCGTGAGCGACTGGGCGCAATCAGCGGACTGATCCTGCCGGTCGAGCGCGCCTGGGCGCAGTCGGTGCACTGGATGTACGCGGTGCGCGTGGGCCCGGAGTTGAGCTTGACGCGCGACGACCTGCGGGCGGCGCTGGCGGCGCGGGGCATCGAAACGCGCGACTTTTTCCAGTCGTGCGCGCGCCAGCCGCTGATCACCCATCGACTCGGCGCGCAGGCGGCGTGCCCGGTGTCCGAGCAACTGGCCGCGACCGGCCTCTACCTGCCCTCGGGGCTGGCACTGACAGCCACGCAACTGGATCAGGTCTGCGAGGCGATCCATGCTGCGGTTGTCTGAGCTGCTGCGCGGGCTCGCCAGGCGCTGGCGCGAATGGCCGCTCAGGCTGACGCTGGCCCTGAGCGATTTCATCTTCCGCCGCTGGCCGCAGCCGCCGCGATTGCAGCCGCCGCGGGCACTGGATTGGGGCCAGGGCGTCAGCATCATCATCCCCGAGCGCGGCGGCGGCGAACTGCTGGCCCGCTGCCTGGCGGGACTGTTCGCTGCGACCGCCACGCTCGATGAGCCCTGCGAGGTGATCATCGTCGTCAACGGCTCGCCGCAGGGCGATTACGCGGCGCTGGCGCAGCGCTATCCGGCCATCCGCTGGCGCTATTTCGATCAGGCCCTGGGTTTTACCCGCGCGGTGCTGCAGGGGATCGAGCTGGCGCGCTTTGGCGCGATCTATCTGCTCAACAACGACATGCTGCTGGAGCCGGACGCGCTGCGTAAAGTGCTCGCCTGGCGCGCGTCGCATGTCTTCGCCGTGGCCTCGCAGATCCTGTTCCCCGACGACGGTCGTCGCCGCGAAGAGACCGGCTGGACCTTCATGCCGATGGCCGACGGCTTGCCGGCGCCTTACCACGCCGAATCGACCCACGCGGTGGTGCGCGGCACGGTCTGGGCTGGCGCCGGTTCGGCGCTGTTTCACGCCGGCAAACTGCGCGAGCTGATGCCCGGCAGTCTGCCTTTCGATCCCTTCTACTGGGAGGATGTTGATCTGGGCGTGCGCGCCTGGCATGCCGGCTACGACAGCCTGTACTGCCCGGACTCGCGCGCGCTGCATCTGCACCGGGTTACCGTGAAGCGCTATTTCGAAGCCGCCGAAGTCGAGCGCATCTTCGAGCGCAACCGCCTGCAACTGCAGTTGCGCAATCCGTTCCCGCTGCAGCCGCTGGCGACCGTGAAGCAGCAGATCCGCCGCCTCGACCCGCGCACGCTGCGCGAACTGGGCAACCCCGGCGCCTGCCGCGCGCTCTGGCGTGCGCGCTGGCAGGCCTGGCGTGCGCCGTATCGTGATCTGGCCTATGCCCACCTGCCAACGCGCAGTTTTCGCGCGCAGGCGACCGCACCGATCCTGCTGGTGTCACCATTTGCGCTGCTGCCGCCGCGCCACGGCGGCGCGCTGCGCACGCAGCGCCTGGCGACCGAACTGGCGCGCGACTACCCGCTGATCCTGCTCAGCGATGAGGCCGGGCTGTACGGTGAGCCGGACCACCCGAGCTACGCGCCGTTTGCGCAGGTGCATCTGGTCGACGGTCGACCCGCACCGCCGCCGGGACAGGAACACGATCGCCGCGCGCGCATGCGCACGCACGCGCACCCGGCGTTGCGTCTGGAACTGCGCCGGCTGATCGAGCTGCATCGGCCGCAGGCCGTGCTGATCGAGCACATGGAGCTGGCCGAACTGGTCGATCTTCGCATCGACCAGCGACCGCCCTTCGTCCTCAATCTGCAGGACGTGCTGCTGACGCCGGATGACCCGGCCGCGGCGGCGACCGATCGCCATGAGCTCGGTCTGATCGACCGCTTCGATGCGCTGATCGTCTGTTCCGCCGAAGACCAAGCCTTGCTCGGTTCACGTGACAGCGTGCTGGTACGCAACGGCTGCGATCTCGAGCTGTCGGCGGGATATCAACCTTCCAGAGGCCGCAACATCCTGTTCCTCGGCCCGTTTCGCGCGCCGATCAACTGGGAGGGCATCCGCGATTTCGTCGCCAGCGTCTATCCACAGCTGGAGCAATGCGTGCCGGGCGTCAGCCTGACCATCGTCGGCGGGATCGGCGCGCAGGCGCGGGTGGCCGATATGGAGAGCTTCCAGCGCCCGTCGATCCGCGTGCTCGACGCGGTGGAATCAGTCGACGCCTTGCTCGCCGCGGCCGCGCTCTCGATCAATCCGCAGCCGCAGCTGCGCGGTTCCAGTCTCAAGGTGATCGAGTCACTGGCAGCGGGCCGCGTCTGCGTCAGCACCGAGGCCGGCGCGCGTGGCCATGGCGACGCCGGATTCGCGGGCCTGGTGGTGTGCCCGCAGCTGGCGGACTTCGCGCCGGCGCTGAGTGCGCTGCTGCTCGACGATGCACACCGCCACAGCCTGGAACAGCCCGATCCGCAGCGGCTGGCGGAGTACGCCTGGCAGCGCTGCGCCGAGCCGCTGCGGGCACTGCTGCGACGCGTGGTTGACGCGCGGACCTGAGCCGACCATCAGGCGAGATCGACAATCCCGTCGCGCTGATGACGGAATTTCGAAAGCGCCGCCCAAACGCCTGTGCTTCTCTCGAACTCCGATCGCGGTGCGGAAGTGAACGATTCACCAACGTACCCGGCGCGGCCCTGCCGCAAGTCCGCGCGGCGCCGGCGCGATCTGGCTCGTCGCAATGGCCAGTACCGGGCGCGCCGGAGCCGCGCTACGGCTGCTGGCTTCACTCGCGTGCGTAGTACCGATCGAGGTGTTTGAGGATCGCCACCGATTCGAACAGCTCGACCTTGGCGTTCGGGTCGATCAGGTACGGCACCTGCGCCTTGCCGGTCTCGGCCAGCATCTGCTCGCGCCGGCCGCCGGGTTTGGGTGTCCAGGGTTTCAGGGTCAAACGCAGATTCGGTGGGCCCCAGTCGGATAGCTGCTCCTTGCCGAAATTGCGCAGGATCCACGGCAACTCCAGCTCGCACAGACGCTCGCGTACCAGCCGCGAATAGGGGCTGGACTCGAAGCTGTAGAGCTCCAGCGGTCTGCGCGCGGCGCGCGACGGCTGCGCGTTGAGGCCGGCATCGCCGCGCAGTGCCGAAGCCAGCCGCGAGCTCAGGCGCATCGGCCAGCTGCCGAGCAGGCCGGCGGCGACGTCGATGTGCGCATAGTGCTGCAGCACATGCTCGATGCAGGCGCGCAGGCCGTCGGCGCGCAGGTCCAGGTCGCGATCGATCAGATACGGCAGCTGCGCGTCGGGCGGCAGTTTCTTTGCGTAGCGCTTGCCGCCGTGCGGACAAGGCTGGATCAGCGCATCCAGCTGCAGCTCGGTCAGCAGTTCGCGCAACAAGCGGCAGTGTGGGTCGTTCTCGCAGTCGTAAACGACCAGCAGCTTGCCCGGCACCTTTGACCGGCGCAACACCTGGGTGCCGCGCCAGCCGCGCGCGGTGGAGGCGAGCAGCGAACGGATCAGCGTGGCTTTCGGCGGCTGCGGCATGACCGAATCTCCTTGTCGTTCCGCGGAATCATCCACTCTTTCGCCAGGGCGAACGCACGCAGCGACCGGGCGGGGGTCAAAGTTCGCTACTGCGCCGCCATCACCCGATCGCGGCCGGCGTCCTTGGCGGCATACAGCGCGGCGTCGGCGCGGCGCAACAACTGGCTGACGCTCTCGCCGTCGCGGCGCTGCGCCAGGCCCAGACTGACGGTGGTGCGCAAGGTGCGGCCGGCGAGGGTGGGTGCCTGCGCCGGCACCGCCAGACGCAAGGCCTGGGCGTGTTCGATCGCCGCGGCCAGATCGGTTTGCGGCCAGATCAGCAGGAACTCCTCGCCGCCCCAGCGCGCGACCAGTTCGGTGCCGCCGAGCGGGTCGCGCAGGGCGTGCGCCACCGCCGTCAGCGCCTGATCGCCGGCCTCGTGGCCGAAGGCATCGTTGACCCGCTTGAAGTGATCGACATCCACCAGCGCAATGCTCAGCGGTTGATCCGCGGCAATCAGTTCGGACAAACGCGCCAGTCCCAGGCGCCGATTCGCCAGGCCGGTCAGTGCGTCGTGGGTGGACTCGTGTTCCAGGCGCTTGTTCAGATCCTGCAGCATCGCTTGATAGCGATCGGAAATGCGCGCGATCTTCTCCACCTGCTTCAGATGCTTGTTCAGCCGCTCCGTCAGCGAGCTGGCCTCGCGCTGCGCCGCATTCTGATAGCGATCGGAGATGCGCGTGATGCGATCCAGCTGGCGCACCTGTTCCTGGAACTGGCGATACAACTGCGCCAGCGGTTCGCGCATGGGATGCTCGGCGTAAGCGGGATCGGCCAGCAGTGCTTCGATCCGGGTTTCGCTATCGCTGGCCGCGTTCACGTCAGCCCTGCGGCAGGATGTGGAAGGGCAGGCTGAGGTCTTCCTTGAACTCCCCGGCCAGTTCGGCGACGCGCTCATTGCGCGCGTCGTAATACCAGTTGACGGTCACCTGGCGTCCGCTCGTGTGCGCCTCTTCGAGAGTGTCGAACAGATCCATCATGATGCGCACGCTGCTGGTGTTGAGGTAGACCAGTTCCAGATCCATGGTCAGCGCATCGGCGCTGGCCAGTTGCGCTTCCATCCATTGCAGCACCGGCTGGTACAGGTCGAAGGCATTCTCCGGGTAGGAGTCGCCCTTCATGTACACCCGCGCCGGCTGCGTCGTGCATTCGATGGTCGGTGTCGAGGTGCTGCCGGCAATCTTGAGCTCAGTCATGGCGGCGCCTCAGATGGCCACGGTCAGGCTGAAGAAGGCCGAACCATCCGCCAACTCCTGCAACTGCCCCTGGATCGGCGCGCTGGCCTTGCGCGCCATGTCGATCAGCCCCAGCCCGGCGCCACTCGCCGCATCCGCGCGCGGTGCGCGCATCTGCTCCTTGTACTTGGCCCGCAACGCGGCCTTGTCCAGCGCGGCCAGCGCGGCGACGCGCTCCAGCAAGGCGCGACCATCGGCAATCTGCACCCGATTGCCGGCCGAAACCAGGTAATGACCGGCTTCATCGCGGGCGATGACCACGGTGGCGACCGCTTCCGGCCAGGCGTGGGTCTGAAAATAGTGGCGGATGTTCTGCGTCAGCTCGATGTAGACGCCGAACACGTCCATCGCCGAAGACGGCGTGATCGCCTGCGATTCCATGTGATTGCGCAGCGCCTTGCCGATCTCCTCGATCAGGCTCGACGACAGCGGACCGTTGAAGCAGAGCAAGATGCCTTGCTCGGTGTAGCGCTGCTGCAGGGCAAACAGATCAATCGAGTGCATGAGGGGTCTGCATGGGCTGGACACGGGATTATCAGTGCTGACGCGCGATTGTGCGAATCAGTGGCTCCTTCTCCCCGTTTGCGGGGAGGGGGATCCACGGCTCAGCCCCTGCGCGCCTCAGGATGCGGCGCCTGAAGGGCTATCGACCCGAAACGCGAGCACGCTGATGTCATCGCGCTGCGCCACCTTGCCCTGATACTCGGCCAGTTGCGTTTCCAGCGCCCGGCCGAAGTCGGCCAGCGGATCGCGCGCGTGCGCCCGCAGCAGCGCCAGCAGGCGCGCCCGGCCAAAGCCCAGCGCGTCGTGCTCGCCGTTCTGGTCGAGCACGCCGTCGCTGCTGAGCAGATAAGTCGCCGCCGGATCGATCTGCATCGGCGTGTTCTGGTAATCGCCGACCACCCGCTCGGCCAGGGCACGGCGGCCACCGGACAGGCGGCTCGCGCCATCGGCGGTGCCGATCAGGAGGTCCACCTTGGCGCCGGCGAACATGAGCTGGCAAGCGCGAAGGTCGACGTAAACCAGGCCGACGTCCATCGAGGTCGCGGCGCCCTTGGCGCGATCGCCGACATGCAGCATGGCGCGCAGCGCACGGTCGGCCGCCAGCAGGATGCCGGCCGGGTCGGCCGCGCCGACCTCGGCAATCGCCCGATCCAGCGCCGCATTGCCGAGCATGGTCATCAGTGCGCCAGGCACGCCGTGGCCGGCGCAATCGACGACGCCGATCAGGTAGCCGCTGTCGCTTGCGTGGAACAGGTAGAAGTCGCCGCCGACCACATCGCGCGGTCGCCACAACAGGTAGTGGCGTTCGCCGAGCACGCGGGCGAGCGCGTGCACCGGCAGCATGGCCTGCTGGATGCGGCTGGCATAGCTGATCGAATCGGCAATCTTGGCGTTGGCCTGGGCCATGGTGGCGTTGGCCGCCAGCAGCTCGGCGGTGCGCTCGCGCACGGTGGATTCCAGGTCCTCGGTATGCCGACGCACCTTGTCCGCCATCGACGCAAATGCCGTGCTCAGTTCACCGATCTCGTCGCTGCCGGTCGCCGGCAAGCTCAGCGTGTAGTTGCCCGCAGCGATCGTCTGCGCGGAGTTCTTCAGGGCAATCAGTGGTGTCACCACCAGGCGATTGACCACATAGGCGAACAGCAAGGCGGCAATCAGGAACAGCACGCCCGCGGTCAGCCCGAATTGCCAGAGCTGGCGCCCGTCGAGCACCTGGGCGGTGCCCAAGTCAACGACACTGAGCACGAACCATTGCAGGTCCGGGATGTAGCTGGCCGCAAACAGCACCTGGCGTCCCTGCACCGAAAGCTTGACCGGATTTGCCGTGCCCGGATGCGCCTGCGCGTCGGTGAGTGCCTGGCGCGCGCGCGCGGCGCTGTCGCCGGCATCGACCAGGGCCCACAGCTGATGCTCCGGCGGCACGACCTGGGTCGCCGACTGGTTGGAAATCCGTTTGCGGTCCGGGTGCGCCAGGATCGCGCCCGCGGCATTGACGATGATCGGCGTCACGCCGCTCTGGGTGTCGCTGACAAAGGCGTCGAGAAACCGGGTGAGCTCAAGACCGGTGCCGACCAGGCCGATGCGCTGCTCGCCGGCGCGCATCAGCACGTTGATCCAGACATTGGCCACATGCAGTTCGGTGTCGTAGCTGACGTTGGTGTTGTAAGCCGTTGCCATCGCCAACACGCTGGGGAACCAGGCATCGTCCGGCTTGTTCTTCGGGTCCAGCGTGTACTCGGGCTGGTCGGTCACCGGCGCGCGTGGCGAGTTGAAGTAGTAGTTGTGCGACAGCGCCGAGATGACGAACGCAGCGTGGCTGTCGAACGCGGCCCGATAACCTTCGGCGTCGCGCATCGCGCGGGCACGCTTTTCCGGGTTCTGCTCGTCGAGCAGCCACTCGCGGATCGGCTCGGAATCGGCCATGCGCAAGGCCAGGGCCAGATCGCGCATCAGCGGGGCGGTGATCCGTGCCTGGCGCAGCAGCGTCACGTCGCGGGTGTAGGCGTAGCCGAGTTCCTCGCGGATATTGTCGATGGCGCGCGCGGCGAACAGCGCGGCCAGAATCAGCGCCGCCAGTGCGACCAGCACCAGCGCCGCCACGAACTTGCCGCGCAGACCGAGTTTCATCATGGCAGCCATTTCAGCATGAGTTGCGGCGCACTGGTGCTGACGCTGTCATTGTGGTGGTAGTACCACTCGATCCCGGCTTGCCAGTGCGCGCCCAGGCGCCGTAACACACGCGGCTGGAAGATCACATCGGTGCCGTCGGAATCGGTGCCGGCGAGATCGAGGAAGCCCTCGGTCAGCCATGCGGACCCGGCCGATCCCAACGGCGCCAGCCAGAAGGTGGTCAGCTGCGCGGTGGGCGAATTGAAGTTGTCGTCGCGTGCGTACAGATTGAAGCCCAGCGCGTCCACGCCGGCAATCCGCAGGTCCATGCCCACGCCGAGCAGCAGCGCCTGATAGCCGCTGTCGGCCAGGTTGATCTGCGCCGCCAGGAAGACGTCGCGAATCGCTGCGGTATCGCTGCGCTGCCAGGCGCCGAGGTGGCCCAGACTCAGGCGCGGTTGCCATTCGCCATACCACTGGTAGGCGTGGCGCCGTCGCGCGCCGCCGAAGTCGCGCAGAGGGCCGAGATTCAGATCGACAAAACCGAAGCTGTCGCCCCAGGGGCGCACATCCAGGCGCTCGGCGCTGAGCGTGAGCAAGTTGCGCGAAGCGGTCGATGCGCCGGTCACGCGGTCATCGAAGCCAGTGCCGCCAAGGACTTGCAGATTGCTGCTGCTGAAGCTCTGCGCCGACACGCCGCTCGAGCACATCCCGACGAGGGCAAACCACAAGATGGCGCGCATGCCCGGGCCCTGATGCTCAAGTAGGCCAACCATCGCAGAGGGCTGCGTCTTCGGCAAGGCAGCGCCACCGGTACCTGCCGGCCGGCGCCACCAGCACTCTTGCCGAACATATCGTAAGCCACTGATTTTCATGTGGGAGCGGATTTACTCCGCGACGGCTTTCGCGGGATGAACCCGCCCCCCCACAGGGTGGATGCGCGAACAGGCGCAGCGGCAGGGGCGGCCGGGATTCTCAGCCGACGACGGCGTCTGTCAGTGCCCGTTGGTGCCGTCGCGCTTCAGCGAGGCGCGACTTGTGCGGAAGTGAGCAGGGTGCACGCGTTCAGCGTTCGTGATCCGCGTCGCGAACACCCACAGTCCTCCGGGTCTATGGTGAGATACGCAGCTTCGTGACCCCGGCAGGGAATCCAGATGCACATTCGTGTCCTGTTGGCGGCACTGGCCACAGCCCTGAGCTTTGGCGCAGCGGCTGCAGAGCAGACGGTGAAGAACGATTCGCTGTCGAATTTTTCGTCAGCGGTGATCGTGCAGGGATTTTCGGCAGGGGAGAAGGCGGCGTCCTGGTTGACTTCACCGTGCAACGGCGACCTGCGCGCGGTGCAGATCTACTGGCGCTCGCCGACCGGAACCGCGCCGCAGACCATCCACGGCGCGATCGAGATCTCCCGGTCGGGGGCGTTTCCGGTTCCGGGCGCGCTGGCGCAGTCGATCGTGGGCCCGGTATTGAGCGACAGCGCGCTCAACGAATATCGCTTCCTCGACGAGAACATGACCATCCCGCTGATCGTGCCGGTGACGGCCAATGAAACGGTCGTGGTGGCGCTCGCCTTCGACGCGGCGGTGACCGCGGCGGATCCCAGCGTGGTGCGCGACACCGATGGCAACCAGAACGGTCGCAATGGGCTCTACGCGGAGTTCCCCGCGGGGACTTTCAGCTGGTTCAATTCGGCGGCGCTGGGCGTGACCGGTGACTGGGTGATCCGTGCCGTCATCGATTGCTCCGTTGTTCCGCAGTTGGCCGAGGTCGGCGTCGCCGCGCTGGCCACACCTTCGCAGTACACCGCCGGACAGCCGTTGACCTACACCATCGTGGTCGACAATGCCGGTCCTGCGGCCTCGGCCAGCAACACCATCGTCGACATCTTCCCCGCAGCGTTCAGCGCGCCGAGCTGGACTTGCAGCGCCAGCGGCGGCGCCAGTTGCCCCGCCTCGGGCAACGGCAACATCACGCAGATCGTCGCTCTGCCGGTGGGTGCAAATGTCAGCTTCACGGTCACCGGCACGGTGGCTCCCGGCACCACCGGCATCCTGGTCAACAGCGTGACGGCGGTCGTCGGCGGCAGCGTCACCGATCCCAACGGCGCCAATAACACCGCGACCACCAATACCAGCCCGGCGAGCAGCGAGAACCTGTTCAGGGACGGCTTCGAGGGCTAGCCTGCGGCAGGCGGTCGCTGAACCTGCCGCAAGGGTTTGATTTTCATGTGGGAGCGGATTTACTCCGCGAGACCTTTCGCGGGATAAACCCGCTCCCACAGTTTCGATGCGCAAACCAGCGCAGCCGCTGGGTCATCCTGGACGCTTACTCGAAGCCGTTGGCGAAAATGATTGCCGCGTTGTCGTCGTTCAGGATCACGGCAATGCCGGTCAGCGCCGTTGGACTGGCGTTTTGCACTGCGGTCAGCCGCACTTCGAAGGCCTCATCGGCCTCGATCAGCGTATCGCCGATGACCTGCACCGGCAGTTGGGCAGCCCTGCCGTCCCTGCGCGGCGATGATGTTGAAAGTGCCGGCGATATCGCCGCCGACCTTGTTCGCCGGGGCGTCGACGATCAGCACGCCATCCTCGCCATTGCTCACGGCCGCGTTTCCATCCACGGCCAGTCCGATGTAGTTGCGGGCGATCAGATTGCCGCTGGCGCCGGCGGCGATGCCGACGCCGTTCCTGGTGTTGCCGGAGATGATGTTGAGATCGGTCGGCGTGCTGCCGCCGATGCGATTGTTGTTGGCCGCGGTGATCACCACGCCGTTGAAACCGTTGGCGATCGCTCCACTGCCATTGATGTCGGTACCGATGCGATTGCCGAACACCGCATTGCCGGTCGCCGCCGCCAGATCGATGCGCACGCCATCGACCGCGTTGGCGCTGATCACATTGCCGGGGCCGATCTGGTTGTTCGGACTGGAGCGGATGTAGACGCCGGTGTGGCCGTTGCCCAGCGCACCACCGCCGCCGTTCAGTCCGACATGGCACAGCGTCACCGTGTTGCCGCCGGGGCCATCGATGAGCACGCCGGAGGCCGTGAAGCCGATGATCGACAGCGCGCGCGCGCCGAACTGCTGGCCGATGCCATCGATGCCAGCGCCGGCGGCACGACCGTCGATCTGGATCAGCGGCGCGTTGGTGTACCCGGGCTGCGTGCCGCCGTCGATGCTCAGCGGCGCGGTGATCGCCGGCAGCGCCGAAGCCAGCGCGATGTTGCGCGCCCCGCCACCGCCGATGTTGAAGACGATGGTGTCCGCGGCGGGCGTGGCGTTGGCCTGGGTGATCGCCCAGCGCAGGGTGTTGTTGCCGCTGTCGGCCGCGGAGCTGACGCTGAACGTGGCGGCGTGCAGCGCCGGGGCAAGCAGCAGGCCGATGGTCAGGATGAATCGTTGGCAGCGCATGGCAATCCTCGGTGTCCTGATCCAGACATACGGATCGCCGCGGAAAATCTTTCGCCGACTTTCGCGCAGTCGTGCCGGCACGGCACAATGGCGACTTGGCGAAGGGGCGCCAGCGCATGCACGAACAGGCGGATCTGACCGGATGGCTGGCGGCCTGGCACGCGGGCGACCGCGCGGCCGGCGAGCGCGTGTGCGGCCGGGTGTACGCCGAACTGCGCGGCATGGCGGCCGGGCTGCTCGGCCCGGGCGCGGCGGGCGGCACCCTGCAGCCCACCGCACTGGTCAACGAGGCGCTGATCAAGCTGATCGGGGCCGATGCCGACTTCGACAGCCGTGCGCATTTCTTCGGCGCCGCCGCGCGCGCGATGCGCCAGGTGCTGGTCGATGCCGCCCGTGCGCGTCAGGCCGACAAGCGCGGCAACGGGGTGCGGCCGGAACCGCTCGATGTCGCGCTCGACGTGGCGATTCCCGACAGCAGCGATTTGCTGGCGCTGGACGACGCGCTGTCGCAGCTGGAGCTGCTCGATCCGCAGGCGGCGCGCATCGTCGAACTGCGCTACTTCGCCGGCCTGTCGATCGACGAGACCGCGGCGGCGCTCGGATTGCATGCGTCATCGGCCTATCGCGAATGGCAGCACGCGCGCGTCTGGCTCAAGCACAGGCTTGACGCATGACTCAGACCCGCGACCGCTATCTCGAGATCAAAGCGCTCTATCTGCGCCTGCTCGAGTGCGCGCCGGGCGAGCGCGCCGCATTGCTGGATGCAGCGTGCGCCAGCGACCCCGGTCTGCGCAGCGAGGTGCAGCAGTTGCTGGATGCTGATACCCAGGCGGCAGCGCCGACGCCCCCGATCGATGGCCCGACCGCACCTGCGGGTTACCTGCTCAAGCGCCTGCTCGGTCGCGGCGGCATGGGCGAAGTCTGGCTCGCCGAGCGCGAGCACGATGGCTTTCGTCAATCGGTCGCGCTCAAGCTGCTGCATCGGGACGCCTGGCGCCAGGCCGAGCGCCAAGCGCGTTTCCGCAGCGAGCGGCGCATCCTGGCCAGCCTCGATCATCCGCACATCGCACGGCTGTATGACGGCGGCACCTTGCCCGACGGCACGCCGTACCTGGCGATGGAATATGTCGACGGCGAGCGCCTCGATGACTGGGTGGCGCGCACCCGGCCCGGCCTGCGCCCGCTGATCCGCGTGCTGATGAGCATTGCGCGGGCACTGCAGGCGGCGCACCAGCGGCTGGTGGTGCATCGGGACCTGAAGCCGGCGAACATCCTGATCGACAGCTACGGCGCGCCCAAGCTGCTCGATTTCGGCATCGCCAAGCTGCTCGACGACACCAGCGGCGCAGTCGAAACCGCCACTGGCGAGCAACTGCTGACACCGCGCTACGCCGCGCCCGAGCAGATCCGCGGCGAGGCGATCAGCACCGCGACCGATGTCTACAGTTTCGGCGTGATGGCCCAGTGACGCTGACCGGCACGCTGCCCTACGCCGGCGATACCAAGGGCACGCCAGCCCTGTTGCGCGCCATCGTCGACAGCGAGCCCTTGCGCGCCAGCAGCGCGCCGCGCGCCGATGGCGACACCGGGGTGGCCCGCGCAGCGCTGCGCGGCGATATCGACGCGATCCTGCTGAAATGCCTGCGCAAGGACCCGGCGGCGCGCTACCGCGGTGCTGCTGATCTGGCCGACGACCTGGACGCCTTTCTGCACGGACGACCGGTGGCCGCGCGCGCCGGCAGTCGTCGCTATGCCATGGTCAAGTTCGCCGCCCGCCACCGTTATCTGGTGGCCAGCGCGGCAATCGTTCTGGCGGTGGTCCTGGTGTCGGCGGTGTTGCTGTGGCGGCAACTGGATGCCACGCGACTGCAGCGCGACGCCGCCGAACATCAGCGCGACAAGGCCGAACAGGTCACCGGCTTCCTGGTCGAACTGCTGCGCAATGCCGACCCGACGCGCTCGCGTGGCGAGGACATCAGCGTACGCCAGGCGCTGGAGCGCGGCGCGCAGACCCTGGAGACGCGTTTGGCCGGACACGCCGATACGCGCGCCTGGCTGTACGCGCAGCTGGCGCTGATCCATGCCGAACTCGGCGATCCGGAGCGCAGCCTGGCCCTTGCGGAGCAGGCCCTGAGCACGGCCAAGGTCGCCAGGCTGGATGGCCGCGAGCGTCGCGCCGTCGACTACGCGCACGCGGTGGCCATGGTCAAGAGCGGCCGCGGCGCCGAGGTGGTCGAAGATCTGGGCGCCCTGGCGACAGGCGCCGCGAGCGCTGGCGATGAGCTTGGTGCCAGCGATGCCTGGTTGCAACTGGCGACCATCGCGCAGGAGCGCCGCGACAGCGCGCAGGCGCGTGCGGCGGCCGAGCACGCCAGCACCATCCTGCTCAAGCTGCTCGGCGTGGCCGACCTGCAGGCGGCCCTGGCGCTGCCGGTACACGCAGAGAACGAGCCCGCGTTGACCCGGCTGAGCGCGCTGGCGCAGATCCGCTGCAGCACCGAAGTCGACGCGCGTGTCGAGGATCTGGCGCTGTCCCTGTGCACCACCACGGCTGCGCTGAAGCGGCGCGTGTTTCCGGAGGATCACCCCACGCATCTGGTCACTGCCGGCTCGCTGGCCATACTGGCAGCGTTGCGCGGCGACAAGCAGACTGCCATGACCATGCGTCAGGACATCCTGGCGCGCACGCGCCAGATCTTTGGCGACGCCCACACGCGCACCGGCTATGCGCAGTTCAATCTGGCGGTGTCCTTGTCCGATTCTGGCGATTACCGCGGCGCCGAGCAGCAATACCGCGCGGCGCTGGCGACCCTGCAACAACAATTGGGCCCCGATCACCGTTCGACCCTGGTGGTGAAGAACAACCTGGCGCTGCTGCTGGTCGATCATGGCGACGCCGCCGAAGGCCTGCGCCTGTGCCGCGAATTGCTGGCCGAGCGCCGCAAGGTGCTGGGCCAGAGCCACCCGGACGTCGCCCAGTCATTGATGAACCTGGCCAGCGCGGAAGCCGCCAACCACGATCCGGCGGCCGCGGTCGAGCACTCGCGGCAGGCGCTGGCGATGTACGTCGAGCTGCTCGGCAGCGACAACCATGACAGCGTGCTGGCCACCTATCAGCTGGCCTTGCGCGAATGGCAGGCCGGCCAACTGCAGCAGGCTGATCTCCATGCCAGCCAGGCGCTCGCCGCCTACGAGAAATTGACCGAAGAGCCCGATGAGCGCGGCGCGACGCGCTTTCTGCTGGCGCGCATCGACTGGGACCTCGGCCGCCACGCCAGCGCACTCGAACGCGCCAACCTGGCCCTGGCGGAAGCGCAGCAACACGGTGGCACCGGCTTCGAACTCAGCGAAGTGCAGGCCTGGCTGGCGCAGCATCCGGCGCCGGATTTGACGCCTCGCTGAAGGGCCCTGACCTAGGCGATTCTCATCGAGTCCAGCGACTCGCCCGCGTTGATCGCGGCGCGGATCCACTCGGGGCGTTTGCCGATACCTGCCCAGGTCTGTTCGGGGTCTTTCGGGTTGCGGTAGGTCGACACGGCAACGCGCTTGCTGCCCTCGGATCGATCGATGTTGAACAGCTGGTACACGTCAAAACCCGCTTCGCGGGCTTGCGCCTCCAGACTTCGCTTGAGCTGCGCGTATTGCTGGCGCTTGACCAGTTCGATCCGAGCACCCGCGTCACGAATGAGCTGATCAAGTTCGGCGACAGACAGGCTCGTGAGATCAATCGACATGCAGAATTTCCTTTGTGGTGTTGAACGAAGGCCGCTTGATAGCACGGTTGCCGCAGCACTCGCGATTGCGCGGCGATGGTTTCGCGCTGGATGTCGAGATCTTTCACCTATGGTGCGCCGCTCTTGCCGAACATGCCCTAAGTCCGTGAACGTAGGTCACGTTGTCTGCGCAGCAGACTAGGTGACTCTCGGCGCTGTCACGTAGGCCGCAACGCGGCCAACGTGACCTACGTCCGAATGTCCGATGCGCGAACCAGCGTACCTGGGGGTAACCAGGACTCTCCCCGGAAATCGCGGCCTTGGGCAGCGCGGCCTACCTGTTGTCGGTGTTTCTGCGGCCATCGAGGGCAGCTGGTCGCGGCACCCGGACCGGAATGCCCTGCGCGTCGCACAGGCCCGCTGCACACAGGCGTTCGCGCAGGCGCGGGGTGGACTGCAGCATCAGGTGGAACAGCACGTGCTGTTCCAGGCTGCCGCGAAAAGCCGCGGCCCCGGCGCCGGTGGCGTACACCGGGACGTCTTCACCGCCGTGGGTTTCATCCTTGAGCGGCACGCTTGCTTCCTGCATGAAGTCAGGGTCGGTGGGATCGACGGTGCCTGGATCGGGACGACCGGCGCGGATCGGCGCCATCGCGCTGAATTCATGCCGATAGCGCTTGGCGCCTTCGGGCTGGCGGTCGGAGGCACCGCTGTAGCCGGGGCCGTTGGCGTAAGACAGCGTGGTGTAGGGCAGGCCCAGCGAGTCGACGGCGTAAGGGCCCTCCGGCGTGTCTTCGCCACTGACACCGCGCACCAGGCCGAGGATCGGATTGCCGCGCAAAGGGTAACCGGCGAACGTCAACACGTGCGAATGGTCGGCGGTGACGACCACCAGGGTGTCGTCGAGATCGACCAGCTAAAGCGCCGCGCGCACGGCATCGGAAATGGCAATGGTGTCGGTGAGCGCCCGGTGGGCATTGCCGAAGTGGTGCGCATGGTCGATGCGCCCGCCTTCGACCAGCAGCACGAAGCCCTCTGGATCGCGCGACAGGCGCCCGATCGCCGCGCGCGTGAGATCGGCGAGGCTGGGTTCCGACGGCGCGTTCCGCAGGCGATCGTGCTCGAACTGCAAGTGATCATGCGCGAACAGGCCGAGCCAGGGCAGGCGGTCGGCGGGATCGAGCGCACCGAGCGCTGCCGCGTCCTCGATGTAGCGGCCACCGCTGCGTGTGCGCCACTCGTCGATCAGGTCGCGGTGGTCGCCGCGCGCGCCGCCGGCTTCGCGCGGCAGGAAGCGGTCGCGACCGCCGCCGAATGCCACGTCGGGACCCTGGCCCAGGCGTGGCTCGACCAATTGAACCGCGATGTCCTTGCACCCGGCCGCCGCGGCCGCCGGTCCCAGCGTGACGTCATCTTCCCAGTTGCGCTCCGGCGTGCGGGCATAAGTGGCAGCCGGCGTGGCGTGGGTAATCCGCGTGGTGGTCACGATGCCGGTGGAAAGGCCGGCGAGCTTGGCGATTTCGAGCAGGCTGACCAACTCGTCGCCGGCCGCGGCGCCACGCAATCGCTGCGCGCTGCGGAAGGTCCTACGGCGAGCACGCCCATGCGCGTCTTCACCCCGGTGGCCATTGCGGTCATCGTGCCGGCGGAATCCGGCGTCTGGCGGTCGGTGTTGTAGGTGCGCGAGAACGCAGTGTGCGGGAAATCCTCGAACACCAGCCGGTGTTCCTCGCCGGGTGCGCCCATGCGCTGGCCCTCGAGGATGCGCGCGGCTGCGACGGTGGTCATGCCCATGCCATCGCCGACGAACAGCACGAGGTTGCGCGCGCGGCCGCGCGCTGCACCGCGCTCGGCGGCCGCAGCGGCACCGGACAGAAACCACCAGGCCGAGCTTTCGCCCTGCGGTCGCGCAATGGCCGGCACTTCGATCGCGACCTGTGGTGCAGGCAGGGCCGCGGGCTGCGATAGCGAGGATGGCGCGCTCGCGCAGGCGGCGAGCAACACGGCGGGGACTGTGGCAATCAACTTGCGGGACTGGGCCATCGACATCGGGCAACCTGGGACCTGCCCCATGTTCCCCGTCGATGATGACAGTCGCTATCGGCGCCCAGAACCCAAGTCGTGCAAACTCGACTTCGAGGGCACCCGCGCCGTCCCTGAACCAGCCGGCGATCCGGATCGCTTCCGGATCGCCGACTGGGCGCTCTCAGCGCGTCAGCAGGCTGACGTCGTCGATGACGAACGAGGTCTGCAGCGTGGAACCTTCGGTGCAATTGAAGTTCAGGCGCACCGTTTGTCCCTTGTAGGCGAGCAGACTGAAGCTGCGCTGCACGTAGCTGGTCGACTTGTTGAGGTTCGAGTAGGTCGCCAGCGTGGTCAGCAGCGTGCCGGTGCTGCTGCGCACTTCGGCGCGCAGGGTGTCGTAGGCCGAAGTGGTGGTGGTCTCGGCGGTATCGATGCGCGTCCAGAACGTGTAGTTGGCTTCCGTCGCCGTGCTCGGGATGGTCACCGTCTGGTACAGCGTGTCGTTCGAGGCCGCGCCGTAACCGCACATCCAGGCCTTGTAGCTGCCGCTGCGCGCCGGGCGGCTGCTGCTGTTGGTGATCGTGCTCTGCGCATCGGTCCAGGAACTGGCGCCGCTCTCGTAGCCGCCGTTGACCACCTTCTCGACCGCCGCGCTGCCACCGGCGGTGTAGGTCAGTGCCAGCCGATAGACCACCGTGGTGCTGCTGCCCGCATAGCTGATGACTTTGGCGTAGACGGTACGCGCACTGGCGCCGTTGGCGTAGCTCACGGTCTCGGTGCTGGTGCCGCCGGTGGAACTCACCAGCGTGGCATCGGCGCTGTCGACCAGATACAGGTCATAGTCGCTGCCGCTGGGGCCGCCGGTCATATCGACCTTCAGAGTCTCGTTCGCGTTCAGGCTGATCGCGAAGAAATCCTTGTCGGTGGTGTTGCCCATGGTGCCTTCGATGGCCGTGAACGAACGGCCGACGACATTGCCGGTGGCGGCGGTGCCGTTGGACTCGGTCTCGGTGAAGGTGGTCGATATCGTGTTGCTGACCGTGAAACTGACTGCGGTCGAGGTGCCGATATTGCCCGCCGCATCGGAGGCCTTGACCACCAGCGAATGCGTGCCGTTGCTCAGCGTCGCCGAGTTGAAGGCCAGGCTGTATGGGCTGGTGGTGTCGCTGCCGCGCGAGATGCTGTCGATCAGGAACTCGACATTGGTGACGCCGACGTTATCGCTGGCGCTGGCGTTCAGCGTGATCGTGCCGCTGGTGCCGGTGACGCTGGCCGATGCGGTCGGCAAGGTGGTGTCCGGCACCGTGTTGCTGACCGAGAAGCTGACCGCCGTCGAGGTGCCGATATTGCCGGCCGCATCGGAGGCCTTGACCACCAGCGAATGCGTGCCGTTGCTCAGCGTCGCGGAGTTGAAGGCCAGGCTGTACGGGCTGGTGGTGTCGGACCCGCGCGAGACGCTGTCGATCAGGAACTCGACATTGGTGACGCCGACGTTATCGCTGGCGGTGGCGTTCAGGGTGATCGTGCCGCTGGTGCCGGTGACGCTGGCGGAGGCGATCGGCAGCGTGGTGTCGCCACCGCCAGTGCCCTGGTTGATCCACACCGGCGCGCTCCAGAAGCGGTCGCCATTGGTCTGGGTGACCAGTGCGTAGTAGAAGTGCGCGCCGGCCGCCGGGGTGAAGGTGTAGCTGCCGCTGCCTTCGGTGAGCTGGGTCACGGTGCCATTGCGACCCGGCACGCCCTCGAAGAACTGCACGCGCTGCACGGTCTGGCCGTTGGTGCTGGCGTGCAGGGCGTTCAGAGTCAGCGCGCCGGAGTTGCTGTAGGTGCCGCCCATGATGTTGCCATTGGCGGTCAGGATCAGCTGGCCGTTCTTGTCTTCCGCGGCGAACACGCGACGCGCGCGCAGTGCGGTGACGAAATTGGCTTCGTTGAGCGCGGTGCCGGTCGGCAGCAGCACGCCGGTACGGTTGCGGTAGGACAAGCCGTAGTTGGCGCAGTGGTTGTCCTGATCGGTGCTCGGCGCGACCTTGTAGCCGCGTTCGAGCAGCAGGTTGAAGGCGCCCGGATAGGTCGAACGGCTGGTTTCGGTCTCGGTCGTATTGGTCGAGAACGCGCTGGAATTGAGGATTTCCGCGAGCACCATGACATTGGCGCCGTTGGCGTTGTAGGCCATGCCGGTGGTGCCGATCTTGAACTGGCTGGTCGACGGGTGGTTGAACTGACCCACCCAGCCCTGCGCGTTCATCAGCGTGTACAGCGCCGCGTAATCGTTCTTGGCGACTTCGAACTGGCCGATCAACTGGCCGCTGGCGTTCTTTTCCCAGGCCACCAGGCCGGAGGGATTGACCAGATTCAAGTGGCCGCCGTTGCTGATCACGCCCCACTCCAGGCCGTACAAGGCCAGGAAGCTGGGATTGGCGCTGTTGAAGGCCGCTGCCTGGCTCTTGCCGGAGGCGAACAGATTGTTGGCGGTGGTCGGGTTGGCGGCACTGTTGGTGCCGGTCGAGCCGTCGTACATGTGGTTGTGTTCGGAGGCGAGCATGAAGTCGCCACCGGCCTGCGTGCGCATCATCGTGTAGGCACCGGTCGGATCGACCGTGCCGCCCTGCGGCACTTCCGAACCACCGCAGGCGCCGACCGCGGCGCCGCCGTCCGAATGATTGGTCTGCGCATGGAAATTGCCGAAATAGATGGTGTACGGCAGGCTGGAGGTCGCCGGCCGCGACTTCTCGCCATTGCGGCCGACCGGCAGCGGCTGGAACGCCGGCATGCGCGCCGCCGGCACCACGCCGATCTGGATGTCCTGTTCCTGCACATGGAATTCTTCGCCACTCAGCGCGGCGGCGACGGTCGCTCCGATGTCGGCGCTCTTGCTGACCGCCAGACCTGGCGCGGCGCTCAGGCGCAGCGTGTAGTAGCCGGCCGGCAGCGTCTGGCCATCGGCGTCGGTGCCACTCCAGCCGATCACCTCGCGTGCCTTGCCCGCCTTCAGCGGCGTCTGGCCAAACCATTCGGTGACGGCGCGGCCGTCGGCGGCGATCAGTTCAAGGCGCCATTGCGCGGCGACGCGCGACTTGGCATCGAGGAAACTGAAATCGAGGCGGATCTGGCGCGCACCGGCTTTGTCGCTGCTCTGGAACGGCGCCATGATCGCGGCGTCGAACTCGGTGTGGTCCGGATGGATGACTTTGGCCAAATCCATCTGGCCGAATGCGATCGCCGGCAACAGCATGCCCGCGAACGCGATTGAAAGCGCTCGTAACTTCATGGATCGACTCCCCAGTCGAATTGCAGAATCCCCACTCTGCGGCATGGATGTTACGCGCGAAGGAAGGATTTGTGCAGGCCGATTGTTACAGTTGGCGCCTTTCGGTGAGCTCAGCTCAGCTCCGTCGCGATCCGCCGCAACCAGTTCCTTCGACCGGCGACCACGAAGACACCAGCCCCGTATCGCGCACAAGCCTCAGTCGTATACCTTGCGCGCAGAGGAGCGCTCTCGGGCGCTGGCGCGATAACGACAGGTATACGAACGGGTTCTGCTGTCGGAAATTCAGTGGCCGCTTGCCTTCCCGGCAATCGGCCAGTTGCTGCGCGCCGCGCCGGCGTCGGCTTCCCAGCGGCCAGGGACCCTGTGAACAAGTTCTGCGGCCGCAGAACTCCCTGGCTTCGATCCGGCGACGAGGGCATGCGCGGCGTGGACGCAAACATTGCAGACCGATGGCTGGTTCTCCTGGCAGCCTTCGCCGGGCTCGCCTGGGGCCTGGCCGAGGCGAGCTTCTTCTTCGTCGTGCCCGATGTGCTGATCAGCGCATGTGCATTGCGCAGCGGCCGACTGGCGCTGTTCGCAGTCGCAGGCAGCCTGACCGGCGCCTGCATCGGTGGCGCCGCGATGTATCTGTGGTCGCAGCACGAGCCGGCGGCCGCCCGGGCTCTGGTCGACGCAGTGCCTTTCGTCCCGCAGCGATTGTTCGCGTTTGCCGCTGAGCTGTCGGCGGCGCATGGAGGGCTCGGAATCCTGATCGGCTCGTTCAGCGGCGTGCCGTACAAGATCTTTGCGGTGCAGGCGCCGGAAATCATGTCGCTCGCTACTTTCGTCGCCTGGACGCTGCCGGGGCGAATCGTTCGCTTCACCCTGTCGGCGACCGTTGCATGGTCGATGGCGCGATGGCTGCGCACACGTTGGCGGCCCAGATGGGTGCGTCTGGGCTGGGCCGCCGCGTGGATCGGGATCTATGCGGGCTACTGGATCGAAATGTCGCGTTGACTGCACCCTGACCGCGACTCCCGACACTCACCTGACGCCCGCAGGCAACAGCGGGGCGATCGATTTTCCGGCTGTCCCGCATCACCGATGATCCCGAATCACCGGGTGTCCCGAATCAATTCCCCGATCAGGCCTCGCCGGAGACCCCGCGGCGCCGGCGCGAACGGGCGTCTTGGCACAGCCCGACAGCGCGCGCGCCGGAGCCGCGCTACCACGGCGTGCGGCTGGTCCGGAGTAGGCCGGGCACGCGCGTCCTGGGTATCCGCCCGTGCCCAAAGGCGGTTACGCGCGACGCCCGGCACGGCCTTGCCGCCAACGCGATCGATGCAGCTACACAGGACACCTGGCTTCCGGGACAGAATCCGGAACGACGCCAGGAGCTCACGGGGGCGCTTTCGGGCGCCCCCGTGACTGTCCGGGTTACAGCCCGAGCTGCGCTTCGATGGCCGCCAGGCGCGCCTTGAGTGCGGCGTTCTCCGCTTCCAGTTTCTCGTTCAGGCCTTGAATGGCGGCGAGTGCCACACCATCGGCGTCGACCGTCGCGATGTGCTGATCGTCGCTGCCGAGGCCAAAAGCGGCCTGGAAGTCCTCGGCCATCGGGCCGACGTGGGCGCCTTCGGAGGAGTTGCGGTAGGTCCAGCGGGTGATCGGCATCGACACCACCTTGCTGAGCACGTCGCCCACATCGATCGCCGCGAAGCCTTCCTTGAACAGGCGCGAGGAGCCGTTGGTCCAGGTGCCGCCGGCGGTGAGCCGCGCACCGTTGGCGGTGGTCTCGAGGAAGTTGGCGCCGGTCGGAATTACCGACATGTGGAAGGCGTTGTCGGAGTCGTGCACATAGAAGCGGCCGAACTTGCCGGAGCGCGTGCGCAGGACCAGATCGGCGTCGGCGTCGCCGGAGGTCGGGCGCGTGCCGATGGTGAAGTCGTCATTGTTCGACGGCGTGGCATTGGTGTTCATCAGGATGCCGCCGTCGGCGCGCACCAGGAACTGATTCGGGGCGTTCGACGAGAAGGTGCCGGTGCTGCCGTCGGCAAACACCACGGTATTGCTGGCATTGACACCGGTGCTGCCGTTTACCGCGGTGAAACTGTTGGCGCCAGCCGCCGTCGAGGCATTCCAGGCAGCTGCCCCCGTGCCGTTGGCAGAAGATCCGTTCTGTTCCACGCCGCCGCTGGTACCGCGCACGTAGAGGATATCGTTGCCACGCGAGCGCAGTGCGGTCAGTGAGGCATCGTTGACGTTGTTGGTGCCGATGATTGCTCCGGCGGGCACACCGATGTTGCCGCCGACTTCCCAGCACAGCCCGCCTTGCGGGGATGCGAGATTGATCGAGGTCGGCTGGTCGAGGGCGATGAACTCGCCACCGCCCTGGCGCACCGCGGCCTTCAGCTGCAGCTCGCCGTATTGGGACAAATCCACGCCGAAGTCGACGGCGGTCGAGAACTGGCCCTTGGTGACCTTGACGCCGTACAGCGTTACCGCTGCTGCCAGCGGACGCTCGGCGGCATCAGTCACGCTCAGTTGGACGTCGTACAGGCCGTCGGCGGGTTTGCCGCCGTCTTCCAGTGAGCCTTGATAGGTGTAGCTGGCGGCTTGAGCGTACGAGGTGGCGGCGATCAGGGCGATGGCGAGCAGGGTGCGATTCATGATTGGGACTCCGATTCGTTGACAGGGATCAGGGTTGGACAAGCGTTGTGGCGTTATTCGAAGCCGTTTTGAAAGACGTTCTCTGCTGCACAGACGCTGCCGGTGGGCGCGTCCTTGTCGCGCACGGCGGCCAGCAGCTTGAAGCGCGCGGCAAGTCCGGTCTCGGCAACCGACTGCGAACGCGCCGGTTCGGGCTGCTTGGCATCGCTGAGCAGCGGCGCGCCAGGCTGCAGCAGCTTTGCCTGAAGGCCGAAGCGTCCGCCGCTGGCAGTCGCATTCGGCAGCAAAGTCGCGGAGGCGCTGAATCGCTGGTTGGGTGCGGCGCTGGATAACCCGGGCAGGGCACTCAACAGGGCCAGCGTCACTGCAGATATCAGGGGTCTCGACATCGATGGCTCCTTGCGTTTTTGCGGGGGGTACGCCAAGGAACGCGCAATCGCAGAGCATCCGGACAGGGATTCTTCACCGCGCCGGCAGTGCGGCGGATCGACCTGGCGCGATTTTTCGCCGGATTGCGCTTAGCCGGATCTGTGATCCCATCCGGAGTTGCCACTCGCGAACCACCGCATCGTGGCGTCTGATCGTGACCCTGGTATGCCTGCAGCCGCTGGCGGCCAGCGCGGCGCCACCCGCGCCGCCGGGCGTCTGGGCCTGCTGATCGGTCTGATACTGCCGCTGGCTTTCCTGGCGTGGCGCCGCGGCCTGGGCACGATCGCCGGCACTTTCCTGCTGGCCGCTGTGGCGCTCGGCGTCGCCGTCGGGCTGCGCCGGGGCGCAGACGCCGACGCGGCGCTGAAACCGGTGAGCTGGATCCACGCGGCGCCGGCGCAGTGGCCGCAGATCGTGCTGACCAACGACGCCCGCTTCTGCTGCGGCCACACGTCGCTGAAGGGCGCCAGCGCATTCCTGCTGCGCACCGCGGATGGGCGCGTGCTCGGTGCCACCGCGCGCCATCTGATCGGCGAAGCCGGCGGCGTGCAGCCGGAGATCAACCTGGGACCTGAAACCAGGTACTGGAGTCGTGGCGCCTGTTCCCGCGCACGCGACCGTCGCGCGCGGTCGCAATGCAGGCGCTGCCGCTGCCGGGCCTGGATCGTCCGGATCTCGACTGGCTGCTGCTGGCGCCGGCCGACCCCGCCGGGCTCGACGGCATCGAGCCGCTGCAGGTGCGCCAGCGCCCGGTCGAGGTCGGCGAAACGGTGCATCTGGTCGGCTGCCCGTACGCGGCTGCGCGCTGCGTGCAGCAGGTCTACAGCGGGCGCGTGGTCGAACGCATGGGCAACATGTTTCGTTTCGAATTCAAGCCGCACGTGAACCTGGCCGGGTTCAGCGGCGCGCCGGTGATCGACGCGCAGGGCCATCTGGTCGGGGTGATGACGATCTCGTTCCGGCCGCGCGAGCTGTTCGACAAGCATGTCGAGGGCGGCGGACAGGATGTCGCGGCGATCGCGCCGCTGTTGCGCGGCTGAGCCGCGCCACGCTCAACCGGCGCGCGGCGGCGCCTGCTCGGCGACGATGCGCGCACGCAGCTCGCGCAGCGGCGCAGTCGCGGTCGCATCGAGCTGCGCCAGCAAGGCATCGATGCGCGTCAGTGCGCCCTGGCTGTCGCCGAGCGCATGGCGCGCGTGCTCCGCGTGCACATGCGCGGCGATCGTCTTGCTGTCGCTGGCGCCATGCGCCTGCTGGTAGATCGCCAGCGCCTGCTCGGCGAGGTCCAGCGCCTCGCCGGCTGCACCGTTGCGGCGCAATGCGGCCGACAGGTGCAGCAGCACCCAGGCGCGCGTCGGCTGCTGCTCGGGCGCCAACTGGTGCAAACGCGCCCAGGCGTCGCGCAGCACGGCGATCGCCTGCGCGTCGTCGTTCTGGCCCGCCAGCGCATCGCTGGAGGCCGCCACGGCTCGACCGCCCGACGCGTCGCGTCCATACAGGTGTTCGCGCATCGGCAGCGCGCGCTCGAAGTAGCGCTGCGCCGCAGCCATCTCGCCGCTGTCGAATTCCAGCGAACCGAGCGCCCAGCGTCACCGCGGTGTACGGGTGCTCGGCCGGCAGTAGTCGTTGCTGCAGGCCGAGGGCGCGCTCGAAGGCCGCGCGCGCCGCCGCCAGCTCGCCGCTGCGCAGCTGCGCATAGCCGATGCCGCACAGTACGCGACTCTCGACGATCGACTGCGGCGGCGCCGCGGCCAGCGCCCGCCTGCTGGTGCCCGCGCCGGACGTCGCAGCGCAAGGCATCGCCGAGCAGATCAGCGTGGGTGGCGCGCGTCGGTGTCAGGCTGACCGCCTCGCGCAGCTGCGCCAGCGCCACCGGATGGCGACCAGCGCGCGAATCGATGAATCCCAGCGTCTCCAGCGTCAGCGCCTGCTCGCCCGGCGGCGCGTGGCTGCGACGTTGCTCGACGAGCACGTCGCGCAGCGTCGCGGCGGCCGCTTCCGGCTGGCGCACGCTCGCCAGCAGCGCCAGCGCCTGGCGTGTTGCCAGACTGCCCTGCGCGGGCAATCCGAGTTCGCCATGCTCCACCGCCTGCGCCGCCTGCAGCGTGCGTTCGGCCTCGTCGAGGCGCCCCTGCTCGTGCAGCAGGCGACCGAGCGTGCGCAGCAAGGGCGCGCGCGTCTGCGGCGCTTGCGGAAAGGCATCCAGCGCGCGCCCGGCGGCGAGGCGCATCAGTTCGTCGACGCTGGTCGGCGTGGTGCGTCCGCCGTCGCTGCCGGCCGCCTGCAACAACTCGACCAGAAAATCCTGCACCGCCTGCGCGCGCAGCGCCTGGGTCTGCGCCTCGTGCGCCTGGCGGGTCGCGTACCAGGCCGCCAGCGAAAGGGTTGCGATCAGCAGCAGCAGCGCGGTGCTGCTCAGCGCATGCCGGCGCAACCAACGCTGCGCGCGGTAGCCGCGGGCGGCCGCGCGCACGCCCACCGGCAGGCCTTCGAGATGGCGCTCGATGTCGAGCGCGAGCGCTGCCACCGACGGATAACGACGACCGGGTTCGGGCTGCAGTGCGGTGTCGACGATCGCCTGCAGGTCGCCGCGCACGGCGCTCGCCAGTGCGCTGGCGCGCGCGTCGCGCGAGTGCAGCAGTGCCGCGGAGACGTTGCGCGCTGCGCCGGCCAGCGTGATCGCCCGCTGCGGGCGGATGCCGACCAGCAGCTCATGCAGCAGCACGCCGAGCGCGTAGACGTCCACCGCAGTGCTCATGACGCCGCCGTCGAGTTGTTCCGGCGCGGCGTAGGCTGGCGTCATCCGCCGCGCCGCGGTCTCCGTCGGCGCCGCCGAGTCGTCGAGCATGCGCGCGATGCCGAAGTCGAGCAGCTTCACCTGGCCGTCGTGGTCGACCAGGATGTTGCCGGGCTTGAGGTCGCGGTGGATCACCAGGTGGCGGTGCGCGTACTGGACCGCCGCGCAGACGTCGAGAAACAGCCGCAGGCGCGCCGCCACGCCGAGTCGCCGGGCATCGCACCAGCGGTCGATCGGCAGCCCGTCGATGTATTCGAGCACCAGATAGGGCGCACCCTCGGGACTGATGCCGCCATCGATCAGCCGCGCGATCGCCGGATGCGTCAGTCGGGCCAGCAACTGCCGTTCGCGGGCGAAGCGCGCGCGTTCGCTGGCATCGAGCACGCCGCTGCGCAACAGCTTGATGGCCACGCGCTGCTCGAAGGCGCCATCGGCGCGTTCGCCGAGATAGACGCTGGCGCTGCCGCCGGACCCGATCGGTCGCCGCACGCGCCACGGACCCAGCCGGCGCTGCCAGCAGTCCTCGGCCGTATCGACGCGCGCCAACAGATCGGCGTCGAGCACGCCGGGCGCGTCGGCCGAGGCCAGCAGCTGCTGCATCAGCGCAGCGAGTTCGCCATCCAGTGGCTGCGCGGCGAGCCAGTCCGCGCGCGATTCGGGCGGCAGGTCGAGCAGCGCATCGAGCAGCGGCGAGGCCTGCGGCCAGCGCCGCTCCAGCAGCTCGGCGCTGGCGCCACTCTGAGTCACCCGAGGTACTGCGCCAGCAGCATGCGCGCCTTCTGCCACGACGGTCGACGCTGCGCGGCGCGATCCCGAGCAGTTCGGCCACGCGTGGCACCGGCAGGCCGGCGAAGTAGCGCAGTTCGACCAGGCGCACCAGCGCCGGGTCGAGCGCGGCCAGCCGCTGCAGGGCCTCATCCAGTCCGACCAGGTCGGCGTCGATGCCGGCGACCACCAGTTCGTCGTCAGCGTCGACGTCCTCGATGCGGTCGCCGCCACGCTTGAGCGCCAGCCGGCGGCGCGCCTGTCGACCAGGATCGAGCGCATCGCGCATCCGGCGTAGGCGTAGAACTGGCCGCGGTGCGCCCATTGTCGCGGCGCCCGCCCGACCAGATCGAGGTAGGTCTCGTGCACCAGCGCGGTGGTGGTCAGCGCCTCGCCGGCATGCCGCCGGCATTCGCGGTGGGCGATCGACTTGAGTGTCGAATAGACCAGCGGGAACAGAGCATTCATCGCATCCGGCACGCCCGCGCCGGCCCGCTGCAGCGCGCTGGTGATGTCGGCTTTCGCGGTTTCGATGGGTGCGCTGGCGGACACAGGAAGCACAGGCAACAGGCGGCGTGCCGATTTTCGCAATCCGTGCGCCGCTTGTCTCGCCCATCCGTCAGCCAGCGCGGCGGGGATTGATGCGGGTCAACACGCGGGCTGCAGGCCAGCCGGACGATTTCTAGCGTCGAAGCAGGCGGGAGTCCGCTATGAACACATCGAGCCGAGTTCTGGCGGCGCTGCTGGTGGCCTGGGGTGGGTCGCTCCGGGCCCAAGACGTGGCGTCGCTGCCGGGCATCGAACCCTTGGCGCCCGCGCCGGCAAGCGCTTCCGCCCCCGGGTGGCAGGGGCCATTCACTTACGTGCAGCAGTCGCATGGCACCTGCTGGGCCGCCACCGCGCTGATGCTGGTGCGTGCCTACGGCGGCGAAGCCAGCCTCTTCGACCTGGTCGGTGCGATGGGCGACTGGGTGGTGGCCGCCGACGATGGCACTGGCGCTGGGGCCTACGGGTTGCCGAACAACGCCGGTGCGTATGGCCGACTGGTCGCGGTGATGAATGGGGTGACACCGGGACAGCCCTTCGTCCTGCACGCCACGCCTTACAGTCGCTGGTTGGAAGTGATTTCGGGCGTGGTCGATGGCACGCAGATGGGCGAAGTGCTGAACCAGTGGCAGCCGGCGTCGCAAAACGGACTGCCCTTCATCCACGCCAGCGCACGCCACGCCTGGCTGATGCTGCGACCCGACCCCGCGGGTTCGGCTCCGACCTGGGTGGTTCACGATCCGAAAGGCAGCGCCTTCGCCGGCGCGCGCGAGCCCGGAAAGCGCAACCAGAATTCCGAAGGCGGACCCTACTGGATCGTCGCACAGGACTGGCTGGAACTGGTGATGCGCGAGAAAACCCGGGCTACGACTACATCGCCCAGGTCGTGCAGCCGACGCGGAAACCGCCCGCCGAGCTGCCGCTGCAGAGCCTGGCGGTGCCGTTCGTCGCGAACAACGGTGACCGCGTGCACGGGCACGTGTGCTTCCTGGAACGACCGGATGTGCAACGCTGCATGGCCTGGAAGGCCATGACCGCAGCCGACCCGACGCCCTATGCCTGGCAGCCCTGCGGGTCGCAGAAATGCAGCGGCGATCTGTCCATGCGCATCGAACCCTGGATGGACACGCTGCAGATCACGCTGCCGCTATGGAACGCCGACGTCACCGCGCAGGATGTGGAGGTGCGCGCCGCGCTCAACTACGGCGGTGGCGAGCCAGCGCCGGTCGCCAGCTTGCGCAGTGCAAGCGTCCAGTCGATTGCAGCCGGCCAGTCGCAGGACTGGTCGACGCACCTGACCGACGTTTGCGCCCTGCGGCAGACCGACCGCGACGTCGACGCTGTGCTCGACATCGAGCTGTGGAATGCCGCCCGACGCGTCGACCGCCTGCCACTGCGCGCGGTGCTGGCGCCGCGGCCACGCATCGACCGGATCGTTCCGGCGCAGCCGCACGCGGGCGATCGGGTCACCATCGAAGGGGCCGGTTTCAGCGGCATGGATCCGGCGCACGCCGTCGATCTCGATGGCAGCGTGGTCAGCGTCGAGCAGTGGTCCGAGCAGAGTATCGAGGTCACTCTGCCGGACACCAGCAGCGGCACTGCAACGCTGCACGTTTCTCCGTTCGGATCCGCCTGCGTGGCATCCGCGACGATCACCATCGTGCCCTCCACGCCATCGCTTCAGGTACCGCCCGACAGCAGCGGCTGCTGGTACCCATCGGGCGCCAGCGAGTCCAGGGTGGCCCCGGTTGAGCGCGGCTACCAGGGTAGCGGGGAGGCAACCGCCAGCACGATTCAGCTCGGCACCTGGTCGGCCGATCCCAAGTGGAGCCACCTCACCACCAAGGGCGAACTGCGGCTGGCCCTCGACCGCCCGCTCGATTCGACGCTGTGCCATCGGCAAACCATCGGTGGCACGGTCACCTTCGCCAATACCGGTGTGCAATTCATTGCCGCCGGGTACTCGCCGTCGGGCTCGCTGCGGGCGGATGTTTCCAGTGTTGGCGTGCAGCACTTGTTCGAGCTGCATTCCAGCGAACTGCCACCACCGGGCCAGTCAACCCAGCGCGTGGTGAATTGGCCGGTACCCGAAGGCGCGCCCGACGCCACGATGGCCATCGTCGCGCGGGTCTACGCCGGCCGCGAAGCCACCTACACCTGGCGCTATCGTTGGGTGCCGGTCCCGCAGTAAGTAGAGGATGCGCGGGCACCGGGGCAGGGGGCGCATCCGCACGCGCGGTGCCATCCTCGTGCGGATCGATCCGCAATGCACGCACGCGCACAGCTTGCTCGCCGTGCGCCTCGGCGAAAACGGCAAAGCCGGGTGGATTCGCCGTCTCGATGAGCGCGACGGCGGCTGACCGATGGGCCTGTCCACGCCGCACCGACCGGCCCCGCTGGGCAGCAAACGCCGTGATCTGCAGCATGGACCGAGATTCTGCCCATTCGAACCCACCGCCCGCACCGACCCGGCTCGACATCGGCGCGCGCTCCGACGTCTTCCTGATCCGCAATTTCCTGACCGCCAGTGAGTGCGCCGCGCACATCGAGGCCAGCGAAGCGCGTGGATACGAAGAAGCCGCCATTGCCCCGGAAACCGGTACGGCGCTGGTGTTCATGCACGATCGCACGCACGAAGGCGAACTCGTGACCGACGGCGTGAAGTACGTGCTGCGCACCGATGTCATGTATCGCAAGGGGTGAATCGGGTGGTTGACGAGCAACTGGCAGCAGGGCAGTCGCGCAGTTCGGGCTGGTGGAGTCCGGCGTCATCCGGCTGCAGTCGGATGCGCGATGAGCGCTGTCGCCATCTTCGGTGGGCGAGCGGCAGCGTGCTGATACTACTGAGCTCGCTGTGCGTTGCGGGCGAGCCGCGTGATCCAGTCCACTGGGTGGCCGAATGTCAGGCCGACGGTCAAGCCTTCCAGTTGATCTTCGATTCCCCCAGCCAGGATGTCGACAACGCCGACATGACGGTCACGCTGGCGCTCGCCGACGGGCGCAAGGTGCTGCTGCCGTTGTCGCCTGGCACCTATCGCGCACGTCCGGTGGTCTCCAATGAGGCCTCGTTGTGCAGCGGGATCGGCGCGTTTGCCAGTCGCGATCAGGTCTACAAGGGCACCAGCGCGAAACTGCTGCTGTGGCTCTCGGTCGACAACCGACCCGGCTGGGACACGCTCAGCCTGGCCCTGCTCGATCTGTCCGAAGCCAAGCTGCTGCACTCCGTCGAACGGGTGGCGCCGATCAAGGACCCGGATGGGCGTCAGGCGCTGGCGGTGCAGGTCACGCCCGAGGGCTACTCGGTGCGCCTCGAACGCCAGTGGCTGCAGAACACCGGCAGCGATTCCGCGGCGAATTCGATCGAAGACTGGATGCTGGTGTCGGTCGCGCATCAGCGTATCCGCAGCCAGTGGCGCTGAGGCGGGTTGTGCAGTCCGGAGCTTCCCGCGGCTGAACCAGAGCGCCGAGTGCAACTCGGCGATCCGGATATCGCGCCATCATTCGTGACGCAGCGCGTTCATCGGATCGGCTTGTGCGGCCCGATGTGCCGGCCACCAGCTGGCCAACAGCGCGGTGGCTGCCATCAGCGCGATCACCAACGCCAGCACCGGCTGCGAGGTGCCCTCGGTGCCGGGCAGGCGGCTGGCGAGCACGGCCATCGCGATCAGACCCAGTGCCAGTCCGGCCGCGGTGGCGATGCCGGCGGTGATGAGGGCATCGGTCAGCACCGTGTGCCGCAGCGTGGCGCGCGAAGCGCCGAGCGCCAGGCGTACGCCAAACTCACGCTGGCGCCGACGCACCAAGAGATCGAACACCGCATAGATACCGGTGCCCGCCAGCAACAGCGACAGCCCGGCGAGTGCCGCCGTCAATGCGGCGACCAGTCTGCGCTGGGCGGTCAGTCCGGCCAGGCGCTGCTCCATGGTGGCGGTGTCCCACAAGGCGAGTTCAGGCTGGACCTGGCGCAGCGTCGCGGCTACGGTCGGCGCAAGACTCTGTGCGTCGATTCCCGGGCGCGCCTGCACGATGACCATGTTGTCGTTGTAGGCGGTCTGCAGCGCGGACAGATAGACCATCGGCGCGGCGTCGGCATCCAGATCCGTACCGGCGACATCGCCCACCACGCCGACCACGGTGGCGCCAGCCGGATCCTCGGGAAAGCCGATGCTGACCTTGACCTTGCGACCCAGCGTGGAACCGCCCGGGAAGTAGCGACTGGCGGCGCTGGCACTCAGCACAGCCACCGCCGGCGCTTCGCTGCGATCGCGGGCGTCGAGATAGCGGCCTTCGCGCAGCGGCACGCCAAGCGCGCCGAAGTAGTCGCCGGAGACCATGTTCAGCTCCACCGACCACTCGGCGTCATCGCTGCGCGGAACCGCTTCCAGATTGACGCTGTCGCAGCCGCCGCTGAGCGGCAGGCAGGCTGCGCTCGCCACGCGTTCGACGCCCGGCGCGCCTTCCAGCGCAGTGGTCAATCGGGTCAGGAAGCCGCCGACGCCGTCGGCCGGTTGCAAGGCGTCGGGCATGGCGATCTGTGACGACAGCAGCTCATCCGGGTTGAAACCCAGCGGTGCCTGCAGCGCGCGCCAGGCTGCGTTCGCGGCGTAACCGGCACCGATCAGCAACATGGTCGCCAGCGCAAACTGGGTGCCCGCCAGCCAGCGGCGATTGCCCAGACCGCGCGCCGGTGGACTTGGACGCAGCGCGCTGACCGCGCTCAGGCGCAGCGCTGCGCGCGCCGGGCCGGCGAGCACGCAGAGCAACACCAGCGCGGCCAGTGCGCAGCCGAAGCCCAGGCTCGCCGCGCCCAGTTGCACCTCGGCCAGCCCGACGCCACCCACCCGCACCAGATCACCGAAGCGCGCGAGCAGGGCCAGGCCGGCGCTGCCCAGCAGCCATGCCAGCAGCAGGCCAGCGGCGAACACCAGCAGCATCTCGGCCGCCAGCAGGCGCAGCAGCGATACGCGTCCGGCGCCCAGGCTGATGCGCACACCAAATTCGCGGCGACGCTGATCCTGACGCGCCAGCGCGAGCAGGATCAGATTGACCGCCACGATCGCCAGCAGCAGTGCGATGCCCCAGCCCACCGCGCCGACCGTCTGGCGCAGCACCGGATCGACGCGCGTAGCCGTCCACAACTGCGCATGCACGGAAACCTCGGCGCGCTCGCCGCCGACGCGCATGTCGATGGCATCGCGCACGCGCTCGCCGGCGACCGCGAGTCGCGCGTCGAGGGCTGCGGCCTGAGCCGCAGCGGGCACGACCATCACCGCATGCCAGAAGCTGGTGGCGCCTTTCAGTCGATTGGCAAAGGTGACGCTCGGCGCCGCGCTCATCGGTATGAACGCCGCCGACTGCTCCGAGATGCCCTGGAAACCAGCCGGCAGCACACCGGCGACCACGAAGGGCATGCCCTGCAGCGACACCTGGCGCCCGAGCACGGCCGGATCGGCGGCGTAGCTATCGCGCCACAAGCTGTGGCTCAACCAGATGCGTGCATCGACCGCTGTCGACGCCTGCGCGCCGGGCTCACCTCCCAGCGTCGGGGTCACCCCGAGCGCCTGGAAGTAACCCGGAGAAACGATCTCGGTACGGATGCGCTCGGCGCCGCCGGCGGTCGCCAGGGTCAGCCACAGCGGAGTTCTGGTCACCGCGATCGCCGTAAAGTCCGGCGCCAGTGTGTCGCGCAGTGCCTCGAAGGCCGGGTACGACCAGTTGCTCAGACTTTGCTGCTGACCACCGGCACGCAGTTCGAGTTCGAGCAGGCGCACATCCTGGCCGCGGGCAATCGAGCTCGGCCGCAGCACCACCTGGTCGACCACGCTGTAGACCATGATCGCGGCGGCCAGTCCGAGGGCCAGGCAGCCGATCGCCACCAGCGTCGAAATCGGTGCGGCGGCGAGGCGCAGTGCGGCCAGGCGCAGATCAGACAGCATGTCGAGCTCCCGAGTACTGGGGTCCGGTCGGACCTTCGGAAGCGGGACTGCACCATCCATGCCAACTTGTTACAGCGCGATGTATCGGGGTCAGGCGCGCGGGTGACGCGCGAAAGCGGACGCTCCAGTGCCGGAAGCGAACGCGCTGTCCTCTTCAAGCTGCACCCGAACCGTGCCATCCCCCGGACAGCGGTATCCGGCTGTGGCTCAGTGCAAGAGCGCCGCGGCATGGCTCGCGTGCGACGACGATGCGAGCGATCGAGAACCCATGCTGCATATCCGTGGTCGCCCTGGTCCGAATGCCCGCGCGACGAGCTCAGGCGAAATCACCGCGGGGGCAAACTCGCCCAGGGCGGCATCACGTAGCGTCGGACGGTGTCCGCTGCGTTCTTGAAATCGCCCTTGAATTTCGCGCTCTGCTCGGCCAGGGATCTGGCGGTGCTGCGCCAGACCGACGCGGCGGCGAATCGGCGCCACTTGGCCAGCATCAGCGCCGATGGGATCGCGCCGCTTGCTTCCAGCGTCCTTACCTCGGCCTCGAATTCGGCGAGCGCGGCCTTTGCGCGCGCCACCACGCTTTGCGCGTAGGCTCGCCGCAGCGGCACGCGCATGCTTGCCTGGACCACGCTGCCTTCCTCGTCAGGGACCAGCAGTTCGTAGCCGCCCGCAATCGCGTCGGCCTCGACCGGGCTCGCCGCAGACAGGTACAGTCCTTCCACGCCGAGCGCCAGCCAACGACTCTCGAGTTGCTTGAGCACCTTGTCCGGCTGGCGCACCAGTCCTTCGACGAAAGCCTCGACGCGCGCGTGATCGAGTACCAGGGGGTTCAACTCGTCCGGCAATCCGGGCAGGCGGACGTGATCGGCGTTGGCGCCGAGGGCGGCGCGCAGGGATGACTGAGTGGCGGCTCCTGCCGGCAGATGCATGGCGGAGGACATCAGGCCGATCCGGCGCTGCAGCAGCAGCGTCAGTCCCGGCGACAGGGACGGCGCGTTCTCTGGCGCTGCGTGGGGATCGTCGGGCCATTCCTCGAAGTAGCCGGCAAGCTGGACCAGACATTCAATGAACTCGGCTTCCTCGCCCTCGGGTTCCGAGTCGAACTCACGGACCGCGATATGGCCGATCGTGATGCGGTCCTGTTCCTCGGCCGTCGGAGTCCGCCCTGCGGCCGTCCAGTCCGTCATCGCCTGCAACTGCGCCGTGACGGATGCATGGGCCCAGAACGGACTGCCCGCGCTGCGCCGCCTGGCAGACTCCAGGGTCCGCGCGAGCACGGCGAAAAACTCGGCGCGGGTCTTGATGTACCAGGCTGCCATGAGGTCTGCTGCCATCGGCTCACTCCTCGACCTTGAACGGCAGTGCGTATTCCCGGGTGACCGGCGTGGCCCGGCTGCGCGTCTTGACCTCCACCCGCAGCTTGAGGGGATCGCCGAGCACCAGGAAATTGCGGATGTACTGGTCCGCGTGCACGTTCCACGAGTGATCTTCGAGCAGGAAGACGTCCTGGCCCGCCTTGCGCGCCTGATAGGCCCAGCGCTCGACGCCCAGCGGTTCCAGATTGAGGATGTAGCCGAGATAGCCGACCTGCAGGCCGGGCGCGGCGCTGTTGCCGAGCTCGGTGCAGGATTGGACGATGACACTGAGCTTGGAATTGTCTTCGAGGTCGCGTAGCTCGATGGTGTCGAGGACGCTGCTGATATTGGCCACTGGGTATCTCCCTGGCTTGCTGACGGCGACGGCGATGAGCGGCTGCGCGCTGGAAAGTCCAGCGCGACAACCGTGGTTGAGTGGCTATACGCAATCGGGCGGTCATTACTGCCACGCCGCAAAGCGCCGGTGAGCCCCGTGCGGGGCATAGGGCGAGTGTCGGACCCGTTGGCGCGGGCCACACCGGCCTACGGCGGTTTGGCTCTGGCGCGGTCGTAGGCCGTTGTGGCCGATCGGACTCAGCGGCGTTCAGCGGCGTTGGTGTTCGCCGCGCTCGCGGTCCACGCTATTCGAAGCCGGTTCTGAGGAAGTCGTCGACCGCGCCTACTCATCCTCTTCGAAGCGGCTGCCGAACAGCGCATCGGGCAGGACCTGTGCGCTGACCTGCGTGGTGCTCGCCAGGAAGCGGCTGTCGCCGGCATAGGCGACGTCGAAGGTGCGCGTGCCGGGGGTCTGCACGATCAGATCACAACTGGCGGCGGGCAGGGTGATGACGCACACCTCGACGCCGGGGGTGCCGGTGACGGTGATGCTGCCGGTGGGCACGCCAGCGCCCGGCGCGCTGACGCTGACGCTCACGGCAAAGCGCATCGGCGCGAACTGTCGCGCTGCGCCGCCGTCGGCGCCGACTGGCGTCGCAGGCGAAAGCGTGGTTGCCGCGCGGTCGACGCTGTGCGGACTTGCTGCGGTGCTGGGCAGATGTGTTCCGCTGCCGGCGAAATCGGCGCGCAAGGTGATCGCGCCGGCGTTGATCGGAATCAGGTTGCAGTTGCCGTTTGCGCCGCTGATCTGGCACGCGGCGCCGGCGCCGTCGCTGATGACGATCGGGCCTGCCGGAGCGCCGACGCCGCTGGTCAATTGCGCGGCGACGTTGACTGGCTGTCCGGCAACGCTGGGGTCGGGTGTGTCGCTGAGGATGGCCAGGGTGCTGGCCACGGCATTGACCGTGTGTGCCTCGGTGTCGTTGGAGGCACCGAAGTTGCTGCTGCCGGCATAGCTGGCGGTCAGCGTGAGGCCGCCGCCGGCAGCGGGTGTCAATACGCACGAGCCGTTGCCGCCGGCGCCGACCGACCCCTGGCACTGCGCGACGCCATCGCTGACCGTCACCGTGCCACTGGCCGCAGGTGTGCTCTGGACGCGATAGCTGACGGTGATGGCATCGCCGAAGGTGGATGGGTCGGGGGTGTCGCTCAGGATCGTCGTGGTGGTGGATGCCGGCGAGACGGTATGCATTTCGCCGTCGCTGCTTGCGGCAAATTCGGCATTGCCCACGTAGTCGGCGGTCAACGTGATCGCACCGGCGCCCGAGGGTGTCAGCGCACAGTTGCCGCTGCCCGCGCTCAGATTGATCGTGCAACTGCCACCATTGGAGCTGGCGACGTTGACCGTCCCGGTGGGCGTGGTCGAAAGCCCGGCAACGGTGACGGCGACGTTGATGGCCTGGCCGAAGGTAGACGGGTCCGGGGTGTCCGCGGTGATGGTGGTGGTGGTCACATCGGCAATTCGCGCACTCTGCGCGAACTCGCTGGTGCCCTCGAAGATGCCGGCGACCAAGGCGGCGGTCGCGGTGAGGTGAGTCAGCGTAGTCGCCGGCAATACCGGCGTGGTGCCGCTGAAATTGCCGTTGGCGTCGGTGCTGACGGTTTGCAGTACGCCGACGATCGGCTGGTCGCACTCGCCGTTGCCGCTCTGGTCGGGCGTGGCCACATAGCAGTAGCGCAGACGGAAGCTCTGGCTGGGCGTGGAGTTCAGGCTGACGCTGGCGGTTACGCCGTTGGCATCGCGGCGTACTTGCGAGAGTACCGGGAAGTTCTGCCCGGTGTTCGGGCCGGCGTCGGCATCCAGCGGGTCATTGGCGCTGACGCCGTCGCCATTGGTGGTGTTGGAGACGTCAAGATCAATGGCCTGCTCGCCGTTGGCGCTGAAGGTGTTCTCGACCATGGTGACCAGGGTGCTGCCATTGCGCACCAGCACGCCATCGCGAACGTTGTTGGCGAAGTGGTTGCCGAGCACGCGCACGCCAGAGCCGCTGATTTCGATGCCGTTGCGTGCATTGGCGATGCTGCTGAGGCCGTCGACGCCGACGCCGATGCGGTTGTTCTGGATCAGGTGATTGTTGAACAGCAGGCGGATGCCCTTGGTGAAGCCGCCGATGGTGTTGCCGACGATCTGAGCGTTGCCCGCCTGCAGTTCGATCGCAGTGAATACCTGGCTCGCGCCGGGGTCAGTCGGCGTCACCAGCCGGGTCAGACCATCGCGCGCCACCCCGATCAGATTGCCCTCCACGCGCGCGTTGGCGGCGCCGACGTTGATGCAACTCATCGCGTTCTGCTGTGGGCAGCCGATCAAGTTGCGCTGCGCTGGCGCCGGCCCGCCGATGCGACAGCCGGCGAGGCAGTTGATCTGCGTCGTGTTGCCGGGCGTGGTGGCCAGGCTGAGACCGTCCGCACTGACGCCGATGAAGCTGCCCTCGACACTGCCGCCGCCGATGAGGGACAGCAGCGCGCTGGGGCCGCGCATGATCACGCCGCGTACCAGTGAATCGGCGTGGTTGAAATCGAGCTTGCTGCCGTTGATGTCGATCTTCAGTTGCGCATTGATATCGCTGCTGGAGGTGTTGGCGACCGAGCCCGGTTGCGTCATTCCATCGAGTTCCAGCTTGCCGGCAAACTGCATCGTCGTCAGCACGCCGGTCGACAGCGTATGTGGCCCGCCACCCGGGATGTTGAAGGTGATGCGGTCGCGACCAGCGCCGTCGGGCCGCGCCTCGGCTTCCAGCAGCGCGCGCAGCAGCGATCCAGGACCGCCGATATTGGTGTTGGTAACCACGAAATCGCCGCTGCCGGCGCTGTAGGTCGCGCGCGCTTCGCCGTATTCGCTGGTTTCCACCGCATTGCCATTGCTGTCCAGCCGGGTTGCGGTCGTGCTGACCACGCCCATGACGCCGCTGCCATCGAAAGCCACGCTGACCGGACCGAAGCTCGCCAGACCCGACGCATCGGTGGTGACGGTCACGCCGCTGGTCGACACCCGCTCAGCATTGGCCAATGCGAAGAAGCCGAAAGCGGCGCGGCTGACCTCGCTGCTGGCGTAGAAGTCGAGCGCGAAGCTGGTATTGGCGGTGGAACGCAGCGTTCCCGACAGCTGCAGATGGTCCGCATCGAGGATTCTCGCGTCGCTGACCACCGCGTAGTTCTGCAATCCGTTGGCACCGGTATCGCTGTCGTCCGCATCGTTCGGCGTGAAGCCGTTGCCATTGAGGTCGAAGGGCACCGCGTCGACGTCGATGATGCGGTTGTTGCGAAAGACCACGCCGCTCAGGTTGCTGGCCAGGCTCACTGGCGTGCTGTTGAAGTAGCCGAAGGTGTTGCCGCTGTAGCGTTGCCCGCTGCCAGTCGACAGGCGGCCGGTAGTGCACCCCGGGTCGCCTCCGCTGACCGTGGTGCCCAGCCGATTGTTCTGGATCACGCCGCCGTAGCTCTGCATGGCCACCGCGTTGACGGTGCAGGCAATGGTGTTGTCGATCAGCAGCTGGCCGGCGCTGATGGCGCTGGAAACGACGGCCTGTCCCACGGCGCCGGGTGTCTGCCCGTCCGGACGCAGGCCGATCAGATTGCCTTGCACGGTGTGCGCTCCGCCAGCGCCGGCGAGGATGGCGCTGGCCGCCGCCCCGGTTGCTGCGAATACATTGCGATCGGCGGGCAGGGATCCGCCCACGCTGGCGGTCTGACCCGCGGTCAGCAGGCAGCCGTCCCATTGCTGACCACGGTAACGCCGTCCGGTTCGACATTGAACCAGCAGCCGCGTACGTTTCCGCTGCCCAGATCGATCGCGACATTGTTCGGCGGGGCGACCACCGACACGCCGCGCAGCGTACTGCCGCCGGAGACCGCCAACCGATATTGCCGCGGGAAGATTGCGCGCGTCGACGATGATCTTGAGCACGGCATTGCTGGCCAGCGGATCGCTATTGGCCGACGCGCCCGGCTGGGAGTAACCGTCGATCACGACCGCACTGGCAGACGGCAGCGTGCTGGCGATGCTGATCCGGTGCGGACCGGCGCCGGGGATGTTGAAGGCAATGGTGTCGGCCCCGGCGCTGGCGTTAGCCGCGCTCAGTGCCTGGCGCAAGGTGCAGGTGGCGCCGCAGGTGGCGCCACTGGTGTCGGCAGCGGAGGTGACAGTGAACGTGGCGGCGTGGCCTTCGGCGGCCAGCAGGGCCAGAACAAGCAGTGCGCGCATCGGACAGCTCCCGAATCAGGTGCTGCAACCGTAGCGGGCAGGCCGGAACTGCGTTTGGCAGGAGCGTGCAGGCGTTTGTCCGGATGTTGCGGGGTGTGCGCACGGCGAGGTGTAAGTGGTAAGTGGTAAGTGGCAGGAGCGGCGGACGGCGCGCTCGCAGCTCTTGCCACTGACTGCTCACCAGCTGCAGTGCCTCGGGGCTCACCGCGCCGGGGACCACGCCCCACAGCAGACACATGCGACGCACCGTGCGCAGCTCGGATGACACGGCAATGATCGGCGCTGCCGGACGCCCGGACGACACGCGGCGGGCACTGTCGCCCATGTGGGTCGCCACGAAGATCGCCCGCACCTGCAGGTCGCGCGAGAGTTGTGAGGTCGCTTTGGCGAAGGCCTCGGCGAGCGGAATGGGCGCCGACCGGGACGGGCCATCGAGGATCGACTCGAAAGCGCCGTGGCGCCACAGATAGGCTTCGGTCTGGCGGGCGACGCGGTCCATGGTCGCCACCGCCTGCACCGGAAAGGCGCCCGAGGCGGTTTCCGCGGACAACATCACCGCATCGGCGCCGGCCATGACGGCGGTCGACACATCCGACACTTCAGCACGCGTCGGGCGCGGATTGCCGATCATCGATTCCAGCATCTGGGTGGCGACGATCACCGGCTTGCAGCGGGCGCGCGCGCGGTCGATCAGCTCGCTCTGGATGAACGGTACGCTCTCGGCGGGCAGTTCCACGCCCAGATCGCCGCGCGCAACCATGATGCCGTCGGCGGCGTCGAGGATCGCCTCGATCTCGACCAGCGCTTCGGGCTTTTCGATCTTGGCGATGATCTCGGTGTCGGCGCCGCTGCCGCTGTCGGCGATCAGCGCGCGCAACTCGAGGATGTCGCTGGCGTGGCGCACGAAGGACAACGCCAGATAGTCGACGCCGAGGGCCAGGCTGAAGCGCGCATCCTCGCGATCCTGCGCGGTGAGCGCGGGCGCCGACACCGCCACATCGGGCAGATTGATGCCCTTCTTGTTCTTCAACACGCCGCCTTGGACCACGTGGCAGCGCACGTCCTGCCCGTCGACCGCCTCGACGCGCAACTCCAGATTGCCATCGTCGAGCAGGATGCGCGCGCCGGGGCGCACGTCCTCGTGCAGCGCGGCGTATTGCGAGGGAATCAGGCCGGGCTTGCCGAGCACCTGGCGCGTGGTCACCAGCACTTCCGACCCGGTCACCAGATCGATGCGATCGCCCTCGAACAGCCCGCAACGGATCTTCGGCCCGCACAGATCCGCCAACACCGCCACCTCGCGCCCGCACAGGCTGGCGGCCTCGCGAATCGCGCCGTACGCCGCGCGATGGCCCGCGTGCGTGCCATGCGACATGTTGAGCCGGAACACATCGACGCCGGCGCGGATCAACGCTGCCAGCGTGTGGCCGTCGCTGGACGCCGGACCCACCGTGGCGACGATGCGCGTGCGCCGTTGCTTCAGCAGTTGCTGCTGGATATCGATCGACATGCGTAGCCTCGTTGCCTCACGCCGTTGCGGGAGTGTAGGGCAGAAACGGCGCGTCTTGGCGCGCTGCTGGCGGGGCGCCAGGGTCATCGGATCAAGTGGATCCGGGGTCCAGGCACCACCCGTGCCGTTGGTCATCGTAGTCCGACCTTCTGCGCTGGTGTTATGGTTAACCAACACACTAAAGCACAGAACGATGAACAGAATGTCGCGGTGGAAATCGGTGCTGCTATTCCCGGCCGTGGTGTCGCTGGCGCTGATCGGCGATGCGGCTCAAGCCGGAGATGCAGATCCGCCGCCGGCGAACCTCCAGGAACTCGATGCGGGCCTCGCCAGGATCTTCCAGCAAGCGGCGATTCCCGGCGCGGCAGTCGCGATCATCGAGGACGGTGTGGTGGTCTACGCCCAGGGCTACGGCGTGTCCGACACGACGGCCAACACGCCGGTGACGCCCGACACGGTCTTCCGCGCGGGTTCGATTTCAAAAAGCCTGACCGGCATTGCCATCATGACCGCGGTCGAGGCTGGAAAGCTCTCGCTGGATGGCAAACTGGCGGATCTGGCGCCCGAGGTGAAATTCGACAACCCGTGGGAAGCCAGCGATCCAGTGCGCCTGGTGCATCTGCTGGAACACACCACCGGCTGGCCGGACATCTCGTTTCGCGTGTTGACGCAGGACAGTGCGGACTGGTCGCTGGCGCGCGGCGTGCAGTTTTCCAGCCCTGAATTCGTCAGCCGCTGGAAGCCGGGTCGCTTTTCCGTCTACAACAATGCCGGCCCTGCGGTGGCCGGCGTCATTCTGGAAAAAGCCAGTGGCGAGGAATTCAACGCCTATGTGCGCGAACATGTCTTGCGCCCGATGGGCATGCCTACCGCGGACTTCGAACTGACGCCCGGGCTGGCCGCGCGCCTGTCCAAGAGCTATCTGGCCGATGGCCGGGCGCTGCCGTTCCAGAACATCGTGCTCGGCCCTTCGGGCTCACTCGATGCCAGCGTCGTCGAACTCGCTCAGCTGGTGCGTTTCTATCTCGATCGCGGCAGCGTCGACGGCCGCCAGATACTGAGCGCGCAATCGGTGGAACGCATCGAGCGCGGCGAGTCGTCATTGGCGGCCAGCGTCGGCTTGACCGGCGCCAGTTACGGCCTGGGCAACGCGCCATTCCCGGACAAGGGCGTGAGCTTTTCGCGGTCACAACGGGCAGATCTACGCGTTCACTTCGGTCTATGGCTACACCCTGCAGAACCGCTCCGGATACGTGCTGATGGCCAATGGTGGCGAGGGCGTCGATTTCGCCAGTCCCGCTTCGCGCTGGGTGCAGGGCTATCTCACGCGGCAAACTTCGCCGATCGTTGCGGCGACGGTTGCGGTCGACCCGCAGCAACTGGATCGATACGCCGGCATCTACCGCAGAGTGACGCCGAACAACGCCTTCACGCGCCCGTTCCAGGAGCTGCTGGGATTGACCCTGGTCAGCGCGGAAGATGGCAAGCTCAAGATTGGCGGCAAGGAGTTCCTGCCGACCAGCGCGCATCTGTTCCGTCGCGCCGATCGCGATATGGCGAATGTCGCATTCGTGGAAGACGCCGGCGAGATCTACAAGGTCTCGGCGACCGGCGCCACCGTGTGCGAGCCGTGGTGGCGCGCCGTCAGCATCGTGGCGGTGCTGGCAACGCTGATGCTGGGTGTCCTGATAGCGCTCTTGATGACCCCGGTCTGGCTGCTGGCGTGGGCGCGCGGACGCCTGGCCAATCGCGGCGGCGCTGCGCTGCGCCTCGCTCCGCTTGCCGCATTCACGCTGCTGGCGATCACCTTCGTGCTGCCGTTTTTCATCTTCATGTCCAACGATACCGCGGCGATACGCGCGCTTTCCGTGCCCAGCGGATACTCGCTGACGGTGCTGCTGTGCAGCCTGCTGTATCCCCTGCTGAGTGCGATCGGGCTGTGGCGCGCAATCCGCGCAAGCAAGGCCGGCAGCTTCGTGCGCGTCCATGCCGGACTGACTTCAGCCGCGCTGCTGGCGTTTTCCGCCTACGCCGCAGGCATCGGCTGGGTCGGTGCGCGTACCTGGCTGATGTAGCGCGGTCTCGGAAGTTGCCGGCTGCGGGCGCCGGTTGCACGCTGATCCGCGGCCGGCACACCGAGGTAGAATCCGGGCCCCGCAAAGCCCCGATCTGGAACCGCAACCATGGCCTCCATCTTGAACCCGGACGGGCTGGCCTCGGCCTTGGTGCGCAGCGAGCCCTTCTCCTTCCTGCTGGCCCAGGACATGCTGTCGCCCGCAGCGGCGCCGGCGTTGGCCGCGGACTTCCCGCGCTACCGCGGTGCCGGCTTCTTTCCGCATGCGGACGCCGACTGCGGGCCCGCGGTGAACGCGCTGGTCGCGGAAGTCACCGCGCCCGCTTTCGCCGATGCGATCGGCGCGCGGCTGGGCATCGAGCGCTTGTCGCAGCACCCGACGCTGGTGACCCTGTGCCGGGCACTCAACCGGCGCCACGGCACCATTCACACCGACAGCCGCTCCAAGGTCGCGACCGCGCTGGTCTACCTGAGTCCGAGCTGGCCGGAAATCTCGGCCGGCTGTCTGCGCTTCCTGGCGCGCTCCGACGATATCGAGTCGGTCCTTGTGCCCGAGTTGCAACCTCTCTACGGGCGGCTCGCGGCGTTCAAGCGTGCGGACAATTCCTTCCACGGCCACCTGCCCTTCGAAGGCGAGCGGCCGGTGATCCAGATCGCCTGGCTGGTGGATGCCGCCGCGCGCGACCGCAAGACCCGTCGCGGCCGCTTTTCGCGCGCGCTGAAATGGCTGGCCGGTCGCCTCGATGGCTGGTTCGGCCGCGGCCGCGGCGACAATGCCGGGCACTTGGACTGAAGATCGGGCAAGCAGGGCTGCGTTCGCGCGCGCACAGAGCATCAGGAAGTAGGTCACGTTGCCTGCGCAGCAGGCTACGTGACGCGGCCCGTTGTCACCTAGCCTGCTGCGCAGGCAACGTGACCTACACAAAAATGCATGACAATCAATTGTTTATCGTATGTTCGGTGAGAGCAGGCATGGCCGGCGGGCGGCGACGGCGATAGGTCGCTCCGACCGCTGCCAGGTACTTCCGCATCCAATGGCAAGGCTGAGAGGACCGGACCCGCGATGAGCAGAACCAAGCGAGAAAGACGCCGCCTGCGCGAGCTGCGAGAGGCAACCAGCGTGTCTCCGGTCAAGGGCAAGCGCATCCGCAGTGCGGAATTGCGGGCACTGCTCCGACGCTTTCCAAAGCCGGGAAAAATCTCTCTGGCGGTCAACCTCGCGTGCATTCTGCTCGGCAATGTCTATTTGATGTGGTTGATTTGGCATGGGCAGCTGAGCCTGACTGGATTGGTCCTGCTCGTCCTGACTGAAGGCGTGCTGCTGTCGATCCTGGAAGTCTGGCAACGCTCGCGCGTGCCTGCCGCGCATCGGATGAAGTACGAGTTCGAGAACATCACGCTGCCGCAGGCGCTCGGCAGCTTGATCGGTTTTGTCGTCGGCGTGGGCGGCGCTTACTTCATGTGGATCTACCTGATGCACGAGGTCGATGTCCTGGTCGCCTTCTGCACCACGCTTGGTGCGTGGCGCAGCTCCGGTCTGGACCTCGCGCTGGGCATGACCCTGCTGTTTGCCATCTCCGGGCTATTCGCCGACCAGGAGCACTACCGGCGCAGCGGACCGCCGCTGGTGTCCAGCGTTTCCCTGGAGGCCATGAGCCGCCGGATCACCTTCGCCTATGGTGCGGTCGTGATTGCGATCCCGGTATTTGGGCTTTTCGCGCTGGCCACCTGGCTCATCGTCAAGGCGGTCGGCAAGCGCGAAGGAGATCACTGGAATCTGGTCGGCGGAATTGCCGTGATTGCGGCGTTCTTTGCGATTTTTGCTGTGGTGGCGCCGGTCGCGAGCAGCGGTCCGCACGGTTGGGCGGGCGTGTACCTTTTGGGCAAGGTGATCGTCGAGTCCTTGTTTGCATCGCTGACCTTGCTGGGAAAGCACGTTGCAGGGACGGATACGCCAGCAGCGGAAACCGCGCAGGCAAGGGCATGAACCAGCTGTCCATCGCGGCAAGGTCCGGCTGATGGCGGATCCGCGGCGACCCGCACTTGCAGCCCTTGCACTCCCGTCGCAATCTTTGATGCCACCCGAAGAGGAATCCGACCATGCCCAAGCTGACCCCACCCTGCGGAGCGCCCTGCTGGTTCGAGCTGTCGAGCACCAATCCGGTGGCTGCGCTCGCCTTCCATGAAGCCCTGTTCGGCTGGAGCCATGTGCACAACGACATGGGTGAGATGGGCAACTACACCTTTTTGCGCAACGCCAACGGCACCATCGGTGCGATGTGCGGAATGCCGCCGGGGTCCGAGGGACGACCGTCGAGCTGGGGCGTGTATTTCGCGACCCGCGATATCGATGCCAGCGTGGCGCGTGCCGGTGAACTGGGCGGACAACTGCATTTCGGTCCCTTCGAGGTGCCCGGGAACGGCCGCGGTGCAGTGCTCGCCGACCCCACCGGCGCGGTGTTCAGCCTGTGGCAGCCGGCGCAGGCGGATGCCGGCGATTTCACCATGTTCGAGGAGTATTCGGTCGGCTGGGTGGAACTGGCCACGCGCGATGCCGCCGCTGCAAAGACCTTCTACGGCGCGCTGCTGGACTGGGAATTCATCGCCTCGACGGTTCCGTCGCCGGTCGAGTACTGCGAATACGCGGTGGCCGGCACGCGCTTCGGTGGCGTCATGGCGATGACACCCGAATGGGGCGAGATGCCCTCGCACTGGTCGCTCTACATACCAGTGCCCGATGTCGACGCCTGCCTCGCGCGCGCGGTCGAAGCTCGGTGGCAAGGTCTGCGTGCCCGCCTTCGATGTGCCGGGCGTCGGCCGCATCGCGCGGCTCGACGATCCCGCTGGCGCGGGCGTCTATGTGATCAAGCTGAACGTCACGGAGTCTGCTGCGCAGACAAGGTGACCTGCTTCCACAGCCCTCATTCGCGAATCGAAGCTGTGTGCGCGGGTTTATCCCGCGAAAGCGCTCGCGGAGTAAATCCGCTCCCACATTGAAATCAACGGCCTGCGGCAAGTTCGGTGAGAGCCTCGGGCGCCTCGATTGAAGCGCGCCGCCAACCCGTCGAGGTGCCCGGTCAGAGCACCTGGTCGCCGCTGATACCCCCGTTCGGATCCACCAGCCAGACTTCCACGCGCTCGTTGCGCACCATGCTGTCGGCACGACCGAGCGGCGCCACGACCGGTCCATCGACAAAGCCGCGGCTCATGCTGACGCGCACACCCCGCGTGGCGAGTAACTGGGAGACGTGGTCGACGCGGTCATTCAGGGTCAGCAATGTCATCAACCTGGCGCGCTCGGCCTTTGGCGAAAACGCGGCCAGCCGCAGTTCCTTGTGCTGGTTTTCCGGCAGTCTCATGAAGGCGCTCAGGCGCTCGATATCGCGCAGCGCACGGCTGTCCAGGGTGGAACTGGCCGGGCGGAAACGGAAGGTCATGGAAAGACGGTCGGCATGTCCGATCACGTCGTAGTACTCGCTCGGATTCCCTGGCGTCGGCTGCACGCGTGCGACGAAGACGTTCTGCGCCACGAAGCCGGTCTGCGCGACGATGGCCTGCCCCGCGGTACTCTGGACGAACTCGATGAACTCGGTGACTTCCGGCGACGCATTGCCGGCGGTGTAGAAGTACAAGCGGCGCGCCAGCAGATAGTCCTCGGTGGAAACGCTGAGCGCCTCCGGTTTGAGCGCTGCGGTGCCCTCGGCGCGCACCGCCAGTGCCTTGGAATGCGCAATGTACGAGAAGCCGACAAATCCCAGAGCCGTCGGGTCCTCGGCCACGGAGCGCTCCAGATCGCTCGACGATTCGAAGCGCTGGGTGGCGCTCGAAATCGCCGCGCCATCGGTCAGCACCATCGACTTGAAGCTGTCGTAGGTCCCCGAATTGTCGTCGCGGCCATACAACTTGATCGGGCCGGGCTTGCCGCCCAGTTGCGACCAGTCGGTGATGCGGCCGGCGAAGGCATCGCGGATCTGTTCGACGCGCAGTTCGCCCAGCGGGTTGTCCGGATGCACGATGATCGCCAGCCCATCCAGCGCCACCACGTGTTCCTGTTGCGGCGAGTGCAGGTCGCCGATGGCCTTCGCCTGCGCGACTTCGTCGGGCGTCGCCGCGCGCGAGGCCATCCAGACGTCGGCCGCGCCGGACATCAGATCGATGCGGCCGGTGTTGGTCCCGTGCGCCTTGACCACGCCGTTGAACTCGCTGCCGTCGGCGCGGCGACCGGAGATCGAGAACTCGAGCTCCGCCGTCTCATTGCGCTCGACACCCACGAATCCCTGCTGGCGCGCAAATGCTTCGACCAGGCTGGGGCCGAGTTTCGAGCCGATGGTGTTCGATCCATGCAGGCGGATGGTGACGCTTTCGGCGTGCGCGCCGAGCGCCAGCGAGCCGACCAGAAGATATACGGCCAGCGACGACAATTTATTGATTTTGCTGCGCATCTTGGTAGTCCGGCGGTGGATTGAGGACAGCCTATGCGGCATCCGTGACTGCCCGATTGCGGCATCGTTGCGGGTTTAGTTCGAGACTGAACGGCAGCCCGCTCAGGCGGCAGCGAGCAGCCTGATCGGCATCATCTCGGCCAGCACTTCGGCCTGTCCGGTCCAGCGCATCAGGGTCAGCTGACCGCGCGAATCCTCGGTGATCGCGGTCATGCTCTCGACCCAATCGCCGTCGTTGGCATAGACGATGCCGGCGCGCTCCTGCAGTGCGGCGCGATGGATATGGCCGCAGATGACGCCATCCAGCCCTCGCGCCGCGGCTGCGCCGACCGCGGCGTCGACGAAGCGATCGATATAGCGTTCCGCCAGCGTGCTCTGGCGCTTGATGAATTCGGCCAGCGACCAGTAGCGCAGCCCCAGGCGCTGACGCATCCGCTGGGTGATGCGGTTGCCCGCCAGAATGTAGTCGTACAACTGGTCGCCGAGCCATTCCTGCCAGCCGCCGGCTTGCACCGCGCCGTCGAAATCGTCGCCGTGGGTGACCAGATAACGACGGCCGTCGGCGCCGCGATGGACCGCGTCCCGCCGCACCGTCATGCGCGGCAGCACCAGCCCGCACAACTCGCGCAGCGGCCGATCGTGATTGCCGGGAATGTAGATCAGCTCGCTGCCGCGGCGCGCCAGTTCGCGCAGGCTCTCGAGTACCGCTGTCTGGTGGCGGTCGAAGCGCGCGCGACGCTCGCTGATCCACCACAGGTCGATGATGTCGCCGACCAGATAGATGCGTTGCGCGCGCAGGTTGGCGAGGAAATCGACCAGCGCTTCGGCGTGGCAATTGGGCGAGCCCAGGTGCAGATCGGAGAGGAATACCGTGCGCGCGTCCAGACGGCGGCGCGGCGAGTTCATGCGCCGGGTCCTCGAAAGTCCGACGGTGGGGGCGATGGTGGCGGTGCCAGTCTCCACCGCGCCTGGAGATCGCAGTTCCGCGATTCGATGCTGTGCATGAGCCGCCTCCGGCAACGATGGCGCGCACTGTGCGCGGCTTTCGCAACAGATCGATGACGCTCGCGCGACGCCTGCGTGACGGCTTGGGCCAACCGGCTCTGGTCATCGCATTGCAATCGCAGCGTTACCGAGCGGTAGCGTTGGGCGCGCAGCCTGCGCCGGGATCGCCAATATTTCGCGTCCGGGCCGAGCCTCGTTCGAATGCCCAGTCCGCGTGCCTGCCTGACCCAGGAGAATCGCCGTGTCGACATTGAAGCAACGCGCTTATGACGCCTGGTTCCGGCACGTGCATGGCACGCGCCTGATCTACAACACCTGCTGGGAGGACCCGCGCGCGGATCGTGCACTGTTGCAGGTCGCATCCGGCGACCGCATCGCGATGATCACCAGCGCCGGCTGCAATGCGCTCGACTACCTGCTGGACGATCCCGCCGAGATTCATTGCGTCGACCTCAACTCGCGCCAGAATGCGCTGCTCGAGTTGAAGCTGGCGGCCTTGGCGACGCTCGATCACGATGATCTGTTCGCGCTGTTCGGCGAAGGCCGGCATGCCGGCTTCGAGCAGCTCTATCGCGATCGCCTGCGCCCGCGCTTGCGCCAGGCTACGGCACAGTTCTGGGACCGGCACCGCCACTGGTTCAACGGACGCGGTCGCGGCTCATTCTATTTTTGCGGTGCTTCCGGCGATATCGCCTGGATGCTGCGCGCGCTGCTGCGCCTTGCGCGCCCGGCCTTGCATCGTGATCTGCTGCGTTTGTTCGAGGCTCCGGACCTCGCTACCCAGCGGTCCCGGTACGCCCAGATCGAACCGCGCCTGTTCGGGCCCGGGATGCGCGCATTGGTGCGCCAGCCGGCCACGCTCGCGCTGGCGGGCGTGCCGCGCGCGCAGCGCGATCTGATCACGCAACAGTATCCCGGTGGGGTCAGTGCGTATGTGCAGGACAAGGTGCGCTGGCTGATGACCGAGGTGCCGGTCGCGGAAAACTACTTCTGGCGCCTGTACCTGCATGGCGCTTACACGCGCCAATGCTGCCCGAATTATCTGCGCCGGGAAAACCTTGAATGCCTGCGCGAGCGCCTCGATCGCGTTCAGGTGCATACCAGCAGTTTCAGCACTTTCCTCGAAGGCCATGCGGGTGCGCTGACGCATTTCGTGCTGCTCGACCATCAGGACTGGCTGTGGGGTGAATGACGTGCCCGGCCTGGAGCAGGAGTGGCGGATGATCCTGCAGCGCAGCGCGCCCGGTGCGCGCGTGCTGCTGCGTTCGGCGGCGATGCAGATCTCGTTTCTGCCGGAGTTTGCGCAAGCGGCGCTGCGCGCGCAGGACAGCGAGGGCTGGCACTTACGCGATCGTGTCGGAACCTATGGCTCGGTGATGCTGGCCGAGGTCGCCGCATGAGCGCGCGCATCGGCAGCGACCTCGCCGGCTACTATCGACTGCACGCGCCGATCTACGACCTGACCCGGCCGCTGTTCCTGTTCGGGCGCGAGCGCCTGTTGTCCGGGCTGGCCAAAGCCAGCCTGGCGCAGGGCTGGCGCAATCCGAGCATCCTCGAGGTCGGCTGCGGCACCGGACGCAATCTGCACCTCCTCAGCCGGATGTTTCCGCACTCGCGACTGGTTGGCGTGGACCTGGCGGCAGCGATGCTCGATCGCGCGCGGGCCAGACTCGGCGATCGCGCGCAACTGGTGCAGGGAGCGCTCGGCAGCGTCGCGCTCGACGGTCCGTTCGACATTGTCTTCGCCTCGTACATGCTGAGCATGACCGGCTCCGCTCAGGCGCAGTGCATCGCCGCGGCGCGCCGCGAACTGGTCAGCGGGGGCCTGCTCGGCGTGGTCGATTTCCAGTCGACGCCGAGCGCCGGATTCGCCGCCTGGATGGCGCGCAACCATGTCAGTTTCGATCCGCAGTTGCTTGAGCGCCTGGCGGCGGCCGGGCGCCCCATCGCGGTGTCCAGCACGCGCGCCTACGGCGGCGCCTGGCGCTATTTCAGCTGGATCGGGCACTGAAGATATTCGGCTGCCCAGCTTCGCGGATCGCCGACGTGCAGTCGGCGCTCTGGCTTTGCGGGTTGCCTTGCTGCAACGGCGCTAGCCAGCGGAACTCAGATCCCAGGCCTTCAAGGCACGCATCAACGGCCGCTTCTTGGCCTGGTGCGCCTGCATCCGGCGCAGGATGTCGTCCAGGGTGCGCATCGCTTCGAGGATGTGCGGGCCTTGTTCAGCATCACGCATTCGGCGCGCTCGCCCATCGCCGCGTCGGTGATCTCGGCGCGCGAGGGCAATCCGGTCTTGGCCAGCGTTTCCAGCACCTGGGTGGCCCACACCACCGGCATGTGCGCCGCCTCGCAGGCCCACAGGATCTCCTCCTGGACTTCGGCCATGCGTTCGTAGCCGCACTCCACCGCCAGATCGCCGCGCGCGATCATCACGCCCGCGGCGGGCGCGCCCATCGCCGCGAGCAGCATTCTCGGCAGGTGCTCGAAGCCGCGCTGGGTTTCGATCTTGAGCATCAGGCCAATCTGCGGCGCCTTGAGTTCGAGCAGACGCTGGCGCAACTGGTGCACGTCGTCGGGCGATTGGGCGAAGGACAATCCGACGATGTCGGCGTGCTCGGCGACCGTCTCCAGATCCTCCAGGTCCTTGGGCGTCAGCGCTGGAAGATCGAGTCGGGTGTCGGGCAGGTTGATGCCCTTGTCGGCCGCCAGGCGTTCGCCGTTGTCGCGCGCCTCGGTGATCTCGACCTCGAGCCGTTTCGCACCGCCGCGCCGCACCACACCGCCGATGCGACCGTCGTCGAACCATATCCGGTCGCCGCGGCGCACCTGCGTCAGCGCTTCGGGCAGCGTGCAGGCAACCCGGGCCGGATGGGCGCGACGCCCTGCGGCTGCCGCCGTCGCATCCTGACCGATCCCCTGCGCCAGGACGTGCAGCAGATCGCCGCGACGCAGGTGCAACTGGCCGGGGCGCCGCGGCAAGTCGCCGACGGCGCTGGCGCGCACCGCGCAATACGGCCGATGCAGTTGCAGGGTGGTCGCGGCGGTCAGGTAGGCGGTGCGCGTGCATTCGACAATTGCGCTGTCGGCGCGGCATTCGGCGACGAACAGACGGCGCTGGGAACCGCGCGCGTCGGTGAGGTCGATGCGGTCGCCGACCTTGAGCTGGCGCAGCCAGGGCGCATCCACGCCCAGGCTCGGGATGTTCGCCGCGCTCGCCGGCGCCGAGCCGACCGCCTGCAGGCGCAAGCGCACCGGCGCGAGCACGCGGCCGAAATCGTCGCGCTCGGGTTTCAGTTTGAGCACCGCCGGTGCGTCGGCGATCGCACCGGTGCGCAGCTTGGGGCCGGCGAGGTCCATCAGCACGCGTACCGGTCGCTCTGCCAGCCGCGCTTCGTGACGCACACGCTTGGCCATCGCGATCCAGGCCGCAGCGCCGTCATGCGCGCAGTTGATCCGCGCGATGTCCATGCCCGCCGCAACCAGAGTCGCGATCAGGGAATCGTCATGCGCCGCGGAGCTCGGCAGGGTGACCATGATGCGCACGCCGCGCCCATCCGGTGGCGCGCCAAACAGCGCCTGCGCGTGCTGCGCCAACAACGCACCGCCACCCATGAAACCCACCGGCTCCTCGGCCGACAGCGATTGCCAGGGCTGGTTGCCGAGCCGGTGCAGAATCCCCAGCACCTTGTCGACATTGGCCAGTACATGCGTCTCGGCGCGACCGAGCGAGGACACGCCGATGCGCGCCAGTCGCTCCTGCAACTGCCGCAGGTCCAGATGCCGCATGGCCAGGTAGTGCGCCAGATTGATCGCACTCGGGCGCTGCGCCGGGGCCAACTGCTCGAGCCGCGGGCCGAGTCGTTGCTCGCTCTCGAGCATCGCCGCGCGCAAGGACCACAGCAGATCGATCAGCGCCTTGCCCTCCGCTGCGTCCCATCCGCCGGGAGGCGTCGTGTCCGGTTTCATCGTCATGGCAACTCGCTCGGCCTGTGCAGGGGGGACAACATAGGCGAGTTCGATGACAAGACTGCAATCCACGGGCCTGCCGTGGAGCACGGCGACGGGCAACGCGATCCAGCGACGAGTCGCTCGCGAACAGACGCCGCCAAATGGGTGGCGGGCTACCTGATCGCCGTGCGCGAAGACGCTGGCCGAAGCGGGCTGAAGGTGCTTTCCGATCAGCGCCAAATGGGGGCGGGCTACCCGATCGCCGCGCGAAGACGGGCTGGCCGAAGCGGCCGAAGGTGCTTTCTCCCTCCCGACGTTTGGTGTCGGGCGCTGCGGCATGTGAGCATCGCCGCCATGGATAATGCGGAATCGGTCGGCTACCGCTTCGGACGTGTCGAGCTCGACCTCGGGCGCGGCTGCCTGCGTGTGGCCGATGAAACGAGCGTGGCGGCGGCGCCGCTGCCGATGAAAACTGCTCGCGCTGCTGAGCAAAGAGCGGGCAGGGCACGTGGTGACCCGCGCCGAGCTGTTCGATGCGCTGGGCCGCGCCGGGACATCAGCGATGACGCGCTGAACAAGCTGGATCAGCCGCTTGCGCGAACTGCTCGGCGCCGATGCCAAAGCGATCGTCACCGTGCGCAAACAGGGCTTGCGGCTGGACGCGGCGGTCGAGCGTCCGCCCGCCCGGAGACCGCAGACCCGCCGCCGCTGGCGGTTTCTGCTGCGGTGGTCAACGTGCGGCGTGCGCTGCATCCATGGCTGCTTGGACTGCTGGCGTTGGTGGCCATCGCCGGAATGCTGGCAGCCGCAATGGCGTGCGCCGCAACCGGCAGCGGCGGCGGGAGACGTCAACGCGATGGTGCTGTCGTGTACGCGATCCGTGCCGACGATCTCGGCGTCTGTCGTCCGGCGACTGTCGAGGCTGTTGCGGCGCCGCGGAACAGGCGCTTGACCGTGGCGATGGTGCGCAGGCGCGAGCATTGCTGCAAAGCGCCGACGACGGGCGATGGACACTGCGCTCTGCTGCCGGCGCTGCGCGCCATTCACCATGGCTCCGACGACCGCGCCAGCGTGGCCACGCTGGTACAGCGGGCGCGTCGGGTCTGTCGCCACAGGACAATCCGTACACCCGGTTGATGGTCGACTATGCAGCGGCCGAGCCTGATCGGCACGCAGGCCGAGCGCGCGCCGCGGTCGATGCGCTGCTGACTTTGCGCCAACTGCGGCCTGGCGCCTGCGTCTGCGCCGCGCGCATCTGGACATCCAGACCGGCAACCGAGAGGGCGCGCTGCGCCACCTGCGCGCGTTTCCGGTCGAACTGGCGCCGCCTGCAACGTCGATGTTCGTACTCGCCGATCGCGCGTCCTACGGCGATGTCGCCGAGGTCGAGGCCTTGCTGGCCGCCGAAGCGTACTGGCGAGCGACCCGCTGCGCCGGCAATACGTCGAGGCGCGCATCGCCTGGAGCCGGCGCGCGGCCGACACCGGCCCGCGCCTCGACGCGCTGGCCATGGCTGCCGCCGCCGGCGTGTTCCAGATTGAATACCCGGTGCGCGAGCTGGCCGCTGCCTTTGCCTACGCCACCGATGATCCGCGCGCCGATGCCCTGCTGCGGCGCGCGGAGGACCTGCGTGAGGGCGGCCGCGCCGACTACGCGGCACCGCTTTTGGCGCTGGCCGCCGAGCTGGCGCATCGGCACGGGCGGGTCGACGAGGCGCGCACTTTGCTGCTGCAGGCGGGCGAACTGGCCGGCCCGCCGCGGGCGCGCGGTCGAGCTGGAAATCCTCAACGCGCGCCCGGGTTGCTGCCGCGTGGCCGCTTCCCTGACACCGCCGGTGGCACCGACGATCGCTTCGGCCGCGGCGAGCCGGCGCTGATCGCCGGCTGGTACGCGTTCACTGCCGGCGCCCTGGAGCAGGCCCGGGCGGCGCTGGACGAGGCACGCGCCAGCGGCGTGGAAGGCTCGCCGCAGGCGCAATCGGCGCAACTGCTGGCGCTGGAACTGGGTGCGCCGCGGCGCGGCTGCTGGCTGGATCCGCCTTATCCGGACCTCGCGCGGGTCGCCTCCTGTCGGCAGCTCGATCGGGGCATGCCCCAGGATCGAACAGGTCCTTAACCATAACTTATTGATTGGAAACGATGTCAGCTTGCGGTCAGCTTGCGCTCCGCGGGCGCTCCGGCAGGTCAGTGGGGCTTGGGCAGGGTTCGGCTCGCCATTCACCCACCGAGGCCCTGCTGATGACCATCGCTCGATTCCTGCTTCCTTGCTCTTGTTGCTGTAGCGCCGCGACGGCGCCCGCCCAGTCGCTGCCGGATCCGGCGACCGCCACACGCCGGGTTGAATCGGCCGTCGAAGCGGTACAAGGCAGCGTCAACAACCGCGTGACCTTCGAGGGCGACGCCGCCACGCTGGAGCGCCTGTTGTCCGATTACCAGTCGCTGCTGTCGATGCAGCAAGTCGAGCAATACCGCGGAGCGCTGGAAGCTGCTCGCGCCGAGTACCAGCGCTTCGCCCTGGCTGAAGACCTGGAACGTCTGGACAGCGAGGTCGCCGCGCTCGAAACAAAGTGGCAGCAACTTGCGACGCAGCTGGGTTCCGACGAGCTGTCGCCGAATAGCCGCGAAGGTGAAATCGGGGATCTGCGCCGCGAGATCGAGCGCTTGAACGCGGCGCGCGGCAAGCTGGGCGGCAGTGCGGCCGACGCTCTGGGTGAACGGATCAGCAGCGTCGCGCAAGCCTTCGAGACGACTGTCGGCGGCGCCGAGGCGGCGGCGGAGCTTGCCAGTGCGCGCGAGTACTGGGAGCGCGACAGCGCGCAAACAGTGGGCTGGGAGCAGGAACAGCCGATCGATTTTGCCAGCTACGCCAGCACCCGTTCGCAAGCCAGCGATGCGTTTGGTTTGCCGAAGACGCTGGAACTGTTTCAGCTCGCCAACAGCAAGCTGGCCCAGGCGCGCGAGAACAATTCGCCGGCAGCCTATGTGGAGCAGATCGAAGCGATCCGCGTTGCGAGCCACAGCCGCTTGTTGACGGCGGTGCGCCAACTGGTCGATGCCGGCCACGCGCTCGATGCCGGCGACGAGCGCACGCGTGAAGCCATGCTGCGTCTGGACGAAGCGCTGCGCGTCACCCTGAGCGCCGAACGGGACCCCGAATTCCAGGCGCTTGCCACGCGCACGGGGCAGTGGCTCAAGACTGCCGCCGACGCCGACACCAGCAGTGAGGAAGGCCGCGCGCGTTACTACGAACGCATGAAGGTCTCGGCCGCCGCGGCGTGGCCGCAGATGGAGGACCAGTTCGAAGCGGAACGTGGCTTCGATCCGACCAACCCGGGCGCGATGGAAGGCAAGCTGATCCGCGTCGAAACCGACAATCTGATGGGCTGGCGTTTCAAGGTCGGCGACTTCCCGTTTGCCACCACCTTGAGCGGACTGCCGGTCGCGGCGATCTACGATCCGGTGGTCGCGGCGGCGATTGACGAGGTCGAGGGGAAGTTGGGCCGTGCGCTCGGCGACAGCGACGACGACGGCCGCTGGACCATCATTGCCCAGGTCACCGGCAAGATGGGGCGCATGCAGCTGCGCAAGCAGATCGAGGGCGACATCCGCGATTCCAGCAGTGGCGAGAAACTCGGTACCTACAGTGGAGAGGCCGCCGAAAGCGTCGACGCGCCGATCCTGCGCATCGTCGCCGCTTACGTGGGGCCACTGGCGGTGTCCGCTGGCGTCGGCGTCGCACAGGTCGATGGCAGTCTGGCGGCTTGCTGGCGACGCGCTCAGTCCGGCCGAGAAAGTGGCGGCGGAACGGCGCCGTTCGGCCGCTTCACGGTGCTTTCGTTGCTGCTGCTCGGCGCTGAACTGTTGGATCGCCGCGCGCCCGGACGCCGCCCGCGCGCTGGCGCAAGCCCGCACAGGCCGCGTACTTCGATCGCGCGCGCCCATTGCTGCCGTGGTTCGGTCTTGGGCTCTCCATGGCCGGCGTGCTCTGGCTGCTGGCCGGATTGATCGTCGGCGATCTCTTGCCCGCCGCCGCCCTGATCGCCGCCGGCCTCTACAGCGCGCTGCCGCAACTGCAGTTGCGTGGCTGGCTGAGCGCCACGCTGGCGACCCGCCTGCAACCGTTTGGACAATTGCTGGCGATCACCACGGCGGTGCTCGCGCTGGTGCACCTGGTGATCGGCGAACGCAGCTTGTTCTGAGCAGCAGAGCTTCCCGGGGCATGGGTCGCCCTGCCGGTACGCTTGTTCGCGCAGAGAACACCTGGAGCCTGCTGGCAGCGTGACTCTACAAAAAATGCTCGACAATCAATGGTATGGCGGATTTTCGGTGAGAGTCCTTTGCGTCCCCTTCAGGCGCCGTTAAAATCAAGAAAATCAATGAGGTATTGTTGTTCGGTGAGAGAGGGCTGTTCCCGCGCTCTTTCCGGCAATTCGCCGGAGGATCGCGGACCGCAGTTCGGGTCGCTGGCGCCACGCATGTCTCACTTTGCCGCCTGATATCGGCTCCATGGCATGTCATCCAAACCCGTGGCTACTGCCGTGTCGTCGAGAATTCGCCTGTTTCAGGTTCTGGTGCTGCTGCCCACCCTTGTCGCCAACACCCCGCTGGGCGCGCAGACCCTGCGTTTGTGGCCGGGGGCGGCGCCTTGTGACGCCATAGCTGAGAGTTGCCTCGCGGCGGTACCGGCCGGCGGCACGCTGCGCATCGTCTCCAACCAGACAATTGCCGACCGCATCGGTGTCGAGCGCGCGCTGTCGATCGAGGCGGCGCCCGGCGTGACTGCGACGTTCACTGCCACCCAGGGCCACACGATCCTGATTCCCGGTAGCGCGCCGTGGGCGGTGACGCTGCGCAATCTGCGCTTCGTCGGCGGCTCGGTGTTCATCAGCATTGCTGGCAGTCAGCCGGGTGAACTGCACGGTGGAGGCGTTGAGCTTTCGTGGCAATGCCAGCAACGCGCAGACCCAGGTGATGTGGCAATTCGATCCGGGTACCAGCGCGCGCTCGCGCATCGTACTGCGTCGCTGCGACTTCGAGATCGGCGCCGACAACGGTGCGCCATTCTCGATCAGCCAGTTCGGCGGCAGCAGCGGCGGCATGGAGGTCATCGTCGAAGACAATCGCTTTCGACCGGAACCCGTGGTCATCGCCTAGTCCTTCCATCGCGCGTGGTTCGCCAATGTCGGTGGCGTCGGCCCCTGGGACATCGTTTTTCGCCGCAACCGCGTGCTTCCCGCGGCATTGGCGACGAGCCCGCCCCGGCGCTTTGCCAGTGGCGTCCAGATCAACACCACCGGCAAGGCCGCCGTCAATCTTGCGGTGCACGACAACCTGTTCCTCCTGGACGAGGTCGCTGGCGCCGGCGGTGCGGCGATTTCGACCGGCGGCAGCAGCGGCAGCGTGCAGGCGCGGGTGATCAACAACACCTTCGTGAACGCTATCTCGCGACCAGCTTCCGCCCGAACGTCAGCGGCCGCTACGACAACAATATCGCCGCGAACGGCTTTCGTCTGCATGACGGCATGGCGCCGACGGCGAACTTCCAGCGCCGCGGCAACCTCGATTTCGGTTATGCCATGTCCAACTGGCCGACCGCGCCGGGCACGCTGACCATCGACCCGAAACTGTCGCCGCTTGGCCAGCCGATGACCGCCTCACCGGCGATCGACGCCGGCAACGACGTCGCCCGTGGCGAGACCGGTCCCGGTGCGCGGGCCAGCTGGCGGCACTCGACGCACAGGGGCTGCGCCGAGATCGAGGGCGCACATGTCGACATCGGCGCTTACGAGGGCGAACGCATCCACTACGATGGGGCGGAATGAAGTGCATCCCGGTCTGCCCTGAGTGCGGATGATCGAGGGCAGATCCGGCGCCACCGACGCGTTGTTCGTCCAGCTCTACCCGCAACTGCGCGCCATGGCGCGCTCCGCGATCGCCCTGAACGACACGCTCAACACCACTGGCCTGGTGCATGAGCTGTACCTGCGCGTGGCCGAGCGCGAGACCTTGAGTTTCGACGACCGCCGCGCCTTCTTCGGCTATGCGGCCCGTGCCATGCGGCACCTGCTGGTCGATCGGGCGCGCACCCGCCTACGGATGAAGCGCGGTGGCGGCTTGAAAGCGGTCGAATGGCAGGCGGCCAGCGATCCGGGCAATGCTGGTCCACGTCGACGCCGCGCTGGAACTCGATGAGTTGCTGCGGCAAGCTGGCGCTGGAGCGCGCGCGCAGCGCCGGGGTGCTGGAGCCGCACTACTTTGCCGGCCTCGGTGGCGGGCAGATCGCGCCGACATTCTGGGCTGACCCGGCGCACGATCCACCGCGACCTCGAAGTTGCCAAGGCCTTTCTCCGCGCCCATTGGCGCCATCGAGATTTCTCACTGGTCGTGATGGCGAAGGGATTGCGCCGAGGGCAAGGCGCGAGGAGGAGGGGTTGTTCTTCGACCTGCGGAGCGACGCAGCCATCGGCGCAAGGCTGAGCCAGCGCCGCGAAGCGGAAAGTGAGCGAGCGACAGACTGCGTCGGGAGCCGAATTGATGAAATCCAGCGATGGCGAGGAGAACGCCCTTTCGCGCCGGTGTGAGAAAGGCGGGCTAGAGCATGTATACCGACCGTTTGAGTCTGTTTGAGCTTTTCGACTGGCTCTGGCGACTTGCCGGAAAACAGCGCGTGCGCAGTGGCTGACCGCATTGCCCGACGCCGACTGCGGTGAGAGCGTGTCGAGCGCTTGCTGCGCGCCCAGGCGCGCACCTTCGATCCACTGATGGACCGCGAGCGTGTCTGGCGGCGTTGGCCGAGACGCCCAGGTGCCCCTGCGAATCTGCGCCAGATTGGCGGTTTCACGCTGATCCGACCGGTCGGCCAGGGTGGCATGGCTACCGTCTACTTGGCCGAACGCAGCGACTTCGAGCAGCGTGTCGCGGTCAAACTCTTGCACCGCACAATCTTGTCCGACCTTGACCGCAAGCTGTTCGAGCGCGAGCGCCGCGTGCTCGCCAGCCTGGAGCATCCGGGCATTGCGCGGCTGATCGATGGCGGCATCACCGAAGCGCAACAGCCCTATCTGGTGATGGAGTTCATCGAAGGCGAGCCGATCACCGACTACGCGCGCCGAATCGGGTTGTCGCCCGCCGCTCGTATCGGCTTGTTGATCGACGTCTGCGATGCGGTCGCCGTGGCCCACGCGCAACTGATCGTGCACCGCGATCTGAAGCCGAGCAATGTGCTGGTGGGCAAGGACGGCCGCTGCAAACTGCTCGATTTCGGCGTCGCCGGGGGTTGCCGATGATTTCGACCGATCTGACCGGCCACGGCTGCGCGGGCTATACCCCTGACTACGCCGCACCGGAGCAGCGCCTCGGAGGCAGCATCTCCACCGCGACCGACGTTTACGCACTCGGGGTGATGGCGCTGGAACTGCTGGTGGGCAGCAAGCGCGCGGACTTGCGCAGCCAGCCAGCCTCGCAGACGGTATTGCAGTCGGCCGACAACATCGACAAGTCGCTCGCACTGACTCAGCGCAGTTTGGCGCGCTATCTGCGTGGCGATCTCGATAATGTGCTGCGTCAGTGTCTGGAAGAGGAGCCGCAACGGCGTTATCAGGGTGCCCAGGCGTTGGCCGACGATCTGCGCCGCTTCCCGGCGGAGCAACCGGTCAGTGCGCATCCGCCATCGCGCTGGTATCTGGCGCGCAAAATTCGCGCTGCGTCACCGCGGCGGGGTGATCCTGACGCGCGTTCCTCAGCATGGCCACGCTGGCCAGCCTGGCGCTGGCACTGTGGTTGGGCGGCCAGGCACGCGAGCAGGCGCAACGGGCCGAGCAGGCAGCTGCGCAGGCCCGCAGCGAGGGGGCGCACGCGCTCACAGCGTTGCGCCGGTGTCCGAGGAAGTGCAAGATTTCTGGATCGGCATCTTCGACGATGCGGAAGCCGACCACCCCAAATGCCAGGCAATCCAGCGTGAAGGATCTGCTGCTGCGGGCGGAGTCCGCGTCGAGGTCGAACTTGGGACGCAGCCCGAGGTGGTCGTCGAATCCTTACCGGCGGATGGTCCAGGTCTGGCTAACGTGACCGGCGCCGACGCGGACGCCAAACGAGTGAGCCAGGCGGCGTTGACCTCCTCGCGCAGACGCAATTTTCCGCGCCCACCGCCGACATACGCCGGATTGCGGAATTCAGCGATGCCATGTTGCGCCCGCGCCAGCGGCGACAGGTACCGCAATGGCCGACATGGAAGCGGCACTGGCGCTGGTGCCGGTCGGCGACCGTTCGATTGAGGTGTTGGCGCAGCGCGCCCAGGGTCGGCGTGCTGCTGGACCCACGCAAGGCCGCGAGCGAGGAAGGCGACTGGCGCGCTGCTGGAGAGCACGCTGGCGCTGCTGCGGGCAGCGCTGGGTGGCGACGACGACGGGAGTCCTGCCGGTTGCCGACGACGGCGGTCATCAACCTCGGAATCGCCAACTTCAGCGGTGCGCAACTACGGCCAAGGCACGCGAGTACGCGCTGCAAGCAGCCGACCTGCGGCGCTCGCTGTTTACGGGGCGCCGAGCACCGCGAAACCGCCAAGGCGATCGGCAACCTCGGCATGATCGAGTCCTACCTCGGCGAGTAACGCGCCAAAGTGCGGTGCAACACACGCAGAGCATCCAGTTGCTGGAAAAAGATCGAGGGACCACAGGGCATCGGCGCTGGTGTAATGCGTCAGGACCCTGGCGAATTTGGGGTACAGCGCCAGCGGCCGCAAGCAGGACGCGCTGGCAGTGCACGAACGGTGATCGCCGATCTGGGCGACAAGGGTCCGCAGGTGTCCGGGCGTGGTCGTGTACCGCATCAACTACGCCAAGGAACTGTTGCAGGTCGGGGCGTTACGACGACGCCGCAGCGCAAATCGCCATCGGTGCGTCCGTTCCTGCAGGCCAATCCCGCCGCGAACCCGTCGAATCTGCCGCGCATGTTCGAGGTACTCGCGGTGATTGCCGCCGAGCGCGACCACGACGCCGACGCCGCGATCGCCGCCAGCGAGTCTGCCATCGAGCTGCGGCATGCCCAAAGGCCGCTGCGCACCGCGGAACTGGCATCGACACTGCTGATCGCGCACCGAGCGGCCACCGATACCGGCATGCGGAGTGCCCAGGCCAAGGCCTGGCTGGCCGAATTGCACTCGCGTACCGATGGTGAAACGGCAATTGCTGCCGAGCGTGCGTCGCGGCTGGCTGCTGCGGCAGGCTGAAGTGGCGATCGCTGCG
>JADKFD010000105.1 GCA_016717705.1 Rhodanobacteraceae bacterium | reverse complement strand
CCGATGCGCGCCAGTCGCTCCGCAAGGCTGCCGCAGGTCCAGATGCCGCATGGCCAGGTAGCGCGCCAGATTGATCGCACTCGGGCGCTGCGCCGGGGCCAACTGCTCGAGCCGCGGGCCGAGTCGTTGCTCGCTCTCGAGCATCGCCGCGCGCAAGGACCACAGCAGATCGATCAGCGCCTTGCCCTCCGCTGCGTCCCATCCGCCGGGGGGCGTCGTGTCCGGGGTTTCATCGTCATGGCAAACTCGCTCGGCCTGTGCAGGGGGACAACATAGGCGAGTTCGATGACAAGACTGCAATCCACGGGCCTGCCGTGGAGCACGGCGACGGGTGCAACGCGATCATGACGCTGAGTAGTGCGAGGGCTGCAATGCGGCCAGCGCGTCGCCCGGGGACACGGTCGAATGCCGCTCAGCTCGTTCCCGCCGCCGTCAGTGGTCGGATCGCAGCAGATGACGCGGCAGACCGATCGAAATGAGCGCCGCGGCGCCAACGAAGGCGGCTGAAATCCACAGACAGGCTTCGAGGCCGGCCACCTGGAAAAACCAGCCGGACAGGATCGTTCCGATCAGGCGCCCGAGCGCGTTGGCCATGTAATAAAACCCCACATCGAGCGAAACGCCGTCGGCGCTGGCGTAGCTGACGATCAGATAGCTGTGCAGCGACGAGTTGATCGCAAAAAGTACGCCGAATGCGGCGAGATTCCGCAATCAGTTCCAGCGCCATCGGATGGACACGGCCCGCCGGCGTGCTGCCGGCGCTGAAACCGCTCAGCCGACCCCAGAATTTGCGGACCCATGCCCAAGGACTTTCACGGCAAGCTACAGCGCCCGCACTGGCGCCGCGTCCTGAGCCAGCTGCAGCAGCCGCGCCACACCGATCGGCTCATCCTTCAGCAGCGGTACCGCGGCGAATCGCTTTGCATGGCGGGTGGCCACGGCTTCGATCTCGCGCATCTCGTTGTGCGCGCGTTGCCGCAGCAGGGTCGATGTCGGCGCACTGGCGGCCACCGAGTTGTTGATCACCCAGGCCCAGGGCTCGATACCGGCGCGGCGCAGGTCCGCCTGCAGGCTGGCGGCCTCCAGCACCGGCGTCGTCTCGGCCAGCGTCACGATCAGCACCTTGGTCTGCTTCGGGTCCTGCAGTTGCATCATTGGCGTGGTGAAGTGCGCGCCGGTGTTGAGCATCTGCCGGCTGACCTCGCGGTGGTAGGCGCCCGTCGCATCGAGCAGCAGCAGGGTATGTCCGGTCGGCGCCGTATCCATCACCACGAACTTCTTGCCGGCCTCGCGGATGACCCGCGAGAAGGCCTGGAACACGGCGATTTCTTCGGTGCACGGCGAGCGCAGGTCCTCCTCCAGCAGCGCTTTGCCGGCGGCATCGAGCCTCGCTCCTTGGTCGCGATGACATGCTTGCGATAGCGCTCAGTCGCCGCGTGCGGATCGATGCGGCTGACCTCCGATCTGGGAGCGATCCCTCCAAGCGTGCCGGCCAGATGCGCTGCCGGGTCCGAGGTGGTCAGGTGCACCGGCAGCCCGCGATGGGCCAGTGCGACGGCGACGGTGGCCGCCATGGTGGTCTTGCCGACGCCGCCCTTGCCCATCAGCATCACCAAACCATGACCATCAGCGGCGATCGAATCGACCAGCGCAACCAGCGGCTGTCGCCGGAAAGGTCCGCTGCTGGCATTGCAGCGCCTGCTGATCCAGCGGATGGTGGCGCGTCCGACAACAGCTGGGCAGGGCCGTAGTCCCGACCAGATTGAAGGGCTTCAGGGCGATCTGGTCCCGCGGCAGTTCAGCGCAGTCCTGCGGGAACAGCCGCCAGGGCGGCCTGCTCGCGCCGCAATGGCGGCAGCGAGCTCGTCGTCCGCCGCCGCATGGCCGGGTAGACGCCATTGACCATCAGGTATTGCCTGGGTAAGCCGATGGCGCCGAGTTCCTCATGGGTGCGCGCGCCTCGCGCAGCGGTGGCGCGCTGCGCACGCGCGACCAGCACCAGGCGCGTGCGGCGGATCAGCGAGGGCATGCACGGCGTCGTGATACTGGACTCGCTGCTTTTCCAGACCCGCCAGCGGCCCCGGGCACGAGGCGTCGCCCTTGCCTTCCTCGGAGAAAGCCGCACCATGCACCGGGAGCTGCAGCAGGCGGATCGTGTGTCCGGTCGGCGCCGTGTCGAACAGGATATGGGCGAACTCGGCGGTGAGCGCGGAGTCGACAAGAAGCGCGGTGAATTCGTCGAAGGCCGCGATCTCCGTGGTGCAGGCACCGGAGAGCTGTTCTTCGATGCTCTTGACGACAGCCTCGGGCAGCACGCCGCGGACCGGGCCGACGATGCGATCCCGATAACCTTGCGCCGCCGCTTGCGGGTCGATCTCCAGCGCCGACAGATTGGGCACCGCGGGGATCGGCACGATGTGGTTGCCGATGCTGACGCCGAACACCTGACCGACGTTCGACGCTGGATCAGTGCTCACCAGCAACACGCGCTTGCCGGCCCGCGCCAGGGTGACTGCGGCGGCGCAGGCGATCGAGGTCTTGCCGACGCCGCCCTTGCCGGTGAAAAACAGGAAGCGCGGCGGTGAATCCAGAAATTGCATGGGCATTCCCAGGATCAGCAGCGGCTGCCAGCGCAGCAGCTGGTTGCGGGCTTGCGCTCGGCTGGCTCTGCTATCGCTGCCCAGCGCGCCAGCTCCGCGCGCTGCGGATAGCGCCCGGCCAGCGCCACTTCACCGTCGACCAGAATCAACGGCAGGGCGTCCTGCCCCGAGCGCTCCAGGAACTTGCGCACGGTTGGATTCTCGGCAAACACCAGCGGCTGCTGCGCCAGATTGAAACGCTCGATCTGCGCGCCGTGCTGTCTGGCCCAGCTCAGGTCGGCGGAGAACGTCACCAGCGCCTGCTCGGCATCGACGCCGCAAACGCCGCTCTCGCAACACAGGGCGGGATCGAATACATGGATTGTGGTCATGGGACTTCTCGATGAATGGACAGTCGTTGTTGTCATGCAGGCCCGGTGGGCCAACGTGACCTACGTCATGAAATCAATCGCTTACGGGATCTTTGGCGAAGGCTGGTGCGCACGCCGGCAGGCACAGCGCCGCTTCGGCGCAGATCGACATCGGATTCAAGCCGGTGCACAGCTCCGGATGCCCGCCGCAGCATTCGTCGGTCAGATACGCGATCAGATCGAGCATCAACGGCAGATTGGCGCGGTAGCGCTGAAAGCGCCCCTCCTGGACCACCGTCACCAACCCGGCCTGTGCCAAGCCCTTCAGGTGGAACGAGAGATTGGTCGGCGGCACACCCAGCGCGGTCCCGATCTCACCGGCAACCATGCCCTCGGCGCCTTTCTTGACCAGCAGGCGGAAGGCATCCAGGCGGTGGCCGGAAGACAGGGATTCAAAAACAGCCGTCGCAGTAGACCGGTTCATGGGTGCATCCTAGAACTATTCAATAAGTATTGAAATATCACTTGCTGCTCTTGCCGCCGACGTTTGGTGCCGGGCGCTGCGGCATGTGAGCATCGCCGCCATGGATAATGCGGAATCGGTCGGCTACCGCTTCGGACGTGTCGAGCTCGACCTCGGGCGCGGCTGCCTGCGTGTGGCCGATGTCGACGTGGCGGCGACACCCTTGCCCATGAGACTGCTCGCCGTGCTGTGCGAGCGGGCAGGGCAGCTGGTGACCCGCGCCGAGCTGTTCGACGCGCTGTGGCCGCGCCAGGACATCAGCGATGACGCGCTGAACAAGCTGATCAGCCGCTTGCGCGAACTGCTCGGCGCCGATGCCGAAGCGATCGTCACCGTGCGCAAACAGGGCTTGCGGCTGGACGCGGCGGTCGAGCGTCTGCTCCGCCCGGAGACCGCAGACCTGCCGCCGCTGGCGGTTTCTGCTGCGGTGGTCAACGTGCGGCGTGCGCTGCATCCATGGCTGCTTGGACTGCTGGCGTTGGTGGCCATCGTCGGAATGCTGGCGCAGCCGCAATGGCGTGCGCCGCAACCGGCAGCGGCGGCGGGAGACGTCAACGCGATGGTGCTGTCGTCTTACGCGATCCGTGCCGATGATCTCGGCGTCTGTCGTCCGGCGACTGTCGAGTTGCTGCGCGCCGCGGAACAGGCGCTTGACCGTGGCGATGGTGCGCAGGCGCGAGCATTGCTGCAAAGCGCCGACGACAGCGATGGACGCTGCGCTCTGCTGCCGGCGCTGCGCGCCATTCACCATGGCTCGGACGACCGCGCCAGCGTGGCCACGCTGGTGCAGCGGGCGCGTCAACGGCTGTCGCCACAGGACAATCCGTACACCCGGTTGATGGTCGACTATGCAGCGGCCGAGCTGATCGGCACGCAGGCCGAGCGCGCCGCGGTCGACGCGCTGCTGACTTTGCGCCCGCAAGCCTGGCGCCTGCGTCTGCGCCGCGCGCATCTGGAGATCCAGGTCGGCAACCGCGAGGGTGCCCTGCGCCATCTGCGGGCGTTCGCGGTGGACCAGGCGCCGGCGGCGACTTCGATGTTCGTGCTCGCCGACCGCGCGTCCTACGGCGATGTCGCCGAGGTCGAGGCCTTGCTGGCCGCCGGCGTACTGGCGAGCGACCCGCTGCGCCGGCAATACGTCGAGGCGCGCATCGCCTGGAGCCGGCGCGCGGCCGACACCGGCGCGCGCCTCGACGCGCTGGCCACGGCTGCCGCCGCCGCCGGCGTGTTCCAGATTGAGTACCAGGTGCGCGAGCTGGCCGCTGCCTTTGCCTACGCCACCGATGATCCGCGCGCCGATGCCCTGCTGCGGCGCGCGGTGCACTCCCTGCGTGAGGGCGGCCGCGCCGACTACGCGGCACCGCTTTTGGCGCTGGCCGCCGAGCTGGCGCATCGGCACGGGCGGGTCGACGAGGCGCGCACTTTGCTGCTGCAGGCGGGCGAACTGGCCGGCCCGCCGCAGGCGCGCGTCGAGCTGGAAATCCTCAACGCGCGTCTCGGGTTGCTGCCGCGTGGCCGCTTCCTGGACACCGCCGGTGGCACCGACGATCGCTTCGGCCGCGGCGAGCCGGCGCTGATCGCCGGCTGGTACGCGTTCACTGCCGGCGCTCTGGAGCAGGCCCGGGCGGCGCTGGACGAGGCACGCGCCAGCGGCGTGGAAGGCTCGCCGCAGGCGCAATCGGCGCAATTGCTGGCGCTGGAGCTGGGTGCGCCGCGGCGCGGCTGCTGGCTGGACCCGCCTTATCCGGACCTCGCGCGGGTCGCCTCCTGTCGGCAGCTCGATCGGGGCATGCCCCAGGATCGAACAGGTTCTTCGCCGTAAGTTATTGATTGGAAACGATGTCAGCTTGCGGTCAGCTTGCGCTCCGCGGGCGCTCCGGCAGGTCAGCGGGGGTTTGGGCAGGGTTCGGCTCGCCATTCACCCACCGAGGCCCTGCTGATGACCATCGCTCGATTCCTGCTTCCCTTGCTCTTGTTGCTGTGCGCCGCGACGGCGCCCGCCCAGTCGCTGCCGGATCCGGCGACCGCCACACGCCGGGTTGAATCGGCCGTCGAAGCGGTACAAGGCAGCGTCAACAACCGCGTGACCTTCGAGGGCGACGCCGCCACGCTGGAGCGTCTGGTGTCCGATTACCAGTCGCTGCTGTCGATGCAGCAAGTCGAGCAATACCGCGGAGCGCTGGAAGCTGCTCGCGCCGAGTACCAGCGCTTCGCCCTGGCTGAAGACCTCGAGCGACTGGGCAGCGAGGTCGCCGCGCTCGAAACCAGGTGGCAGCAACTTGCGGCGCAGCTGGGTTCCGACGAGCTGTCGCCGAATAGCCGCGAAGGTGAAATCGAGGATCTGCGCCGCGAGATCGAGCGCTTGAACGCGGCGCGCGGCAAGCTGGGCGGCAGTGCGGCCGACGCTCTGGGTGAACGGATCAGCAGCGTCGCGCAAGCCTTCGAGACGAGTGTCGGCGGCGCCGAGACGGCGGCGGAGCTCGCCAGTGCGCGCGAGTACTGGGAGCGCGACAGCGCGCAAACAGTGGGCTGGGAGCAGGAACAGCCGATCGATTTTGCCAGCTACGCCAGCACCCGTTCGCAAGCCAGCGATGCCCTTGGTTTGCCGAAGACGCTGGAACTGTTTCAGCTCGCCAACAGCACGCTGGCCCAGGCGCGCGAGAACAATTCGCCGGCAGCCTATGTGGAGCAGATCGAAGCGATCCGCGTTGCGAGCCACAGCCGCTTGTTGACGGCGGTGCGCCAACTGGTCGATGCCGGCCACGCGCTCGATGCCGGCGACGAGCGCACGCGTGAAGCCATGCTGCGTCTGGACGAAGCGCTGCGCGTCACCCTGAGCGCCGAACGGGACCCCCGAATTCCAGGCGCTTGCCACGCGCACGGGGCAGTGGCTCAGGACTGCCGCCGACGCCGACACCAGCAGTGAGGAAGGCCGCGCGCGTTACTACGAACGCATGAAGGTCTCGGCCGCCGCGGCGTGGCCGCAGATGGAGAGCCAGTTCGAAGTGGAACGTGGCTTCGATCCGACCAACCCGAGTGCGATGGAAGGCAAGCTGATCCGCGTCGAAACCGACAATCTGATGGGCTGGCGTTTCAAGGTCGGCGACTTCCCGTTTGCCACCACCTTGAGCGGACTGCCGGTCGCGGCGATCTACGATCCGGTGGTCGCGGCGGCGATTGACGAGGTCGAGGGGAAGTTGGGCCGTGCGCTCGGCGACAGCGACGACGACGGGCGCTGGACCATCATTGCCCAGGTCACCGGCAAGATGGGGCGCATGCAGCTGCGCAAGCAGATCGAGGGCGACATCCGCGATTCCAGCAGTGGCGAGAAACTCGGCACCTACAGTGGAGAGGCTGCCGAGAGCGTCGACGCGCCGATCCTGCGCATCGTCGCCGCTTACGTGGGGCCACTGGCGGTGTCCGCCGGCGTCGGCGTCGCACAGGTCGATGGCAGTCTGGCCAAGCTTGCTGGCGACGCGCTCAGTCCGGCCGAGAAAAGTGGCGGCGGAACGGCGCCATTCGGCCGCTTCACGGCGCTCGTGTTGCTGCTGCTCGGCGCGCTGAACTGCTGGATCGCCGCGCGCCCGGACGCCGCCCGCGCGCTGGCGCAAGCCAGCGCACAGGCCGCGTACTTCGATCGCGCGCGCCCATTGCTGCCGTGGTTCGGTCTTGGGCTCTCCGTGGCCGGCGTGCTCTGGCTGCTGGCCGGACTGATTGTCGGCGATCTCCTACCTGCCGCCGCCCTGATCGCCGCCGGCCTCTACAGCGCGCTGCCGCAACTGCAGTTGCGTGGCTGGCTGAGCGCCACGCTGGCGACCCGCCTGCAACCGTTTGGACAATTGCTGGCGATCACCACGGCGGTGCTCGCGCTGGTGCACCTGGTGATCGGCGAACGCAGCTTGTTCTGAGCAGCAGAGCTGTATGGGCATTCGGGTCGCCCGTGGCGGTGCGCTTGTTCGCGCATCGAAGCAGCAGATCCTGTGGGAGCGGATTTACGCCAGGGAAAGCTTTCGGCGTTGAGTCAATCCGCGTCCTTCGTCCTTTAAAATCAACAACTTACGTAATGTTCGGTGAGAGTGGGCTGTTCCCGCGATCTTTCCCTGCAAGTCGCCGAAAGATCGCGGGCAGCAGTTCGGGTCACTGGCGCCACGCATGTCTCACTTTGCCGCCTGATATCGCTCCATGGCATGTCATCCAAACCCGTGGCTACTGCCGTGTCGTCGAGAATTCGCCTGTTTCAGGTTCTGGTGCTGCTGCCCGCCCTTGTCGCCAACACCCCGCTGGGCGCGCAGACCCTGCGTTTGTGGCCGGGGGCGGCGCCTTGTGACGCCAGCTTCGAGAGTTGCCTCGCGGCGGTACCGGCCGGCGGCACGCTGCGCATCGTCTCCAACCAGACAATTGCCGACCGCATCGGCGTCGAGCGCGCGCTGTCAATCGAGGCGGCGCCCGGCGTGACTGCGACGTTCACTGCCACCCAGGGCCACACGATCCTGATTCCCGGTAGCGCGCCGTGGGCGGTGACGCTGCGCAATCTGCGCTTCGTCGGCGGCTCGGTGTTCATCAGCATTGCTGGCAGCCAGCCGGGTGAACTGCACATGGAGGCGTTGAGCTTTCGTGGCAATGCCAGCAACGCGCAGACCCAGGTGATGTGGCAGTTCGATCCGGGTACCAGCGCGCGCTCGCGCATCGTACTGCGTCGCTGCGACTTCGAGATCGGCTCCGACAACGGTGCGCCATTCTCGATCAGCCAGTTCGGCGGCAGCAGCGGCGGCATGGAGGTCATCGTCGAAGACAATCGCTTTCGACCGGAACCCGTGGTCATCGCCCAGTCCTTCCATCGCGCGTGGTTCGCCAATGTCGATGGCGACGGCCCCTGGGACATCGTTTTTCGCCGCAACCGCGTGCTTCCCGCGGCATTGGCGACGAGCCCGCCCCGGCGCTATGCCAGTGGCGTCGAGATCAACACCACCGGCAACGCCAGCATCAACCTTGCGGTGCACGACAACCTGTTCCTCCTGGACCAGGTCGCCGGCGCCGGCGGTGCGGCGATTTCGGCCGGCGGCAGCAGCGGCAGCGTGCAGGCGCGGGTGATCAACAACACCATCGTGAACGCCTATCTCGCGACCAGTTTCCGCCCGAACGTCAGCGGCCGCTACGACAACAACATCGCCGCGAACAACCTTCGCCTGCACGATGGGGAGGCAGCGGCCGCGAACTTCCAGCGCCGCGGCAATCTCGAATTCGGCAATGCCTTCTCCAACTGGCCGACCGCGCCGGGCACGCTGACCGTCGATCCCCAGCTTGCCGCCGATGGACAGCCGCTGCCGACCTCACCCTCGATCAACGCCGGCAACGACGTCGCCCGTGGCGAGACCGGTCCCGGTGCGCAGGGCCAGCTGGCGGCACTCGACGCACAGGGGCTGCGCCGAATCGAGGGCGCACATGTCGACATCGGCGCTTTCGAAGGCGAGCGCATCTATTACGATGGTGCAGAATGAGGTGATCCCGATTTCTGCACTGTGGCCGATGATCGAGGGCAATCCCGACGCCACCAACGCACTGTTCGTCGAGCTCTATCCGCAGTTGCGCGCGATGGCGCGCTCGGCCATCGCGCCTGACGACACGCTCAACACGACTGCCCTGGTGCACGAGTTGTACTTGCGCGTGGCCGAGCGCGCGGACTTGAGTTTCGACGACCGCCGCGCGTTCTTCGGCTATGCGGCCCGTGCGATGCGCCATCTGCTGGTCGATCGTGCGCGCACCCGCCTGCGCATCAAGCGTGGTGGCGGCTTGAAGGCGGTCGACTGGCAGGAGGCGACCGACCCGGCGATGCTGGTCCACGTCGACGCCGCGCTGGAACTCGATGAATTGCTGCGGCGACTGGCGCAGGAGCACGCGCGCAGCGCCGAGGTGCTGGAGCTGCACTACTTTGCCGGCCTCGGTGGCGAGCAGATCGCCGACATTCTGGGGCTGACCCGGCGCACCATCCACCGCGACCTCGAATTTGCCAAGGCCTATCTGCGCGCGCATTGGCGCATGGACTGACTGTCGTGAGCAACGAACTACCCTTGAGCCTGCGCGAGATCTTCGACCTGCTGTGCGACCTGCCGGAGCCGGCGCGCGCGGCGTGGCTGGACGACCATTGTCCGGATGCCGATCTGCGCCAGCGCGTCGAGCGCCTGCTGCAGGCCAGCGCGCGCACATTCGATCCGCTCGCGGTGGCGCCGCGCGAGCGTCTGGCGGCGCTGTCGATTCCCTTGCCGGCCGCGCAGCTGCGCCAGATCGCTGGCTTCACGCTGATACGGCCGGTCGGGCAGGGCGGGATGGCCACCGTCTACCTTGCCGAGCGCAGCGATTTTGGCCAACGTGTGGCACTCAAGCTGCTGCACCGCACGATCCTGTCGGATCTCGATCGCAAGCTGTTCGAGCGTGAGCGCCGCGTGCTCGCCAGCCTGGAGCATCCGGGCATTGCGCGGCTGATCGATGGCGGCATCACCGAGGCGCAGCAGCCCTATCTGGTGATGGAGTTCATCGAAGGCGAGCCGATCACCGCATACGCGCGGCGCCATGCACTGACGCCGGCGGCGCGCATTGCCTTGCTGATCGAAGTCTGCGACGCGGTTGCCGTGGCGCATGCGCAGTTGATCGTGCACCGCGACCTCAAGCCGAGCAATGTGCTGGTCGGCCAGGATGGCCGCTGCAAGCTGCTCGATTTCGGGGTCGCCAAGGTGCTTGCCGACGACGCCGATCTCACCGGCTACGGTTGCGCCGGATACACGCCGGACTACGCCGCTCCGGAGCAGGTGCTCGGGCGCGCGATATCCACCGCCACCGACGTCTATGCGCTCGGCGTGATGGCGCTGGAGCTGCTGATCGGCAGCAAGCGGGTGGAACTGCGCAGCCAGCGCGCCTCGCAGGCTGCGCTGCTGCCCGCCCACGATCAGCCCGCGATTGCGATCACCGGGCGCAGCCTGGCACGCTACCTGCGCGGCGACCTCGACAACGTGCTGGCTCGCTGCCTCGACGACGAGCCGCAGCGGCGCTATCAGGGCGCGCAGGCGCTCGCCGACGATCTGCGCCGGTTTCTGGCGCATGAGCCGGTCGCTGCGCACCCGCCGTCGCGCTGGTACCTGGTGCGCAAGTTCGCGCGGCGTCATCGTGGTGGTGTGATTCTGACCACGCTGCTGGGCATCGCCACGCTGGCCAGCCTGGTGCTCGCCCTGTGGTTGGGCGAACAGGCGCGCGATCAGGCGCGGCTGGCTGAGCTCGCTGCGACGCAGGCGAACACCGAGCGGGCGCGCGCGCAGGCCGCGCTGCGGGTGTCCGAGCAGGTCCAGGAATTCGTCATCGGCATGTTCGACGAGGCGGTTCCCAGCGTGGCGCAGGCCAGCGAGCCGACGGTCAAGGATCTGGTGCTGAACGCTGAAGGGCGTATCGAGGAGGAACTGGCGGCGGTCCCCGAAGCGGCAGTCGAGATGTATCGGCGCCTGGTCCAGATCTACGCCGTGATGGGCGCCGATGACGACGCATCGCGCGTCAGTCGCCAGGCACGCCTGTTCGCACAAGCGCACTTTCCGCCCGCCGCCGAGGCTCGACGGGTGGCCGAGTTCAGCGACGCGATGCTGCGAGTGCGCCAGGGCGAAACCGCCGGGCTGGACGACATGGAAGCAGTGCTGGCGCGGGCGCCGGCCGGCGATGGATCCATCGAGGTGTTGGCGCAGCGGGTCAGCCTGGGCGTCTTGCTGACACAGCATGGCCGGATCGATGACGGTCTGGCGTTGCTCGAGAGCGCGTTGCCGCCGCTGCGCAGCGACTGCGCGGCAGGCACCGCGCTAGCTTGCGAGTTGCTGGTCTCCGCGGTGAACAACCTCGGCGTGGCGCACTACAACCGGCGCAGCTACCCGCAAGCGCGCGACTATGCCCGCGAAGCGGTGGCGCTGAGTCGGGCGCAACATGGACCGGAGCATCGCGAGACGGCCAAGGCACTGGGCAACCTCGGCATGTTCGAGTCGTACCTTGGCGACAACGAGAGCGCGCTCGAGCACACGCGCCAGAGCATCGATCTCTTGCAGAAAATCGAGGGGCCGCACAGCGTGTCGGCCAGCGTCATGCGGCAGACGCTGGCCAATCTGCTGTCCGCCGGTGGTCGTCCGTTGGAGGCCCTGGCGGTGCACCAGCGCGTGCTGGCCGACACCGGCGACAAGCCACCTGGTTATCCGAACATCGCCGTGTACCGGATCAATTATGCCAAGCAGTTGCTGCTGGCGGGTCGCTACGACGACGCCGAGGCGCAGATGGCCTGGCTGCGTGCAAGCTTGGAGCTCGATCCGTTGGCGAACGCATCGAACCTGGCGCGCCTGCACGAGGTTGACGCGGTGATCGCCGCCGAGCGCGACCACGATGTGGCCGCGGCAGGCGCTGCCGCGCAGGCGGCCATCGCGATTCGCCGCGCGCAACAACCGCTGCGCAGCGGCGAACTGGCATCCTCGCTGCTGATTTCCCACCGCGCTGTGGCCATCGAGCGCGCAACGCCGCAGACCGATGCGTGGCTCGCGGAACTGCACGCGCTGATCGACGGCCAGCCGCAGATCCTGCCAGGCTTGCGCCGCGGCTGGCTGCTGCGTCAGGCGGAACTGGCGATTGCAGCGCACGAGTTCGATCAGGCGCGTGCATTGCTGCAGCAACTCGAAGCCGATCAAGGCACCGGTGTCGTGAGTTTCTTCAGCGACTGGATGCAGCTGCGCCGTCTGCAACTTGCGGCCGCCGAGGGCCGGCCCGAGCCCGCAGATGCCGCATGGCTGACCGATCTGCAAATGCGCTGGGGCGCATCCGCGCCGATAGTGCGCGAAGCACGCAATCTCAGGTGAGCGCGCAAGCTCGCCGGAGAACCGCTGCGCGATCCTCCGGACGGTCCTCAGCGCGCCGCTCTATTGGCTGCCGGTCGCCGTTCTCGGGCCGCTGCCACCTTCGCGCGACAGATGCTGCAGGTCCGATTGGCTGGCCTGCATGGAGCGCCACTGCGCCACGGTCAGGCACACCGAGCGCATGCGATTGGACCCGGTTGGCCGTTCCCGCCGACAGACTACGCGCTCGTCGGCAGCGCTCGCCTTGACGATCTGGTTGATCTGTTCCTGGGCGTTGAACACCTTGACCCACTCTTCTTCGCTGAGATCGGCATCAGTCGGATTGTCCTTGGCAACGGCGAACATCTCGTCCTGCGCCTTGAGCAGCGCTTTTTGCGGGTCTGGCGCAAAGGTCTGCTTGCCGGCCTTGATGTCCGCGCGCAAGGCCTTCTGAGCGGCGACCAGATCGGCCAGCGAGGCTTGCCCATCGGTGGGTGTTTGCGCCCACAGCGTGCTTCCCGTCAGGCACAAGGCCAAAGCCATTCCCAAAGCGCTGGACATGAGTCGTTTCCGGTCGGAATTTCGATCACTTTCGCGTGGTCGGCAGCAACTGTCAATCAGGAGCCGCTCGGCACCGGTCGAACACCGAAACGGGTAGCCCGGGGTGCGCGCGCCAGCGCGTTCCCCGGGGGCAAGCGGCGTCTGACAGCGCCGGTGAGCCGCTGCGCGGCACAGCGGCCTACCCGTTGGTCGTGCGCTCAGCACAGCGGACCGACCGCTCAGGACGCCATCGCCAGCGGCGGCGTCAGCGGTTTCTCGCTGATCGGGACCAGCACGCCCAGCGCGCGCGCGAGATTCGGCTCGCGGCCAAGGCGATCCGGCGGCCAATCGGACGGTGCGCTGCTGATCCAGTATCCGACCCAGATTCCGCGTTGCGCGCGTTTGGCCAGGTACAGGGCGCTGTCGGCCAGTTGCAGGCTGTAGTGCCAGGCGCGCGGACCGCTGGCTCCGGGCAGGGGCAGGTTGCAGAAACCGGCGGACAGCGACGAGTGGAGAGCGCCGATCGAAGTGTCGATCGGGGCTTGCATGGCCTGGCGCACGCGTTCGATCAGCGCCTGCGCAGCGTCCTTGTCGGCAGCGTTCTGCAGCACCAGGAATTCCTCGCCACCCCAGCGTGCGACGCTGCTGTCGACCGGCAGGCAGTCGCGCAGGCGCGTGGCAATGGCGATCAGAACCTCGTCGCCCACACCATGGCCGTGTTCGTCGTTGATGTGCTTGAACAGATCGATGTCGAACAGGAACACGGCCGCGCTGGTGGCGCCGCTGGCGACCTGCCGGCTCAGCCGCTCGGCCATGTCGCGGCGGTTGGCAAGGCCGGTCAACGGGTCGGTGCGGCTGACCTGCTCCAGGCGCCGGTTCATCCGCCGCTGCACGACGACGACGGCGCCACCCATCAACAGCAGCAGTCCGGCGCCGGCGGCGATGATCCATTTCTGCCGCAGGGATGCGCTCAGTTGCAGCCCCTGGGTGGTCGCGACCGATTCCAGGCGTTCCATTTCCAGGCGCTGTTCGCGGTCGCGCAGGTGCGCTTCCAGCGCCGCGAGGCGCTCATGGTTCTGGTGGCGCAGGTAGGTCTCGCGCATCTCGATGGCCTCGTTCAGGCTCGAAATGGCCTGCTCGAAGCGGCCCAACTTCTGCAGCAGCGACACGCGATGGCGCAGCCAGGTAAAGTGCTGGATTTCGCCCAGTTCAGAGCTGTCGATGGCATCCAGCAGTTTCAGCGCGCGCTCGGGACTTCCGGCATCGGTCAGCTGATCGGCTTCGATCTGCGCCAGCTGCAGGCGCATGTTGGCGTCGGACAATGGCACGTCCATCGCCCGCACCCTGGCGACCAATTCAGCCGCCGCTTTGGTGTCGCCGGTCTGCTGTTGTGCGTTGGCCAGCGCGAGGCTGACCGCCACTTCTTGCATCGGGCCACCCATGCCGCTGCTGCGCACCAATTCCAGCGTGCGTTGCAGGTGCGGGATGGCCTCGGCGAACTTCTTCTGGCCATTCAAGGTGAGGCCCATGTTGAACTGCACCGGCGCTTCGTAGCGATGGTCGTTCAGGCGCTCCATCAGGGCCAGCGCCTGCTCGTAGTTGACGCGCGCGCGCTCGTGCTCCTCGAACTCCGAGTGCAGCACGCCCAGGTTCACCAGCAACGGGATGCGTTCGGCCTCCAGTCCCTGCGCTTCGGCGTCCGCAACCGCACGGGCGTACAGCTCGATCGCGCCGACGCGGTCGCTGCCACGATGCAGGATGCCGCCGGCGCGGCGGGTCAGCCGCACGCGCTCTGCGCTGGGCCCCAGCGACGGCAGCTGCGCGACCAGCGCGTAGGCATCGCGGCGCGCCTCTTCCCGTCGTCCCAGCATGGCGTGCGCCCAGCCGCGACAGCCCAGGGCGCCGGACATCTGGGTCGACGTCGGCGGCGGCAACTCGTCGACCACGCTCTGCGCCAGCGCTATCGCGCGTTCCGGTTCGGCGTCCTCGGCCGCTTCACAGGCCGCGATGCGTTCGTCGATGGTGAGCGGAAGCGACTGCGCCGCGGCCGCAGCAGCACTCGCCAGTCCGAACACCATCGCCACCAGTCTCACGACCATCATCGTCTGCTTCAGGCCCGTGCCGATTCCGAGTCTGCGGGAAGTGATGGAAACCGCCGCTGGAACGAGTCGCAAGCAACTGTAACTTTTCTGCGCCGTCCAGGCATTGCCGCGCCACCTCGCAGTCAGAGTTCTGCCGCTCGATAGCGGTGACAGCCGACCAGATGGTCGTCGACCATGCCCACCGCCTGCATGTATGCGTACATGATGGTGCTGCCGACGAATTTGAATCCGCGCTTGAGCAGATCCTTGCTCAGGCGGTCGGAGAGTTCGCTGCGCGCCGGCACTTCGCTGGCCGACTGGCGTTGATTGCGCAGTGGTGCACCATCGACGAAGTCCCAGAAATAGCGATCCAGGCTGCCGTGGCTCGATTGCAGCGCCAGTGCGGCGCGCGCATTGCTGCGCACCGACCACACCTTGAGCCGGTTGCGCACGATGCCGCCGTCCAACAAGCGCGATTCCAGTTCGGCGTCTGCCAGCTTGGCCAGGCGCGGCAGGTCGTAGTCGAGGAAGACCCGCGCGTAATCGTCGCGTTTGGCCAGTACGGTGCGCCAGCTCAGCCCCGCCTGGGCACCCTCCAGCGTCAGGAATTCGAACAGCGTGCGCTCGTCGTGCACCGGCACGCCCCATTCGCGATCGTGGTAATCGGCCTCCATCTGCGAATTCGTGGCCCATGGACATCGTTGCAGATTCATCTGGCGGCTCCTGGTCGGATTGGTTGCGGCAATTGGGGTCGAATCAATTCCGGCGCGCTCATTCCGGGTCCGCCGCCAGTTGAATGCGATCGCGACCGGCATGCTTGGCGCGGTAGAGCGCCTGATCGGCCCGCCGGTAGCAGGCGTCGATGCTGTCATCGGCGCGGTTGACGGTGAGTCCGGCGCTGAAACGCACCACCAGCCCGGGCGCCAGACTGGCCCAGTCGATCTGTTGCAGCCGCTGGCGCAGCCGGCCCAACTGCGCGATGGCCGCAGCACTGTCGTGCCCGGGGCCAGAGCACCAGGAATTCCCTCGCCGCCGACGCGGGCGATCAGCGAGGTGCCGACCAGGGTCTCGCGCAGCGTGGCAGCGAACTGCTGCACGCGATCGCCGCTGGCGTGACCATGCTGGTCGTTGATCGCCTTGAAGTGGTCGATGTCGAGCAGCGCCAGCGTCAGCTGGGCGCCCGGTTGAATCGCCGCAGCGAGCTCGCGATCGGCGTGCCGGCGATTGGCCAACCCGGTCAGCGGGTCCTCGCGCGCCTGGCGGCCGAGCTGCCCGGCGAGCTCGACATTGCGCCGATTGGCCTGCGCCAGCGCATCGCGCTCGGCGGTCAGATCGTGCGTTTTGCGCGCCACCTCGCGTTCCAGTTCGCGCTCGCGCAGGCGCAGTCCACGCAGGCGCAGCCAGCCCAGCAGCCCCAGCAGCGCCAACAGGCCTGCGCCTGCCGCGATGCGCACGCTCAAGCGCTGGTGCCATGCGGCGAGCACCGCTACGTCCAGGCCGATGCCGCCACCCGCCGCCGGCGCGTCGCGCCAGCCAGCTTCGACCTCGAAGCGGTACTGGCCCGGCGCCAGGTTGGTGTAATTGGCGCTGCGTTCGCTGTCGGCGGCCTGCCACTGGTTGTCGAAGCCGAGCAGTCGGTAGCGCAGCTGCAGGCGTCCGGGCGCGGCGAAACTGATGCCGGCGAAGCGGATCTGCAAGCGCCGCTGGTCGGGCTGCAACTGGACCAGATCGGCGCGCTCGTTCTCGATGCCGTCGACCAGCACGGCCTCGATCGCCACGCGCGGCGGCGGTGGTGGCGCATCGACGATCGGGTCGGCCGGATCGATCATGGCGACGCCACCGGCGGTGGCGAACCACAGCCGGCCGGCGCGGTCGCGAATGGCCGCGGGCTGCGAACCGCCGTTTGCCTGGCTCGACGGCAAGCCATCGGCGCGCCCGAACTGGCGTCCGACCAGACGCGCCTGACGTCCCGCGTACACCGCTTCCGCAGCCTCCGGATCGATACGCAGGACGCCGCGGTTGCCGCTGACCCAGAGCTGCCTGGCGGCGTCCTCGAGCACGCTGAAAATGGCGTCGTCGAGCAATCCCCGGGTGCTGTCGATGAGCATGAACCGGCCATCGCGCAACAGTCCGAGTCCGCCATCGGTCGCCACCCAGTGACGGCCCAGGTGGTCGTGCAGAAAGGCGAACACGGTGTGCGCCGCACCCTGCTCCATCGCGATCGTCTCGAAACCGCCGTCGCGGCTGCGGGTCACTCCCATCGAGCTGCCGATCCACAGCGTGCCGTCGCGATCGCGCGCCAGCGCGGTGATGTAGTCGCCCTCGATGCCGTCGCTGCGGCTGTAGCGCCGACAGGTATCGCCCAGGCAGCGACTGAGGCCCTGGATGGTGCCGTACCAGACGCCGCCGTCGGCGTCGGCGAGGATCGCGCGCACCTGGTTGGACCAGAGCTGCTCCGGCGCCACGCGTTGGCGCAGTCCGCCGACGCCCCACTCGAAGGCCCCGGCGGCGCTGCTGCCGACCAGCAGGCGTCCGTCCGGCGCTTCGGCCAGCGCCAGCACACTCATCCCGGCCAGTGCCTCCGGCCAGAGCGGGCGCGGATCGAGCAGGCGGCCTGCGCGCAGCAGATCCAGCCCCCCGGGGCCACCGATCACAAGGCTGTCGTCGGCGCGCTGCAGCAGGGTGCGCACAAAGGGGTCGGCGAGACCCTGGCGCTCGGTGATCGCGCTGAACGGTGCGGCGTTCAGCCGCACCAGGCCGCCATTGGTGCCGGCCCACAGATTGCCCTCGTGGTCGCGCAGCATCGAGGCCACGCGGGCGTTCGGCAAGCCATCGACGCGCCCGAGCACCGCCGTCGCGCCGGCGTTGATGCGCACCAGGCCGAGCGGATCGGCGCCCAGCCAGAGCGTGCCGTCGGCGTCTTCAAGTACCCGCGTGATCGGGCTGGTGAACGCCTGCGCATGCACCTGCACGAGATCGGCATCCAGCTGCAGCAGCCCGCTTGAAGTGGCCAGCCACCAGCCGCCGGCAGCGCGCGCGGTCAGCCGCGAGATCCGCGCGACCGCGCCGGGCCAGTCGACCTCGATGGCCTGCAAGCGATCCGCGGACACCCGGTACAAACCGCTGTCGGCGGCTGCGAGGATGCGCCCGTCGCGATCCTCCGACAGCGCCAGGACACTGCCGTGGGCGCGTGCAGGATCGCGCGCCAGCAGCGTGAATCCGGCATCGTCGACACGCAGCACGCTGCCATTGGAGGTGCCGGCGTAGACCACGCCGGCGCGCGTCACCAGCAAGGTGATGACGTGCTCGCGCAGATCGACGCCGGGTTTGCTGACCACGCGGTAACGACCCTGCCGGTGCTGGTAGATGCCGCCGCCATGGGTGCCGATCCACAGGCTGCCATCGGCTGCCGCTGCCAGGGCCAGGATGCCGGCCTCGCGCAAGGCCAACGGCGTGCTCTCGGGCAGCTGCCCGAAGTGCGCCCCGTCGAAGCGCACCAGGCCCTCCCAGGTGCCGATCCACAGATAGCCGTCGGCGGTCTGCGCCAGGCTCAACACCGTGTTGTGCGGCAGGCCGCGATCGACCGTCCACACATCCAGACGCAACTCGTTCAGCGGCCGCTGCGCCGCATTCGCCGACAGGCCGGCGAGCAGGCAGGCCACCATGAGCAGGATCCAGCGCACGCGGCCGAGTCCGTCGTTCAGGCGCCTGCGCCTCAGTGCTTGATCATCACGTGGCGCACGCAGGTGTAGTCCTCCAGGCCGTACATCGACAAGTCCTTGCCGTAACCGGATTTCTTCATCCCGCCGTGCGGCATCTCGTTGACCAGCATGAAGTGCGTGTTGACCCAGGTGCAGCCGTACTGCAGTTCGGCCGACACGCGCATCGCCTTGCCGATGTCCTTCGTCCACACCGACGAGGCCAGGCCGTAGTCGCTGTCGTTGGCGTAGGCGATAGCCTGATCGACATCGCTGAAGCGGGTCACCGAGACCACCGGGCCGAACACTTCCCGGCGCACGATCTCGTCGGCCTGGGTGGCGCCGGCGACCACCGTGGGCTCGAAGAAATAGCCGCCTCCCGCCACGCTGCGGCCGCCGGTGATGACTTGCATGTGCGGCTGCTCGCGCACGCGGTCGAGGAAGCCGGCGACGCGATCACGATGGGCGCTGGACACCAGCGGCCCGAGTTCGACGCCATCCTCGTCCTGGCTGCCATGCTTGATGCTGGACACTGCGGAGGCGAGGTCGGCGGCAAAGTTCTCGTAGCGTTTGTCCTGTACATAGATGCGACACGCCGCGGTGCAATCCTGCCCGGCGTTGTAGTAACCGAAGCTGCGGATGCCGGCGATTGCCGCCTCGATGTCGGCGTCGTCGAAGATGATCACCGGCGCCTTGCCGCCGAGTTCCAGGTGGGTGCGCTTGAGCGTCTGTGCGGCCACCTCCAGCATCTTCTGGCCGGTGGCGATGGAGCCGGTCAGCGAGATCATGCGCACCGGATCGGCGGACACCAAGGGCTGTCCGACCGTCTGGCCACGGCCGAAGACCACGTTGACGACGCCCGGCGGCAACAGGTCGCCGATCAGCCTGAAGAAACGCAGCGTGGTCAGCGGCGTGATTTCCGATGGCTTCAAGACCAGCGTATTACCGCCGGCGAGCGCCGGCGCGAGCTTCCAGGCCATCATCATCAGCGGATAGTTCCACGGCGTGATCTGGGCGATCACGCCAACTGGATCGCGGCGGATCATCGAGGTGTGGCCGGGCAGGTATTCGGTTGCTGACGAGCCGCTAAGGCAGCGCGCGGCGCCGGCGAAAAAGCGGAACACGTCGGAAATCGCCGGGATTTCGTCGTTCAGCGCGGCCAGATACGGTTTGCCGCAGTTGTCCGATTCCAGCCGAGCCAGTTCCGTGGCGTACTGTTCGACCCGGTCGGCGATCTTCAGCAGCACTGCGGCGCGATCGCGCGGGACCGTGCGAGACCATCCCGGCAAGGCGCGATCGGCGGCGCCGACCGCCGCCAGCACCTGCTCCGGGCTGGCCTCGGCGATCTGGCAGATGGCCGCACCCGTGGCGGGGTTGAACACGGTGTACGCTTCGCCAGCACCGGCCTGCAACTGACCATCGATGAACATCCGGGTTTGCATGCGCGGCTCCAGAGGGCGGGGCGAGGGTAGGGATTATCGATGAATTTGCGCTGCGACCGATGTAGGAGCGACCCAGGCGTCGCTCCTGCAACGGCTTCGCGACGCAGGCGTCGCTCCTACTTGCCGCCGCCGGCCACGCTGTCGGTATCGCGGGTCCGGTAGTAGGCGCCGAGGATCGGCAACATGGTCAGCAGCATCACGCCCATAGCGACGACGTTGGTGACCGGCGTGTCGCGCGGTTTGGGTTGAGCAGCCAGATCGGCAGCGTGCGCCCGGTGCCGGCGGTGAAGGTGGTGACGATGATCTCGTCGAAACCGGAGCGCGAAGGCGAGCATGCCGCCGGGCCAGGCAGCGCGCGGTGGCGATGTTCGGCAGGATCACGTAGCGGAAAGTCTGGAATGGGTCGGCGCCGAGGTCCATCGTAGGCTTCGACCAGTGACCGCGAAGTCCGCCGGAAGCGCGCGATCATATTGTTGTAGACCACCACGATGCAGAAACGTGGCGTGGCCGATCACGATGGTCAGCACGCCTGACCGCATTCCACCAAGCGAAGGCTGACAGCAGCGCGATGCCGTGTGACACTGCCGCGGAGGGCGATCGGCAGGATGAACAGCAGCGTGATCCCTTCCTTGCGCCGAAGAACTGGCGCCGAGATGCGCCGCGGCGGCCAGCGCGCCGAGGATCATCGCGATCCTGTCGCCAGGCTGGCGATCTTCAACGACAGCCAGATCGAGGCGTGCATCCTCACGCGCCCAGGCCGCGCCAAACCACTCCAGCGTGAAGCCCTGCAGCGGAAAGCCTGAAAGCACTCTGCTCGGTGTTGAACGCGTACATGCAGATCACCAGGATCGGCGCGTGCATGAAAAACAGCCCGCCCCAGGCGGCGAGTTTCAGTCCCCAGCCCGCCCCGGAGCTCTTGTAGGCGCGCGCTTGCGCGCGATCCCCCCCGCTCTTGTAGGAGCGCGCTTGCGCGCGATCGCTTCGCTCAGAGTGCATCGAATGCCCCCAGGCGCTTGGCCAGCATCACAGCAAGCGCGATCGGCACGATCGGCACCACGGGTGAAAACGCCGCCATCGGGATATTCGCCGACCGCGGCTTGCTGCAGCGTAGACATAGGTGCCGATGAACAAGCCGCTCGGGCCGATCAGCGTCGGGATGATGAAATCGCCCAGCGTCAGCGAGAAGGCGAAGATCGAGCCAGCCACCACGCTCGGAGAACGCGCAGCGGCCAGATCACATGGCGAAAGGTCCCGCAGCTGCGCCGGCGCCGAGATCGGCCGAGGCCTGGGGGCAGGTTGGGCGGCACGCGCTCCAGCGCGGCCTGGATCGGCAGCACCATGAACGGCAGCCAGATATAGGAGAACACCAGGAAACGGCCGAGGTGAGAGGTCGACAGCGTCGAGCCGCCGATGTACGGCAATAGTCAGCAGCCGCGTCCAGCAGCCACATGAGGTGCAGCTAAGACGAACCAGTAGATGATGCCGCCCTTGGCCAGGATCACCGACCAGCCTGTAGGCCTTGACGATGTAGTCTCGCCCACATCGGCAGCATCGACGTCGATATAGAAAACGCCTGGACTGTCGGTTATGGCGTAGCGCGACATGTAACAGGCGATCGGGAAAGCGATCAGCGCCAGCCGATAATTACCAGCCACGGCTATCGCCAGTGCGCAGCACGATGTCGAAGTTGCCTTTGACGAAATCAGCGTAGTTCTGAGTGTCAGCTGCGGCAGCACGCTCATCGAGTGAAGTCGTCGAGGCGTGCTGGTAGCCCTGCCACAGCAAGGTCAGCAGCGCGCCGAGGTAGATCACGCACATCCAGATCAACGGCGGGCCGAGCAGCACCGCCAGCAGCAGTCCGCTGTGGTGTGCAGCAGCGTTCGCCAGACGGCGCAGCGGTGTCGAGATAGAGCGCGTTGGCGTCCAGTTCAAGACTCGCGCAGCGGCATCAAGGGGGGTCGCGACCAGCTGGCGTTGAGCAGGCTGCCCACCGCGGGCAGCGTGCTGGTTTCGCTTTCGTCGTTGTTGACGCTGGCGATCAGGCGCAGGCCGTCGGCCAGTTCCAGTTCGATGCGGCTGCTGGCACTGTGGTACTGCACGTCGATGACGCGGGCGGGGACGTGATGGCGTCGGCTCCTGGTCGCGGGCAAATCCGCTCTCACAAGAGCGGAAGGCTCGGTGGAGCAAATCCGCTCCCACAGAAGCGGAGGGATCGGGTGGAGTAAACCCGCGCCCACAGAAGCGG
>JADKFD010000104.1 GCA_016717705.1 Rhodanobacteraceae bacterium | reverse complement strand
CGCGCACTACGGCCTACATGTTGCGGCGGTACTCCCCCACCTCATACAAGGCATGACTTATCTGCCCCAACGAGTGGTACTTCACCGCCTCCATCAACCCCTCAAACAAATTCCGCCTCTCCCGCGCAGTCACCTGCAACACCTTCAAGGCCCCAAGTGAGCCGGCGTCATCCTCACCCAAAGAAAGCGCATTCCGCGCCTCCTGATACACCCGCACGTTCCCGATCTGCTGATTCTTCTCTTCTTCCGTCGACCGGATCAGTTCGATCGTGGTGGTGATCTCCCCGCCATGATCCTTCGGCAGATAGGTGTTCACGCCAATCAGCGGCAGCGAGCCGTCGTGCTTCTTCTGTTCGTAGTACAGCGACTCTTCCTGGATCTTGCCGCGTTGGTACATGGTGTCCATGGCGCCCAGCACGCCGCCGCGCTCGGAGATGGCTTCGAACTCCTTGTACACCGCCTCTTCCACCAGATCCGTAAGCTCATCGACGATGAACGACCCCTGCCACGGGTTCTCGCAGAAGTTGAGGCCCAGTTCGCGGTTGATGATGAGCTGGATGGCGACGGCGCGGCGGACGGACTCTTCGGTGGGCGTAGTAATCGCCTCGTCATAAGCATTGGTATGGAGGGAGTTGCAGTTGTCGAACAGGGCGTACAGCGCCTGCAGCGTGGTGCGGATGTCGTTGAACTGGATTTCCTGCGCGTGCAGGGATCGGCCTGAGGTCTGGATGTGGTACTTCAGCATCTGGCTGCGGGGCGACGCGCCGTAGCGTTCGCGCATGGCGCGGGCCCAGATGCGGCGGGCGACGCGGCCGATGACGGTGTATTCGGGGTCCATGCCGTTGCTGAAGAAGAAGCTCAGGTTGGGCGCGAAATCGTCGATGCGCATACCGCGCGCGAGGTAGTACTCGACGATGGTGAAGCCGTTGCTCAGCGTGAAGGCGAGCTGGCTGATCGGGTTCGCGCCGGCTTCGGCGATGTGGTAGCCGGAGATCGACACCGAATAGAAATTGCGCACGTCGTGGTCGACGAAGTACTGCTGGATGTCGCCCATCATGCGCAGCGCGAATTCGGTGCTGAAGATGCAGGTGTTCTGCGCCTGGTCTTCCTTGAGGATGTCGGCCTGCACGGTGCCGCGCACGGTTTTCAGCGTGTGCGCCTTGATGCGCTCGTAGGTGGCGGCGTCGACGACCTCGCGGCCGCTGACGCCGAGCAAGCCGAGCCCCAGGCCATCGTGGCCTTCGGGCAGCTCGCCGATGTATTGCGGGCGCGGGCGGCCTTTGTAGAGCGCGTCGATCTTGTCGCGCGCGGCGATCCAGCGCTTGTCGTCTTCGCGCAGCCATTTCTCGACCTGCTGGTCGATGGCGCAGTTCATGAACATCGACAGGATGATCGGCGCCGGGCCGTTGATGGTCATCGACACCGAGGTCGACGGCGCGCAGAGGTCAAAGCCCGAATAGAGCTTCTTCATGTCGTCCAGCGTCGGCACGTTGACGCCGGAATTGCCGATCTTGCCGTAGATGTCCGGGCGCGGCGCCGGGTCTTCGCCGTACAGGGTGACCGAGTCGAAGGCGGTCGACAGGCGCGCGCCCTTGGCGTCGACCGACAGGTAATGGAAGCGCCGGTTGGTGCGCTCGGGCGTGCCTTCGCCGGCGAACATGCGCGTGGGGTCTTCGCCCTCGCGCCGGTAGGGGAACACGCCGGCGGTGTACGGGTAGCTGCCGGGCAGGTTTTCCTTGGTCAGGAAGCGCAGCAGTTCGGCCCAGCTCTTGTGCGTGGGCGCGGCGATCTTGGGGATCTTCTGGTGGCTCAGCGATTCGCGGTAATTGCTGCCGCGGATCTCCTTGCCGCGCACCACGTAGACGAATTCCTCGCCGACGATGCCTTGCAGACGCTTGGGCCATTCCTGCAGCAACTGGATGGAATCGGTGGAGAGCGAGCGCACGGCGTCGTTGTAGCGCTGGCGCAGCAGCAGGATGCTGATCTGGTTGTCGTGCTCGGCCTGCGCTTCCTCGCTGCGGCGATAGCTCTTGCGATCGCTGTGGGCGACGGCGGCATCGCCACGCGGGGCGCGTTCGCCGATCAGATCGTCGTTGTCGTAGAGCTTGAGCGGCGCCGGCAGGTCCTTGTCGCCGAGTTCGCGCAGCACGCGGTAGAAGCTCTCGGCGCGCGCGGCGGCTTCGGCTTGCGCTTCGATGCCGGTGTTGATCGCCCTGCCCGCTTCGGCGATCTCGGCGAGGTAGCGCACGCGCGCGCCGGGGATCAGCACGGTGGCGCGCGGCTCGCGCAGCGTGGTGTCGAGCTTCGGATTGAAGTCGCAACCGCTGTGCAGGCCGTCGGCCCATTTGGCGCGCAACAGCCGGCACAGGTTCGCAAACATCCAGGTGATGCCCGGATCGTTGAACTGGCTGGCGATGGTCGGATAGACCGGCACTTCGTCGTCGGGCAGCTTGAAGGCGACGCGGTTGCGCTTCCACTGCTTGCGGACATCGCGTAAAGCGTCTTCGGCGCCGCGGCGATCGTATTTGTTGAGCACGACGAGCTCGGCGAAATCGAGCATGTCGATCTTTTCCAGCTGGCTGGCCGCGCCGTAATCGCTGGTCATCACGTACATCGGGAAATCGACCAGATCGACGATCGAGGAGTCGCTCTGGCCGATGCCGGCGGTCTCGACGATGATCAGATCGAAGGCCAGCGACTTGAGCAGGCCGATGCAATCGGTGAGCACCGCATTGGTGGCCGCGTGCTGGCGGCGCGTCGCCATCGAGCGCATGTAGACGCGCGGGCTGCGCAGCGAGTTCATGCGGATGCGGTCGCCGAGCAGCGCGCCACCGGTGCGCCGACGCGTGGGATCGACCGCGAGCACGGCGATGCGCATGTCCGGGAAGTGCTGCAGGAAGCGGTTGAGTAGTTCGTCGGTGACGCTGGACTTGCCGGCGCCGCCGGTGCCGGTGATGCCGATGACCGGCGTGCGGCCGCCGGCGAGCTTCCATTCCTTGCGCTTGTGTTCGAGCGCAGCCGGTTCGATGGCGCCGCGCTCGATGGCCGACAGCATCGCGGCGATGGCGACATGGTGGTCGCGATCGATGGTGGCGGGCATGCCGAGCGCGCGGCGGTGTTTCTGCGTGCGGCGAACCAGGTCCTCGATCATCGCGACCAGGCCCATCTGCATGCCGTCGTTCGGGTGATAGATGCGCTCGACGCCGTAGTCCTGCAGTTCCTTGATCTCTTCCGGCGTGATGGTGCCGCCACCACCGCCGAACACGCGGATATGGCCGGCGCCGCGCTCGCGCAGCATGTCGACCATGTACTTGAAATACTCGGTGTGCCCACCCTGGTAGGACGACAGCGCGATGCCGTTGGCGTCTTCCTGGATGGCGGCGTCGACCACATCCTGCACCGAGCGGTTGTGGCCGAGGTGGACCACTTCCACGCCCTGCGCCTGGATCAGCCGCCGCATGATGTTGATCGCCGCGTCGTGGCCGTCGAACAGGCTGGCGGCGGTGACGAAGCGCAGCGGCCCCGGTTCGTTGGCGCTATCGGCGGCGGGCAGTTGCTGCTGGGCGGACGTGCTCATGCGGGCTCCGGGTGTTGCGAATTGAATACCGGATTCCTAGCCCGCGAACAGCGCCGAGGAGGGCACCGCGCGGCGGCGGTGGTGGGCCGCGGGTGGGCGCCCGCGTCAGGCCTGATCGAGCCAGATGTAGGATGCGGTGAGTAAAACGAACCGCATCGATCGCGATGGAAATGCGGCGAAACCAAGGCGTGTGGAGCGGCGGGCTGCCATCGATGCGGTTCGCTTGGCTCACCGCATCCTGCGCGGGCTGCGCATGACATCAGGGCCGATGGCCCGTGCCATCCCAGCCTGGGGCGCAGCCCCAGGTTTGGCGCATTACCCATCAAGGGCTGAAAGCCCGAGCCATCGAAATGCAGGATCCTGGGTCGGGCTTTCAGCCCTCTGTTGCGGTCAACGCTTTACCTGGGGCTGCGCCCCAGGCTGGGATGGTGTTGCGCCGTTGGCGCGCCGACCATCGCTGGGGGCGGCTACGGCGCTGTGCGTTCACTCGGGCCTGGCGACGCAAGACCTGGCAGTCAAAGCTGGAGACACAAGGTCGCTCCCACAGGTGCTCGCCCGGTCGCCAAAAGCCGCGGCCGCCGGCGCGATCAACGCTGTCGCCATGGTCGACGCTACGCGCGCAGGAGCCGCGATACGTCTGGACTCTTGAACCGCATCCAGAGCGCCGGCAAACCGGCGCAGTCCAGATTGCTTACTTCGGGCGATGGATCGACTCGTCCTGCCCGTCCATGACGGTGATGCCCAGCGCCAGCGCCTGCTCGACGGCAATGGCACGATCTCTGCGGCGCGTGAGGATTTGATCGACACTTCGCCGATCTCGCTGGCGAAGTTGTTGATCAGCGGGCCATCGGCCCACGGACATTCTTCCTTCGCCGGATCGCCGTCGGCATAGCTGGACAGACACGGATAGCGATCCACCAGCGCGGCATGCAGTTGCTTGAGCAAGGGATGTGGGGCGCCGCGGTCGTCCTCGAAACGATCCTGCAGATCCTCGAGGAAGTCCCAGGCCTGGCCTTTGCGGTTGGGTACCTTGGGCACCACGAATTCCAGCGTGTAACTCATCGGCGCAGCTCCGGCAATCGAAGACCCACACAATAGACCACCGCGCGCCGGGTGCGCCTTGCCTGCGCGATCGCACCGCCGGCCCGCGCGGCTATCAGGCGTTACCGGGGTCGATTCCAAATTCGGCGCAGACGGCCTGGAGCACGGACCGCGACCCGCGGATCTGCCACTCGTCCCAGTTGGTCCATTCGAATTCCAGGTGTTCGCCGTCCTTGGCGATCGTATACGCGTCGAAATCGATGCCCTTGTCGATTGTGGAATTTGGGTACTCGTACTCGACCACCCAGCCCGCCCGCACCAGCTGCGTCAGGACCCGATTGCCGACTTCCGTCTTGATGTCGGCGACGGTCATGGTTGGCGGTGATTGCGACGGGTCCATGGTGAGTCACTCAGACGACACAGGCTGATCGCGCCGGCGAGCGCGGTTTTTCGCCGAGAGCGGTAAAGAGCGCCGGGCGTCGCGCGTAACTGCGCTTCGGCACAGGCGAAACCCTGGGACGCGCGTGCCCGGCCTACCGGGGCAAGACCGCTCACTCGCCCAGCTTCTCCATGGCCGCGATGGCGCTGGGGAACCTGGGGTCGATTTCCAGCGCCTTGCGGTAGTACTTGCGCGCCTCGTCCTTGTCGCCCTTCTTGGCGTAGGCATAGCCGACGCTGTCCCAGGTGTTGGCGGAGTTCGGGTACAGCTCGGTGTTGAGCAGCAGCACCTTGAGCGCGGCGTCGAACTGGCCGAGTTCGGCCAGACCGGTGCCTTCGTCGTTCAGGTAGCCCTCCGTGGCGGCTTCATCCCGCGCTTCCTGCAGTTTGCGATACGCAGCAAGCGCGGCTTCGCTGTCGCCCGCCAGCAGCAGTTCGCGTGGCATCGGCTGGTCGTCGGGCAGGCGCGGCTGGCGCTGAAACTCGCCGCGGGCCAGTTCGAAGGCCAGCTCCGGGCGCTGCTCCGCATCGAGCCGGAAGACCACCGGCGCCTCGCGATCGCGGCGGACGAAACGCTGCTCGCCGATGGGCACCAGTTCAGTGCGCTCATTGCCGGCGTACTGCATGTAGAGCTTGCCGTCGTCGAGGGAGACGCTGACCACCTGTTCGCCGTTGTAGCGGTAGCGGCCGGGCGCGTTCTTGATGGCCTGCTCGCTCAGTCTGACCGGCGTGTACTGCTTGAATCCGGGCCACGCGTATTCGTAGGCGACCGCACGCATGATTTCGTCCATGAACTGCGGCTGGTTGGCGTTGATCATGATGACCACGCCCTTGCCGGCGCGCCGGTTCGCGGTCAGGCTGGCGCAGAAGCCCTCATCCCAGCCGCCGTGGCCGAAATAGGCCTCGCCGTTGACGTCGATCAGTCCAAAGCCCAGTCCGTACTGCCCGTCAGCACGTGCCCGCAACATGTCCAAGGCGCTTTCCCGCGTCAGCAGCTCGCTCTTGCCCTTCAGGGCTTTCTGCATCTCCAGTGCGAACAGCGCGAGGTCCTGCGAGGTGGTCCACAGGCCGGCAGCCGCCATTTCCGGATAGGTGTGGCGCTTGCCGGGCACCGCGCTGCCATCGGGCAGCACGCCAGCCGCGGCGCGTGCCAGCCATTTGTCGGGCAGCGGATTCTGATAGGTGCTGCTGCGCATGCCGATCGGCTTCAGCACTTGCTTCTTCATCAGGCTGGCGAAGTCCAGTCCGCTCGCTTCGCTCATCAGCAACTGCATGACGGTGTATCCGCCACCCGAATAGCGCCAGTGACTGCCCGGCAGCAGATCGACGCGCACGGGCGGCGAGTTGGCGGGCGGCGTGCCATCGAGAACTTGCAGGATGCTGGGGACCGGGGCGCCAACAGCGTAACCATTGAAGCCGTGAACGCTGAGTCCGGCGGTGTGGCTGAGCAGATGCTCCAGGGTGACCGGCACCTTTGCGGTGAACTCGTTGTCCGGAATGTGCCAGGCGATGAGTCGATCGTTGACGGCTTCATCCAGCGCCAGCTTGTCGTACTGGACCAGCCGCATGGCGGCGAATGCGGCCACCGGCTTGCTCACCGATCCGGCCTGGAACAGCGTGTCGCGGCGCACTTTCTCGCCGGTTTCGCGATCGGCCAGGCCATGGACACGGGTCCAGGCGATGCCATTGTCGTCGATCACCGTGATCGCCACGCCGGGCACCTTGTAGTGGGCCATGCGCTCGTCGAGCGACCAGGTCGGGTCGCCGACGATGCTGACTTCCGGCCGCAAGCCGTGGTTGACACGCTCGATACGCGCAGCGACGTCGTTTTCGGCAAACAGCGGGCCAGCAGACGTGGCCGTCAACAGCGCGATGCAGAGCGTGCGGGAAATCGGATTGGGCTGCATGGGCATGCCTGTGGGTTTGGTGGCCGGAGCATAGGCTGGGCGGGAGGTGGGCGGACAGGTGCTTGCGCGAGATGCCCCCTGCTCTGGCTGTTGTAGAGCGGAGCTTGCTCCGCTGCTGTTCGCTCTGGCTGGTGTAGAGCGGAGCTTGCTCCGCTGCTGTTCGCTGTTGGGGAAAAGCCACAGCAGCGGAGCAAGCTCCGCTCTACAGGAAGCCAAGCCACGGCAGTGGGGTGAGCCTGACGACGTTCCGCCGAACGGTGCTTGCCTGATGCGCGATACTGTATGAACATACAGCCATGGACCACGACGAACTCACCCCACGCCAACGCCAGATCCTCGACTTCATCGTCGAGCGTACGCGCGCATCCGGCGCGCCGCCGACGCGCGTCGAGATCGCGGCAGCCTTCGGCTTTCGTTCGGCGAATGCGGCCGAAGAGCACCTGCGGGCCTTGGTGCGCAAGGGCGCCATCGAGATGGCGCCGGGGCGCTCGCGCGGGATTCGGGTGGTGTCGGTGGCAACGCCTGCAGGCGGGACTGGGGTGCTGCCGCTGATCGGCCAGGTCGCCGCAGGCAGTCCGATTCTCGCCGTCGAGAACATCGAATCCGAAGTCGCCATCGACGCGGCGCTGTTCCAGCCGCGTGCCGATTACCTGCTGCGCGTGCGTGGCGACAGCATGAGCGGCATCGGCGTGCTCGATGGCGATTTCCTGGCGGTGCATCGCAGCGCTACGGCCGAGTCGGGGCAGATCGTCGTGGCGCGTATCGATGATGAGGTCACGGTGAAACGTCTGCAGCGCGATGGCGAACGCGTACGGCTATGCGCCGAGAACCCGGCGTATGCGCCGATCGAGATCGACCTGAGCCGGGGAGAATTGGCCATCGAGGGATTGGCGGTGGGTGTGGTGCGGCGCTGGTGAGTTGTGGGGGCGGAGGCGAAATGTGGGAGCGGATTTACTCCCGACGGGTCCCCCCCCACAGTGAAGCGGATTGGCCGGCTTCCGCGGGGTAAACCCGCTCCCACAAAGGCCGCTCCCACTAAAGCTGTCTCAGCTCCTGAGACACCGTTGTCGATGCTGTAGCAGGCACCCCACTGGAATACCGACATGTCTGCCTTGCGTGCCCTGCCCTCCGTCACCTCCGCAACGCTTGCGGATGCTGCGATACCGACTTCGACCACTGAATTGTTGCATCGCGACGACATCTGGCGCGCACGCGAAGGGGCGCAGCGGCCGTTGCCGGTGCAAACGACCGGGCATGCGCCGCTGGATGCGCAACTGCCGGGTCACGGCTGGCCGATCGGGCGCCTGAGCGAGATCCTGCTGCCGCAGATGGGCATGGGTGAAATCGAATTGCTGTTGCCGCTGCTGGCCCGGCGCAGTCAGGCCGGACAGCTGCTGGTCTATGTGCATCCGCCCTGCCCGCCGAACATCCCGGCGCTGGCGCGCGCGGGCGTGGCGCTGGATCGTCTGCTGCTGATCGCACCGGCCAGCGAGCGCGAAGCGCTGTGGGCAACCGAGCAGATTCTCGCCAGCGGCACGCCGTGCAGCGTGCTGCTGTGGGCCGAGCAGGCCGACGAACGCGCCATGCGCCGGCTGGCGCTGGCCGCCGAGGGCAGCCGCTCGCTGGCACTGGTGTTCCGTCCGCTCGCGCAGGAGCGCCAGGTGACGCCCGCGAGCTTGCGTATCCGCATCGACCGTCCACTGGCACGGCGCCGCTCAGCATTCTCAAAGCGCGCGGCTTGACCTGTTCGAGTGCGCAGCCGCTCCGGGTGAGGGGTGTGATGACCGGTTTCTGGTTGGGGCACGGGGCGCACCGGGCGCGGGAAGGGCCTGGAACCCGCGGCTCGCCGCCGCTGTTGCTGCCAACAACCAGCAACCAGCAACCAACAACCGTCTTTTTCGCCCCGTGATGGACCACACCTGGCTCTGCCTCACCCTGCCGCGGCTGGCGCTGGATCTGATCGATCGGGCCCAGCTGACGGCGGCTTCGGGTATGCCGCGGGTGGTCATCGACGGGCCGGAACAGCGCGCGGAGGTGCATCTGGCCGATGCGGTCGCCAGTACTTTTGGCGTGCGCGCGGGTCAGCGCCTGGCGGCGGCACAAGCACTGGCACCGGCATTGACCATCCATCGGCGCGACCGTCTGGCCGAGCGCCAGGCGCTGGAACGACTGGCGGCCTGGGCCTATGGCTACACCAGTCGCGTCAGCCTGGAGGGCGCCGATGCCTTGCTGCTGGAACTGGGCGCCAGCTCCAGGCTGTTCGGTGGCGATGAAGCACTGCAAGCGCGTTTGCACGGCGATCTGACCGCCCTCGGCTTCAGCGCTCTGTTCGGCTATGGCGCCACGCCGGCCGCCGCACGGTTGCGCGCCGAGGTGGCACGGCGCGATCCGGCGCGTTCGGGGGCGATCTACCCGTTGGCGCCGATTGCGCTGGGTGAAAGTGCGCTCGACAACCGCATCGTCGCCACGCTGCAAGCCACCGGCATCCGCACGCTGGGCGAGCTGGCCAAGCTGCCACGCTCGGGCGTGGCGCGGCGTTTTGGCCAGGCCACGCTCGATTACCTCGGGCGTTTGCGCGGCGAACTGCCCGAGGCGCTGGAACTCTACCGTCCACCCGACAGCTACCACGCCTGGCTGGAACTGCCGGCGTCGTGTTCCAGCACCGAGGCACTGGCCTTTCCGCTCAAGCGCATGCTCGGCGATTTGTGCACCGTGCTGGCGGCGCGCGATGGCGGCGTGCAACACGTCATGCTGCGTTTTGCGCTGGAATCGGCGCGCCGCAGCAGCGAGTTGCGCAGCAGCATCGGCGACATCTGCCGGCTGGAGGTCGGCCTGATCGAAGCCAGCCGCGATCCCGAACACCTGTACATGCTGACCCGCGCGCGGCTGGAACGGATGCGCTTCCCGCGCCCGGTGCTGGGCATCCATCTGGAAGTCGCGCGGCTGCCAAGCTTCGTGCCCAAGTTCCAGGATCTGTTCGGCGACAGCAATGACGTCGCCGCCGGACTGACGCCGCTGATCGAGCGACTGAGCGCGCGCCTGGGCGATCAGTCGCTGCTGCGCCCGCAGTGGATTGCCGATCACCGCCCGGAGCGCGCCAGCCGCTGGCGCCCGCACGCGGAAGGTGCGGCGCTGATCCGCCCGCCCGAAGGCGCGCCGCCCGGCAGCGCGCGGCCATCGAGCCTGCTGCCCGAGCCGCTGCCGATCGATGTCGATGCGGTGGTGCTGATCTCCAGCGCCGAGCGCATCGAGAGCGGCTGGTGGGACGATGGCGATGTGCGCCGCGATTACTACCTGGCCGAGATCGTCGATGCCGATCGCCTGCTGATCCGCGGGCAGTCGCGCCAGCGCGGGCGCGCATCGGCAGCGGTGTCGACCGCCACCGCACTCGACAGCGGCGCCCGCGAGACCTTCGAACTGACCCCCGGCGCCCGCGCCTGGGTCTACCAGGATTTGCGCCAGCCCGAGTGCTGGTATCTGCAGGGGTGGTTTGGGTGAGACATGGAATTTGGAGTGCGGTGGCTTGCCACCGCCTTGGATGCAGTAGTCCGAAGCCGCAAAGGCATCCAAAGCGCCGGCAAGCCGGCGCACTCCAGATCACCGAAGTTCCCGCCCCAAGCTAACCGATCACGCTCCGTGCACGTCTACCGTTCAGGTCTGCTTCGGCAGGATGAAGCGGTACGCCGCCGGAGAGTCATCTGATGAGCCAACCGAATCGCGCCCTGGTGTGGATGTTGGGCTTCCTCGGCCTGATCGCGCTGGCCTGCGCTGCGCTGTTCGCGCGCCTGCTGGACGCTTTCAACGCCACGCCGATCTTCAACGGCGTGATCCTGGTCGTGTTCCTGGTCGGCGTGCTGGCCAATGTGCGCCAGGTCTCGCGGCTGCAGCACGAGGTCAACTGGATCACGCATTTCCGCCGTTCCAATCCGGACCGCGCCCACGCGCCGCCGGTGCTGCTGGCGCCGATGGCGCAGATGCTGGCCAAGACCGAGCGCCGCCCGCTGACGTTGTCGACCGCCTCGATGCGCTCGATCCTCGACAGCGTGCACCTGCGCCTGGAAGAACAGCGCGACCTGTCGCGCTATCTGGTCGGGCTGCTGATCTTCCTCGGCCTGCTCGGCACCTTCTGGGGCCTGCTGAAGACCATCGCCTCGATCAGCGAGATCATCGGCGGCATGACCGCGGGCACCGATCCGGTGGCGATGTTCGAGACCCTGAAGACGCGTCTGCAGGCGCCGTTGTCGGGCATGGCGACCAGTTTCTCGACCTCGCTGTTCGGCCTCGCCGGTTCGCTGGTGCTGGGCTTTCTCGACCTGCAGGCCGGGCGCACGGCGAACCGCTTCTACACCGAGCTGGAAGACTGGCTGTCGGGCATGACCAAGCTCAGCGGCGGCAGTGGCATGGCGATCGAGGGCGACGCCTCGGTGCCGGCCTATGTGCAGGCGCTGCTGGAACAGACCGCCGATGGCCTGGAACGCATGCAACGGGCGATCGTCGACAGCGAACGCGAGCGCCGCGCCAGCGCTGACCAACTGGGCGAACTCAACAATCAGCTCGGCAAGCTCAACGACATGCTGGCGCGCGAGTCACGCGGATTCAGTGAGTTGGCGCAGTCGCAACAGGAACTGCGCGCCGCGCTCAAGTCGATTGCCCAGTCGCAGGGCGGCGGCGCCCAGCTCAGTGATGAACTGCGCTCGGAGTTCCGTCTGCTGACACGCACCATCGCCGCGGCGATGGAACACAAGCGTCCGGCAGCCTGAGGGCGCGGCCATGAGCACCCTCGCCTCGCGCCGTCGACGCAGCGTCGACTTCTGGCCCGGTTTCGTCGACGCACTCAGCTCGCTGCTGATGGTGCTGGTGTTCGTGCTGCTGATCTTCACCGTCGGCCAGTTCGTGCTCTCCGACGCCCTGAGCGGACGCGACAAGGCCTTGGCGGCGTTGAACGCCGAACTGGCCGAACTGGCGCGCAATCTGTCGATGGAGCGCGAGGCGAAACTGAAGGCCGAAACCACGGCTGGCGAACTGTCGGCGTCGCTGGCGACGTCCACCGACGAGCGCAATGCGCTGCGGCTGACTTTGGACCAGACCAACGCCACGCTGACGCAGACCCAGGCGCAACTGGAAGGCAGCGAATCGGAAGTCGCGCGTCTGACCAGCGACATCAACGCGCTGGCGGAACTGAAGAAGCAGCTGGAAAGCGAGATCGCATCGCGGCTGGCGCAGTTGGAGGAAAACCAGGACAAGCTCGCGGTGCAGACCGAGCTGTCGGCCAAGTCGGCGGCGCAGGTCGAACTGCTCAATCGGCAGGTCGCGGCGCTGCGCCAGCAGCTGTCGGAATTGGCCGCATCGCTGGACCTGGCCAAGGCCCAAAGCAAGGCCAAGGACGTGCGCATCGACGAACTGGGCAAGGAGCTCAACCTGGCGCTGGCCAACAAGGTCAACGAATTGCAGCGCTATCGCTCGGATTTCTTCGGACGTCTGCGCGAAGTGCTCGGCAATCGCGCCGACATCCAGATCGTCGGCGACCGCTTCGTGGTGCCCTCGGAACTGTTGTTCTCTTCGGGTACCGATGAGTTGACGCCGGCGGCGCAGGCGCAGCTGGACCAACTGGCGCAGACGCTGCTGGAAGTCACCGCCGAGATTCCGCCGGAGATCGACTGGGTGCTGCGCATCGACGGCCACACCGACAAGCGCCCGATCAAGACCGCGCGCTTCCCGTCCAACTGGGAACTGTCGACCGCGCGCGCGATCGCCATCGTCAAGCATCTGGTGGTGTCGGGCATCCAGGCCAACCGGCTGGCCGCCAATGGCTTTGGTGAGTTCCGGCCGCTGGATCCGGCCGATACGCCCGCGGCGTATTCGATCAATCGGCGTATCGAGATCCAGCTGACCAATCGCTGATTGAGCAGCGCATCGCGCGCGAGCGCGCTCCTGCAAATCCTGCGTGGATCTTCACCAGGATTGTAGGAGCGCGCTTGCGCGCGATGCTCTCGGTTGCCATCCCGGCGCTCCGTGCCCATCTTCCGGCACACGATTGTTAATGAATGCATCGCTAGGGTACCAACTGCAACTCGCGGGTGCCAAGTAACGTCTTGTTACGCGGAACCGCAACGCAAGTCGACCCTGGAGACCGATCGATGAAACACCGTTATCTCGTCCTTGGCGCCATCGCACTGGCGCTCGCCAGCGCAGCACCCCGACTGCTGGCGACGAATCCTGATCCCGATGCGGCGCACTCGGCGGCGGCGTCCGAGGGCTTTCTCGAATATCACCCGGACCTGCGCTGGCGAAAAATCGGCCTCGAGCGCTATGAACAGGGCAAGCTGGATTCGGCGCTGCAGGCCTTCATCCGCTCTTCGCGCTATGCCGACAAGGGCTCGCAGGCCATGGTGGCGGAAATGTACTGGAAGGGCGAAGGCACCCAGGTCGACCGCGCGCAGGCTTACGCGTGGATGGATCTGGCCGCCGAGCGCGGTTACAAGGACTTCCTGGCGGTTCGCGAACACTACTGGAACTCGCTCGACAACCAGGAGCAGAAGCGCGCTTTGGTCGTCGGCAAGGACATCTACGCAGACTTTGGCGATGACGTCGCCAAGCCACGTCTGGAACGCAAGATCACGCAGGGCCGACGCAAGACCACCGGCAGCCGCACCGGTTACAAGGGCGCACTGACCGTGCTGCTGCCCGGCAACGGCAATTGGATCACGCTCGATGGCGAGCAGTACTACAACGACAAGTTCTGGCAGCCCGAGCTGTATTTCGAGTGGCAGGACCAGATCTGGCGCGAGCCGTACAAGGGCCGGGTCGAAGTTGGCGCGGTGACCGAGCTGGGCACCAAGGACGCTGACGCGGCTGGGAAATCGGACTGATTTGCGGCTGGCGCAGCGGTCCTGTGGGGGCGGGTTCATCCCCCCAAAAGCTGCCGCGGAGTAAATCCGCTCCCACATCAAGATCAGAGTTGTAGGTCACGTTGCCCGCGTTGCGGGCTACGTGACAGGTACTCCGATGTCACGTAGGCCTGCGGCCAACGTGACCTACGTTCAAGGACTGCGTCCAGACCCGTCACCCAGCCCACAAGCGACCTGACCTGCACTCACGGCAACCTACTCCAGAATCGACGAACAGGCGAAGACTCGCGGCGGCTTTACCGGCGGATACCAGCCCGCCGTATTCGCCAGTTCGGCGGCGCAGCGAATAGTCGCCAGATGGATATCGACGATGTCGTCCACATTCTCGGCATAACCGCCGGCCATGGTCACGGCGACCGGCATCGAATAGCGCCGACAGTGTTCGAACACCATCTGGTCGCGTTGCCGCAAGCCGGCCTTGCTGAGCGTGAGGAAACCCAACCGATCGCCGGCATAGGGATCGGCCCCGGCCAGGTAGATCACGGCGTCGGGTCGCGCCCGCGCCTGAGCGTAGGCGAGATTGCGCTCCAGCAATTCCAGGTACTCGGCATCAGTGGTGCCATCGGCCAGTTCCACATCCAGATCGCCGCGCGGCTTGACCGCCGGGTAGTTGCGCGCACCGTGCATCGAGAAGGTGTAGATGCTGGCATCGTCCTGGCACAGCGCCGCCGTGCCGTTGCCGTGGTGGACATCAAGATCGACGACCAGAATGCGCCGCGCCAGTCCCAGCGCCTGCACATGCCGTGCGGCGATCACGCTGTCGTTGAACACGCAGAAACCGGCGCCATGATCAGCAAAGGCATGGTGGGTGCCGCCGGCCAGGCTGACGCCGACGCCGCATCCCTCGATGGCGCTGGCCAGGGCGGCCATGGTCGCGCCGGACACCCGCCGCGTGCGTTCGGCCATCGCCGGCGACCAGCGAAAGCCGATGCGGCGCTGTTCGGCGTCGCTGAGCGTGCCCTCGCGCACCCGATTCACATAATCGGCGCCATGCACGCGCAGGACGGCGTCATCGTCGGCGCGCGGCGCCTCGATCAGTGCGCCCCCAGCGTGGCGCAATCGCCTCTACCTGCTCACGGAGCAAGCGGTACTTGGCCATCGGGAAGCGGTGCCCGACCGGTACCGGCAGTTCGAACTGGTCGCTGGTGTAGATGCGCATCTGGGCGGTGGCTGACAACGAGGGGCGCCGTGATTCCTGTCGCGCGCGAGCGCGCTCCTACACTCTGCCGTAGATCTGCGGAACCTTGTAGGAGCGTGCTTGCGCGCGATGCTCTTGGACTCCACTGTGGGAGCGGGTTTATCCCGCGAGCTCTGGCTTCCAGGGTCCCGGGGTAAACCCGCTCCCACAGGGAATCGCAATTACCTCGCCGGCAACAAAGGCAGCGGATCCACCGGCTTGCCACCCTTGCGCACCTCGAAATGCAGCAATACGCGGTTGGCGGCGTTCTTGCCCATCTCGGCGATCTTCTGGCCGGCCTTGATCTTGTCGCCTTCCTTGACCAGACGGACACGATTGTGGCCGTAGGCCGACAGCAGTTCCGGGGAGTGTTTGATGATCACCAGTTCGCCGTAACCGATCAGGCCGGCGCCGCTGTAGACCACCTCGCCATCGCGTGCCGCGCGTACCGGCTGGCCGAAGTCGCCGACGATATCGATACCCTGGCGCATCGGATCGCCGCTGGCATAGGTCCCCACCACCTTGCCGGGCGTCGGCCAGATCCAACCTGCCGCGCTCGGCTTGGAACTTGCCACATCGGCGCCGGTTGTCGCTGCCGCTGTCGGAGCGGCTGCCGCTGTGGGGGCGGCCGCCGCTGCGGCCGGCGCCGGCGCCGCAGATGGCGATACCTCCGGCAACGGCGCTTCCGCCGCCGGCATGCTGGTCGCTGAAGCGCCCGGTGCCGCGCTGGGCGCCGAAGCGCTGGCGCCCGGCGTCGTCGGCTCGAACACCGGCGCGGAGCTGCTGGCCGGCGCGGTCGAACTGGCGATGGGCATTGCCCCGGCCGGCAGGGTGACGCCGAGTTCGGCGTTGTAGCCTTCGGCGTGCGGCTGGTCTGCCGCACTCGCCGCCGCAGCCGCCGCAGCCGGGAGTGGCGGTGGCGGCCGGAGTGGCGCTGATGGCGGCCGGCGCAGCAGTACCGGCGCTGCTCGGCGACACGGGTGGCGTCGCGGCCGACGCCGCCAATGGCGCCGTGGTTGCATTCGACGGGCTCGCTGCAGGCGGACTGACAGTGGGCTCGGTGCCCACCCGCAAGCGCTGCCGGGGATAGATGGTGTACGGCGCGGCGATGTTGTTCCACGCCGCAAGGTCGCGATAGTCGACGCCATACTGGACCGAGATCTTGTACAGCGTGTCGCCCGCCTGCACCTCATGCGTCGGCGCGGTGCTGCCGCTCGAATGCCGCACCGGCGGCGTCGGCGCATCCTGATTGGCCGGATTGACCATGACGGTCTGCGTGCACGCGGCGAGCGTCAAGGCGGCGGCGATCGCGGTCAGGCGGGAGCAACTCATCACAACACGCCCCGCACCAAGGGGACGAAACTCACCGCACCAAGATTTTCCCGCGACCATCCGTCAGTCCCCCGAACCATGCGAATCAATGTCTGCTGCCCGGCCGGCCCCAGTGGCGCCACCGCAATCCCGCCCACTGCGATCTGCGACAGCAGATCGGGGTCCAGCGACTCGCGCGCTGCGGTGACGATCAGCGCATCGAACGGCGCGTGTTCGCGCCAGCCGATATTGCCATCGTCGTGCTTGGAGCGGATGTTCTTGTAACCGAGTTGGCGAAAGCGCTTGCGCGCCTGGCGCAGCAACTCGTCGATCCGCTCGACCGTATGCACTTCGGGTACCAGTTGCGCCAGCACCGCCGCTTGATAGCCGGACCCGGTGCCGATCTCAAGCACCTTGGCCGGCACCCGGTCGCGCAGCAGCGCGGCGGTCATCAGCGCCACCACATACGGCTGTGAAATGGTCTGGCCGAGACCGATCGGCAGCGCCGTGTCCTCATAGGCACGACTGGCGAGCGCCTCGTCGACGAACAGATGCCGCGGCACCCGGCCGATCACTTCGAGCACCCGCGGATCGCTCAGGCCCTGCGCCTTCAGGCGCTCGACCAGGCGATCGCGCGCGCGCTGCGAGGTCATGCCCGGTGCCCTGGGCCTCCACCGGCAAAGGCGCCTGATAACGGCTCATTTGAGCGTCGCCACCCAGCTGGCGACCTTTTCGAGCGCGGTGTAGCGCGTCAGGTCGACGGTAATCGGCGTGATCGAGATGAACCCGGCGCGAACTGCGTGAAAATCGGTGCCGGGCCCCGCGTCCTGCTCCGGACCCGCCGGCCCGATCCACCAGATCGGTCGCCCGCGCGGATCGGTCTGCGGGATACAGCGCTCGGAGCGGTGCCGGTGCCCGAGTCGGGTGACTTCAAAGCCGCGCACCTCGTCCCACGGCCGATCCGGCACGTTGACATTCAAGATGGTGTCGGCGGGCAACGGGTCTTCCAGCAGACGCGCAACGATGCGCAGGGCGGCACGCGCCGCCGTGGCGTAGTGCTGCGCCTGATGATCGCGCGTGACCAGCGACACGGCGATGGCGGGCAGACCCAGGAAGCGTCCTTCCATGGCCGCGGCGACGGTGCCCGAATAGAGCACGTCATCGCCCAGATTGGCGGAGTTGTTGATGCCGGAAACCACGATGGCCGGCTCGGAATCGAGCAGTCCGGCCAACGCCAGGTGTACGCAGTCGGTCGGCGTTCCGGCCACCCGGTAGCGGTCCACACCGATTTCGGTGACGCGGATCGGCTGGTCCAGAGTCAGTGAATTGCTGGCGCCGCTGCGGTCGCGGTCTGGAGCGACCACGCTGACGCGTCCCAGCGCCGACAGGTGCTCGGCCAGAATCTGGATGCCGGGCGCCTCGACGCCATCGTCGTTGCTGATCAGGACGTGCATACGTACTCTCGAAGGTCAGCCCGTGATAATAGCAATGCCACCCCTGCCCCAGGCGCCCCTGTCGGATGAGCAAACCGCGTAAACAACATCCGCCCGAGCCCAGCCTGGGCGATGCCGAACTTTTCCGCCAGGCGGTCGGCCCGGTGCGAGAACTGAACGTCACAGTGGACCCGGTACGCGCCTCGCGACCGGCGCCAGCGCCCGAACCGCTGCAGTCCCTGGCCGACGAGCGCCAAGTGCTGCGCGAATTGCTCAGCGACGACGAGGCGCTGGTCGGCATGGCCAGTGGCGAAGTGCTGGCGCACCTGCAGGATGGCTACCCACCCAGATTGCTGCGACAACTGCGGCGGGGGCAGTACGTCATCGAAGCCGAACTCGACCTGCATCACCTGCGCCAGCATCAAGCGCGCGCCGTGCTCGGTCGCTTTCTCGCCGATTGCCGCCGCGACCGACATCGCTGCATCCGCATCATTCACGGCAAGGGCAAGGATGCCGGGCAAGGCAGCGTGCTGAAGGCGATGACCGACCGCGTGCTGCGTCAGCGCGCCGAAGTCATCGGTTTCACGTCTGCGCGTCCGCAGGATGGTGGTACCGGTGCCGTGCTGGTGCTGCTGCAGGCGCCGCGCTAGCCGCCGCGCTGGCTCGCGCAACGAACATCCGGAAGTAGGTCACGTTGGCCGCGGAGCGGCCTACGACACTGGCGAAAGTCACGTAGTCTGCGGCGCAGACAACGTGACCTACTTTCAATGGCTTACGGTCTGTTCGGTGAGAGCCGCACCAGTCCGGGGCGACCCTGACGGCGCGTGTCCGTGATCGTGAACGCGCCTCAGGCAGCGTGCTCGATGGCGATATGGTGCCGGGCCGCCGCAAGCAACATGTTCAGACGTTCCAGCAGCACTGGCTTGGTCAACCATTCATCGACGCCCGGTGGCAACGAAGTTGGCGCCTGATGGCCAGAAACGATCGCGATCCGGGTGTCCTGGACATTCGGCTCCAGCGCGCGCATGACCCGCGCAAGTTCCGGGCCCTGGCCATCCGGCAGTTCCACGTCCAGCAGCAACAGATCGAAGTGACTCTCGGCCACGCGCAGGCGGGCCGCCTGCGCCGATCCAGCCTGCTCCACTTCGCAGCCGAACCATTCGAGCTGGCTGCGCAGGGCCAGCGAGACGTCCTCGTCGTCGTCGACCAGCAACACGCGCAATCCGGCGCCCTGGGTGCCGGCGGAGGGGCCGGTGATCGCCGTGCGCAGGTCATAGATCATCGGCGTGAGCTCAAAATGGAAGGTGGCTCCCTTGCCCGGCGTGCTGTCGACTTCCAGTTCGCCGCCCATCAGGCGCACCAGATCGGCCGAGATGGCCAGACCCAGGCCGACGCCGGCGCGATGGCGCTGACCGGCACGCCCTTTGGCAAAGGGCTCGAACAGCGATGCGATCTCGTCCTTGTCTATTCCCGGCCCGCTGTCGCGCACGGCAATGCTGACGCGGATGCGCCCGTCGCTGGAGCGCGCACGCGTGTGAATGCTGAGGCAGATCTCGCCACGATCGGTGAACTTCAGGCTGTTGCCGATGAGATTGCTGAGCACCTGCTGCAGGCGCTCGGCGTCGAGCATCACCGCCTCCGGCAAGTCCGGGCTCAGATCCAGCAACAGTTGCAGACCCTTCTCGCGTGCGCGTGGCAGGTGCAGCTGATGCACGCTTTCGGCCAGGCTGCCCAGGGACGTCGGATGCGGCGACAGGCTCAGCCGGCCCGAATCCAGGCGACCACGATCGAGCAGATCCTGTGCCAGCTTTTCGATCGTCGACCCGGCGCTGCGGATGGCCTCGACCATGCCGCGCTGGGCCGGCGTGATGCTCGACTGCAGCAGCAGTTCAGACAAACCGAGCACGCCGCCGATCGGATTGCGCAGCTCATGGCTGGTCTGGGTCAGCGCCCGCAGTCGGGCGTCCAGTGCCGCCTGCAGCTGTCGATTCGAGCGCCGCTGGACGCCGAAGAACACCGCCATCACCACGACAATGGCCGCGCTCAGCAACACCAGGAACAGGGTCATGCGATTGCGTTGGGCGAGCGCCTGTTCACGCTCGCGCGCCAGCCTGGCCTCGCCCTCGAGCTTGGTCATGCCGACGGCCTGCTCGGCAAACCGCAGACGCGCATCGAGTTCGTCCGAAGCCTGGGCGCGATCGCTGCGGGAAACCTTGGCTTCCAGGTCCAGCAAGCGTTGCACCAGTTCCGGCCAATTGCTGTCCTTGTCGCCGAACTTCAGACGCAGGGACAACAGTGCGCGGGTCAAGCGCAATTCGTCGCGGACCAGACCCAGTGAGGCAAACGCTCGATAGGCACCCTGCAATTCGCGCTCCGCCAGCTTGCGGTCGCCATCGTCCTGCGCGGCCAGCCCGAGGACTTCCTGCGCCTGCCCTGCCAATTGCGAGTTCTTCAGCTGTTGCGCCAGCACCAGCACCTGCTCGACGTTGCGCTGTACCTCGGAGCGATCGCCGCCGATGCGCGCCAGCCGCGCCGCCTCCAGGTGGAGTTCCGCACGCAACTTGGGATCGATCACCGATTCGGCCACGCGCTGGGCTTCGATCAACGCGTCGTTGGCCGCTTTCAGCTGGTCGAGCTGCGCCAACGCCCGGGAACGATTGCGCAGCAGGCGCACGCGCAGCGACAGGGCCATGCCCGGAGCAAGCTCGGCGAGGCCCTTGTCGGCATACTGAAGTGCGAGCTGATGCTTGCCCAGGACATGACTCAGCGCCGAATAGGCCAGCGCCACGTCTGCCGAGAGTTCGCCCGAAGGGGTTATCCGAAGGCGCTTCTCGGCCTCGCCGAGCAGGCGCTCACCGCCGGAGTAATCCTGCATCGAGATGTCGGCGCGGGCCTCCGCGATCAGCCCGCGGATCGACAGAATCGGCTGATTCGCCGCATCGCCCTGCTCGCGCGCCCGCGCGCCGGCGATGCGCTGGCAGTTCCAGTCGGCAACCATGCGGCAGGCATTGGCATGCGCCAGATGCAGCAGCGCCAGTTCATTGGCGTCGCCGCGCTCGGTTGCGTCCCGAAGCTTTTGCGGGATGAGATCGAGTACCTGATCCGGGTCGGTCAGCGCCAGCACCTCGAGCGGGTGCCGCGGCAGGTCCGAGTCTGCGCTGGACACCGTGGTTTCAGCGGCAAACAGCGTCGGGCCGAGCAGGGTCATTCCCAGCCAGAGCAACGATGCCAGCAGCTTGTAACACCACTGATGGTTGGGCGGACGCGACACTCGTTCCTTCCTGCTGCCGCAACGGCGCGGATTGCAATTCATAGTCTAACGAAATGCAACGGATTGTTCATCAACTTCAAGTGAAGACGCATCGTTTCGCCGCCACTGCAAATGCACGCGAAATCCTCGTCAGCCGGCCATACTCAGCGCATGCCAGATATCGTCCTTTGCACCCTGAACGCCCGTTATGCCCATGCTTCGCTGGGCCTGCGCTACCTGCGCGCCAATCTGGGCGAACTGCATCCGCGCAGCACGCTGTGCGAATTCGTCATCGGACAGAAGACCGAGGAGATCGTCGAGCGTCTGCTGGCCGAGCAGCCGCGGATCATCGGTTTCGGTGTCTATATCTGGAACGTCGAGGAAACCACGCGGGTAGTGGCGCAGCTGAAACTGCTGGCGCCTGAAATCCGGATTGTCCTCGGCGGGCCGGAAGTCAGCCATGAGGTCGACAGCCAGCGCATCTGCACGCTGGCGGATCATGTGATCACCGGCTGGGGCGATGTCAGTTTTCCGGCACTGGCGCGGCAGATCCTCGCCGGATCGGCGCCAATGGATAAGGTCATTGTTGGCGTGCAGCCGCCTTTGGTCGCGCTGACGCTGCCCTACGGCGAATACACCAGCGACGACTTGCGCCAGCGCCATCTGTATGTCGAAGCCTCGCGCGGCTGCCCGTTCAAGTGCGAATTCTGCCTGTCGGCTCTGGACCAGAGCGCCTGGCCGTTCCCGTTGCAGCCTTTCCTCGATGCGCTGGAGGACCTGTACCGCCGCGGCGCGCGCCAGTTCAAATTTGTCGACCGCACCTTCAATCTGAAGATCGACGCCTCGCTGGCCGTGCTCGAGTTCTTTCTGGCCAAAATCGCCGATTGCCCGGATGACCCGCCATTCGTGCACTTCGAGCTCATTCCCGACCATCTGCCGGAACGCCTGAAAGCGGCAATTGCGCAATTTCCGGCGGGCACGCTGCAATTCGAGATCGGCATCCAGACCTTCGACCCCGCGGTGCAGACGCGCATCTCCCGGCGCCAGAAGAATCACGTCGCGCAAGCCAATCTCACCTGGCTGCGCGAGCACAGCGGTGCGCATCTGCACGTGGATCTGATTGCGGGATTGCCAGGCGAGGACGTCGCGACCTTCGCCGCTGGTTTCGATCGCCTGGTCGCGCTGAATCCGCACGAGATCCAGTTGGGCATCCTGAAGCGTCTGCGCGGCGCGCCGATCGCGCGTCACACCGAGGAGTTCGACCTGCGCTTCTCGCCTGACCCTCCCTACCAGATTCTGGCCAACAGCGTGATCGACTTTGCGACCATGCAGCGGATCAGCCGCTTCGCCCGCTATTGGGATCTGGTCGCGAACTCGGGGCGTTTCAAGCAGACCCTGCCGCATCTGCTCGCGGCGACGCCGTTCGCCAATTTTCTGTCGTTCTCGGACTGGCTGTACTGGCGTACCGGGCAGACCCACGCGCTGGCGCATGACCGGCTGGTCAACCTGTTGCACGAACACCTGAGCGCACGCCCCGGCCTGGCACCCGATTTCGCCCAGGCGCTGATCGATGACTACCGCGGCGCCGGTGGTCGCAGTCGGCTGGCCTTCGAAGCGCACGACGCCGCCATGCCACCCCCACGCGCGCGCCAGACCGGCAGCACGCCGGCGCGGCAGGCGCGCCATCTGCGCAGCTGAGGCCAGGCATCGATTGCCACCGTTCAACGGCGGAGCTGCATCGTTGGTCGTCTGGAGAGTGCGCAGGCACACCCCGTTACGATTGAATGGCGGCCATCCGAAGCCAAGGCCCGCACCGTGCTCGCAGCCGAGCGTTCCGCCAAGCTGTTCTACACATCCCAGTCCGCGCGCGAGATGCCGTCGATCCTGCAGATCAATGCATCGATCGACTTCAGTGCGTTGACGCTGTCGATCAACGTCGAACTGAGCACCCGCTTCGGCCGGCGGCCGGCGATCGACTGGCTGCTGCGCCTGGACCTGGCGACCAGCCCGCCGGTCCACGAGCAATGGCACGGTCAGGCGCACAGCCTGAATGGCCAGGTCGAAATCGAGGTGCAGCCGAAGCACTGGCCGGTCAGGAACGAGCGCTGGTTCCTCAACCTGTGGATGCGCGATCCCAATGGCCGGCAGGATTGGGACCTGGTGGATACGCGCTCGCTGCTGTGAGCAGCTGGATTGCCAGAGCATCGCGCGCGAGCGCGCTCCTGCCAATCCTGCGTGGATCTTCGGCAGATTGGCAGGCGCGCTCGCGCGCGAACTGCCCTTACTGCGCCAACGCCGCGTCGATCGCCGCACGCAGCTCCGGGGCATCCGGCTTGACCCGGCTGCCGAAGCCCTGGACCACCTTGCCGTCCTTGCCGATCAGGTACTTGTGGAAGTTCCAGCCGGGCTCGCCGCCGCCCTGTGCCGCCAGTTCGCGGTAGAAGGGATCGGCCGCTTCGCCCTTGACGCTGAGCTTCTCGAACATCGGGAACTTGACGCCGTAGGTCAGTGTGCAGAACTCCTTGATCTCCTTTTCCGTACCCGGCTCCTGTCCCATGAAGTCGTTGGACGGGAAGCCGACGACGGCAAATCCGCGGTCGGCAAGATCTGCGTGCAGCTTCTCCAGCGCCTCGTACTGGGGCGTGAAGCCGCACTTGCTGGCGGTGTTCACCACCAGCAGCACCTTGCCTTCAAAGCGTTCGCACAGATTGACCGGCGTCTTGTCGGCCAACGGACGGAAGCTGCGGTCGAGCAGCGGCGAACATTCGGCCATGACCACGCCGGAACAGGCCAACAGCGAAATCGCCATCAAGGTACGTACGAGCATCGAGCAACTCCGGAAAGTGAATGGAAGGGCCGCATTCAAACACCCATTCCATCCGCGTGAGGTGAAACTTGGTGCGCGCCACGCTTTTGGCGCGCACCGGCACTAGCCAAAACCCGTCGATATGTCAGAAACTTAGCAACGCTAGTTGATGTCAGCTATCAAGCCCTGCCCGCTGGACGCCATTTTTGCCCATGAAAAGCCGTCATCTGCTCCTGAGCTTGCTGCTCACCGCGACCGCTCAGCCGGTCATGGCTGCCGGCCAGAACATCTACAAGTTCACCGACAAGAACGGCGTCGTCAACTACACCAACGTCAAACCTGCCGGCGTTGCGGCCAAAGTCATCGGCACCTATTCCTGCCCGGCCTGCCAGGTCAATTCCAGAATCGACTGGACCCATACCGGCCTCAACGTCAGCGCCTTCAAGGACGAGATTTCGGTTGCGGCGCGCCTGAACGAAGTCGACGAATCGATGGTGCGCGCGATCATCCATGCCGAAAGCGCCTTCCGCACCGAGGCCCTGTCGCCTGCCGGTGCCCAGGGACTGATGCAGCTGATGCCCGGTACCGCCGGCATGTACGGCGTCGACAATGCCTTCGATGCCGGCCAGAACATTGCCGCCGGTGTCAAACACCTGCGCATGTTGCTGGATATGTTCGACGGCGATTTCGAGCTTGCCGCGGCGGGCTACAACGCCGGAGAAAACGCGGTTCTGCGCTACGGCGGTGTCCCGCCCTACGCCGAGACCCAGGTCTACGTCGAGCGCGTCGGCATCCTGCAGAAGCGCTATGCAACGGAGATCGCGGCAGCCAGTGTCGACAGTGCGAATTCAAGCTCGGCGGCCGGCAGTCTGTGATCGTCGCGCAGCCCTTGCAGGGCGAAGCCGACCTGCACCTGCGCTGCGCGCCGTAGCCCACGTGGTCCGCAGAGCGGACCACCTGACAACCTCGACTACATCTGCGGCATTTCCAGCCCGGCGTTACTCTCGAATTCGTGAGCGGTACTGAGCACGCGGGCGAACGCCTCACGCTCGACCGGGCTCAGGTGCGGGTTCCAGGTGTCGAAGATCAGCACGATGCGAGTCTGGTCGCTGTCATTCCAGGCTTCGTGCTCGAAGGAATCGTCGAACATCATCAAGCGGCCCTCGGTCCAGCCGCGCGGCTCGCCGACGACACTCAATGCGCCGCAATCGGGCGGCACGATCAAGGGCAGATGCACCACCAGTCGACCGTTGACCGCGCCGTAGTGCGGCGGAATGCGCGAATGCGGTCGCAGCACCGAGAACATCGCCTCCGGTCCATAGCCAGGCACGCGCTGCAAGTCGATCGACTCCAGCAATGCCGCAGTGCCGGGGCAGCGTGCACAGTTTTCCTCGATGCGCTCGCCGTGCCGGAAGAAATGGAAGCTGGTCCAGTTGCTCGACTTGTTGATGTCCTTGAACACCTGGGCACCATGGGTACCCTCGGCATGGTTCACGTAGGGCGCGAAACCATTGCCCTCTTCGAGCAGTTTCAACAACTCGGCGCGTACCATATCGGTGGCGGCCTCGACGCGCTCGGTCCACGCGAAATCTTCGCGCTCGTAAAAGGTGCGCACCGGCAGGTCGGGAACGTAAAACAGACCCGGACGCCACTTCGGGTGGGCAAACTCGAGCGGGCGCATGCCGGAGAACATCTCGCCAGCGCGGGTGATGCGCGCCAGCGCCTCGCTGCCATGAGCCGCCACCAGGTCTTCGAGCGAACGACTGATCTGCGCATTCAGGAACTGGCGCACCACGCCAATCGCGTGATTGAGGAAAGCCTTCAGATCCGGCGGTATGGCGCGCGCGTCCATGTTCGTCTCGGCGAAGCGCACCGCACGCAGATAAGCCTTGGCGGCCTCCTCGGGAAGCTGCATCTGCTCGAACATGGATGCACGATACAACTGCGCCTCGATCAGGTTCGGGTGCCGCGCCAGCGTGGCGTCCAGCGCATCCAGCGCGTTGCGCAGATCGCCGTGACCGTAGTACGCCATCGCCAGGTTGAACCAGTTGCTGGTGTCGTTCGAGTCGACCGCGCAGGCGCGCCGGTGGTACTCGATTGCCGCCGCGAAATCCTGCCGTTGGGTTGCCTCGAAGCCGAGAAACTGCAGCGCGATCAGGTGTTCGGGCTGCAGTTCCAGCAGCGCTCGAAACCCGCTCGCCGCGCCGGCCAGATCGCCCGCCTGATAGCGCGCCATCGCCGCCGCTTCGACAGCGGCCGGATCAGCATTCGTGGGTGTGGAGGAACTCATCGGCATGCCCGGCTTGAGAATGGGGGCGGACTATAGACCGCCATCCGGCGCAAGTTCTGCGCGGCCGCAGGGCTTGCTCGAAGCAATCTGCTCGCTCGACCCACGCCTCGCCGCGCTGGAAGACCACCATGCGCTGGCGAAAAGCCTGTGTCTGCGCGGCGTTCAATTCACTTTCCTGGGCCGCCAGCTCGAGCGTCTGCTTCTGGATGTCGACCGCCTCACGGTACATTCCGCTGGCAGCGAGGCAAACCGCCAGCGTGTCGCTGAGATTGGCGCTGCGCTGTTGCTGCAGCGCAGCGGATACCAGCCGGGTGCCGGCCAGAGGATCGTGCACACCGGGTTCCGGACTGCTGCACTGCGCCCAGGCAAGATTGGCGATCGACGGGCGATGCCCTTTGCGCACCGCCTTTTGCCACCAGTTCACCGCCGCCGCACGATCGCGCGGCCCGCCGCGGCCGGCGTACAAGGCGCGGGCATAGTAGTCGATGGCCGGCAGATGGCCGGCGCTGGCCGCCGCCAGGTAGTGGCTGCGCGCCATTGCGAGATCGCGCGGCACCTGTCCTTGTTCGAATTCGTAGATCTGCCCGAGGCGGAAGTCTGCCGCGGCAACTCCCGATGCGGCCAGTTCGACGAGCAACTTCAGCGCCAGGTCGGGATCGGCGGCAACGCCCTGCCCCAGTAGCAACGCCGTGGCCATGCGCAGCCGCGCACTGGTCAAGCCATCCGCTGCCAATCGCTCGATCACGGCATAGCCATCGGCGGGTTTGCCGATCAGCCCGGCGGTACCCGCCAGATACAGATCCGCCAGTTCGGCAGCCGCCTTGCGATTGCCGGACATCGACGCACTGAGGTACCAGGCCTCGGCGCGCGGCATGTCGATCGGCAAGCCGAGTTCCCCGCGTGCGTAGGCGTCGCCCAGACGGCGCATGGCGCCGGCATTGCCGAAACTGGCGGCCGCCCGGTACAGGCGCAGCGCCTGCTCGCGCTGCTCGCGGCTGCTGGCCGGACCAGCATCGAGGCTGAGGGCGAGCAATCCAAGCGCGCTCGGGTTGTTGTCGGCCGCCGCCTGCTGCAGCAAGGGCTGCGCGGCTGCGGCATCGTGACGACGCAGCGACTCCAGCGCCAGTTGCGCCTTTGCCGCTGCCAGCCCGGCCTGCGCCGCGCGTTCGATCCAGCGCTCGGCGCGCTCGCCGCGCAGGGCGGTCATGCGTCGACCGCGCAACAATTGCGCCAACAGCATCTGTGCCGGCGCGTGCCCAGCGCGCGCGGCTCGGCGCAGGGCGCTGGCCGGCTCCGGGTTCAGCTTCGCCTCTGGTCGGATGTTGCTGGCGAGTTGCGCGAATGCGGTCCACGCCTCGCTTTCGCCGACTCGTGCAGCCGCCTTTTTCAGCCAGTTTCTCGATTCGCGCCGACCGCCGGCGCCAGACACGCCCTCATCGATGGCCAGCGCCATGACCAGCATGGCCTCGCCGAGGCCTCTCTGCGCGTGCGGCCGCACCAGATCGACCGCATTCTCGGCGCACCCGTCGTTGTCGACCAATGCCAGGCACAGCGGCAGCAATTCAACCGCAGCCGCCGCGCTGCCGCCCAGGGCCAGTTCCTCCAGGTGTGCGGCCGCTTCGAGCGCGCTGAGCTCATGGCGGGCCAGATCGGTGCTGACCTTGGCGAGCTCGGCGGTGACGTTGCCAGCCGCCGTCGCCTCTTCCAGATAGCGCTCGCTCAGACCGCTCAGCATGGCGGGAAACTGGTCGGCGGCGTCATGCGTCTGCAGCCTTTGCCACAGCCGCAGGAAATCGAAAACCAGCTGACGCTCGCGACCCATGGCCGGATCGAAATACACCGCCACGAACGGCAGGCTGCCGCTGCTGGAATCGACGCTGTAACGCGCGTAAAGCGGCTCGCCACCCAGCGACTCGATCAGTACTGCGGCATCGGCCTCGGCGGCCACCTGAATCGGGCGCAGCGCAGAGCTGCCCGCATCGTCGGCGAGCAGGAACTCGCGCAGGCGCAGGCCCGTGGCGTGCTCATCGCGCAGCCGCGCCGCGTCGTTCAGGCGCTGGTAGCACAACTCGACCATCGACTGCAGCGCCGGACTGAAGGGATTGACCGCGCGTGCGCGCAGCAAACCGGGAAGATGCTCGCGGCACTGCTCAAAGTTCGGTCCGTCGGGTCCGGCGAAATTGGCCAAGGCGGCGTAGCTCAGCGACACCGCGTCGAAATCGGCGCTGCTGACAAACTTCTGCCAGACGTCTGCCAGCGGCGTCGCGGCGGTCGGCCCGCTGACCGCGGGCGCGGCAGCGGGCTGCGCCGCTGCCGCCGCAACGCCCAGACACAGCGCCAGCAGCGCGCCGTGCAGGAGAGTGAATGCCCTCATCGGCTCGCGTTGCGCGATGATCGATCAGGGGCTTGCCGGCGCGGTCCAGCGCTGCAACCAGGCTTCCACGGTGCGATGCCATTTCACCGAGTTGTGCGGCTTCAGGATCCAGTGGTTCTCGTCCGGGAACCACAGGAACTGGCTCTCGATGCCGCGCCGCTGCAGCGCGGTGAAGGTCGCCAGACCCTGTTCGAAGGGCACGCGGAAATCGAGCATGCCGTGGATCACCAGCATCGGCGCCTTCCACTTGGCGACGTGATTGATCGGATTGTGGCGCTCGAAGTTCTCCGGTTTTTCGTACTGGGTGCCCTGCATTTCCCACTCGTCGAACCACAGTTCCTCGGTGGTGTAGCTCATGAAGCGGCTGTCGAAGATGCCGGAATGATCGACGATGCAGCGGAAGCCGTCCGGCCAGTTGCCGGCGATCCAGTTCATCATGTAGCCGCCGTAGCTGCCGCCGAGCGCGCAGGCGCGGCTGACGTCCAGCCACGAATAGCGCTGCGCCGCCGCGGCCAGACCCTTTTGCAGATCTTCGAAGGGCTTGCCGCCCCAGTCGCCGCTGATCGAGTCGGTGAAGGCCTGGCCGTAGCCGGTGGAGCCGTGGAAGTCGATGAACACCGCGGCGAAGCCCTTGCCGGCGTGCGTCTGCGGATTCCAGCGGTAATGGAACAGATTGCCCATGCTGCCCTGCGGACCGCCATGGACGATGAAGGCCACCGGATAGCGCTGGCCCTCCTTGAAACCCACCGGCTTGACCACCCAGCCGTAGACCGTTTCGTCGTTCCAGCCCTTGAAGCTGAACTGCTCGTAGGCGCCGAATTCCACGTCCTTCAGTCGCTCGGCGTTGACCGCGGTCAGCGCCTTGCTGGCGCCTCCGGCGAGCGGAACCGCGTGAATGTCAGCCGGCGAATCGGCGGTCCCAGCCCGGCGCGACTTCACGCGTACTGCCCTTGGCCAGATCCCGTTCCATGATGCGGTTGCGATCCGCCTCGAAGCCGGCCCGGGCCATCGAACGCCAGTACAAGTGTTTGCCGTCGGCGGCATACACCGGCCCGAGGTCATACCCGGGGAAAGCTGCGGTCAGGTTGGTGGCGACGGCATCGCTGCCCAGCGTGACCTGGAACAGATCGGTGTTGGTCGACCAGGCCTCGGTCTTGCCGGCGATGCGCGCGCTGAACACCAGTTGCCGGCTGTCCGGCGAGAACGCCGCTTCGCTGAGGTCGCCGAAGGGCTTGGTCGGCGCATCGCCATCGATGCCGCGGGTGGCCCAGAACGGCGCGCCAGTGACCTGGCCGTTGGCGTCCAGATCGAACACGAACAGCTGCGCGCGTGTGCCGACCTGCCAGGTGTCCCAGTGGCGCACGAACAGCCTGTCGTGCAGCGTGCCGGAATGCTTCTCGGCGGCATCGTCGTCGGCGCGTTTCCTGGTGCAGGCAAAGTCGGCGCCGCAATCCGGATAGACCTCGATCGCCAAGGCCATCTTGCGACCGTCGGGCGACAGCAGGAAGGCACCGACGTCCAGCGGTAGCTCACTGACCGGGCGCGCATCGCCGGCGCCATCGAGCACCCAGATCTGCTGTGAACCGCCCCGGTTGGACAGGAAGTACAGGCGCTCGCCGGTCGGCGCAAAGCGCGGATGCGTGGCATTGGAGCCGGGTGCCGTCAGGCGACGCGGTTGCGCCTGGTCGCCCTGCAGCGGCAGCTGCCACAGGCTCATCTCACCCTTGTTGGCGTCCCAATTGGTCTGCCGCAGGTTGTAGACGAGAAGCTTGCCGTCGGCGCGCAGCTGCGGATCAGAGACGCGCTCCATGCGTACCAGGTCGTCGACATCGAAAGGGCGCGCCTGCGCGCCCAGCGGCACGAGGAGCATGGCCAGAGCCAGGGGGCGCAGCAGCATCTTGATCTCCGCAAGTCAGCGTGACCGTCAAGTCTGCCACCGTGAGCGGTTCAAGTGGTGCGCAGCGACCATCCGAACAGTTGATCGCGCACGCGCAACTCGCCGACGACGCAAGCCAGGCCATCGCGCTCGGCAAAACGACGGCAGAGCCGTGCGACAGCGTCGGCGTCGAGCGCATGCGCCGCCAGTTCGGCCTGGCGCAGCCGCGCCAGCTGCAATCCTTCGCGAATGCCATCCAGCCGCGCCTGCGCTGCGGCCGCACCGACAGCCGCCACGCTTTGCATCAGTTCGCCCACGGCGGCCTGGGTCTCGAACAGGATGTCGGAGGCGTCGGTAGTGCCCGCGCGCTGCTGCAGTTCGCGCATCGCCTCGTTGTACTGGCTGCGCGCCTTGGCCGCTTCCGGGTCGCGCTGCACCGAGGCTGCGCCCGCTGGCGTGGCGAGTCGCGCCATGTACGGAATCAGGCGTTTGGCCCGTTGCAGCAGGCCACCGGTCTGCTGCAGCCAGTCGATCTCCAGGACTTCGGCGCGGCCCAGACGAACCGGCAGCGAATCGACATGGTGCAGCACCAGCGCCACGTTCGCCCCCGGCCGCATCACCCGCAGCAACTCGGCAACACCGCGATCAAGCTCGCTGTATTCGAGGCCATATTGGCTGATGACCAGATCGAAGCAGGCATCGGCAAATGGCAGCGATTCGACCGCGACGCGCGGATGGAAACGCACGCGCTGCGCCAGTTCCGGCGCCAATTGGCCCAGCCAGGGCGGGGCGATGTCGGCGATGTCGACCGCATCCACACCCGGTAAGCGACCATCCGCACCCAGCAGGTCGACCAGCATGCGCGGCAGTGCGCCGTTGCCCGTGGCGACGTCGAGCACGCGCTCGCCGCCGCGCAACGGCGCGCAGACCGCGCGCCAGAACTCGCCGATCGCATCGTCGTAGTTGCCGTCGAAGCTGGTCGCGCACGAATGCAGCGCGCCGCCGGCCCAGTAGCGGCTCCAGCTGTCGCGGCGTTGCTGCTGATCGCTCATGGGACTACTCCTCGCACCAGGTGCTGCCGCGCTGGATCCTGGTCCGGACGGATATCGCGCGTCATCCCTTGCATCTGCGTTGCTGTCCCTGACTCCCCGGCCGCCGGGAACCTACCCTTCAGGCATCGATGGTGCAATGTGGCTCTCGCTTCATCAGCAGTCGAATGCAAGGCTCCCGCGCGGTTATGATCGCGGATCGCCACCCAAGTACCTGCCGAATCGATGGAAGCTCCGATCCAGATTCCGAATTTCGAGCTGTTCAAGGAGATCGGTCGCGGTGGCATGTCGCGCGTGTATCTGGCGCGGCAGTTGCAGCCCAAGCGCGAAGTGGCGATCAAGATCGTGTCGCCGGGCTCGGCGCCGGACGAGGCCTTCCTGTCGTCGCTGAAGATCGAAGGCGACACCATCGCCGGACTGAACCACGACAACATCGTGACCGTGTTCGCCTGCGGCGTGGTCGACAAGCACTATTACCTGGCGATGGAGATCCTCCCCGGGGGCGATCTCACCGAGCGCATCAAGAAGGGCTTGCGCGCGGAAGATGCGGTCGAGGTGATGATCCAGATCGGCGGCGCGCTCGGGCACGCGCACAAGAAACAGGTGCTGCATCGCGACATCAAGCCGGAAAACGTGATGTTCCACGAGAGCGGCAAGGCCGTGCTCGTCGATTTCGGCATTGCCAAGGAAGGCGACACCGAATCCAGCTTCACCCAGGTCGGCGCCGTGGTCGGCACGCCGCATTACATGAGTCCCGAGCGCTGCATGGGCAAGTCCACCGACGCCCGCTCGGACCTCTACGCCATGGGCGTGATGTTCTACGAGATGCTCACCGGGCACAAAGTGTTCGAGGGCCGCGACACCTTCGCCGTCAGCTACGCCCACGTCTACGAACCGGTGCCGCCGCTGCCGCCCGAGCACGCGCGCTTCCAGGGCATCGTCAACAAGCTGCTGGCCAAGGACCCGAAAGACCGCTACCAGACCGCCGACGAGATGGTCGCGGCGCTGAAGAAGCATCGCGCCGGCGCACCGTCCTCGGCCGAGCCGGCTACCCGCCGCGTCGATACCACGATTTCCTCGCCGCTGCAGGAGAAGCTCAAGCGGCTGGCGGCGGACGACGCCGGACCCGGCGCCACGACCGTCAACCAGCCGACCGGGCCGGTGAATCTGCACGCGCCGACAGCGGTGTCGGCGCCGCTGGGGGCTGCGTCCGGCACTGCGTCGACGACAGCGGTCGAGGCGCCGAAGGGCAAGTCGGTGATGCTCTATGGCGCGATCCTGGCGCTGGTGGTGGTGATTGGCGGTGGGGTGGTTTTTTGGCCGAAGCCCAAGAGCGATCTGCCAGAGGTCATCCTCAACGCACAGCAACAAGTTGAGGTGCAGGACAAGCTTGGGGCAGCACGAGCGATGCTGCGCAACGAAAATACCGAAGGCGCCGCGGATCTCTACTACAAGGTCCTCAAGGAATTCGATTGCACCAACGAGGAGGCGCGCGGCGGCCTCAAGGGTTCTGATCCCACGCGTTACGAAGAAGCGATCTCGGCCTGCAAGTAGCGCGTAGGATGTGGTGAGCGCAGCGAACCGCATCGATCGCGGCCATTGATGCGGTTCGCTGCGCTCACCACATCCTACTTTTGCTCCGGCTTCGCCTGGCGCCCTACTCCGCCACGGCCTCCAAGGCCTCGGCCAGGGTCGCCGCGCCGACCACCTGCATCTCGCCGACCATGCCTTTCTTCGGCTTGTTGCCGGCCGGCACGATGGCGCGCTTGAAGCCGTGGTGGGCGGCTTCGCGCAGGCGCTCCTCGCCGTTCGGGATCGGCCGGATCTCGCCGGCCAGGCCGACTTCGCCGAAGGCCAGCGTGTGCGTGCCCAAGGTGCGGTTGCGGAAGCTCGAATGCACCGCCAGCAGCACCGGCAGATCGGCGGCGGTTTCGCTGACGCGGATGCCGCCGACGATGTTGACGAACACGTCCTGGTCGTAGATCGCCACGCCGCCATGCCGGTGCGCGACCGCCAGCAACAGCGCCAGTCGATTGCTTTCGTAACCCACGGCAACGCGGCGCGGATTGGCCAGCGGACTCTGGTCGACCAGCGCCTGCACCTCGACCAGCAGCGGCCGGGTGCCCTCACGGGTGACCATGACGATGCTGCCGGGACCGCGCTCGACCTGTCCCGACAGGAAGATGGCCGAGGGATTGGGCACCTCGCGCAGCCCGCGGTCGGTCATCGCGAACACGCCGAGCTCATTGACCGCGCCAAAGCGGTTCTTCAGCGCGCGCAGGATGCGGAAACGGCTGCCCGCTTCGCCCTCGAAATACAGCACCGCGTCGACCATGTGTTCGAGCACGCGCGGGCCGGCGATGCCGCCTTCCTTGGTCACGTGGCCGATCAGGAACACGCTGACGCCCTGCTCCTTCGCATAGCGCACCAGTCGCGCCGCGCACTCGCGCACCTGCGACACCGAGCCGGGCGCGGACGTCAGTTCGGGCAGCCACAGCGTCTGGATCGAATCAATGATCAGGACCTTGGGCTTTTCCTTGATCGCGGTGGCCAGGATGCGCTCGACATTGGTTTCGGCCTGGCAGCGCAGTCCGGCCACCTCGACCTGCAGTCGCCGCGCGCGCTGGGCGATCTGGCCAAGCGATTCCTCGCCGCTGACGTAGATCACATCGGCCTTGCCCTGCAGGCTGGCATGCACCTGCAGCAGCAGGGTCGACTTGCCGATACCCGGATCGCCGCCGACCAGCACCACCGATCCCGACACCAGTCCGCCGCCGAGCACGCGGTTCAGTTCCGACAACCCGGTGTCCATACGGATTTCGTGCTCGGTGGCGACGCTGCCCAGGTCAGCAACCTCACCCGCACTCGCCGTGCCCGCGTAGCCACCGCGCCGCGTGCCGGGACCCGTCCCTGCCGCCAGTTCCTCGGTGATGCTGTTCCACGCGCCGCAGTCGCCGCATTGACCCGCCCATTTGGGCGACACTGCGCCGCATTCGGAGCAGACGTAGCGGGACTTGGGGCGTGGTGTGCTCATGCGTCAGCTTGTCTCGAACATCTGTGGACTGCGAAGCATCGCATTTTCGGATCTGACGCATGCAGCACCCGCAGCGATGAACGTAGGTCACGTTGCCCGCGATGCGGGCTACGTGACTTTGGGCGCGAGATTGTCACGTAGGCCGAAAAGCGCGGCCGACGTACCTTCATGGCAACCGACGACGCTACTGCCGAACTGCCGGATCATTCAGCGTATGCGCTCACCATGCGTGTAGACGTTGAATCCGCGCTCATTGAGAAAACCGACCAGGGTGATCCCCGCAGCCTGCGCCATCTCGATCGCCAGGCTGGACGGCGCACCGACCGCAGCGACAATCGACGCGCCGGCCATCGCGGCCTTCTGCAGCAATTCGAAACTGGCGCGCCCGGACAGCAGCAACACATGATCGGTAAACGGCAGGCCGCCCTGCAGCAGCGCGTGCCCGATCAGCTTGTCGAGTGCGTTGTGGCGCCCGACATCCTAACGAGCGGCCAGCAGGTTCCCGGCGAAATCGAACAGACCGACGCCGTGCAAGCCGCCGGTCAGCGCAAAGGTCGCTTGCGCCGCTCGCAAGCGCCCGGGCAAGACGCGCAGAACGGCATCCTCGATGGTTCCGGTGCCGCCCACCCGACGCGCCGCGTTCACAGCGGTCACCGATTCGAGCGAGGTCTTGCCACAGACACCGCAACTGGAACTCATGGTGCCGACACGCTGCAGCGGCGACAGATCCGGCACCGGCCCGGTCAGCTCGACGCGCAGCGCGCGCGGGTTTCCCGCGCAGGCCGCCACGCCGACGACCTGGGAGCGCTCGGCGATGACCGACTCGCAATACAGATAACCCAGCGCCAGTTCGGCGTCGTGGCCCGGGGTGCGCATGGTCAGCGACAAAGTGACCGGCGCTGGCCCGAGTCCCGCGTGCGACAGGCGGATCTCCAGCGGATCTTCGACTGCCACGAGATCGACGCGCACTTCGCGTCCAGCGTCGCGCCGGCGTTCGATGCTGACTTCGCGCTGGGCTGACACGGGTCGATTTTCCGCCATGGAGGGTGGCCCTGAATCGTAGGCCTTCGGCTGACGAACGGGAACCGTATCGTGGCTCTCACCGAACATCCCGTGCGTCTTTGAAAGTAGGTCACGTTGTCTGCGCAGCAGGCTACGTGACGCTCAGCGGTGTCACGTAGGCCGCCACGCGGCCAACGTGACCTACGTCCGGATGTTCGATGCGCGATCAAGCGCACCGGCAGGGGCGACCGGGACTCCCCCAGTGAAACCAATGCCTTGGGGCTTGTTCAGTGGACCCGCACGCGGCGTCCGCCCGACTGTCCGATTGCGTACACCGCGCCGACTGGATGGCCACATGTTACTGATTTTATTGGGCGATTGCGCTGGCTCACATCGTGCATTGGTGGCGTCAACCCGCAAAGTCGCAGCAACCATGAACAGCAGATCACCCCTTCCTTACGTCTTGCTGGCGGCACTGGCCCTCAGCGTACTTACCATGAGCTGGGTCTTCATCTTCCCGCAGTGGGTCACCAGTGTTTCGTCCGACTCGGTCGAGGCTGCCTACAGCGCGCTGGAAGCGCTGTTTGCCGGACTTGCCTTCCTTGGGTTGCTGTCGACCATCTGGATCCAGCGTCAGGAGTTCCGTCTGCAGCGCCTGGAAATGACCCAGACGCGCGAGGAAATGCGCCGGCAAGCGGAGGCCCAGGAGAAGAGCGAGCGCGCACTGCAGGCGCAAGCCGAGGCGCTGCGCGAGGAAGCCGAACGCCAGGCACGCGCTTACCTGCGTATTTCACTGGTCCCGACCGGAAGTTCCAGTTGGGCGCTGGAGATCAGCAACGCCGGCCGCAGTCCGGCCGAGGATGTGCGTCTGGCGGTCGATCGTCCGGTCTGGCTCTGGGGTCGCGACGATGTGCTGAAACTGATGTCGCAGTTGCCGCTGTTCGCCAAGGGCGGCTTCAGCATTCCGCCGGGCTTCACGCTGACCTACGCGCTGCAGGATGGCCGCGTGCTTTCACACGTGTTCGAACGTGCGGTAGACCAGCCGACCCAGTTCGCCATCACCGCGCACTACCGGACCAATGGCGGCAAGGAGGTCGAGGAAACCAGTCGCTTCAGCCTCGACCTGCTCGAAGAAACCAGCGCTGGCGACAAGGATTTCTGGACGCGCCAGGTGGTGCAGGCCTTGCGCGATCTGAAGCCGCGCGAGAACCGGATGTAGGAGCGAGGTGCAGGTCGCTGCTTCTTGGCTCGGCATACCTCGCGATCTGCTGTTGATCTGCTGTTGATCTGCTGCTGTGGGAGCGGATTTATTCCGCGACTAAGCCCGCACCCCAAGGCAACGCGGATAAATCGCCCCTCCACAGAGGGCAAAAGCTCGCAGGATAAACCCGCTCCCACAGATTGCCGACAGATCACGGCGCGAAGAAGCGGTTGTTCTCGATCCGCTCGATCAGCGGGGCATCGGCCGCCACTACACGCAGCGTCACGGGCACCATCCCCTTGATCGCGCCAGGCTCAGCCTCCAGGGTCAACGCCAGATTCTTGATCGAACCTCCGGGGACTTCGACTTCGGTCTGGCCGACAATGCGCAACCCCTCGGGCTCGATCAAGGACACCACGAAGTGCCGCGGCGCCTCGGTCTTGTTCATGATCTTGACCTGGTAGCTGTTTTCGATTGCCCCTTCCGAGGTCTGACGATAAAGCTCACCGCGGTCGCGGATGACATCAACGATCAAGGGTATGCGCGTGGCGACCGAATAAATCAGCGCCGAAATGATTCCAGTCAACAGCAGCGCATAGAAGATCGTGCGCTTGCGGATCAGCTTGGTCTGCTTGCCTTCCAGCGCATGCTCGGTGGAGTAGCGCACCAGTCCGCGCGGGTAACCGACCTTGTCCATGACTTCATCGCAGGCGTCGATGCACGCAGCGCAGGCGATGCACTCGTACTGCAAGCCATCGCGGATATCGATGCCGGTCGGACAGACCAGGACGCAGGCTTTGCAGTCGATGCAGTCGCCGATGGATACGGCCGCTGGTTGCGGCACGCTGCCTGAATCGGGACCCGGGACCCGGGACCCGGGACCCGCAGCAGCCGCGGACCCCAGCTTTTCCGCTTCACCGGCCATGCGCAGCTGATAAGCCAGGATCACCCGCTTCCATCGGGTCCCGGGTCCCGGGTCCCGGGCCCCGCTCGTTCCAGGGTCCGGGTCCCGCGTCCCGGCCTTGCTCCGCCGCCCTGCGCTCCGCCACCCCCTTCACCGCCCGCTTGCGTGCGCCGCGCGGTTCACCACGAGCTTCGTCGTAGGTGATGATCAGCGTGTCCTTGTCGATCATCGCGCTCTGGAAGCGCGCGTAGGGACACATGTACTTGCACACCTGCTCGCGCAGGAAGCCGGCATTGCCGTATGTGGCGAGGCTGTAGAACAGGAACCAGAACAGCTCCCACCCGCCCACATCGAAATTCATCAGGCTGGGACCGAACTCCCGGATCGGCGTGAAAAAGCCGACGAAAGTGAAGCCGGTCCACAAGGAAAAAGTGACCCACAGAAACTGCTTGGTGGCCTTGAGCCGGAACTTGCGCGCGCTCATCGGCGCCTTGTCCAGGCGCATGCGCGCGTTGCGATCACCTTCGACCCAGTTTTCCATCCACAGGAAGACCTCGGTCCAGACCGTTTGCGGACAGGCGAACCCGCACCATAGACGGCCCGCCACAGCGGTAAAGAAGAACAGGCTCAGAGCCGCGACGATCAGCAGCGCCGCCAGGAAGAAGAAGTCCTGCGGCCAGAACACCAGGCCGAGGATGTAGAACTTGCGTGCGGGCAGGTCGAACAACACCATCTGTCGCCCGTCCCAGTTGATCCACGGGAACAGGTAGTACATGCCGAGCAACCAGAACACCGCAGCAATACGCAGACGCTGGAAGCGGCCACCCACCTCGCGCGGATAAATCTTCTTGTGCGCGGCATACATCGCGCCGTCGTCGTCGCCACCGATGACTTTCAGTGCGACCGGGAGAGGCTTGCCTTCCATGGGGAGTCCGTGTCGTCTATTGGATTTCGGTCGTCGTCAAACAATTGCGGGGCTGGGGACTGGGGGCTGGGGCGAACTGCCGAACTTCGCGTCGACTGACGATCCGTTCGCTGCAATAGCGCCAATCCGGCCCCACCCTGGCCTGCGGCATCGGTATCACGCCCCAGCCCCCAGTCCCCAGCCCCGCACTTGCCTTCAGTCAATACGCCTGCCACGCACCCCATCGATCTCGCCGCGCGGTCGCAGCAGAATCCAGGTAAACAGACTGCTGCTGAAGGTGCACGACCAGAACATGAAGAAGCCCAAGGTGTAGCCCCATTCTCGCGAGACTTCAACCTGCGGAAAGGTGATCGTCCCGAGTTCGGTCGGATCAACGAAGGCGAAGAACACCATCGTGGCGACACAAGCCGCGAAAAACGAGGGCCAGAGCACGGCTCCGGCCCTCTGGATCAGCGGCACCGACCCAGAAGACGACGTCGCTGCCGGCGCCTCCTCCCCAGGTTCCTCTGAATCGGCGTGGGTCATCACTTCTCTCCACCGCTTGCCGTCGACTGCGCCTGATCGCGCAGACTATAGACGTACCCGGAGACGATCTTGACTGCGTCAGCGCCGATCAAGGGACCGTGCGCGGGCATCTGGCCATTGCGTCCCTTGGTGAGCGATTCGACGATCGTCGCCTCGCTGCTGCCATAGAGCCAGTCGGCATCGGTCAGATTCGGCGCACCCAGCGCCGGGTTGCCCTTGCCGTCGATGCCATGGCAGGCCACGCAGATCTGTTCGTAGCGTGGCTTGCCGGCTGCGGCAGCCGTTGCGTCGTGGCCTAGTCCAGCCAGCGAGCGCACATAGGCAGCCACCTGCGGCGTGCCTTCCGCGCCGAGCACCGCGCTCCAACTGGGCATCGCAGCCATGCGGCCGTTCAGAATCGTGGTGTAGATCTGATCGGCCTCACCGCCCCACTGCCAACTGGCATCGGTCAGGTTCGGAAAACCCACCGCGCCGCGTCCATCGGTGCCGTGGCAGGCGGCGCAGTTGTTGGCGAAGATATTGCGCCCGAGATTGACCGCCTCAGCGTTCTTGGCCAGATCGGCCACACTCAGGGCGGCAAACTTGGCATAGGTCTGGCGCGCAATTTCCTCGTACTTCTGCTGTTCTGCCAACAGTTGTCCTTCACTGCTCCATCCCAAAGTGCCCTTGTTGGCGCCGAAGCCTGGATAGAGCACCAGATAACCGGCACTGAAGATGATGGTGCCGATGAACAGCCACAGCCACCAACGCGGCAACGGGTTGTTGTATTCGGCAAGATCGTCATCCCACACGTGTCCGGTGGTCTCTCCTTCCTTCTTTTCGGGCTTCTTGGCGGTCATCGCCAACAACCAGGCGCTGCCGCCGACGACGAGCAGGGACAAGACAATGACGTAAATACTCCAGGCGCCGCTCATGGCCGGCCCTCCTTCTCTTCAAGCGGCAGGTTCGCGATGTCCTTGAAATCGGATTCGCGCTTCACGCCATAGGTCCAGACAACGATGCCGAGGAAGATGCCCATCAGCAGCGCGGTAATGCTTCCCATCGCAACTCCCAGGCTCATGAGCGCGCCTCCTCTGCTGCCGGGGCTGCTGGATCTGCCGGCGCCGCCGGGTCCACCGGCGCTGTCACGGGCTCGCTCGACGGCGGCGTCGGTACGGTCGCCGCCGGGGTCGCCTGCTGCCGTTTGGGCGCATAGCGTCCAAGCGACTGCACGTAGGCGATCGTGGCGTCCATTTCGGTCTTGCCCTGGGTGCTTGCCGCGGCGCCGGCGATGTCCTCGTCGGTGTACGGAGTGCCGAGCGTGCGCAGCGCACCCATCTTTGCCGCGAGGTCGTCGGCGTCGATCAGGTTCTCCGACAGCCACGGGAATCCGGGCATGTTGGACTCCGGGACTACATCGCGCGGGTTGTTCAGATGCACTCGATGCCAATCGTCACTGTAACGACCACCGACGCGCGCCAGATCCGGCCCGGTGCGCTTGGATCCCCACAGGAAGGGGTGATCCCAGACCGATTCGGCGGCAATCGAGTGATGGCCGTAGCGGGCGGTCTCCGAGCGCAACGCGCGTACCATCTGCGAATGGCAGTTGTAGCAGCCTTCGCGCACATAGACCTCGCGGCCAGCCAGTTCCAGCGCGGTGATCGGCTTCATTTCCGGAAGCGGTTGCACCACCTGCGCCTGAAACATCAGGGGAACGATCTGCGCCAGGCCGCCGAAACTGACGACAATGGCAGTCCAGATGCCCATGCGGAAGATGTTCTTTTCGAACTTCTCGTGATTGAGACTCATGGGATTCTCCTCAGGCGTGTGCCGGAATGGTGACCGCCACTGGCGAGGTATCCCGCGCCATCTGCGAGGTCTTCCACATGTTCCACAGCATGACGAACATGCCGCTGAGCACCAGCGTGCCGCCCAGGAAGCGCACGTAGTAGTACGGATAAGTCAACTTCAGGGACTCGACAAAGGTGTAGGCGAGCGTGCCGTCCGCGTTGGTCGCACGCCACATCAGGCCCTGCATCACGCCGGCGATCCACATCGAGGCGATGTACAGCACCACGCCGATGGTCATTACCCAGAAATGCGCTTCGATCGCCTTGGTCGAGAACATGCCCGGCAGCTTGAGCAGGCGCGGATAAAGGCTGTAAACGCAACCGATGGTGATCATCGCCACCCAGCCCAGTGCACCGGAATGCACGTGACCGACGGTCCAGTCGGTGTAGTGACTGAGCGCGTTGACCGTCTTGATCGCCATCATCGGCCCTTCGAAGGTGCTCATGCCGTAGAACGACAGCGAGACGATCATGAAGCGCAGGATCGGATCGGTTCTGAGCTTATGCCAGGCACCCGAGAGGGTCATCATGCCGTTGATCATGCCGCCCCAGCTGGGCGCCAGCAGGATCAGCGAGAACACCATGCCCAGCGACTGCGCCCAGTCAGGCAGCGCGGTGTAGTGCAGGTGATGCGGGCCTGCCCACATGTAGATCGCGATCAGCGCCCAGAAGTGCACGATCGACAATCGATACGAGTAGACCGGGCGCCCGGCTTGCTTGGGCACGAAGTAGTACATCATGCCGAGGAAGCCGGCAGTCAGGAAGAAACCGACCGCGTTGTGGCCGTACCACCACTGCACCATCGCGCCGACTGCGCCCGAGTAGATGACATAGGACTTGGTCATCGACACCGGCAAGGACAGGTTGTTGACGATGTGCAGCAAGGCGATGGTGATGATGTAAGCGGCGAAGAACCAGTTGGCGACGTAGATGTGCTGAATCTTGCGTTTAGCAATGGTGCCGAAAAACACGACCGCGTAGGCCACCCAGACCAGCGTGATCAGGATATCGATCGGCCACTCGGTTTCGGCGTATTCCCTGCTCTGGGTGATCCCGAGCGGATAGGTGATGGCGACCGCGACGATCACCAATTGCCAGCCCCAGAAGGTAAAGGCCGCCAGCGCATCGCTGAACAGCCTGGCATGACAGGTGCGCTGCACGATGTAGTAGCTGGTGGCAAACAAGCCGGAGCCACCGAACGCAAAAATCACCGCGTTGGTGTGCAGCGGACGCAGACGCCCGTAACTCAGCCAAGCAATGTCAAAATTGAGCCAGGGCCACGCCAACTGGGCGGCGATGAACACGCCTACCAGCATTCCGACGATGCCCCAGATCACCGTCATGACAGTGAATTGCTTCACCACCTTGTCGTTGTAGGTTTCGACCATGAAGGTGCCTCCGATTACCAAGGAACTTGAACGGCCCGGATTGTTCAGGGAAAGAACACATCGAGGCTTGATTATGGTCAATGACAGACCGCCGATCGCCTTCGACCAAAGTCAAGGCCTGCGGCAACTCCCGCTTTCCCAGGCCAGCGCGCGGACAAGGCCGCAACGACTCAGCATTCGAGCATACGTCCGGGCTTGCCGGTCATGCCGGTCGCGGGCGCCGCTCACCCGGCGCAGCCGTGCCCGGATTGATATCCTTCCGCCATACAGTTGGTCACACCCGCTTGCGGGAGTTCGCCGATGGCAGACGCCGAGCCGAACATCGCCCGACCCGCCCGACCCCGGCGGTGAGGTCCATCGCGCCGATCCGGCGAGCGGCGCCGCAACCTGCTGGTGCTGGTCCTGGTGGTGATCTTGGCGGGCTGTTGTTGCTGGCCATGAAGCATGAACTCGGCGGCATTCGCCAACGCATCATCATCGGCGACATGGATCTGGCAGCTGATCGTTTCCTGTGGCTGGCCCGCGGCTGTTTTCCCTTCTGCTCGCGCTGGCCGGGCTGGTCGCCGGCTGGTCGTCGGCAACAGCTCGCTGCGGTGATCCGCGAGCAGCGCTTCCCGCATGCGGCGGCACGCGTCGTGCGCGACCAGGTCGTGGTGCGCGGTCGGCGCGCCGTCCTGCTCGGGCGCCTGGGGTCGCCCTGGCGCTGGCCTTCGTGCTGGTGGGTTTTGCTGGCGCAGCGATTGGATGGCGCCTGCTGGCGCACTTTCAGTAAGTGTCGGAGACCTCAGCCAGGAACCTCAGTCGCTCCAGATCTCCAGACTGTCGGCATAACCGCCGAGCAGATTCCAAAGCGGAGCCTCTTTGTCCGCCGGGATCTGCGAGAAGGCGAACCCGACCTCGTCGTCGGTGACGCGCGCAACACGGGCCTCGACATGGATATTGAGCTCATCGCCGAACAGCATGTCGAGCACGAAGCGATCGCCGCGCTGACCGATCCAGTCGAGCGGACGCCGCACCATGACACCGGTGGCGGAAATGTCCATCAGGTCTGAAGTCCATGACTCATCGCCACGCAACATCAGCACAGCCGAATTGATCGGCATCCGCCGATGTCGCTTGCCGATCTTCGGAACCATTGGCTCTGCCGGATTCATAGGCCCTTCCCCCCGTCGTCGGGCGGCAGTTCTAACGAAGCGGTCATACGAAATCAAGGAATCGTTTGCCGTTGCGGGTTTTCACCACGACCTCCTGATCCCCGGCGAGCAGCCATTGGACACCGATGACCTCGGCTGTAAACGTCGCACAATGCGCGTGACTTGCCAATCGGCAAATGACGAAAACTTCGATCTGCGCACAAGACAACGCTCGCGGCCAACCGCTCCGCGAGCGTCCTCCCCCTTAAGCAGCCGTAGAGTTCTGGTCATCGCGAAGTGTGATGCAAGTCTCGTTCCAGGGGGTGCGCAGGCATGCCTGTGCCCCCAGGTGGGGTGCACAAGCCGCGAATCGGGATGTATTGAATGCAGGTCACGTTGCCCGCCCCGCGGGCTGCGTGACATGCGGTGCGCGAAGTCAGCTACGCTTGCCGTTCGGGGTCTTGCAGCCGACGGCAGCGCTGGCAAATTGGGTCACAACGCTGCCGTCCTTGGGTGTGGCAAACGTCCCAAGTTGACGCGCCACGTCGCAGCGTAAACGACTGTGCGATCAGCTGGCTTCCGGGCGCATATACGGGAACAGCAGCACGTCGCGAATCGACGCCGAATCGGTGAACAGCATGACCAGGCGATCGATGCCGATGCCCTCGCCCGCGGTCGGCGGCAAGCCGTATTCCAGTGCGCGGATGTAGTCGTCGTCATAGTGCATCGCCTCGGCGTCGCCGGCGTCCTTGGCTTGCACCTGGGCGCGGAAGCGCTCGGCCTGGTCTTCCGGGTCGTTGAGCTCGGAAAAGCCGTTGGCCAACTCGCGGGCGACGATGAACAGCTCGAAACGATCGGTGATGTCGGGATCCTGGTCGTTACGTCGCGACAACGGCGACACTTCAGCGGGGTATTCGGTGATGAAGGTGGGCTGGACCAGCTTGTCTTCGACCGTGGCCTCGAAAATTTCGCACAAGAGCCGGCCCCAGCCCCAATCGGGCTTGGTCCCGATGCGTAGTCGCTGACAATGCACGCGCAAGGCGTCCCCGTTGCGGCAATCGGCAGCGGAGATCTCCGGATTGCGTTGCAGCACGGCTTCGGTCATCGGCAAGCGCAGGAAACGCGGTCCAAAGTCGATCTCCTGCTGCTGGTAACTGATCGTGGTGGCGCCCACCAGTTCGATTGCCAATTCGCGCAGCATGCGCTCGGTGAGGTCCATCAGGTCGTGGTACGTCAGCGTACGCCCAGTAGAACTCGAGCATGGTGAACTCGGGGTTGTGCCGCGTCGACACGCCTTCGTTGCGGAAATTGCGATTGATCTCGTAGACGCGCTCGATGCCACCGACGACCAGTCGCTTCAGATACAACTCGGGCGCCACGCGCAGATACAACTTCATGTCCAGCGCGTTGTGGTGGGTGACGAAGGGTCGCGCGGTCGCGCCGCCGGGGATGCCATGCATCATCGGTGTCTCGACCTCGAGGAAGCCATACTCCGGGCGCTCCAGGAATTCGCGGATGAAGCGGACGATCTGCGAGCGCTTGCGGAAGGTGGCGCGCACCTCGTCGTTGACGATCAGGTCGACGTAACGCTGGCGATAGCGTTGCTCGGTATCCGACAGCCCGTGCCATTTGTCCGGCAACGGCCGCAAGGACTTGGTCAGCAAGCGCAGCGAATCGGCGCGCACGCTGAGTTCGCCGGTGCGCGTGCGCATCAGTACGCCGCTGGCGCCGACGATGTCGCCGATATCCCAGCTCTTGAAGGCGTCGTAGCTGTCGCCGAGCGAGCTCGATTGCAGGAACAGCTGGATGGTATCCGACTGGTCCTTGACGGTGACGAAGCTGGCCTTGCCCATGATGCGCTTGGCCATGATCCGGCCGGCCACCTGCACATGCCGTCCCAGCGCCTCCAGCGCCTCCCCGCTCCACTGATCGCGATCGGCAAATTCTTTCTGCAGCGGTCCGGCAAGGGCGTCGATGCGAAAATCATTGGGGAAGGCGATGCCCTGCTCGCGCAATGCAGCGAGCTTGGCGCGGCGCTCGGCGATGATGTGGTTGTCGTCGCTGGCGCTGGCGGGCGTGGTGTCGTCGGTCATTGTGCGGCTCTGGTAGGCCGGTGGTACGCGCCACAGGCGCGTTCCCCGGCTGACTCGTTCGGGAAGAATGCGCCGGGAAGTGCGCCTGCGGCGCCCACCCCGGCCTACAAAGGCTCTGTACGACGCTAACCGACGCCGGTAGACCTTACAAACCCTGCTTGAGACTGGCCTCGACGTAATCGTCGAGGTCGCCGTCGAGCACGGTCTGCGTATCGCGGCGTTCGACGCCGGTGCGCAGATCCTTGATCCGCGCGTCGTCGAGCACGTAACTGCGGATCTGGTGACCCCAGCCGATTTCGCTCTTGGTCGCTTCCAGCTTGTCTTTTTCGATGTTGCGACGCTGCATCTCCTGCTCGTACAACTTCGCCTTGAGCATCTTCATGCAGCGGTCGCGATTGGCATGCTGCGATCGCTCGGTCTGACACGCCACCACCGTGTTGGTCGGCACGTGGGTGATACGCACCGCCGATTCGGTCTTGTTGACGTGCTGGCCGCCCGCGCCGGAGGAACGATAGACGTCGGTCTTCAGATCCGCCGGATTGATCTCGATCTCGACGTCGTCGTCGACTTCCGGCGCGGCGAAAACCGAAGCGAACGAGGTGTGGCGACGCTTGTTCGAGTCGAATGGCGAAATGCGCACCAAACGGTGCACACCGATCTCGGTGCGCAGCCAGCCGAAGGCGTAGTCGCCCTCGACGCGCAGCGAGGCGCTCTTGATGCCGGCGACATCGCCCGCGCTGACTTCCAGCAGTTCGGTGACGAAACCCTTGCGTTCGCACCAGCGCAAGTACATGCGCAGCAGCATCTCGGCCCAATCCTGCGCCTCGGTGCCACCGGCTCCCGCCTGGATGTCGATGTAGGCCGGATGCGAGTCCATCGGATTGCTGAACATGCGCTGGAATTCGAGGCGCGAGACGTGTTCTTCGATTGCGACGACGTCCTTCTCCAGCGTGACCAGCGAGTCCGCATCGTTCTCGGCGACGATCATTTCGAGCAGATCGATGGAATCGGCGATGCTCTGGGTCAGCGTGGTCAGACCCTTGACGACATTCTCCAGACGCGCACGCTCGCGGCCCAGCTCCTGGGCGCGCTCAGGCTTGTTCCAGACTTCGGGGTCCTCCAACTCGCGTCCGACTTCGTCCAGTCGATCCTGCTTGTTGTCGAAGTCAAAGAAACCCCCTCAGCGCAGCGACGCGCTGGCGCAGGTCGGCGAGCTTCGCCGAAAGCGCATTTGTTTCCATAGTCGTGATTCCGCGACAAAAAGAACCGCGAATGGTAGCAGCAAGTGCGGGGCAGTCAGATACCCAACGCGCACGGCAGAGGCGCCACGCGGAACGATGGGCTTGCTTTTCGGCAACGACAGATTTGTAGGTCACGTTGGCCGTAGGCCTACGTGACATCGGGCAACCCTGTCACGTAGCCCTGCGGGCAACGTGACCCAGGTACCGATGCTCGACGCGCGGACACGCGCGCCGCCAGTGGCGAGTGCCCTCCCCTTCAGTCTTCCAGCAGCACCGAGCAGCCCTCGCCGCTGCGCAGATCCAGGTACTCGGCGCGGTTGCCGCCACCGGCAACCGCCGTCTGTAGCAGCGCGGCAGCCTGGACCAGGCAGTCCGCTGCTTCCTGGTCGGCGGCGACAGCCACAGTCAGGATGCCAATGCTGGCGCTGACGAACAGGCTGCTCGGCGAACGCACGTGGGGAATCTCCAGCGCGCCGATAGCCCGCAACACGCGCCTGGCCTGGGTCGGGCCGTCGCTGCCCTCGAACAACAGCGCGAACTGGCTGGGGCCATGACGTGCCGCACAGTCGCCGCCACGATTGAACGCGTGGTCGAGGGCTTGCGCTACTCGGACCAGGCATTCGTCCGCCGGGCTGTGGCCATAGTGGTCGACGTAACGCTCGAAATGGTCGACTTCGATCAGAGCCAGGGTCAAGGCGCGACCAACACGCTTGGCCCGGCCCCAGGCGCGCTCGAGTTCCTGTTCGAAACGACGCCGGTTGGGAGTGCCGGTCAATGCGTCCAGCGGCATGTACTCGGCCAGAAGGTCGCGCTGGCGCTTGAGTTCAAGCTGGGTATGCACGCGGGCGCGGACGATCGGCGGGCGGATCGGTTTGGTGATGTAGTCCACCGCACCCAGCGACAACCCGCGTTCCTCATCCTCGGTCTCGGCCATGGTGGTGACGAAGATCACCGGGACATTCTGCGTGCGCGGCTCTGATTTCAGCCAGCGCAGTACTTCATGGCCACCGATGCCAGGCATCACCACGTCGAGCAGGATGAGATCGAAAGGGTCGGCGATGCACAGCTCCAGCGCGCGCGCACCATCGGTGGCGAACGACAGATCGAGTCCGGGAAGGGCCTCGATCAGCACCTGGATATTGGCCGGTTCGTCATCGACGAGCAGTACGCGCGGCGCCACTGGATCGGGTGAACTGGTCATGCGCGAGGCCTCGTCAGGTTGGCGTCCGACCGGAAACTGCTGATGTTGTCAGCTGCGTCAGCAATTGCGCTGCCGTCGCATATTCGAAAGCATCGATGTGCTTGCCGATCAGTGTCATGGATGATCGCAGTTCCGGGCTGGCAGCGTCGAGCAAGCGCTTGAACTGGGCGCGCGCAGCAACGTTGTTGCCAGCCAGGGCAGTTGCCAGTTCCTGCCAGTCCTCAGGCGTTGCCGGCATCGGTGGCGGCCCCGGGTCGGAGGGGAGCGCCGCGGCCGGCAGCACCGCAGCCGCAATCTGCGTGAGGGCGGCTTCGAGTTCGTCGACGTCACCCGGCTCAGCTGAGCCGTTGCGTGCGGTGGTCGCCAGCACCCCAGCGGCAGCAGCGACGCGCATCAGGCCCAGGGTCGCCCCACTGCCCTTCAGCGTGTGCGCGAGATCGCCTGCAGCCTGCCAGTTTGCGTTGGCCATGTGCTCGCGCAGCTGCTCCGGCGCGCGCGCGTGGCGCCAGCGGAAATCGTCGATCAGCTGCCACAGCAAGTCCGCCTTGCCGCCGACCCGCGCCAGGGCAGCCTTGACGTCCACCCCGGCGATATCGATCGGCTGCTCCGTCGCGGCAAGTGTCCGCGCGGGCTCCGGCGCAATCGCCAGCCAGCGCGACAGCACGCGCAGCAATTCGGACTCCTCGATCGGCTTGGCCAGATAGTCGTCCATTCCGGCATCGATGAAGCGCTGGCGGTCGCCGATCATCGCGTGCGCGGTCAATGCAACGATGGGCGTATGCGCACCGCCGGGCAAACTGCGCAATCGTCGCGTGGTCTCGATGCCGTCCAGGCCCGGCATCTGGATGTCCATCAGGACCAGGTCGAAGCGCTCGCGGGAGATCCGTTCGATCGCCTGCAGGCCGCCCTCCGCGACGCTGACCCGCAGGTTCAGACCAGCAAGCAGTTCCCGGGCCACGTCGCGGTTGATCTCGTTGTCCTCGACCAGCAGGACGCGGGCGTCGGCGCGCAGCGCAGCCGGCGCGGCACGCGCCGCGACGCCCGCACCCTCCGTGACCTGGCCCAGCGCGCGCAGCGAAGCCTCGAACAGCCTCGACGGGCTCACCGGCTTGTGCAGGAATTCGCAGATTCCGGCTGCGCGCGCTTCCTGCATCAGCGCTTCGCCGCCGTGCGCGGTGACCATCACGGTCGCCGGGACCTTGACTCCGCGCTGATGCAACTCACGGACAGCGGCAATACCGTCCATACCCGGCAGCTTCCAGTCGAGCAGCAGCAGATCGATGGCTGGTGCCGCCGCGGCAATTTCGACGATCGCGGCCTCCGCCGAGTCGGCGCGCGACACCGCAAAACGCATCGATTCGAGCATGCTGGCGAACACCGCGCGCGTGGTCGGATTGTCGTCGACCACCAACGCGCGCAGGCCCGCGGGCCGCCGGACATCGGCTTCGACAGCTCCAGACGCAATCCCGAAGCGCGCGGTGAACCAGAAATTACTGCCCTCGCCGGGCTTGCTGTCCGCGCCGATCTGGCCGTCCATCAACTCGACCAGCCGTTTGCAGATGGCCAGGCCGAGTCCGGCGCCCCCATGAACTCGGGCATCCGACTCGTCGACCTGGCTGAACGGCTGGAACAGCCGCTCGAGGTCGGCCGGCGCAATGCCGATACCACTATCGCGCACCGCAACGTGCAGTTGCAGTTGCTGCTCACTGCGCTCGCCACAGGCAATATCCACCAGGACCTGGCCGCGCTCGGTGAACTTGAGCGCGTTGGTGGTCAGGTTGATCAGCACCTGCTGCAGCCGCAGCGGATCGCCGACCAGGCCTTGCGGCACATCTGCGGCCACGGAAAACAGCAGGTCGACGCCCTTGGCGCGGGTGCGCTCGCCGACCACCGCGGCGACATCGGTGAGCACATCGTCGAGCTTGAACGCCGTGCGTTCGATACGCAGCTTGCCGGCCTCGATGCGCGACAGGTCGAGGATGTCGTTGATGATGCTGAGCAGCATGCGCGCGGAGGCCGAAAGTTGCCCGAGCAGCCCCTGCTGACGCGGATTCAACGGCGTCCGCGCGAGCAAGGTCGACATGCCGATGACTGCATTCATCGGTGTACGGATCTCATGACTCATGTTGGCCAGGAACTGGCTCTTGGCGCGACTGGCCTGCTCCAGTCGCTGCGCCTGATCGGTGAGCTGCGCATTGACGGCGCCGAGTTGCTCGGCCTGCGCCTGCACCAGCTCATTTCGGCTGCGCAGCACCCGGTACAGGCGCTCCACCGTGAAGTGACGCCAGGCGAACAACGCCATCACGCCGGCAATTGCCAGGACCGTGATCAGGAACAGCTGGAAGCGCTTCTGCTCGTTGGCCAGCTCCAGTTCCGCCACAGTTTTGGCCTGCGCCAGGTGTTCCGCGCGCTGGCGCGCCTCGCGCAACTGGAAGCTGGCGAGCATCTCGCCAACACGGGCGATCGCCGGACGACCCATCAGCTCATCGCGCAGCCGATAGTGTTCAAGCCCAGCCTGCGCCGCCGCCAGCGGCTCGCCCAGCGCCTCGTAGCTGCGCTGCAACAAGGCGTAGGTCAGGGTCAGTCGCTGGCGATTGCCCTGCTGCTGGTAGATCTGTTGCGCCTGCTGCAGGCGCTGCAGGGCCAACTGCGGCTGGCCCTGGGCCAGGGCCAACTCGCCCCAGCGCATGTAGATGTGTGCGCGCATCGCGGGTCGGTCGGTACGCTCGGCGCCCTCCATGGCCGCGCGCATGGCGGCATCGGCGGCCTCCAGATTGCCCAGGGCGGTCTGCGCCCGGCCGAGCTGCAACAGCGCGCCAGTGTGCTGCACGGCCACCGCACGCTGGTCGGCCGGAGCCGATCCGGGGTCGATGGCCAGCGCCCGTTCTGCGTAACTTCGCGCCAGTTCCGCCTCGTTGCCGCGATCATTCAGAAAGCTCGCAAAACTGGACAACATCAGAATCAGACCCGGCCCGTTGCCACTGAGCTCCGCCTCGGCCAGAGCCTGTGCGTAGCTGCGCCGGGCCTCGTCGAACTGTTCCAATTGCTCGTAGAGCACGGCCAGATCGCGAACCGAGCGCCACACTTCGAACGGTGGAACCACGCTGCGGCGCAGTCTCAGGCTGCTTTCTTCGGCGGTCACCGCGGCCACGAAGTCGCCCTCGCGACGGCGTAACCGGGAAATCGATGAATAGGCATCCGCTGCCAGTGTCAGCTGCTGTGACTGCTGCAACAGCGGTGCAGCTTGTTCAAGGTAGACCAGCGCCGCCGATCGGTCGGTGTCGCCGATGATCTTGCCCAGGCGCAACGCGGCATCTGCGCGCACCGGGGTAGCGCCCGCAGCACTCGCCAGTTGGTAGCGGGCAAGCTCCGACGCGAGTGCGGAACCCGACTCACTGCGGCGCATCGCCTCGTTGGTCCACTCGGCGAGAGCCTCGGCCTCGACACTGATGTCGACGCAGTCGCGCAGGGCATTGACCAGCGGCAACCAGCGCCCCTCCTCGCCAGCCACGCCGGCTTCGGGCATGCGCGCCTGGGCCAGCAGTTGTGTCCGTTCGACGACGGGTGGGCAAGCCCATAGCGCAGGCGTCAGTGCGCTCGCTGCGAGCCAGAGCGTAGACACCAGTCTGGCCCCTGCCCGCATGATTTTCAGGCCTGAGTTTGGCGCTTGCGCCGAGGCATCCACGATCGATCCAGTCACGCTCTGGTCAGCCGTTGCCGATCATCGCATTCCCGGCAGTGCCGGTCGCCCCCGGCAGTGCACTTGTTCGCACATCGAACCTGTGGGAGCGGGTTTATCCCGCGACAGCTTTCGCGGAATAAATCCGCTCCCACATTAAAATCAACGGCTTACGGAATGTTCGGTGAGAGCGCCGGTGAGCCACTGCGCGACACACCGGCCCACCCATGTCGTGCCGAGCGCGCGTCAGCAGGGAAATCCGTGGCGCACGTGCACACTCAGCGATTCGCGTCCTTGCCAGCGCTCGACCACCAATTGGAAGAGCAATCGCAGGCGATCCGGCGTTTCGTCGAGCAGAGCCCGCGGCGCCGAGAACCAGATCGCGTCGACAGCGCCGCCACGCCCCGCGCCCGAACTCAGCCTGAGCTTCAGATGCTTGTCCTTGAGCACACGGCGTTCGTGCACGCTGAACTCGTTGTCGAACAGAGGCTCGGCGAAGGCCTGGCCGAAGGGCCCCGCGTTCTCGATGGCGCGCGCCAGATCGAGCGTGAATTCATTCGTCGCCAACGGGCCATCGGTCCACACGCTGCGCGAGCGTGCGCCCTCGTCAAGCAAGTCGTCGGCGACCGATTCGAAAGCGCGCGACAGCGTGGCGACCAGATCGGCATCTACCGTCAGCCCCGCTGCCATCGCGTGTCCGCCAAAGCGCAGCAGCAGCCCTGGATGGCGGCGATCGAGTTCGACCAGGGCATCGCGCAAATGGAATCCGGCAATCGAGCGACCCGAGCCACGCCACTCCCTGGCGTCCAGAGCGGCGGGCGCCAAAGCCAGGGTCGGACGGTGCAGCCGCTCGGCGAGGCGACTGGCCACCAAGCCCACCACGCCCGCATGCCAGCCAGGATCCGCCACGATCAGTGCCGCCGGCAGTGCGCCCTGACGGCTGGCCAGCAGCGTCTCGACGATGGTCGCCGCCTCGCGTTCCATGTCTGCCTGCAGCGAGCGGCGCTCGCGATTGAGTTCAGACAGCTGCGCCGCCAGTTCGCGCGTCTCGTCGATGTCATCGGAGACCAGGCAGCGGATTCCCAATGCCATGTCGTCCAGACGGCCGGCGGCATTCAGACGCGGGCCGATCTGGAAGCCCAGGTCGCTGGCATGCAGCTGACGTGGATCACGCCCGGCGCTCTCGATCAGGGCGGCCAGGCCGGCGCTGGCGCGACCAGCGCGTATGCGCCGCAGCCCCTCGGACACCAGAATGCGATTGCCACGGTCCAGCGGCACGAGATCAGCGACGGTGCCGAGGGCGACCAGATCGAGCAGCCCGGCCAGCTGCACCGGCTGGAGCAAGGCGCCACGGCGCGCGAGCTCGGCGCGCAGTGCCGCCAGCAGGTGGAACACGACGCCGACGCCGGCAAGCGCGGTCAGTCCCGGCGCGCCAGTCCCCAGATTCGGATTGACGATGGCCAGCGCTGGCGGCAACAGCGGACCGGCCAGATGGTGGTCGGTCACCAGCACATCGATGCCGGCTGCGCAGGCTCGTTCGACCCCGGCAACGCTCGACGTGCCCTGGTCTACGGTCACCAGCACTCGCGGCTGCAGCGCGCAGAGTTCGTCGACCAGGCCGGGCGACAGACCGTAGCCATGGCGTTGGCGATCGGGAACGGCAAAATGCACGTCGCGCGCGCCGAGCAGGCGCAATCCGCGGACGGCTACTGCGGTTCCGGTGGCGCCATCGGCATCGAAGTCGCCGACGACCAGGATGCGCTCGCCGCCAGCAATGGCATCGGCCAGGCGCCGTGCCGCGAGCGCCAGGTCCGCCAAGCCATCCGGTGGCCGCAGCCCGGCGAGGCGCAAATCGATCTCATCGACACTCGCCACCCCGCGCGCCGCGAGCACGCGGGCGATGCGCATGGGCACCACCCGCCCCAGTTCCTCGGCAATCGGTGGCACCGGGCGTTCGCGGATCTGCAGGGTGCTGGCAGTGGGGGTCAATGGCGTGGTCCGGACTCTGTCGCTGTGTTGGAAGGAGAAGATCGCGGGATAAACCCGCTCCCACAAGAATGCTCTACTTTTGCCCCCCGCCCCCCTGTGTGGAGCGGGTTTATCCCGCGATCTTCTGCTCGTCGACCACAACAGCACCCTATTCACCAATATCGATCTGCTTGTCCGACCGCGCGCCAAGCTCACGCAAGCGGCCAAGCACCTGCTCATCCAACCGATACTCGCGATCCAGCGCCGTCGCCGGTGGCGGTTGCGGCCAGTCGCGCTTGTCGACCGCGACAAAGGCCGCGGCAATGGCCTTTACACTGCGTGCTCGCTCATCCTGCGCGCCGGTGAAATCAAAGCTGGCAAGCGCTCCAGCAAGCCGCAGCGCCCGTGGCGACATGGCCAGCGCAGCATCGATCGCCGTCAACGACTTCCACGCAAAACGCCGCACCGCCGGGCGATCATCTTCGAGCGCCGCGATCCCAACCCGCGGGCACCCGGATCAGCAGTTCGTCCGGCCCCGGCGCTTACCGTCCACGCGACCGAGTTCAAATGCCGCGACCGCCTGACGCACCGGGTCGCCGGCGATGAACGCGACCAGTCCGTCGGCCAGGGTCAGATCGCCGCCATCCTGGCGCACGATGCCGAGTGCCTGACCGCCATCCGTGCGCAAGGCAAAGGCCGGTGCCTCGGACGCATGGCAGTTCAGACAGGCATCCGGCTTGCCCGCCGCCATGCTCGCAGCGACGTCCGGAATGGAGATCGCATGCGTGCGATGGATGGTCATCACGCCATACACCGCTTTGGGCATATGGCAGTTCATGCAGCGGGCGCCGACCGATTCGGCAGCGTGACCGCTGTGCTCAGCGATCCGGTCCTTGAAGTCCTGATGGCAGCGCAGACATGGCGCATCGCCACGGTTGGCCTGCGGCAGCATCCCGCTGGATCGCCACCATGCATGGAATGGCAGCGGATACAGGTCAGTTCCTCATCGACCGCACAGGCGCTGGACTTGAGGCCCTGGTACTCGTAGGCACTGAGGCGAATGCTGCCGTCGTGCCAGAAGCGGTTGCGGAACAAGTCCGGCATGTGCGCGGATGGCGATGGCGTAGTCGCCTGCAGCGTCAGCAAGTGCTGCGACAGATCGTCGCCGGGCCGATAGCTCGGGCCCTTGGACATCCAGCGATCGAGTGCTGCGACATCGGGCAAGGTGCGGCCCGCATGACAGGCGCCGCAGATGTCGTTCGCGCGCGCGCCCGGCAGTCGCTGCGGATTGACGATGCTGCGGTCGCTGCCGGCGTGGGTTGTTGTGGCCCGGCGCCAGCGCATATCGAAGCGCTGCATCC
>JADKFD010000103.1 GCA_016717705.1 Rhodanobacteraceae bacterium | reverse complement strand
CGGCGATGTTCGCCGGGTTCATCACGCCGCGTGCGCAAGCCCGGAGGACCAGTTGATGGGCGAAGGCCTGCGTGACGCGGAATCGGTATCGCGCCCGCGGGCCTGGAGCCGGGGACGATGCAGATCCTGGAGGCTGGCGAGGACATCAAGTTCAGCCAGCCTGCCGAGTGGGCGCCAGCTACGCCGAGTTCCTGCGCATGCAGTTCCGCGCGGTCGCCGCGGCGATGGGCGGACCCATGAGCAACTTCACCGGGGATCTGACCCAGGTGAACTACAGCTCGATTCGGGCTGGCCTGCTGGAGTCGTCGGCGGGTCGAGGCGATCCAGCACGGCGTCATCGTGCACCAGTTGTGCCGCCCGATCTGGAAGGCCTGGATGACCCAGGTCGTGCTGAATGGTCATTGCCGATCGTTAACTACACGCGCGCCGGCAGCGCGAGGTGCAGGCGGTGAATCGGATCCCGCAAGGCTGGCAGTGGGTGGATCCGCAGAAAGAGTTCAACGCGGTGAAGACCGCGATTCGTGGCGGGCTGCTCAGCCGCTCCGAAGCGATCAGCGCCTTCGGCTATGACGCCGAAGACATCGATCGGGAGATCGCCGCCGACAAACAGCGCGCGTGATCAATCCGGCTTAAGTGCTCGACACCGACCCGCGCCGCGACCCCGAGCGTCGTTCCGACGCTCAACACACCCAGGCGCCTGAACTCACGTTCCTTCCCATCTGGCGAGCGATTGATCGGCACGCCACCGCCGTTTGCGCGCGCCAAACTCGATGTCCTGCTGGCCGTGCTCGGCGAGCGCGTTGGCGCACCGCAGGTCAGCGTCGCGGCATTCGAGCCCGTGATCGCACCGGGTGTGCGCACGCAATCTTCGATCGCCGTGATCCCGGTGTTCGGCACGCTGGTCCGACGCACCAACGGATCGAGGCAGCTCTGGTCTGACCAGCTACTCCGGAAATCGCGGCGACTTCAGGCCGCATCCGTGGATACGGCCGTCCGCGGCGTCCTGCTCGAGATCGACTCGCCCGGTGGTGAAGCTGGCGGCGTATTCGAACTGGCCGAGCATGTGCGCGCGTTGGCGCAGCACAAGCCGGTCTGGGCGGTGGCCGTCGACTTCCGGTGCCGTCAGCGGCCTACGCAATCGCAGCCGCCGCCAATCGGGTGCTGGTGACGCGCACCGCGGGCGTTGGGCTCGATCGGCGTCATCGCCATGCACATCGATCAGTCCACCCGCGACGCGCAGCAGGGCTACCGCCACATCGCCGGTCCTCGCCGGCGCGGGCAAGGCCGATCCTCGCCTCATGCCGCGCTGGCGCCAGAAGCACTGACTGGCTGCAGCGCGAGGTGGATCGGCCCTACGACCTGTTCGTCGACCACGTTGCCCTGATGCGCGGGCTCGACAGCGATGCCATCCGCGCGACCGAGGCCGCTCTGTACTTTGCCGACGACGCGGTGCGCGTCGGCCTGGCCGACGCGGTCGGCGGCTTCGACGACACGCTGGCCGAGTTCGCCCAGTTCCTTTCGCACCCCAAGCCCGTCAGCCGGCTGGGGCACCACGCCGCACTGCTGACCCCCACCCCACGATCAAGGACATCACCAGGTCGACCGTACCCAACGACATCCCTTCCGAACAAGCCGGCTCAGCCCGCCTCCGCGCCCGAAGTGCCGGAGCCCATCGACGTTCCTGACGAGAGACCGAGAAGGTAGCGGTGGCGCCGGCGACCCCCGCTGCGCCTGCCACACCGACAGCCGCGGCCCAGACCGTCCCGGTCACCCGCAGCTTCGCCGACGCCCGCCTGATCGTCGAGATGTGCGCGCTCGCCGGCCGCGCCGATCGCGCACTGGGCTTTCTCGACGCCAACGCCGGTGTCGACCAGGTGCGCCGAACGCTGCTGTCGGAACTGGCTGCCGGCCCCGAGATCGGCTCGCTGTTGCCGCCGATGGGTCATCGGACGAGCGCCACGCCTTCGGATCCCGCAGCGGCTGCCGCCTCGCCCACCCACAACCCCGTACTCGCAGCAGTCGCCAAACTGCGCAAAGGCTGATCCATGCCCGCCATTCTCGAAAACCAGAACCTGGGCGATCTGCTCAAGTTCGAAGCGCCCCAGTTGTACTCGCGTGACACGGTCACCGTGGCCGCCGGATCCAACCTGCGCCTCGGCGCAGTGGTCGCGTTCACTCCGACCGGGACCATCAAGGCCCTGGCGCCCGCCGCCAGCGACAGCACCAAGTCGCGGTCGGCGTGCTCATCGTCGATGCCGATGCCACCTGGCCGAGCACGATGCACTGATGGTCTGTCGCCACGCAATCGTGTCCGACCGCGCGCTGCAGTGGCCCACCGCTATCACCCCCGAACAGAAGGCCACCGCGGTCGCGCAATTGCGAGCGCTCGGTGTGCTGGTCCGCACTGGAGTCTGAGATGCAGAACCCCTTTCACAACCCCGCGTTCTCGATGGCCAACCTCACGGCGGCCATCAACCAGATCCCGAATCGCTACGGCAAGCTGGAAGCCCTGCGGCTGATGCCGGAGAAGTCGGTGCGCTTTCGCCAGGTGCTGGTCGAGGAGCGCAACGGCGTCCTGGCGCTGTTGCCGACGCTGCCGCCCGGCTCACCGGGCACCGTGGGCGTGCGCGGCAAGCGCAAGATGCGCTCGTTCGTCGTGCCGCACATTCCGCACGATGACGTGGTGCTGCCCGAGGAGGTCAACGGCATCCGTGCTTTCGGATCGGAGACCGAATTGGAAACGGTCGCCAACGTGATCGCGCAGCATCTGGAGACCATGCGCAGCAAGCATGCGATCACGCTGGAGCACCTGCGCATGGGCGCCTTGAAGGGCGTGATCCTGGACTCCGACGGGTCGGAGCTCACCGACCCTATGCCGAGTTCGACATCACGCCCAAGGTGATCAGCTTCGCGCTCACCACGCCGACCACCAACATCAAGGCCAAGTGCGCCGATGTGCTGCGGCACATCGAGGACAGCCTGCGCGGCGAGATCATGACCGGCGCCCATGTGCTCTGCAGCCCCGGAGTTCTTCGACGCCTTCACGGGCCACGACAGGGTGCAGAAGGCCTTCGAGAACTGGCAGCAGGGCGCCGGACTGGTTCAGGACCTGCGCTCGGGCTTCACCTTCGGCGGGCTGACGTTCGAGGAGTACCGTGGTCAGGCCACCGACGTCGAGGGCCGCACGCGACGCTTCATCGCCGCCGGCGAAGCGCACTGCTTCCCGATGGGCACGGTCGACACGTTCGCGACCTATGTGGCGCCGGCCGACTTCAACGAGACGGTGAACACGCTCGGCCAGCCGCTCTACGCCAAGCAGGAGCCGCGCAAGTTCGAGCGCGGCACCGATCTGCACACGCAGAGCAACCCGCTGCCGATGTGCCACCGCCCGGGCGTGCTCGTGAAGTTGACGGTCTGATGGGCTTCGTCGAACAGATTTTTGCCGCAGCGGCCAGTGCGGGCCTGCTCAAGACCGCCCTGTGGCAACCTGCCGATGGCAGCGCGCCGCAGACGCAGTCGGTGGGCTTCTCGGCAGCGGATACGAACCTGTTCGATGGCCTGGCGCTCGGCACCGATACCGAGATGTCGTTCCCGGCCTCCGTATTCGTCGGGATTACCGTGCGCGATGGTGTCGTCATCGACGGCGTCCGGTTTCAGGTGCGCGATTTGCGCGCGGTCGGCGATGGCTCCGAACGGCGCGCGCGACTGTCCCGACTCTGACCCGTGGCGGCGAACTCACTGCGCGAGCGGATTTTGGTCGCGGTGCTCGATGCGGTTCGCGCGCCGCTGCAGGCGCTCGGTGCCAGCGTGCACCGCTCGCCCACCGTGGCCATGACCCGTGAGCAATCTCCGGCGCTGGTGGTGTTCCCGGAAACCGACGCGATCACCGAGCGCGCCAACGACCGCGTGACCCGTCTGCTCACGATCCGACTCGTGGCGTTGGCCCGAGGCGTGCCACCGGCGGTCCCTGAGTCCGAGGCCGATCGCCTGCTCACAGCCGCACATGCCGCATTGATGAAGGACGGCACGCTCGGCGACCTGGCGCTCGGCATCCGCGAGCAGGACGGCGAGTTCGAGATCGAAGAGGCAGACGACCTCGTGGTCGCGCTGCCCGCGCGCTACGCCATCACCTACCGAACCCTGGCCCATGACATCTCGATCCAAGGATGAGCCCATGACCCGACTCCTATTGCTGCGCCCACATACCCATGCGGGCAAAGCGCATTCCCCCGGCGACCGCCTCGTGCTGTCGCCGTGCACCGCCGATTGGCTGATCACTCACGGCATCGCCATGCGTGACGACGCAGCCGCGGCGCCAATGCTGGCGCGACGCCCAATGGACGACGAGGAGGCAGACGCCCCTCCCCGCCTCGACGACCGCAACCAAGCCCACCCATCGCATCAAGGAACCCAAAGCATGAGTACCTACGCCAGTTTTCAAGGGCGCGTTTATCTCGGCAAGCGCGACAGCGCGGGCCATCCGCTCGAAGTCCGTTCGCCCGGCAATGTCGCCGAGCTGAAGCTCTCGCTCAAGACGGACGTGCTCGAACACTTCGAAAGCCAGACCGGACAGCGCTCGCTCGACCACCGCATGGTCAAGCAGAAGTCGGCGACCGTGAACCTCACCATCGAGGAGTTCACCAAGGAGAACCTGGCTCTCGCGCTGTACGGCAACCACGTGACCGGCGCGGGTGGTTCGGTCACCGACGAACCGCTGGGTGGGCCGATGCCCGTCGTTGGCGACCGCTACTTCCTCGCGCACCCGAAGGTCGCCGCCGTCGTGTTGGTGGATTCCGCCGCGACCCCGGCAACGCTGACGGCGGGCACGCACTACACCGTCGACACCGATTTCGGTGCCCTCCAGTTTCTGGACATCACCGGGTTCACACTGCCCTTGAAAGCCAGCTACACCTTCGGCACCGCCACCGAGATCGGCATCTTCACGCAGGCGCTCCCGGAGCGGTTCCTGCGCCTTGAAGGCATCAATACGGCCCAAGGCAACGCCAAGGTCCTGGTCGAGTTGTACCGCGTCGCGTTCGATCCGCTGAAGGAGATTTCGTTCATCTCCGACGAGTACAACAAGTTCGAGTTGGAAGGCTCCCTGTTGGCCGATACCACCAAGCCCTTCGATGCGGTCCTTGGTCAGTACGGTCGCATCGTGCAGCTCTGAGGCCGACCATGAGCACACCAACCGATGAACTTGAACGACTGATCCCGCAGGGCACCAAGGTGTCGGTGGCCAGCGACACCGTGATTCTCTACCCCCTCAAGGTGGGCCAGCTGCCGGCAATGCTGCGGGCAGTCGGCGGCCTCGCCGGCCACCTGCAGCGCGATCCGATCGACTGGCTGCAACTGCTCGCCGAACACGGCGATGCGCTGCTCGATGCGGTCGCCATCGGCAGCGGCAAGACGCGCGCATGGGTCGACGGACTGGCGCCCGACGACGCGTTGCTGCTGGCCGCGAAAGTGGTCGAGGTCAACGCGGATTTTTTCGCCCGTCGGGTGATCCCGCGGATCGAGACGCTGTTCGACAGCGCCAGGACCCTCGCGGCAGCCAGCGGGACTGCTGGTTCGACGCCGCCCAGCGCCTGATCGCGGGCGGGCATGGGTTCGACGAGATCCTGCAGATGACGCTCGGCCAGCTGCGCGGGTTTCTGCGGGCTATTGATCGGGCGGAGGCCACGCGCGAGTTGCGCCTGCTGAATCTCGTGCTCCTCGGCACCCGTGGCGAGGCCAAAGCCGTCGAACGGCTTGAGGACACGCTACGCAAGCAGGCCGACCTGGGCTGACCCATGCGTATCAGGATCAAACTCGACAGCGCCGCGGCGAGCGCCAAGTTGCGCAAGTGGGGCGGCGAGCTGCGCGAGAAGGTGCGCAAGGCGGTCGGTACCGCCATGCGTGCCGAGGCTCCGGCGATCAAAGCCGAAGTGCAAAGCCACGTCGCGAACAAGCTCAAGGTCGTGCGTCGCTCCTTCCCGCGCAGCTTCACGGCCAAGGTCATTGATCGGGACACTCGCCGCTTGCCAGCGCTGCACATCGGCGCGCGCATTCCGTGGATCGGCATCCACGAGTCCGGTGGCACCATCCAGGGCAAGCTGCTGATCCCGCTCTACGCGCGCGTCGGACGCAAAGCCTTCAAAGCGCACGTCACCGCGCTGATGCGCGGCGGCAACGCCTACTTCATCCGCAACTCGTGTATGCCGTGATTGCGAGGCAGGTGCCGGCGATGTCGGCGGCGATTGAGCGTGAGCTGGGCCGGCTTGGGTAGCTCGCCATCGTGAGCCGAGCCGTTTGTTACTGCACACATAAGCACACCCGTTTACACCCAATCACGCCGATACCCGAGCCTAGCACTCATGGCCAACCGCATCTCCTCCTCGTCGCCCTGGAGGGCGCGGATGAGGGTCTCAAACGCGCGATTTCTTCGGCCGAGCGCTCGTTCAACGAGATGTCGGCGACCGCGAAGACGGCGGGCGCGAAGGCGCGCAGGGGATGGCGGAGCTCAAGGCGGAACGGCGGCGCTCGGGGACCAACTGACTCGGGCGCGGACGCAGTTGCTGGCGTTCGTCGGCGTGTCCTGGGCGACGCAGCAGGTGACGCAACTGGTGCAGGTTGCCGACCAGTGGAACCTGATGGTGGCGCGCTTGAAGCTCGCGACCGCTGGGCAGCGCGAGTTCGTGATCGCGCAGGGCGAACTCTTCGCCATCGCGCAGCGCATCGGCGTGCCGCTGGCGGAGGTGTCGACGCTGTACGGCAAGCTGCAGCAAGCCGTTCGACAACTGGGCGGCGAGCAGAAGACGGCGCTGTCGCTGACCGAGTCGATCAGTCAGGCGCTGCGGATCTCGGGTGCCTCGGCGTCGGAGGCGCAGTCGTCGTTGCTGCAGTTCGGTCAGGCGCTGGCGTCGGGCGTGCTGCGCGGCGAAGAGTTCAACTCGGTGGTCGAGAACTCGCCGCGGCTGGCGCAGGCGCTGGCCGATGGCTTGAACGTGCCGATCGGTCGCTTGCGCAAGCTGGCCGAGCAAGGACAACTGACCGCGGACGTCGTCGTCAACGCGCTGATGTCGCAGAAGGACAAGCTCGCCGCGGAATACGCGCAGCTACCGGTGACGGTCGGCACGGCGTTCGAGCGGGTCAAGAATGCGTTTGCCCAGTGGATCGCCAAGGTCGATGAGTCGACCGGCATCACGCAGAAGTTGGCGACGGCGCTCGATTGGCTGGCGCCAACTCGAGACGGTGATGGGTTGGCTCAAGGTCATCGCCGAGATCGGCCTGGCGGTGTTGATCTACCGACTGATCCCGGCACTGATCACGGCGTGGCAACTGGCCGGCACGGCGGGGGTTACGGCGGCTGCGTCCACGGCGGCGGCATGGAACACCGCCAACCTTTCAATGTCGGCGGCGGTGGCGTCCGCAGGCTTGCTGAAGACGTCGTTTGCGGTGCTGGCGGCCGCACTGATCGGCTGGGAGATCGGCACCTGGTTGTCGGAGAAGTTCGAAGCGGTGCGCAAGGCCGGCATCGCCATGGTCCAGGTGCTGGAAAACGGCATGGAGACCCTGAAATTCTCCTGGGAGCGCTTTGCGGCGATCTTCACCAGCGACACCATTGCGGCGGCCACGCAGCGCCACGAGGAACGGCTGCGGCAGATGAACGCGATCTTCGGCGAGATGTACGTCGATGCGTCCGAGGCTGGGCGGGCCGCGCAGCAAGCGGCGACGACGGCAGCCGCCAGCGCCGAGGAAATGGCGCGGCGGCTGGAAGCCGTCCGCCAGGGCACGCAGGAAGCGGTCGGTCGCGGCATCGAAGCCATCGATGCCACCCTCAGCAAGCTCAAGAGTCAGATCACCGCAATCGAGCAGGTGGTGGACCGCGGCGCAGCAAGGGGCGACACAGGCGATCTCGGGATCACCGAGGCTTATCAGGTGCCTGACCGGTATCGTCGACGCGACCCTGCAGCGGCAGTTGGCCAGCACGCAGGCGCACTACGCGCAGAAGCAGGTCTTGCTGGAGCAGTCGAACGCCTCCGAAGCGAAACTGATCAAAGGGACAACGCAGTTGTTGGCGGATTCTGGGCAGCAGTCCGGATCTGCGCCTGCGCGCGCTCACCGAGACGCTGCGCTTGATCGAGCAGGAGGGCCAGGCACGTCGGTTCGCCGCGCAAGGCCAAGCGGAAACCGACGAAGCTCGCCGCGCTGCGACCCTGCGAGTCGACAACGAGATCCTGGCCGCCAGCAGCAGGCGCTGGCGCAGGCGGCGGCCGACTATGCGCCAATGTCGACGCGCTCTCAACGCCGAAGCCAACCGCCATCTGGCTGAGATTCGGCGCATCGAGGACGAGAAGCGCGCGCCGTCGCAGACCACCGGAGGACCGGATCCGCGAGTTGCAACGCTCGACGATGGGCGAGTACCAGGCCTATCAGGAAGAGCTTGACCCAGGTCGCCGAGCTGCAACTAAGGCGCGGGCCGCCATCTCCGGTGGTTGAGTTCGAGCAGCCGATTTAGTACGCCAATCCGGCCCAGGATCTTGCCGCGCAGACCGCCAAGGCGGTCAAGGACGGGGACGCGACCGTTGTCACCCAGAAACAGGCGGTGAAGCCCGCCATCGATGCCATGCGCGAGAGCGAGCAACTGGCGATTCAGGCGCTCGAAGGCGAGGGTCGCGCGTATCAGAGGGCCGCCAGCGAGGCGACGTCCGCTCGCGGCCAGATCGAGGCCGCGCTACGCGGCACCAGGCGCATATCGGAGTGATTCGTGCGCAACTGGAGACGGGCTGGAAGTTCGCCATCGATGTGACAGCAGCAAGTTCGACGCGAGCGCTGCGCCAACTGGAAGAGGCGCTGCGCGGAGAAGGAATACCCGGTGCGCATCGACGCGTGATCCCAAGGCCGCCCACGCACATGCTACGTGATCTCGATGCGCAACTGAAGGACGGTGCGACGTTACTGGTCAACGCTTAGCATCAGCCGCGCCAAGTCGTACGCTGGAAACGCTGTAGACCTATGCCGATCGCACCGGACAGACATCGATTTGAAAGTCGCTACCGAGAAAGGGCAGCTCCTGCGTCCGGTCGACAGCCGGATCCGCGCGCTGGATCAGATCCACCGAGTCGTAGCACGCGATCAGCACCAATGCCAACTGTGCCCGAGCGAGATCCAGTCGCTGAACGGCAAGGAACACCAGTTCGACGCATACGATCT
>JADKFD010000102.1:95000-111139 GCA_016717705.1 Rhodanobacteraceae bacterium | reverse complement strand
GCGCGCCGCTGAAGCCAAGAAGTAGAGAATCGCCTGTGCCGGCGCGAGCGACCGTGTGGCGCCACCTGTAACCAACCGCGATTCAGAGCCTATCTCAGCCACAAACCATCTCCGTCTGCAGACAACTTGAGGCAGACTCGACACATGGGCTGCAGCGGCTCCTGGCTGAGGTTGCGAGCGCTGTGTCCACACTCGAGGGTGCGGGTCGTCCTGGCATGACCAGGGCAACGGGAGGCCGCGGTCATTGCCCTCAGGTGACGATGATCAACCCTCCCTCATCGCCGGAGACAGTTGCCTGTGTCCATCCATGTCGCCCTGAATCACGTCACCCACTATCGCTACGACCGTGCGGTCAAGCTGGGCCCACAGGTGGTGCGACTGCGCCCTGCCCCGCATTGCCGCTCGCGCATTCTGTCCTATTCGCTCAAGGTCGAGCCGGCCGGGCATTTCGTCAATTGGCAGCAGGATCCGCAGGCCAACTATCTGGCGCGGCTGGTGTTTCCTGAAGCCACACGGGAATTTCGCATCGAGGTCGACCTGGTAGTCGAGATGGCGGTGCACAACCCCTTCGACTTCTTCCTCGAACCCAGCGCCGAGAAGCTGCCCTTCGTCTATGACCCGACTTTGGAGCATGAGCTGGCGCCGTACCGGCAGACCTTGCCGACCACGCCGAAGTTTCAAGCCTATCTGGACTCGATTTCGCGCCAACCGAAGGCCACGGCGGACTTTCTGGTCGATCTGAATCAGCGCCTGAGCCAGGACATCAGCTATCTGATCCGCCTGGAACCCGGTGTACAGACCCCGGAAGAAACGCTGAGCAATCGCTCCGGCTCCTGCCGCGATTCGGCCTGGCTGCTGGTGCAACTCATGCGCCAGCTCGGCGTTGCGGCGCGTTTCGTCTCCGGCTACCTGATTCAGCTGACCGCGGACGTCAAGTCACTGGATGGCCCCAGCGGCCCGGCGACGGATTTCACCGATCTGCACGCCTGGTGCGAGGTTTATCTGCCCGGCGCCGGCTGGATCGGGCTCGATCCCACGTCTGGATTGCTCGCTGGCGAAGGCCATATCCCGCTGGCGGCCTCGCCCGACCCGAGTTCGGCGGCGCCGATCAGCGGCGGCGTCGATCCCTGCGAGGTCGAATTCAGCCACGCGATGAGCGTGCAGCGCATCTTTGAGTCGCCGCGGGTGACGCTGCCATTCGACGACGCGCAGTGGCAGAAGATCGTCGCGCTCGGCGATCAGGTCGATGCGGATCTGATCGATCAGGATGTGCGCCTGACCATGGGCGGAGAGCCGACCTTCGTCGCCGTCGACGATCCGGATGGCGCGCAATGGAACACCGCTGCGCTCGGCGAGACCAAGCGCATTCGCGCGGCGCAGGTGTATCAGCAACTGAAACAGCGCTATGCGCCCAAGGGCCTGGTGCACTTCGGCCAGGGCAAGTGGTATCCCGGCGAGCCGCTGCCGCGCTGGTCGCTCAACTGCTACTGGCGCGCCGATGGCTTGCCGATCTGGAACGATCCGGCCCTGATCGCCGATGAGACACGCGACTATGGCGCCGATGCGGCGCTGGCCGAGCGCTTCCTGCGCACCCTCGGAGAGCGGCTCGGAATCGGCAGCGACACCTTGTTTCCGGCGTACGAGGACGTCGTCTACTACCTGTGGCGCGAGCGCAAGCTGCCGGTCAATGTCGATGTGGCGCAGTCGCGGCTGGATGATCCGCTGGAACGCGAGCGCCTGGCAAAGGTCTATGCGCAGGGTTTGCAGACGGTGGTCGGCCAGGTGCTGCCGCTGACGCACGACGAGTTGGGTTGGCACAGCACGCCGTGGTTCCTGCGCGCCGAGCAGTGTTTTCTGGTTCCGGGCGATTCGCCGTTGGGCTATCGATTGCCGTTGGCCTCGCAGCCGTGGGCGAAGGCGAGCGATTTGCCGGTGATCAATCCGGTGGATCCGGCGAGGGAGTTGCCGGAATTGCCGGCGACCCAGGCGAAAAGCGGGGAAAGGGTCAGGGGCCAAGGGCCGAACCACGAGTCGAAGATCGAGTTTGCGGCGGGCTCGACCCCCTGCCCTCTGCCCCCTGCCCCGCTTTCAATGGATTGGAAAAATCAGGCACCCAACGCACTTTCGGCCCGACCACAACCCCAGCAATCCGCCCGCGACGTGGTCCGCACAGCGCTATGCGCGCAGCCGCGCGAGGGCCGGTTGTACTTGTTCATGCCGCCGCTGGAGCGCGCTGAGGACTATCTGGCGCTGGTTGCGGCAATCGAGGCCACGGCGGCGGAATTGCAGACGCCGGTGCTGCTGGAAGGCTACGAGCCGCCCTTCGATCCACGCCTGAAGCTGTTCCGCGTGACGCCGGACCCGGGCGTCATCGAGGTGAACATCCACCCGGCGGCGAGCTGGCGCGATCTGGTCGATCGCACCACGCATCTTTACGACATCGCGCACCAGACCCGCCTGACCGCCGAGAAGTTCATGATCGACGGCCGCCACACCGGCACCGGCGGCGGCAATCACTTTGTGCTCGGTGGCGCCAGCCCGGCCGATTCGCCGTTCCTGAGGCGTCCGGACCTGTTGCGCAGCCTGATCAGCTACTGGCACAACCATCCCTCGCTGTCGTACCTGTTCTCGGGCCTGTTCATCGGCCCGACCTCGCAGTCGCCGCGCATCGACGAAGCACGCAACGATTCGGTGTACGAACTGGAGCTGGCCTTCCGCCAGTTTCCGGCGCCGGGGCAGCAAGTCGCGCCGTGGGTGCTCGACCGGCTGCTGCGCAACCTGTTGATCGACGTGACCGGCAATACCCATCGCGCCGAGTTCTGCATCGACAAGTTGTTCTCGCCCGACGGTGCCACCGGGCGCCTGGGGCTGGTCGAGCTGCGTGCCTTCGAGATGCCGCCGCACTCGCGCATGAGCCTGGTGCAACAGTTGCTGCTGCGTGCCCTGCTCGCCTGGTTCTGGCGGCGGCCGTATGCGCCGCGGCAACTGGCGCGCTGGGGCACCGAGTTGCACGATCGCTTCATGCTGCCGCACTTCATCGCGCAGGATTTCGCCGATGTGCTGGCCGAACTTGGGGCCGCCGGTTACGCCTTCCAATCGGGCTGGTTCGATCCACAGTTCGAGTTCCGCTTCCCGAAAATCGGCGACTACTCGGTGCGCGGCATCGAGCTGGAACTGCGCCACGCGCTGGAACCCTGGCACGTGATGGGCGAACAAGGCGGCGCTGGCGGCACGGTACGCTTTGTCGACAGTTCGGTCGAGCGCCTGCAGGTCAAGCTCGGCGGCGCAGCCAGCGAGCGTTATGCGCTCACCTGCAACGGCCGGCGCATCCCGCTGCGGCCAACCGGTACCGTGGGCGAATCGGTGGCGGCGGTGCGCTATCGCGCCTGGCAGCCGGTGTCGGCCTTGCATCCGCTGATTCCGGTGCACGCGCCGCTGGTGTTCGATCTGGTCGATCTGTGGTCGCTGCGCTCGCTCGGCGGCTGCGCGTACCATGTCGCCCACCCTGGCGGCCGCAACTACGAGACTTTCCCGGTGAATGCCTTCGAAGCCGAAAGCCGCCGCCGCGCGCGCTTCTTCCGCACCGGCCATTCACCCGGCTGGCTCGATCCACCCGCGGCCGAAGCAAACGAGGAATTTCCGTTCACCCTTGATTTGCGACGCGAGTGATGGCGCAGCTGACGCCAGGCGCATGTAGGTCACGTTGCCCGCGAAGCTGGCTACGTGACGGGGTGCCTTCGGTGTCACGTAACCCGCTTCGCGGGCAACGTGACCTACGACAACGTGTCGATTCATGGACGCAACTCCCATGAGCGCCCAGATCGATCTCGCTACGACGGCGCCCGCGCCCCTGCTGGCGAGCGTCGACCGCGACCCTGCGCGCTATCAGGAACTGTTCGACGGCGACCACATCCGGCCGCACTGGCAGGAACTGATTGCCGACCTGGAACGCGCGACGCCGCTGCAGATGCGCCATCGGCAGCAGTTCGTCACCCGGCAGATCCGCGAAAACGGCATCAGCTACAACATCTATTCGGAGGCGAAGGATTCGCAGCGCCCCTGGGATCTGGACCTGCTGCCGCAAATGGTGGATGCCGGCGAATGGCGCGCGCTGGCGTCCGGCATCGCCCAGCGCGCGAGTCTGCTGAACTCGGTGCTGGGCGATCTGTACGGGCCGCAGCAACTGCTGCGCACGGGCATGCTGCCGGCCGAGTTGATCTTCGGCCACAACAATTTCCTGTGGCCGTGCCAGGGCATCAAAGTACCGGGTGGCAGCTTCCTGCATGTTTATGCCGCCGATCTGGCGCGCGCGCCGAATGGCGCCTGGTGGGTGGTGGCGGACCGTGCGCAGGCGCCATCCGGCGCGGGTTATGCACTGGAGAACCGGCAGATCATCTCGCGTGCGTTCCCCGACCTCTACCGGCAATTGCAGGTAACGCCGCTGGACGCCTTCTTCAGGGCGCTGCAAGCTTGCCTGCAACGGCTGGCACCGAGCGGTGACGAGGCGCCCCTGAGCGTGCTGCTGACGCCGGGTCGACTCAACGAAACCTATTTCGAGCACGTCTACCTGTCGCGCCAGCTGGGCGTGCCGCTGGTCGAAGGCCAGGACCTGAGCGTGCGCGACGCCCGCGTCTACATGAAGACCCTGGGTGGCCTGCAGCGCGTGCACACCATCCTGCGCCGCCTCGACGACGATTACTGCGATCCGCTGGAACTGCGCAGCGATTCGGCGCTCGGCGTGCCCGGCCTGCTCGAAGCGGTGCGCGCCGGTCATGTGGTCGTGGCCAATGCGCTCGGCAGCGGCGTGGTCGAATCGCCCGGTCTGCTCGGCTTTCTGCCACGCATCTGCGAGGCGCTGCGCGGCGAAAAACTGGCGCTGCCGTCAGTGGCGACCTGGTGGTGCGGCGAAGCACCGGTGCGCCGGCATGCACTCGAGCGGCTATCGCGACTGGTGATCAAGGCGGCATATCCGTCGCAGCATTTCGCCGCGGTCGACGGCAGCACGCTGAACAGCGCGGGCCTCGCCGAGTTGCGCGCGCGTATCGAAGCAGGCCGCACGCCTATGTCGCCCAGGAGCAGGTCAAACTGTCGCAAACGCCGGTCTGGCAGCGCGGCAAGCCGCTCGGGAAAGTCGTCGCCCGGGCGGTCAGCATGCGCGTCTATGCGGTGGCGACGCCCGATGGCTACCTGGTGATGCCGGGCGGACTGACGCGGGTTGCCGCGAAGGCCGGCGCGGCGACGGTATCGATGCAGAGCGGCGGCGGCAGCAAGGACACCTGGGTGCTGGCCGACGCGCCGACACTGGTCGGCCCGCGCCTGATGCCGCGCGTGCTCGGCGTGCGCGATGTGGTGCGCAAGGACCCTTACCTGCCGTCGCGTCTGGTCGAGAACCTTTACTGGCTGGGCCGTTATTCGGAACGCAGCGACAATCTGACGCGCCTGCTGCGGGTGCTGCTGGCGCGCTTCGTCGACGATGGTGGCAGCGGCCCGGCACTGGTCAGCGTGCTCGACGTCGGTCGCGCGCGTACCCTGATCGGACGCAAACCGCCGACCAAGGCCACGCTGGTCGACGCCGTTCATCGCACCGCAGTCGGCAGCCTGCGCGACACCCTGGCGCGGCTGTACTGGTCCGCCACCCAGGTGCGCGGGCGCTTGTCGCAGGAAAACTGGCGTGCGATCGTGGAAATCCATCGCGAACAAATGGCATTGACCGCGGCTACGCCCGATCTGCAAGGCGCGATGGAATTCCTCGACCGCTTGTTGATGAGCGTTTCAGCGTTGTCCGGTTTTGCGCTCGACGACATGACCCGCGACGATGGCTGGCGCTTCCTGGTCATCGGCCGTCGACTGGAGCGTCTGCAGTTCCTCGCCGATGTCATCGCGCGGGTGCTGCGGCAAAGCGCCATCGACGAACCGGCCACCCTGGAGACTTTGCTGGAACTGGCCGACAGCATCATCACCTATCGCTTGCGCTATTTGTCCGCACCGCAGTTGATCCCGACGCTCGATCTGGTGCTGCTGGACGGCGCCAACCCACATTCCCTGAGCTTCCAGATCCGCGAACTGCAGCGCGAGTTCAGCACCGTGGCCGCGGATTACGGCGACGGCACCGGCGCCGCGCTGCTTGGCATCGAGCGTTTACTGGGGTCGTGCAATCTGCGCGCCCTGGAGGAGACGGCGGTCGGTATCGCCGGACGGCGTGGCGAACTGGCGCGCATGGCCACCCAGCTCAACGAGCTTGCGGCCGCTGCACGGGGGATAGCCGAACAACTGGCGCTGAAGCATTTCGCCCACGTCGATGATGTGTCCCAAGCGACGCTGTCCGCCTGATGCGCTACTCGATCGCCCACGAGACCGTGTACGACTACGCCGATGCGGTTTCGCTGTCGCAACAACTGCTGCACCTGACGCCACGTCAGGTGGAACGCCCATCCGTCATCGAGCACCGACTCAGCATCTCGCCGACCCCGGTGCACCGCTTCGATCGCCACGACAGCTTTGGCAATCCGGTCACGGCGCTGGAATTCGACCGGCCGCATCGACAGCTGAAGATCGCCGCGCACACGCTGATCGAGGTCGCCGCACGCGCGCAACGCCTCGATCTGGACGCTTCACCGGCATGGGAAACGGTCGCGCAGAACCTGGGTTACGGTGCCGGTCGCAATTACAACGAGGCCAGCCTGCAGGCCACGATGTATCGCGTCGAATCGCCGTTCGTGCGTGTCAAGCGGGCGCTCGGCGACTATGCGCGCGACTGCTTTCCCAAGGGGCGACCGCTACTCGCCGCGGCGGATGCGCTGATGCACAAGATCAACCGCGAGTTCACCTTCGATGCCGACGCCACGCAGATCGCCACGCCGATGCTGGAGGTACTGGAGAAAAAGCGCGGCGTGTGCCAGGACTACGCCCACATCATGCTTGGATGTCTGCGTTCGCTGGGGTTGCCGGCGCGCTACATGAGCGGCTATCTGCTGACCCATCCGCCACCGGGCAAGCCGCGTCTGGTCGGCGCCGATGCATCGCACGCCTGGGTTTCCGCCTGGTGCCCGGTCAACGGCTGGATCGAATTCGACCCGACCAACAAGGTGATCCCGGACACCGAGCACATCGCCATCGCCTGGGGCCGCGATTTCGGCGACGTCTCGCCGCAACGCGGCATCATCCTCGGCGGCGGCAGCCACAAGATCAAGGTCGGGGTCACGGTAACACCGTTGTAGCCCATGCAGGGTGGAACCCGCGCGCCCAATCGCATCATCGACGCGACCAGTCTCGAACGCGGATTCCACCGACGGTTTGCGCGCGCGCATTGGTGGAATCCGCCTCCGAGCCGCGTCGCTGATTCGAACACTCTCGAGGCAGGTTTCACCCTACCCCGTCAACGCCAGCAGCGTATCGGCATACCAGGCGCAATTGAGATCGAGGCGCTCGTCCTGGTCGATATCGCGACTGTCCGCCTCGATCCGCGCCGCATGGATGCCGAGCAGCGCCCACGGCAGTCCGGATCGACCGTCGCCTTCACTGCCCAGGCGCGCCACCACTGGCGCCCCGCTGGTGCCGCGATGCATGCGCGCGTCGGTCAGGAAATACCCCTGTCCCTGAAAACGGATGCCGAAGGCCGAGGCGATCACTGCCTGGCGCGCCACCGGCAAATGGTGGAAAGTGTCGTGAAAACCGAGCGGAAAGCCGACGATCACGACGCTGTGGCCGACTTCGAACTGGTCGAGATCGACGGCCAGATGGGCCGGCGTGAACGCTCGCATCGGCAAGGTGGTGGGCAGCGCAGAGCGCTCCAGTTCCAGCACGATCACGTCGATGCGACCGGCACGATCGCCGCTTTCGCGCCATAACGGCTGACTGTTCCGGTACAGCGGAATCGAAAACTGTGCCGTTTGCGCAACGTTTTCGGCATTCACATGCAGTTCGATCTCCAACCGGTCCGGCCGATGAGCACTGGTCTCATCGAGCACCACATGGCGATTGCTGACCAGAAACAACCGCCCGTCGCGCTCGAAAAAGAACCCGGTCGCGCCTGTCAGCAGTTGACTTCCGAAATAGGTGCTGACGCGGGTTACGGCCAGCAGCAGCGATTCGATCATCCGACGACCTCAAGTTCACGCTAACGATAGTGCACTGCCGCGCTGGTTTGCACAGTGCGGAAGCACTCGAAGCCGTGTGCGGTGCGGGTCCTGGCGGTGCGCTTATTCGCGCAACGGGCATCGATGGGTCACCGCTTGGCGGCTTCGTCAACGGTTGGTTGTGGTCGAGAACGTATCTACTTTCCGGGACTTACGGGATGTTGGGGACCCGGTTTATCCGCCAAGCTTCAACGTGGGAGCGGGTTTATCCCGCGAGCTGTTGCACTTCTGTAGATCGGCACAGCCGCCGGCGACTGAATGCAACATGGCCCCGCGCGCCAAGTCCTTGTAGGCTTGCCGCTCCTGCGCCCCCCGGATCGATCCTGCCCGTGACCGAGTCGTCTCCCACTGCTCCGCCCAGGATTGCCTTTGTCGCCAGCAAGACCGACTCGGCACAGGCAGCGCTTGCCGCGTTGAGCGCGCGCTATGCATCGGTCCCGGTCAAGGAAGCCGAATTGATCGTATCGCTCGGCGGCGACGGCTTCATGCTGCACACCCTGCATCGGCATGCCGCCGAGCGCAAGATCCCGGTGTTCGGCATGAAGCTTGGCACCGTGGGCTTCCTGATGAACCTGTATCGGGAAGACGATCTGATCGAACGCCTGATGCGCGCCCAGCACGCGGTGCTGCATCCATTGAAAATGCGCGTGATCGGCGAGTCCGGCGGCGTGCACCAGGCACTGGCGATCAACGAGGTGTCGTTGCTGCGGCAGACCAAGCAAGCAGCCAAGCTGCGTATCTCGATAGACGGCATCGTGCGCGTGGAGGAACTGATCTGCGACGGCGCGCTGCTCGCTACCGCAGCGGGCAGCACGGCCTACAACCTGTCGGCCTACGGTCCGATCCTGCCGCTCGGATCCGATGTGCTGGCGCTGACGCCGATCAGCCCTTTCCGGCCAAGACGCTGGCGTGGCGCCATCGTCAAGCGCTCATCGGTGGTCAAGTTCGAGGTTCTCGACCACTACAAACGCCCGGTCAGCGCCACCGCCGACGCCACCGAAGTGCGCGACGTGGTCGAGGTCGAAGTCGCCGAGGCCCCGAGCGAGGCGATGACCGTGCTGTTCGACCCCGAGCACAGCCTGGAAGAGCGGATTCTGTCGGAGCAGTTTGCGATGTGAGCGCAGGCCCCGGGGTTTGTGCGTTGAACGGGCTGACGCTAGCAGGAATGCATCGCGCTTTACGGACACTGTGCCAGCCAACGGGCACCATGTCCGAACCACAAAGCAGACACGGCTTTGGACCGCGTGTGCCAGTCGCATGATTGGCATTCAGTATCGAATTTGTGCCCGGAGCGGGGGTCGAACCCGCATGACCGCAAGGTCGAGGGATTTTAAGTCCCTTGCGTCTACCGATTTCGCCATCCGGGCAGGAAACCAAGCCTAGGGACCCTCTGAACAAGTTCTGCGGCCGCGACGGCGGCTGAAACGGTCGCCAGCAAGGATGCCACCGAAGGCCATAGTCTGCGCTCTGGTCGAGGTGTCAGACGCAGCTGGAGGCCGTTCGGCCCTGCCGGGGTTGTGTCCCATTTGCCTGCCGCGTCGTTCCGGTCCTCGGCTTCGTAGGCCATGCTACGACCTTCGGACCGCGCCTAGCGCCAGGCAAAATGGGACACAACGCGGCTCGCAGAACTTGTTCAGAGGGTCCCTGGGCTACACCAGCACTGCGGGGACATCGTTGTTTGGAAGGTATGGAGGCCAGGGTCGGAATCGAACCGGCGTACGCGGCTTTGCAGGCCGCTGCATGACCACTCTGCCACCTGGCCAGACCTTCGGGGAATTGCAACCCCTGAAACAACAAAACCCCGGTGGACCGAGGTTTTGCCCTGAAACTGGAGCGGGAAACGAGACTCGAACTCGCGACCCCGACCTTGGCAAGGTCGTGCTCTACCAACTGAGCTATTCCCGCAAGAGACTGACAAGCATAGCGAAATCTCTCTGGGTGTCAACACCCGAGAAGCACTTTCTTCGCGGCTCGCAGATAGTGCCCTGCCGACCACAAGGTCAACACCGCCGCCGCCGCCAGCAGCACCAATCCGATGCTGTAGATCGGGAGCCCCCACAGCGGGTCACGCCACAGCAGCATGGTCAGTGCCGTCATCTGCACGATGGTCTTGATCTTGCCAATGCCGCCGACGCGCACCAGCGCCCGCTGACCCAGTTCAGCCATCCACTCGCGCAGGGCTGAAATGCTGATCTCGCGTCCGATGATCACCGCGCATGCAATCGCCAGCCATGGATGTGGATCCGCCTGGACCACCAGAACCAGCGCCACCGCGACCATCAACTTGTCGGCCACAGGATCGAGGAAAGCGCCAAAACTCGAGGCCTGATCGAAGCGTCGCGCGACCCAGCCATCGAGCCAATCGGTCAGTGCAGCGGCGAGGAACACCATGGCCGCGGCCTTGTGCGTCCAGACCCAAGGGGCGTAGAAGAGCACGACCAGCACTGGAATCAGGACGATTCGCGCCAGAGTCAGCAAAGTTGCCAGGTTAAGCGGCATCGCGTGTGGCGAACGGGCACTCATGCACACTCTCAGCGTTCGTGAAACAGATCGAAGATGCGCTGCGCGAGGGCGCGATCGATTCCCTCGACAGTGATCAAGTCTTCCACAGCCGCGCGCTGAATACCGTGCAAACCGCCGAAAGCCTTCAACAGGGCACGCTTGCGCTTGCTGCCAATGCCCGGAACATCTTCCAGAACTGATTTTTGCCGAGCTTTGCTGCGCCGTCCCCGGTGACCGGTAATTGCAAAGCGATGTGCTTCGTCGCGCACCTGCTGGATCAAGTGTAAGGCCTTGGAACTGGGGCCGGGCTCCAATTCGCGCATATCCGGAGCAAGCACGAGAGTTTCATGCCCCGGGCGTCGTTCGGGGCCCTTGGCGACGCCCACGACGGCTATACCGTCGATCGCCAGTTCCGCCAGAACTGATGTCGCTTGGCGCAGTTGTCCGATGCCGCCGTCGATCAACAGCAGATCCGGCGCCACGCCCTCGCCCCTGGCAAGCCGGCCGAATCGCCTTTGCAGCGCCTGTTTCATCGCGGCGTAATCATCTCCCGGCTCGATGCCCTCGATATTGAAGCGTCGATAGTCGCTGCGCAGCGGTCCCTGCGCATCGAAAACGACGCATGAGGCGACCGTACCCTCGCCCTGCGTGTGACTGATGTCGAAGCATTCAATTCGGGCCGGGGCCTGCACCAGGCCAAGCAATCGGCACAAATCCTCGCGACGCGCGTTGAAAGTCGCACTGGCGGCGAGTTCGGTTTCCAGGGTCGCCTCGGCAGTGCGCATGGCCATGTCGACCCAACGGGCGCGGTCGCCACGCGGATTGTCGATCAAGCGAACTCGGCGACCACTGCGCTCGCTGAGCAATTCAGCTGCGACATCCTGATCTTCGATCCTGTGACTGAGCAGCAATTCAGCCGGCGCCGCCTGATCTGCGTAGTGTTGGACGACAAAAGCGCGCAGCACTTCTGCCTCGCTTGCCTCGCCGAGAAAGCGGGGGAAATAGCTGCGATTGCCCAGACTCATGCCCCCACGGAAGAACAGCACCTCGACGCAGGCCTTGCCGTTGCGACTGCGACAAGCCAGTACGTCGAGGTCTCCACGTTCGCCCTGAACGAACTGGGTGGCGAGCACCCGGCGCAGGGCTGAAATCTGATCGCGCAATTGCGCCGCGCGCTCGAACTCAAGTGTTGCCGAAGCGCGATCCATCTCGCCGTTGAGCTCATCGATCAGGGTCGAACTACGCCCTTCGAGTACCAGCACTGCATGACGTACATCTGCCGCATAGGCATGACGATCGATCAAGGCGACACAAGGCGCACTGCAGCGTTGAATCTGATGTTGCAGACACGGCCGGCTGCGATTGGCGAACACGCTGTCCTCGCAAGATCGCAACTTGAACGTCTTCTGCACCAGATTCAGAGTCTCGCGAACAGCCCAGGCACTGGGAAACGGACCAAAGTAACGATCGGCTCCAGCACGCGCGCCACGATGGAACGCTGCGCGCGGGAATTCGTCGCTGGCGCTGAGACGAATCCAGGGATAGCTCTTGTCGTCACGAAGGTCGATGTTGTACCGCGGCTTGAGCGCCTTGATCAGCTGACTCTCGAGCAACAGAGCCTCCGCTTCCGTGCGCGTGACCATCACCTCGATGCGGCGCACCTGCATGACCATGCTGGTTATACGGGCGTCATGGGCTCCCCGAGCAAAGTAGCTCTCGACGCGGGAGCGCAAGTTGTGCGCCTTCCCCACGTAGAGCACTGAATCACCCTCGCCCAGCATCCGATAGACGCCCGGCTCACCGGTCAAGGTGCGCGCGAAATCCCGGCCATCAAACGCGGCGGACGTCGGTTCGGGCTCGCGTGACATCCTGCACTTCAGTCGCGTTCAACTGGTGATCGGCAGACGCGCAAGGCGGCCAGTCTTCAAGTCGAGCTTCAAGATTTCGTGGGCATTGGTGTTGGCGATCCACACTGCCTGCTGTGCCACACAGACACCCGCGGGTGACCGCAGGGGATAATTCAGATTGACCGTCTTCAGCTCGGCTTTGGCTATGCTGTAAACGCGCAGCTTGTGATTGAAGGTGTCCGCAATCCAAAGCACGCCACGCGCGAGGTCTGCATGCACGGCCGTCGGATGACACATGCGTGCCGCGATCCCGAGGCCATCGGCAGAGCCGTCGGAAAACAAGCCGCCAGGAACCAGTGTCGACACCCGACCGTCGGCAAAACGCACACTGCGCAACGACGAGGATGCCGCATCGAGGACGTACAGCGTATCGGCGGTCACTGCCAGGCCGCTGGGTTGGGCGAGGCTGCAGAACGAACCGGTTCCGTCGACGCCGTCCTCGCGGCCATTGCCGGCAAACAAGCCGAGAGACCCTCGTCCCAGGTCCAGCTGCCAGATCTGATGCACACCTGCCATCGCGATATACAGGCGATCGTTCAGTACTGCGATATCCAGCGGCGAAGCCATGGGAGTCGCGCGCGGTTGCGCGATGTCGGGGGCGGTTGGGCGATCACAGGTGCCGTTTCCCGCCAGCGTTTCCACGTCCCCGCTCACCAGGCGCACTCGACGGATCGAGTGATTTCCCGCATCGGCAACGAACAACTGATCCTTCCACAGGGCGAGACCGACGGGATCGCGAAAACCTGCCTCGGTCCCACGCGCATCCCAATGCCCCGGATTGCCTGATCCGAACTGTCGTGTGATGTTCCCCTCGAATCCAAGTTCCAGGATTCGGTTGTAACCGGTGTCCGCCACGTACAGATGCGTCGGCGACGCCACTATCCGCGTCGGGAAACGCAAGGGCGAACGCGGCTCGGGCTTGCGCGCTACCGGAGCTGGGTCATAACTTCGGCGATCCGCCTCGGCTGCCTTGTCCAGGATTTCCTGGATGCGCGCTCCAGCTCGGCTTTACGACCGTCACCCTGATAGATGCCGACCACGCGCGCTTCGTGATCCAGCAACACGACGGTCGGCCAAGCCTGGATTCCGAGTTGTCGCCAAAGCACCCACTCCCGATCATTGGCAACCGGATGACGCAGATGCCAGCGATTGGCCATCTTCAGAACACTGTCATCTTCCGCCTCGGCCGGGTGCTTGGGCGTATGAATCCCGAGTATTGCGAGACCGTCGTGGAACTTGGCCTCCAGCTGCCGCAGCTCTTGAGCTTGCTGCTCGCACGCGATACTGGAACCCGTCCAGAAGTTGAGCAGCACGGCTTTGCCGCGCAGTGCTGTCAGGTGCAGACGCTCATCTGTATTGACCCAGGTGAGCTCGCTAGGCAGTTCTGCAATGTAAATTTCACCGCTACCGCTCATACGCCAGCTCCGTTCCCTGCAAAACCCGCTCAACCGCCAGCCAATCGCCCGGCAAGACCGTCCACAGCGGCGCGAATCAACGCGAAGGAACGCGCAAAGTCCGCATTGGAACCGCCGTAAGGATCAGGCACGTCACGATGCCCGGAGCCCGGCGCGAAGTCCAGAAGGCGCATCACTTTGGCAGCGTGCTGCGAAGGACAGCGAGCGCTCAGGTCGGTCAGATTCTGTTGATCCAGCGCCAACAGCAGGTCGCAATCGATAAAGTCCGTTGTGCGCGTCTGCCTGGCGCGATGTCGAGAAAGATCAATGCCTTGCAAGCGTGCAATTTCAACTGCTCCTCGATCTGCGGGTTCACCTTCATGTTGTCCACTGGTACCTGATGAACAGACCTCCACCTGAAGCCTGCGAGAAGAAAACACGGCTCGGGCGTAGGCCTCGGCAAGCGGCGACCTGCAGATATTGCCAAGGCACACGAACATGACCTTGCGTACGACGGACGCAGACAGCCGTTGCAACTTGAGCGCCGCTTCGACGCGATGCAGGTCCTCCGGGGTATCGACGCCGGGAGGAATGCTCTCCGGAGCCAGGCGCACCGCAATCGACATGCCATTTTCGAGCAATCGCAACTGCTCCAGGGACTCCGCGCGCTCAAGCGGGGTCTGCGTCAGTTCCGAAAACCTGCGCAAAGTGTGCGCCCGATATGCATACAAGCCCAGATGCCGCAGCAGAGTGTCGGATGGCAAAACGTCGCGATCACGCGCCCAGGCATCGCGAGCCCACGGCACAGGTGCGCGACTGAAATAGAGCGCGCGACCAGCCAAACTGCAGACAACCTTGACGCATGCAGGGTCAAAAGCCTCGGCGACGTCGAGAATGGGGGTGGCGAGCGTGGCGGCGGACGCGTCGGCATCTGAGCGCAAGGCGGCGACGACGGCCGAGAGCGCGCTCAGGGGCATCAACGGCTCGTCACCTTGAAGATTAACCACAATCGTATCGTCAGCCCACGCTCGCGCAGATGCGACCTCGGCAAGTCGATCACTGCCGGTGGCGTGATCTGAGCGAGTCAACGCGACGTCGACGCCCAGAGACTCAACGACTGACGCTATCCGCGCATCGTCGGTGGCAACGATGATGTCGACGTCCGGAAAGCACCTCGCACGATCGATGACGTGAGCGATCAAGGGCTTGCCCGCAATCATCCGAAGCGGCTTGCCAGGCAATCGGCTGGCAGCGAAGCGTGCAGGTATGGCGAGCACCACTCGGTCGGACACTGGAATCCTCGCTGCACTGCAATCGACAGATCATCGCAAATGACAACATCCCGCGACATCTGTTGCGTTGGCCCCTGATGCAGGGTGACCTGTGCGAATGCCGGAACCGCCACCGGAACCGCACAAAGCACAACGCCCAGCCTTTCGGCTGGGCGTTGTGGTGTCAAAAAGGTGCTTGGCGATGACCTACTCTCGCATGCGGATGCACACTACCATTGGCGCTGGCGCGTTTCACTTCCGAGTTCGGGATGGGATCGGGTGGGACCACGCCGCTATGGTCGCCAAGCATTGAAAAGGAATGGGCAGGTAGCCATTGGCGCCAGGAGAACGATCATGTCGTTCGTCGCATGGGCTTTGAGTTATATGGTCAAGCCTTCGAGCAATTAGTACGCGTAAGCTCAACGTGTTACCACGCTTACACACCGCGCCTATCAACCAGGTGGTCTTCCTGGGCTCTTATCCTCTCAAGGAGGGAGAGATCTCATCTTGGGGCGCGCTTCCCGCTTAGATGCTTTCAGCGGTTATCGCTTCCGAATTTAGCTACCCGGCAATGCCACTGGCGTGACAACCGGAACACCAGAGATTCGTTCACTCCGGTCCTCTCGTACTAGGAGCAACCCCCCTCAAATCTCTAACGCCCACGACAGATAGGGACCGAACTGTCTCACGACGTTCTGAACCCAGCTCGCGTACCACTTTAAATGGCGAACAGCCATACCCTTGGGACCGGCTACAGCCCCAGGATGTGATGAGCCGACATCGAGGTGCCAAACACCGCCGTCGATATGAACTCTTGGGCGGTATCAGCCTGTTATCCCCGGAGTACCTTTTATCCGTTGAGCGATGGCCCTTCCATACAGAACCACCGGATCACTAAGACCTACTTTCGTACCTGCTTGATCCGTCGAT
>JADKFD010000102.1:0-90000 GCA_016717705.1 Rhodanobacteraceae bacterium | reverse complement strand
CTGCGTATGGAAAGCGTCCGCGCTGAAAAGGCCCCCTTCGCACCGCGCTGCTTCAATCGGTCTTGGAGCCACCCCGGATCTGCTGCACTCGGGCGAGACACGCGACGGCTGCAGTCAGCGCCAAATCGCGCTGCGCAGGCGTGATTCAGGCGACGGCTTGTCCGCTGCGCCCGTAATGCGGCGCAACCACATCGATATGGTGTGCCCCCAGGCTCTCGCGACGCCGCAAGCAGGCCTCCACCACGAGGCGGCCGACGAGCAATTGCCGGAGCGCGGGTGCGCCTGCCAGGCAGCGCCGCTCCAGGACCTGAATCTGATGCAGCGCGGACTGCAGGCCCTCCGGCGTGCGCACGATGCCAACTTCGCTCCACATGATCTGGCGCAACCGACCCAGCACCATTTGATCATTGGTCGACTCGCTGCGGATCGCATGGCCGACTGCGTTGTCGACCCGTGAAATCGGCTCTGCAGGTCCACTCTTGCCAAGCCGCTCACCCAAGGCCTTGCCAAATGCGAGCGCTTCGAGCAGTGAATTGCTGGCGAGCCGGTTGGCACCATGAACACCTGTGCACGCGACCTCGCCCACGGCATACAGGCCGGGAACCCGTGACATGCTGTGCAGATCCACCTTTACGCCGCCCATGTGGTAGTGCGCAGCGGGGACCACCGGCACCAGATGCGCGCGCGGATCGAGTCCGCGTTGGGCACAAGCCTCAACCAGATTCGGGAAGCGTTGCCGTACGCTGTCGGCAAGTGATCGGGTGTCCAGGAACACGCGGCGCCCATTCGCCATCTGCTCCCAGACCGCCCTCGCGACGATATCTCGCGGCGCCAGTTCGGCCTGCGGACTGGCAGCAAGCATGAAACGCACGCCGAGGTCGTTGACGAGAACCGCACCAGCGCCGCGCAGCGCTTCGGTGACCAGAGGCAACTGCGGGACCGCGTTGTCGGCTGTCGGCGCCATCGCCGTGGGATGAAATTGAACAAACTCGAGTTCCGCCAATTCCGCACCGGCCTGGTGCGCGAGCGCCAGTCCACTGCCATCGGCCTCGACTGGATTGCTCGTGTAGCGATAGAGCTGACCGATACCGCCGGTCGCCAGCACGACGTTGGGCGCCAGCAAGCGGGTCAACTCGCCACGGCGGTTGCGCACGACGACCCCGACCACCTGCGGTCCCCGCTTGAGAATTTCGCAGGCATCGGAGAATTCGTAGGACTCGATCCAGGGCTGACGGGCAGCCGTTTCGCGCAGCACGCGAACGAGCTCAGCCCCGGTCGCATCACCGCCGGCATGCAGAATGCGTGGGAAGGAATGCGCCGCTTCTCTCCCGAGCGCCAAGTGTCCATTGATGCTATCGAATTGCATCCCCAGGGATATCAGCCAGCGAACGATGTCGGGCGCGCTCTCGGCCAGCCAGCGAACCGCTGATTTGTTGTTCAGCCGCGACCCGGCATTGATCGTATCGGCCGCGTGTTGCCCCGGGGAATCGCCTGGACCGATTGCCGCAGCCAGGCCGCCCTGAGCCCAGCACGTCGATCCATCAAGCCCGGACACCCCGCGGCTCACCACGGCAATGCGCAGCGAACCGCCGGTACCCAGCGCTACACTGAGTCCCGCTGCTCCACTGCCGACGACGATCAGATCGAACTGCTCGGACATCTTTCCGCCCCTGCTATGCGAACTGTCGCAAAGACAGCCCACGAATAACCAAACTGTGAAGCATTGTGGCTCAACCAATGTGTGAGTTGTCGCGCATTCTCACCAACTGGTGCTCGAAAGGTGCGACCGATCGGCGGGAAAGCAAGGGACCTCTCGACAGAATTCTGCATGCTCAGTCGAAGTGACAGCTCTCTCGTTCAACGGCCCGGACAGCGATTACGCCGCTTCGCGCCGCCCCACATCGAGCATACGCTGGACCGCAGCGCGCGCCCGTCGGGCTACTTCGACATCGACTTCGACCTGCGGCGCGAGATCGCGCAGCGCCTGGTAGATCTTCGGCAAGGTGATCCGGCGCATATGCGGACACAGATTGCAGGGGCGGGTAAAGGTGACCTCCGGGAATTCGATGGCCAGATTGTCGGCCATCGAGCATTCGGTGATCAGCAGCACGCGATGGGTACCACCGCGGCGGATGCACTCGCTCATCGCTGCCGTTGATCCGACAAAATCGGCGGCCTCCAGCACATCCGGCGGGCATTCGGGGTGTGCCAGCACCATGACACCGGGTTCGCGCATGGCGCGGATTTCATCGCCGGTGAAACGCTCGTGCACTTCGCACGCCCCCTGCCACAGCACCAGGCGCTTCTTCGTCTGGCTCGCAACGTAACGCCCGAGATACTGGTCCGGCAGGAAGATGACGGTGTCCTCGGCCAGGGAATCGACGACATGCAGCGCGTTCGCCGAGGTGCAGCAGATGTCGGATTCCGCCTTCACCTCGGCCGAGGTGTTGACATAGGTCACCACCGGGGCGCCGGGATAGCGCAGGCGCAACAAACGGACGTCGGCCGCGGTGATCGACTCAGCCAGCGAGCACCCGGCCTGGGTATCCGGAATCAGTACCGTCTTCGATGGACTCAGAATCTTGGCGGTCTCGGCCATGAAGTGCACACCGCACATCACGATGACATCTGCAGCCGTGTCCGCCGCGCGTTGTGCCAGAGCGAGTGAATCGCCGGTGATGTCGGCGACACCGTAGTAGATCTCTGGTGCCTGGTAATTGTGCGCCAGGATCACTGCACGACGGGCACGCTTCAAGGTCTGGATGGCGTCGATGTAAGGCAAGTGCACGGACCACTCTGCCAGCGGGATGCGTTCACGGACGCGCTCGTACAAGCCCGCATACTGGGCGTGGAGTTGCGCATCGTAGATTCGCGGAGTCAGTGCCGTCGCCGCCGTAGCCATTCCTTCGCTCCTTTTGCTCACAATGAGCATTACAGCTTCAAAAAGAAGACGCCGGATTGAGCCCTGCGTCTCCACTTATGCTACTTATGAGTAAAAGTCTGTCAAGAGCTCAATGCATCTGTTTTTCGCTTGTCCAATGGACCCCTTGCCGCTATTTATCCGCCATGAGCAACTCGCGCTATCAGATTGATGTTTCCGTGCAGGTCCGCTACGTCGCGGATCAGTCCAACGCGGACCAGCACCACTACGTGTTCGCCTACAGCGTGCGCGTGCGCAACGAGGGCCTCGTTGGAGCGCGCCTGATGACGCGCCATTGGCGCATCACCGACGCCGATGGCAAGGTCAGGGAGGTGCGCGGCGAAGGTGTCATCGGCGAACAACCCTGGCTGGCGCCCGGCGAGAGCTTCGAGTACACCAGCGGTGCCGTGCTCGAAACCAGCGTCGGCAGCATGCGCGGCAGCTATCAGATGCTGGCCGACGACGGCACCTTGTTCGAGGCACCGATCGAGGCGTTCACTTTGTCGGCACCCAGGACCTTGCACTGAAATGTCCACATTCGCCATGGCGGTTTCATCCAGCGGCAACCAGGGAGCACGCTCGACTTGACTACTTACGCGATCGGCGACGTTCAGGGCTGCTACGACACCTTGCGTCGGCTGCTCGAAAAGCTGAACTTCGATCCAGCGGCCGATCGGCTGTGGTTCACCGGCGATCTGGTCAACCGCGGCGGGCAATCGCTGGAGACGCTGCGTTTCATTCGCGACCTCGGAGATTCGGCCCTCGCCGTGCTCGGCAATCACGACCTGCATCTGGTCGCCGAAAGCGTCAAAGCTAGCGAACGGCGGCAAAAAAACGTCGACCTGCGGCGTGTGCTCGAGGCCGCCGACGGCGCGGAACTGATCGACTGGCTGCGTTTTCGACCCTTGCTGCACTTCGACCCGGCACTGCGCTTTGTCATGGTTCATGCCGGGCTGGCGCCGCAATGGACGCTGGAGCGTGCGCGCGTCGAGGCTGATCGCGTCGAAAAGGAATTGCGCGGAAAGGACTTCAGGAACGTGCTGCTGCGCATGTACGGTGATCGCCCACGCGGCTGGAGCCGGCGATTGAAGGGCCTGGATCGCACGCGCGCCGCAATCAATGCGTTCACGCGGATGCGCTATTGCGATCCGCGCGGCCAGGTTTCATTCGAGTCCAAGGGCACGCCAGGTACGCAAGCTGCCGGTTTCTATCCATGGTTTGACGTGCCCGGCCACAAACCACGCGACTTTCGTGTGGTCACCGGTCACTGGTCGGCGCTCGGCCGCTTTCAGGGCATGGGTGTGTTCGGAGTGGATACCGGCTGCGTCTGGGGCGGCAAACTGACCGCGCTGCGCATCCAGGACGAGCCCGATTTCATCGCGGTCGATTGCGCCCAGCCGCGCAGTCCGGACGCCGATCCACAAAGCCTCGACGACATGGGCGACCGCGACTGAGCCATCGCTCACGAGCGGCGGCGCGTGCGCGTGACCAGGTCGAAGCCGAAGGCGTGACGTTCGTCGGCTGCGTGCAGCTCGCGCGCCACTATGTCCCACTGCTTGTCAGGCAGTGGCGGAAACCAGGTGTCGGCCGCGGCAATCCGGGTATCGACTTCGGTCGATTCGATGCGATCGACATCGGCCAGCGCGGCGAGGTAGATCTCACCGCCACCGATGACCCAGAGCAGACCGCTGCGATGCTGCCGCACGACCTGCTCCCAATTGCCGAAGCACTCGACACCCGGAACCTGCCAATGCGGATCACGCGTCAACACCCAATTCTGTCGGCCTGGCAGCGGCTTGCCGATCGAATCGAAGGTCTTGCGCCCCATGATCACGGTGTGGCCGAGGGTGAGCGCCTTGAAGCGCCGAAGATCGTCCGGCAGGTGCCACGGCAACTGGCCGGCGTGGCCGATGGCGCGCTCGCGGTCGTGCGCCACGATCAGCGCTATCTCGCGATTCACGGTGCGGGAGCAACGCCGACGGTCGGATACAACTCGCCCGGGAGGTAGCTGACGCCCCCCTTGATGACCCGGCTGAGCTTGCGCAAGGCACTGATATCCGCCAAGGGATCGCCGCTTACCAGGATCAGGTCGGCCAGGAAGCCCGGAGCAACCAAGCCAAGATCGCCACTGCGGTGATTGACCTCGGCCGAACCCAGCGTTGCCATGCGCAGAATGTCCGCATTGGCGATTCCCGCCGCGGCGTAGAGCTCCAGCTCACGCAACAGCGCGAAACCGGCCATGGCGTCGGTTCCCGGAACAATCGGCACACCGGCCTTGTGCAGCGCGGCCAGGAAACGCAGCATCGAAGGGAAGGCCTTGGCGTACTGCGCCTCGTCCCCGGCGACCGGCGTCAGCCCACCGCGCAGCAGAGACCTGCGCACCTGAGGTGGCAGGCGATCGGCGACAGCGAGGTAGCCGGGATCCACTTCACCCTGCTTCGATTCGAAGAAACCTTCGAAGACATTGACCGTCGGGTCGAGGACCGTGTGCCGCGCGGCCATGGTCGCGATGAAACGCCGTTCGCGCTCGCCGTCGGGCTTGATCTCCGCGGCGTGCTTGCCGACAGCCGTGAACCGCGCCATGTCGCGGGTGTCAGGGACTTCCTTGGTGAGGAAGTTGAGAAACACGAAATTCAGGTGCTGCATTTCATCCGCGCCGGCGGCAATGAACTGCTCGGCGCTCATGAACGCCGGCACATGGCCGGACACGCGCAGCCCGCGGGCGTGCGCGGCTTGCGCGATGACCGGCACCAGTTCCGGCTTGATCGAGGAGTAGATCTTGACTTGCGCGTAGCCGTGATCGGCATACCAATCGACCCACTTGCGCGCTTCGTCGGGTGTCTCCACCAGGACCTTGGTCGGTCCAGCCAGGGGTCCGGGGCCATCCATGATCCCGCCCAGCACCACGCGCGGGCCTATTTCCGTGCCCTTGTCGAATCTGCCGACGCGCGCGAGCAGCGAGTCGGCGTCGTTCGCCAGGTCGCGCACGCTGGTGACGCCGGCGGCCAGATGCAGAACGCCATCCACGTTGCCGATGTGCACGTGGTTGTCCCACAGACCGGGCATCACGAACTGCCCGCTGGCATCGATGCGCTCGACTTTGGCCGGCAAGGGCATGCTTGCCTCGTCGCCGATGGCGGCTATGCGTTCGCCGATGATCAACACGCTGGCTACCGAGGCGACGCCGGAACGCGGATCAAAGATCCTGCCGCCACTGATCAGCAGCGCTGATCCCGGCTTGTGGGCGAGGCGCTCCGCCCATTCAAGGCCCCTCGCCTGCTCGCGCTGCGCCTGTGCCGCCAGCATCGGCTGCAGCCAGTCTTCGCGCCCTTCCGGCAACACGCTCATCCAGTCGCTGACCACACCGAGGTAGGCACCGTCGGCATCGAACCAGACCAGTTCCGGGCTGAAGCCGACGCCGCTGATCTCGTAGGCCACCAGTTCGCGCTTGCGCCTGGACTTGGAGCCCGGCTCGGGAATCGTCAACGCCTCGGCGATACGCGCGCTCCCCGCAGGAAGCAACTCGATTTCGCCATCGGCGTCGGCGAGCAGAGCCCGTGCGAGGACTCCGATGAACATCGGCGGCGACTCCATCGGCACGTAGAAGTGCGCCGTCGCGCCGGCCAGAGAGCCCTGCTCTGCCGCGCTCTTCCAGTTGGCGACGCCACGTTCATTGCTGAACGATTCGTCGACGCGAGACTTGAAGTAGTCGTTGCCGGTGATGCGTATCGACGTCGGCAACTGGTGCGCGTCGAGCCGCCAGCGAACCGTCGTGTCCGGTCCGCGGCCGCGGTCATTGAAACTCAGGTGCACCGAATGATCGTCGCCGCGCACCAAGTAGACCTCGGTTCCGGCCGAACGCCCGGCGATGAGCACCGTGGATCGTTGTTCCCATTGGGCCGACGCTGCGCTTTCCTCGTCGGCGCTCGCTGTCGCAGCGAAAGACGCGGCCAGACCCGTCACCAGCAGTAACGCACCCGCTGCGAATAGCTTCATCGGATTGCTCCTGATCAGTGACCCGACGCGTAGGTTTTCTCGCCCGCCGCCACATACAGATCCAGGCGATTGCCCTCCGGGGGCATCGGGCAGGTGGCGAAGGCGGTAAACGCGCATGGCGGGTTGTAGGCACGATTGAAGTCGACCACGATGTGCCCGTCGACCGCCGGACCAGCGTACAGATAGCGCGCCATGCCGTAGGTCTCCTTGCCGCTGCTGCGGTCGGCGATGATCAGGAAGTACTGTGACTGGATCCCCTCCTCCAGCAGCGCCTCGATCGAGTGCGTCTTGCCGTCGCGCTCGAACACGATTCGACCAGGATTGGGATAGGACTCCAGCGTTCCCAATACCGTCGCCACCTCGATGCTGCGCGGCTCGTCGTAGGCTTCGAAACGGGCGTCGATGCGCCAGTTCGGATCGATGTCGAAATAGCGGATTCCAGTGAATCCGGTCCGCGTGGCGGCCTGATTGTCCTTGACGCGCAAGGCGTGCTTGCCGCCGCGCTCGATCATCTGGAAGTTGGCAGACCCGAAACGGACGACGATGGGGTGGGCATTGTCTCCGGACGACAGGTCGACCACGGTCACTGGTTTGCCGTCGACCTGCACCTGCGCGCCGGCATCCACTTCGAAGCGTGCCTTGCCGTCGGCCCAGCTCAGGGTGCCCAGTCGCGCCGGTCCCACCGCAAGATCGATATCGTTGCCTTCGCCGTTGCCCAGCGTCTGCGTGGCGCCAACGGGCAGCCAGTGCAGTCCGATCAAGGACAGCCAGCCGTCTTCAGCGGTCAGGCGTTCAACGCGACCGGCGCGCCAGGCAGCGACTTGCTGCTGGTGTTCGGTCATGGCCGCCAACGCCGGATCGACGGCGAGGGCCGCCAACATGGAACACCCGAGTAGCATCACCTGCAGTCTCTTCAAGATTGATCCCGGTCCGATTGGAAAGCTGCCGCAAAGCATGCGCGAAATGCGAGTCCTTCGCACCTGGACATCCAATGCACATGGCGCAGAGCGTGGCTCGACATTAACGCCCGCGATTCGCCATCAGCCTGTCATCACTGCCCGCAGCAGTCGTGTTCGACTGTGCCCACGGGAACCCCCGAACAATGCTCGCGGCCGCGAGACTTGTTCCGCGCTTCCCAAGGAGAGATTTGCGATGCGTTGCTTTGTTCCCGCCACTGACGACGAGATCTACGCCTACATCGAGCGCCACGGGCTCGATGCGCTGGTGCCGTACCGGGTCGGCATGCGCGCGCTGCAGGCTGTTGAACCCGGCTTGCCAGTAGCACCTGCGGAACTATCCGATTGGCGAACCGCAGAGGAGCCGCGACGCGCGGCTTGAGTCGGGCGCTGACTGCGGCGCTATTGAACCCCGAGATAGCTGGCGATGCTTTTGGCCGCCTCGCGGCCCTCGTAGACAGCCGTGACCACCAGATCCGCGCCGCGCACCATGTCGCCGCCGGCAAACACCTTGGCTGCGGCGGTCTGGAAGGGCAGCGGCCGGGACTCCGGGTCGCCGACATCGACGCGACCATCGGCAAGCAGATCGACGCCATGGGCGGCCAGCCAGTCGGGCGGGTCTGCGCGGAAACCGAAGGCGATGATGACGGCGTCGGCCGGCACCACCACTTCGCTGCCCGGCACATTCTGTGGACGACGGCGGCCCTTTGCATCGGGCGCACCGAGCCGGGTTTCTACCACGCGCACGCCAACCACCTGACCGTTCTCGCCGAGAATCTCCAGCGGCTGGCGGTTGAACAGAAACTGCACACCCTCGTCCTTGGCGTTCTTCACCTCGCGGCGTGATCCGGGCATGTTTTCGGCGTCGCGGCGATACACGCAGGCGACGTCGGCAGCACCCTGGCGAATGGCGGTGCGCACGCAATCCATGCCGGTGTCGCCGCCGCCCAGCACCACGACTTCGCGGTCGCGAAGGTCGATCGCGGGTTCGGCATCCGCCCAGTCCATGACCTTGTTCACGTTGGCGACCAGATAGCGCAGGGCCGGATAAACGCCCTGCAATCCGAGACCGGGCAGACCGCCATCGAGCACGCCGTAGGTGCCCATGCCGAGGAACACCGCGTCGTAGTCGGCCAGCAACTGGTCGAAACCGATGTCGCGACCGATCTCGACGCCGAGCCTGAACTCGACACCCATGCCTTCGAGCAGCGAGCGGCGCTTCTCGACGACCTGCTTTTCCAGCTTGAATGGCGGGATTCCGAAGGTCAGCAGGCCACCGATCTCGCGCTGGCGATCGAACACCACCGCATCGATGCCGCGGCGCACCAGACCATCGGCGGCCGCCAGGCCGGCCGGGCCGGCGCCGATGATGGCGACGCGCTTGCCGCTGCGCCGCACCGATGACAGATTCGGCTTCCAGCCGAGGCGGATGGCCTCGTCGGTGATGTATTTCTCGATGGCGCCGATGGTGACCGCGCCAAAACCGTCATTGAGCGTGCAGGCGCCTTCGCACAAGCGGTCCTGCGGGCACACCCGACCGCAGATCTCCGGTAGCGGATTGGTCTCGTGCGACAGCTCGGCGGCCTCGACGATGCGGCCTTCCTCGACCAGCTTCAGCCAGTTCGGAATGTAGTTGTGAACCGGGCATTTCCACTCGCAATAGGGATTGCCGCAGTCCAGGCAGCGACCCGACTGATCGGCCGCCTGCTCGGGCTCGAACTGCCCGTAGATCTCGGTGTAGCCAAGCACGCGCACCGGCACCGGCAGCTCGCGCGGCATCTCGCGTTGGACTTTGAGGAATTTCAGCGGGTCGGGCATGGTTACCGAAGCTCACAGGGTTGACCGGGGCGCGTCGGCGCACTGGTAAAACGTGAAACGTGAAACGTCAATTCGGAAGACCCGAACCTTCGGGACGGGCACGGCTTGCTCTTTTTGACGTTTTACATTTCACCTTTCCCGCTTGTCCTGTGACCGCTTCACCTACGCCGCCCTCTTCAAAGTCTCGCTCAAGCTCTCCAGGCTCGCGGCCTTGGGCTTGACCAGCCAGAAGCGCGGCAGGATGTCGCGGTATTCGTCAACCAGTTCGCGCGCCCAGACACTGCCGGTTTCGCGCTGATGGCGCAGCAGCAGGTCGCGCAGGTGGGAATGGTGGTTCTCCATGCCTTCGACCGAGATGCGCACGATGTCGATCAGCTCCGGGTTGTAGCGATCGACGAACTCACGCTCGATATCCAGCACGTAGGCGAAGCCCCCGGTGAAACCGGCGCCGAAATTCAGGCCAGTGCGACCGAGCACCAGCACGCAACCGCCGGTCATGTATTCGCAGCAATGGTCGCCGGTGCCTTCGATCACCGCCAGGGCGCCCGAGTTGCGCACGCCGAAGCGCTCGCCGGCGCGTCCAGCGGCGAACAACTCGCCGCCGGTGGCGCCGTACAGGCAGGTATTGCCGACGATCACCGTCTCGCGCGGCACGAAACCGGCGTCGCGCGGCGGGCGCACCACGATCTTGCCGCCGGCCATGCCCTTGCCGACGTAGTCGTTGGCCTCGCCCTCCAGATCGAGAATCAATCCGCCGGCATTCCAGGCGCCGAAACTCTGGCCGGCAGAGCCGCGCAGCTTCAGCGTGATCGGACGATCGCTCATGCCGAGATTGCCATGGCGACGAGCGATTTCTCCGGACAGCCGCGCTCCGATGCTGCGGTCGCGATTGGTCACCACAAACGGAAACTCGCCACCCAGCTTGCCGACGATGGCGTCGCGTGTCGCGGTCAGCATCTGCGCGGCGGTCGCGCCCTTGTCGTGCGGCTGGTTGCGTTCGTCGATGCAGCAGTTGGGCGCGTCCGCGGCCATGCCATCGAGGCTGAGCAGCGGCTTCAGGTCCAGGCGTTGCTGCTTGGGCGTGTGGCCCTGGTGCAGGTTCAGAAACTCGGTATGGCCAATCAACTCATCGAGCGAGCGCAGTCCCAGACCCGCCAGCAACTCGCGGACTTCCATCGCCACGAAGCGGAAGTAATGCTCGACCATCTCCGGCAGACCGACGAAGTGCGCCTTGCGCAGCACCGGAAGCTGGGTGGCAATGCCGGTCGCGCAGTTGTTCAGATGGCAGATGCGCAGGTACTTGCAGCCCAGTGCGACCATCGGTGCAGTGCCGAAGCCGAAGCTCTCGGCGCCCAGGGCCGCCGCTTTCAGCACGTCGAGGCCGGTCTTCAGGCCGCCATCGGTCTGCAACCGGACCTTGTGGCGCAAGCCGTTGCGTTTGAGCGTCTGGTGCGCCTCCGACAGGCCAAGTTCCCACGGCGTGCCGGCGTATTTGATCGATGACAACGGGCTGGCACCGGTGCCGCCGTCATGCCCGGAAATGGTGATCAGATCGGCGTAGGCCTTGACCACACCGGCGGCGATGGTGCCGACCCCGGCATGCGACACCAGCTTGACCGAGACCAGCGCCTGCGGGTTGATTTCCTTGAGATCGTAGATCAGCTGCGCCAGATCTTCGATCGAATAGATGTCGTGGTGCGGCGGCGGCGAGATCAGACCGATGCCGGGGCGCGCAAAGCGCAGGCGGGCGATGGTCTCGTCGACCTTGTGACCCGGCAACTGGCCGCCCTCGCCCGGCTTGGCGCCCTGCGCCACCTTGATCTGCAGCACTTCGGCATTGATCAGGTATTCCGGGGTGACACCAAAACGGCCCGAAGCCACCTGCTTGATCTTGCTCATGCGCTCGCTGCCATAGCGCGCGGGATCTTCGCCGCCCTCGCCGGAGTTCGAGCGCGCACCGAGCCGGTTCATGGCGATCGCCAGCGCCTCGTGGGCTTCCGGCGATAACGCGCCGAGCGACATGCCGGCCGAGTCGAAGCGCTTGAGGATGGTCTCGATCGGTTCGACCTGATCGATCTCAATGGGCGCGCGATCGCTCCTCAAGTCCATCAGGTCGCGCAGCGCCGACGCCGGTCGCGAGTTCACCACATCGGCGTATTCGCGATAGAGCTCGTAATCGCCGCTGCGCACCGCCGCCTGCAGGCGTGCGATGACGTCCGGGTTGTACATGTGGTACTCGCCGCCGTGGATGAACTTGAGCAAGCCACCGGGCTCCACCAGCGTATTTGCATTCCACGCCTGCGCGGCCAGTTGGCGCTGCTCGCCTTCGATCTCGGCAAACCCGGCGCCTTCGATACGACTGGGCGTGCCGGTGAAGCAGCGCTGCACGACTTCGCCGGCCAGCCCCACGATTTCGAACAGTTGCGCGCCGCGATAGCTGTCGACGCAGGAGATACCCATTTTCGACAGAATCTTCAGCATGCCCTTGCGCACGCCGCGGCGGTAACTGCGACCCAGTTCCAGCGGTTCGCCGAAACGGCGCTTGATCTGTCCGGCCTTCACCAGCGCCAACAGCGACTGGTAGGCCAGATAGGGCTGGATCGCGGTTGCACCGAAACCGATCAGACAGGCGAAATGATGCGGATCACGCGCTGTTGCGGTCTCGACGACGATGTTGCAGGCAGCGCGCAAACCGGCGCGCGTCAGGTGCTGATGCACGGCACCCACCGCCAGCAGGGCATGCGCCGGGATCTTGTCCGGCGCCGTGTGGCGATCGGTCAGGAACACCAGCAAGGTACCGTCGCGCACGGCGTCTTCGGCCTGCTGGCAACAGCGCGACAACGCGCCCTCCAGAGTCTCGCTCGCCGGATAGTTGAGATCGATCTCGACGTAGCCGCCGAAATCGGTCATCGCCAGGATCTGCTTGAGCTTGCGCTGCGACAGGATCGGCGAGTTCAGCACGATCTGGCGCGCGTACTGCGGCGCCGACTCGAACACATTGCATTCGCGTCCGAGCTGGGTCATCAGCGACATCACGCGCTGCTCGCGCAAGCTGTCGATGGGCGGATTGGTGACCTGGGCAAAGGCCTGGCGGAAATAGTCGTAGAGCGAACGCAGCTTGCCCGACATCACTGCCACCGGCGTGTCGTCGCCCATCGAACCGGTGGCTTCGGACTCGCTCTCGGCCAACGACTTCAGCACCGTGTCGCGTTCTTCGCGCGACAGGTTGTAGAGCTTCTGGTGCACCGCCAGCGTTGGCGCATCCCAGGGCTCGATCGCCAGGCTCGGATCGATCAGGGAGTTGCTGAGATAACGCACGCCGGCTTTCATCCAGCGCCGGAACGGGGCGCGCACGCGATTGATGGCGTCGATATCCGGGCTTTTCAGGAATTCGCCGCGCAACAGATCGACTGCCACCATCTCGCCGGGACCGAGGCGGCCCTTTTCCACGACATCACTGGCAGCGACGTCGAACACGCCCGCCTCGGATGCGATCACCACGTGGCGATCGCGGGTCACCAGGTAGCGCGCCGGTCGCAGGCCGTTGCGATCGAGTGTGCAGGCGGCGTAGCGGCCATCGAGCAGGACGATACCCGCCGGGCCGTCCCACGGCTCCATGTGCAACTGGTAGTACTCGTAGAAGGCCTTGATGTCGGCATCCAGGTCCTCGCGGTCGCGCCAGGCCGGCGGAATCAGGATGCGCATCGCCTGCAACAGATCCATGCCGCCGACCAGCAGGCACTCGAGCATGTTGTCGAGGGTCTGCGAGTCCGAGCCGGTCATCGATACCAGCGGCTGCAGCTCGCGGAAATCCACCAGCGGTGAGCGGAACCGTGGGCCGCGCGCGCGCATCCAGTTGCGGTTGCCCTGGATCGAATTGATCTCGCCGTTGTGGGCAAGAAAGCGGAAGGGCTGCGCCAGCGGCCAGCGCGGCATGGTGTTGGTGGAGAAACGCTGGTGGAAGGTCACCGCGCTGGTGATCAACTCCGGCCGCGCCAGATCCTTGAAAAACGCCGGCAGATGCTCGGGCATGACCATGCCCTTGTAGGCGAACACGTGCGCCGACAGCGAAACCACATAAAAATCAGGAAGATCCGATAACGCGATCTCGGCGCGTCGACGCGCCTGGAAGAGCAGTCGTTCGAGCGCCGAAAGGTCCAGATCCTCGCGCACGCCGACGTATACCTGGACCACCGCGGGCATGGTGCTGCGCGCCTCGACACCACAGACATCGGCGTCGATCGGCACCTCGCGCCAGCCCGCCAGCATCAGGCCGGCGGCGCCGAGTTCGGCTTCGAGGGTGACCCGAGCGCGCGCCGCATCGGCTTCGTCGTGCGGCAGGAACACAATGCCGGAGGCGAAGCTCTCCGGCAGGGCAATCCCCGCCTCTGCTGCCAGTTTGCGCAGGAAACTCTCCGGCCGGCGCAGCAGCAGGCCGCAACCATCGCCGCTCTTGCCATCGGCCGCCACGGCACCGCGGTGAGTCATGCGCTTGAGGGCATCGAGCGCCGCATCGACGATCGCGCGCGACGGCCGATCGTCCAGTTGCGCGATCAGGCCGAAGCCGCAACTGTCCTTCTCGAACGCCGGATCGTACATCCCGGTGCCTGCCACATCTGCTGCCATGCCGCCCTCCGCCGCACATTGCGTCGCTACGCCTGAGCTTCGCCGCAACCGCTAGAGCGCATGCTCGGTAAGCCATGCCCACCCGCCAAGGACTGCCGGGTCGCTTCGACTAGATCACATCCTGCTGCGATGCGTCAAACCAGATTTTCGGACGTATAGACGGCTGGCGATGAATACGATTGCGGACCTTTGCAGCGAGTGTGAACAGGCCTCGCGCGCGAGCGCGCTCCTGCAAAATTGCCGAAGGTCCCGGCAGGATCTGTAGCAGCGACCTGGGTCGCAGTGGCTATTGGCCACCGAGCAACTGCCCCAGCGCGCGATTCAGCGCCTCGACGCGGAAGGGTTTGCGCAGGAACTGGGTCGATTCGTTGGTCGCCACCAGTTCGGCGGCCTGCTCTTTCGAATAGCCGCTGACGAACAGCACCGGCAGATCCGGCACGATCTGGCGCAATTCGCGTGTCACCGACACGCCATCCTTGACCGGCATGGTCAGGTCGACGATGGCGCAGCCGTAGCGATCCGGTCGCTGCATCAACTCTGCCACCGCCTCGTCGCCAGACAGGAATGCGGCCACTTCAAGGCCACACTGCTCGAGCATGACCACAGTGATCGCCAGCACGTCCTCATCGTCATCGATGGCGAGCACCGGGCGCAGCGTCCAGGGCTCGCGCGATCCGGGAATCGACTTCCACCTGCTGCTGCGGCGCGTCGCGCAGCAGCGGCAGATAGACCCGGAATTCGGTGCCGATTCCGATCTCGCTCAACAACTTGATCGAACCGTTGTGCGCCTTGATGATGCCCTGCACCACCGACAGGCCGAGCCCGCGACCGGTGGTCTTGGTGGTGTAGAACGGTTCGAACACACGCCGCACGTCAGCCTCCGGAATGCCCGGGCCGTCGTCGCGCACGGTCAACTCGACGTAATGTTCCGCGGTCTGCATCGGCCACTGCAGCGCCACCGCGCGCACCTCGGCCGCCGCCAGCCTGGCCAGCCGCAAGCGCACATTGCCGCCGCGGTCGCCGATGGCATCAACTGCGTTCTGCACGAAGTTCAGCACCACCTGCTCGATCTGGGTGCTGTCGCCGAGCACCGGCAGCGCAGTCCCTGGAATCTCGATGCGCAGGCGCGCGTGGTGTCCGCAGGACGCGCGCAGCAGAGGCTCCATCGCCTCCAGCAGGCGCGCCACGTCGACCGGTTTGCGCTGCGCCGAAGATTTTCCGGCATAGGCCAGCATGCGTTCGGTCAATCCCTCCATGCGTCCGAGCACGCTCTCGACGGTGCCCAGATAGCGTCCGAGCGAACTGTCGTGCGGCACCGCAGCCACCGCCAGGTTGAGCTGCCCGAGAGCAGCCATCAGCATGTTGTTCAGATCATGGGCGATACCGCCAGCCATCACGCCCAGACTTTCGGTCTTCTGCGCCTGGTAGACCTGGCGCTGCAGTTCCTCGCGTTCCGCCGCGCTGTGCATGTCGCGCGTGATGTCGAATACAACGCTGCTGAGCGCGCCACCGTGCTGCCCATCGACGCCCTCGTTGCGCAGAAAGGCGCGCAGCCAGCGCAGCGTGCCGTCGGGCAAGGCGAGCGGAAAGTCGAGCGTCGCGCGGGCCTCGCCGGAGAGGAAACGCGACAACTCCTCACTGATTCGCGAACGATGCCCCGCCGGGACCATTGCCAGCAGTTCCTCCGGCAAGACCACGTGCGGGTGCTGCAGATGGTAGAGCTCGGCATAGGCGCCAACCAGCTCGCCTTCATGGCGTGAGCGATCGAAGCGAAACGCCCCGATTCCGGCATCACGCAACACCAGGTCGAGCCAACGCTCGCGCTCGATCATGGTCATGCGTTCGCGCCTGGAGGCTTCGATGTCGGTGGCGACAAACACGAACTGACGGCGGTCCTGATCGTCCTCGCCGTAGGTGCTGCCATCGACCTGATACCAGCGCTCGCCGCCATCGTCGCAGCGCATGCGCCAGGCAAAGCTGGTGGCGCCGGTCGACAGCAGACTGCGCACCGATTCGCGGCGCTGTTCGATGTCTTCGGGCCAGCAATAGCGCTCCATGCGGCTGCCGACCACCTGCTCGCGCGCCACGCCGACGGCATTGCAGAACGCCCGGTTGGCCACCACGACGCAGCCATTCGCATCCAGGGTCAGGATCGAGGCGCGCGCGGTGTCGACCAGCGTCTGCAAGCGCAGCAGCGCGGAGCGCGCCTCATGTTCGGCCGAGACATCGCGGATGACGCCGGAGAGGCCGGTCAGCGCGCCGGACTCGTCGCGATGCACGATCGACGCCGAGCGCAACCAGCGCACGCGGCCATCGTCGCCGATCATCCGGTACTCCGCCGGCGGCAGATTGCCCGACGGCGCCTGCTCCCAACGCTTGCGCATGCGCGCGCGGTCGTCGGGATGGATGCGCTGCTGCCATGCTTCGAGCGAATCGGGCAAGGGCGCTTGCGGCCCGACCCCGACCAGTTCGCGGAACCCGGGCGAACTGCGAAACACGCGCTCGGATTGCAGTTCGAAGAACTCGACGCCGGCCACCTGCAGCAGGGCTCCGAAAAGATCGACGTCGGCAGCCAGTTCGCGGCGGTTGAGCTCCAGATCGGTGACATCGGTCAGGACCAGCGTGAATCCCGGTTGCGCGCCTGCCGAGCGCGTCAGCGTGATGCGCAGCCAGATGGAAGCGTCGCTTCGGCGGACCGGCCCGCGAACCATGCAGCGGCGTTCGGTCAGCGCGTCGGCGTCCAGTTCACGCATGCATTCACGCAGGCCGGAACATTGTCCGCCGACAAAAATGTCGGAAAGAGAGTGTCCGCGCAGCGCATCGCCGCCGTCGAAACCGAGCAGTTGTGCCGCGCGGGCGGTCGCCATCAGCACGCGGCCGTCGTGGTCGACATCCAGCTGCGCGACGGGCCCTGCCAGATGTGCGCTGCGCCACGCCTGATTCTCGCGGCGCAGGTGCGCTACCTCGGCCTCCAGCGCAGCCAGTCGCAAGGACTCGTCGGCATTCATGGCGGCCACTCGCGCAGCCAGAACATCATCGTGTTGGACTCGGGCCGATCGCCGCCCAGTTCTTTCCAGGCAAACTGCGCCAGCAGATCGGGGCGCGGGAGATAACCCCGCGCCGACCAGAAACGGTCCAGCGGCCGGTAGTCCGGCGGCCGTCGCGGATCGTCGGCAGCGCGTTGCACCGCGCAGAATGCGCTGTAACGGAGCTTTGGCAGCGACCGCGCGTGCGCCTCGCGCGCGTCGAAAAATCGATGACCCAGCCCACGCCCGCGATAGCGTCGATCGAGCACCGATTCGCCAAAGTAGCAGACCGTATCGAGATCGATTCCCGCGCCGACAAACGGCGCCAGGCAGTCCTCGCTGGCATCGCTCAAGGGAATCGCCGTCGCGCAGCCGACCACCTCGTCGCCATCCAGGGCAAGCACGAACAGGCTGCGCGCCGAGCGACTGTAGGTCTGAAGATAACGCGCCTCATAGTCGGCATCGCCGTCGTAGAGATACGGCCATTCGCGAAATACGCGGATACGCAGCGCCGCCAGTGCCGGCAGGAAGGGCGCGATCTGTGCGCCGACCAGACTGAGCACGCGCACCTGGGCAGCCCGCTCCCGGCGCGCCCGTGCCGCCAGGGCGGTCGCCGGGAAGTCACTGAACAAGCCGTCGCAGCCCTGCTCGAAGGCGCGGGCACACTCATCGACCGGCGCGTAGTCCACATGCGGCTGGTCGTCGCGGAAGGTCCACGCATGTACCGCGCGGCCAAGCTGGTGGGCCGCGGCGATGAAACCGGCCCCGGCGGGCGTCATCAGCGCCTGCTTGGACACCCCGTAGCCGTCAACGGTCGAGCCGTCGAGCGTCGGCAGGTCGATCGACAACTGCACGACGCGGACACCGATTCGCGAGCGCACGCGGTCCAGGCAATCGCGCTCAAAGCACTGCACGAGCACCGGCGCATCCGGGCCGGTGAGGCCGACGCTTTCGAGTTCACGCGCCAGCAACTCGACGACATCGATGCCCAGTCGTCGGAAATGCTGCGGATGCTTGAGTTCGGGATAGACCAAAAGTGGACGCTCGCGGCGTTGCCGCTCCATCAGCAGCAGTGCCAGCACCGCGCTGAATCGCGGCACGCCAAAAGCGCCATCGCGTTCATGTGGGCGCTGCGGCCAGGGCTGGATCGCACGCAGCGAGTCGATCTGGGCGGAACTCAGATCCTCGATCCACCAATCTTCACTGCCATCGACGCCCGGGCGCCGGTATCCGGAAAATTCGCCGCGACTGGCGATATCCGTGCTGCGCGCCAGTCCGAGGTCGTGGCGCGCGTAGAGGACGCCGTCGGCGCTGGCGACCAGGTCCGGCTCGATGACGTCGGCACCCTGCTCGATCGCCAGGGCGTAACCCGGCAGCGTGTGCTCGGGCAGCAGACCACTGGCACCCCGATGGGCGATGACCCATGGTCTGGGGAACGGGCGCCAAGGTCCATTCACGGGCAGCAATCCTCGATCGGGCGGATCTGCAAGCCGCCGATTGTACTGCACGCGCTCGTCACGCCGGTCGGGCGTGTGGTTCAGCCAAACACGCTCGGCAGCAGCGTTCGGAACCATTCGGTGGCTTCGGCGCCAAGAAAATACAAAGCGTAAAAAAAAGCGCCGAAATAGGCGATGGTTGCCAGGATGAAGAACACGCTGACCAGAACCATCAAGCCATCACGCTCGAGAATCGCGATCGCCGCGAACAGCATCGCTAACGCCGGCAGCGTGTTGTTGAACGGCAGGATCGGCGCCGGAATCACCAGCAACGCGCCACCCAGCGCGATCAACCCGCCGCACAGGCGCTCGCCGAAACGACCATCGACCCACGACGTCAGCCGTTCACGGGTGATCTTTGCCAGCACCTTGAGCAACCAGGTACACAGGCCCAGCAAGCGCTCCCACAGTTTGGTCGACGGCTTGATCTGGTAGATGCGCTGCGGCAGCCACATCACTTCACGGCCACGCATCAGTTGCCAGCCGAGCGAGGTCAGCACCAGGCCACCGGCGCTGGACAACGGGCCCAGGGTCAGCGGCTGCAGGAACGGCAGGCACAGCAGCACCGTCGACAAGCCGAAGGCCGAGGTCTTCAGGCTGTCGAGCGCGTCGCCCAAGCTCATCGGAGCCTCTTCAGCGCGATCGACGCACTCGGTCAGCACGCGGATCAGAGTCTGGCGGTGTTCCATGCGCTCTCAGGTGTTCCGGCAAGGGGGCCGATCATAGGCTGCCGCGGACGGGATCGGGCACGGGGCTACAGTTGCGGCTCCAGCCAGGCCCAGACGGTGTCGCGGATCTGCGGCTGGGCCGCTGCTGTCGGGTGGATCTGGTCTTCCTGGAAATTGCTCAGGTCATTGGTCAGACCGGCAAGCAGGAACGGCAGCAGCGGCAACTGGTATTGCTCGGCGAGCTGTGTGTAGACCGCGCGGAAGCGACTGCGGTAGGCCTCACCGTAGTTCACCGGCAGCTCGACTCCAATCAGCGCCACCTTCGCTCCGCCGTCACGCGCCAATTCGATCATCTGTGTCAGGTTGGCGCGCATCGACGAAATCTGCAGGCCGCGCAGGCCATCATTGGCACCGAGCGCAAGAATGACCAGCGCCGGTCGATGCGTCGCCAGCGCGGCCGGCAGCCGGGTCAAGCCGCCAGCGGTGGTCTCGCCGCTGATGCTGGCGTTGACCAGGCGCCATTGGCCTGGGTGACTTTCGGCCAGCTTGCGATCCAGCAATTGCACCCAACCTTGTTCGGTCGGGATGTTGTGCGCCGCACTCAGGCTGTCGCCCAGCACCAATATGGTGCGCGGCTCAGCCGCCTGCAGCCCACCGCACCAGACCAGAAGCACTACCCACAGGATCCGCCACATGACTGTCGCCACCGCCGCTGTTATCGATGCCTCGGACATTAGCAAACAGGTGATGACTGCAGCCGGTGAACTCAGCGTGCTCGAATCCATCGACGTTCATCTGGCAGCCGGCGAGTCGCTGGCAATCGTCGGCGAGTCCGGATCCGGCAAGACCACGCTGCTGTCGCTGCTGGCCGGTCTGGACGCGCCAAGCAGCGGTCGCATCGCGCTGTTCGGCAATGAACTGACCGGACTCGATGAAGACGGGCGCGCTGCGCTGCGACTGGGCCGGGTCGGCTTCGTGTTCCAGGCGTTCCACCTCCTGCCGAGCTTCACCGCGCTGGAAAACGTCGCCGCGCCGCTGGAACTGGCCGGTAGCGACAACGCCCTGTCGCGCGCGCGCGCCGCGCTCGAGCGTGTGGGACTCGGCCACCGTCTGGACCACTTGCCGCGTCAGTTGTCGGGCGGCGAACAGCAACGGGTGGCGCTGGCGCGCGCCTTTGCCATCGGGCCGCGGCTTGCTGTTCGCCGACGAGCCGACCGGCAATCTCGACCAGCACACCGGCCAGCGGGTTGCCGATCTGTTGTTCGAGATCAACCGCGACAGCGGTACCAGCCTGATATTGGTGACCCATGATCCGCGGCTGGCGGCGCGCTGCCAGCACCAGATCCGCCTCGAAGCCGGGCGCCGCATCGCATGAGCACGCTGATGACCCTGTTGCGGCACGCGCGCCGCGAGTGGCGTGGCGCCGAGCTCAAGCCGGTGCTCGCCGCCCTGCTGGTTGCCGTGGCCGCCGCCACCGGCGTGCTTGCCTTCAGCGACCGCATCGAACGCACGCTGGCCGCGCGCAGCGGTGAGTTGATCGGCGGCGACGCGGTGCTGTCATCGCGCCAGCCCTTGCCCCGCCGAACTGGTGCAGTCTGCCCATGACGCCGGTATTGCGACCACCACGGTCACCGCCTTTCCCACCGTGCTGTTTGCCGGCGACGCCAGCGTGCTGGTCGAGATCAAGGCGGTTGCCGCCGACTATCCGTTGCGCGGCCGGCTGAAGACTGCAACCGAGGCCAACGGCGCCCAGAGCAATGCCAGGGCACCCGATCCGGGCAACTTGTACCTGGACGCGCGGGCATTGGCCGCGCTGGAAACCCGTGTCGGCAGCGAAGTCGAGATCGGCAACGCCAAACTGCGCATCGCCGGCATTCTGACCGAAGATCCGGAAGGCGCCGGCAGTTTCCTGACGCTGGCGCCGCGGGCATTGCTGCGCGATGTCGATGTCGCGCAACTGGGATTGCTCGGGCCGGCCAGCCGCGCTTTCCATCGCGTGCTGCTGGCGGGCGACACGCGAGCTGTCGAAGCCTGGGCCGATGCGGTACGACCGCAACTGCAGGGGCAACGACTGACGCTGGCGCGCGATGCCGAGCAACAGTTGGCCGAGGTCGGCCGGCAGACGCGCGCCTTCTTCGGCCTCTCGGCGCTTGCAGTGCTCTGGCTGGCAGCCCTGGCCATCGCACTGACTGCCCGCCGCTACACCGAGGCACGCCGCGAAGTGGTCGCGCAATTGCGCTGTTTCGGTCTGTCCCGGCGCCGCATCCTGTTGCAGATGGGCGCGACCCTGGGGCTGTTTGGCCTTCCCGCGATCCTCGCCGGAATTGCACTGGGTTATGGCCTGCAAGCCGTGATCGCACTTGGTGTTGGCTCGATTCTGGTCGAGACGCTGCCGCAACCGGGCCCGCAGGCGGCGGCGCTCGGCGCGCTGGTCGGCGTGCTCGCTTACCTCAGCTTCACTTTTCCGGCGCTGTCGCGACTGGCCGCCACGCCACCATCGAGCCTGCTGCGCCAGGGTGAGGACAAGATGGGTGCCCGCGAGTGGCTGGCGTACCCGGCGGCGCTCGGCGTGCTGACTCTGGCGGTATGGCTGCTGACCGGCGAGGGCCAGCTGGGACTGATCGCACTGGCTGGCATGAGCGCGCTGGCGCTGGCGCTGGGCGGTGTCATGTGGGTGCTGCTCAAGTTGCTGCGCAAGCGCGTTCCCGGCCGCAGTTTTGTGCTGCGCCAGGCCTTGCGCCAGTTCGCATCGAGACCGGGTACCACGCTGTTGTCATCGGTGTCGCTGGCGTTGGCGCTGGCCGCAGTGCTGCTGCTCGGCGTGGTCGCCGGCGACCTGGTGCGCCAGTGGCGACTGGGATTGAGCACGGACACGCCCAATCGCTTCCTGCTCAATATCCAGCCGGAACAGGTCGAGCCGCTGCGCCAGCAGTTTGCCCAGCTGGGCATCGTCGATCCGCAGTTCTTTCCGTTTGCCGTCGGGCGACTGGTGGCGATCAACGGTCAGCCGGCCAGTGCCGCACGCTACCCCGACCCGCGCGCCGCGCGCTTCCTCGACGGCAATCTCAATCTGAGCTGGAGCGATGCGCTACCTGAGGCCAACCGCCTGACGTCCGGACAGTGGTGGAGCGCGGGCGACGAGGTCTCGATTGCCGAGAATTGGGCGACGATTTTCAACCTCGGCGTCGGCGACCGCATCACCATCAGCATCGGTGACCGCCAGATCGAGGCGCGCGTCGCCAACGTGCGCAGCGTCGACTGGGACTCGTTCCGGGTCAATTTCTTCCTGCTGTACAAGCCGGCCACCGTCGCCGGACTGGAAAGCACCTGGGTCACCAGCGTGCGCACGGGTGCCGAACAGGCACGCCAGCTCGGCCCGCTGCTGCGGGCCTACCCGAATGTCACGCTGATCGACGTCGATGCCTTGTTGACCCGCATCCTTGGCATCGTCGACGCGGTGATCCGCAGCCTTTCCGCCATTTTCTGGTGCGCGCTGGCGGCGGCAGCGTGCGTGCTGGTCGCGGCGCTGGCCGTCAGTGCTGGCGCCCGTCGCTTCGAGAGCGCGCTGTGGCGCAGCCTCGGCGCATCGCGCAAGACGCTGCAACGCACGCAGTGGATCGAACTCGGCAGCGTCGGCGCCATGGGCGGCGGATTCGGCGGACTCGCCGCACTGGCCACCGGCTGGGCGCTGGCCGAGCGGGTATTCCAGATCGATTACGCCCCGCCCTGGTGGTTGGCGCTGGCTGGCGCTGCGCTCGGCGCTGGACTGTCGCTGCTGGCCGGTTGGCTGGTGTTGCGCGGCGTCACCTCGGCGCCGCCGGCCGATGCGCTGCGCGCGGGAGCGGCCTGATTGGTTGTTGGTTGTTGGTTGTTGGTTGCGCATCGCGCGCGAGCGCGCTCCTACAATTGCTGCGTGGATGTTCGGCATCGTTGTGGGAGCGCGCTTGCGCGCGATTGCTCTCCCACCACTTCCGCTTGGTGGAATTGCTCACATCTTCACCGTCGCTCGCTTGTGCCGGAGCGGCGGCCGGGCTTATGGTCTGACTTCGTCACGGAGAGTGCCATGGTCCAGGGCTACGAGAAGCGCCGTCATCCGCGCACCGAGATCAGTGCAGTCGCTGTCCTCGTGGCCACCGCGCGTGGCGGCTACCTCAGCAATGCCATGGACATTTCCGGCGGCGGTGCCCGGGTCGCGCTGCCGCTGACCTGGAAGGAAAGCAGCGTGCCTCCGTTCCGGCTGTTTTTCATTTTCGACCAGGACACGGTGGTGGATGTGCGTGCGACGCTGGTGCGTGCCGGCGACAACCACCTCGCCTTCCAGTTCGACGCCGGCCAGCCCGACGAGATTGACCAGCTGCTGTACGAAACGCGCTTCATCGTGCAGGAAGTGTGACCAGAAGCAGTGAGTAGTGAGTAGTGAATAGTGAGTAACAGCCGGCACAACCGCGGCTGAGGGAGGAAGTTCACTCGGATTTCGTGCCTGAAGGCCTTATTGGCATCTCCAGAAACCCTCGAAAATGCCGGGTTTTACTCACTACTCACTACTCACTACTCACTACTCACTACTCACCACTCACTTCCCCGGCAAAAACATGAAATAGCCACCCGCAGCGATCAGTCCGAACGCCAGCAGATGGTTCCAGCGCAGAGTTTCGCCCAGGTAAGTCACTGAAAACACGCAGAACACCGACAGGGTGATGATTTCCTGGATGGTTTTCAGCTGCGCCGCGCTGTAATAGCCATGCCCGATGCGATTGGCCGGCACCTGCAGGATGTACTCGGGCAAGGCGATCATCCAGCTGACCATGATCGCCGTCAGCAAGGTGGTGGTCTTGAACTTGAGATGCCCATACCAGGCAAAGGTCATGAACACGTTCGAGCCGATCAGCAGGACGATCGGCAGCCAGGCGGCTGTGGGCCAATTGGGGAGCATCGGCGCTAAACCAAGTGTTCCGGGCTGAGTTCCACGCGTCGCGGTCGCTGGATCAATTCTTCCGGGGTGACCGCAGCGCTCATCCAGAAACCCTGTGCCTGATCGCAGCCGCGGGTGCGCAACAGGGCGAACTGGGCCTCGGTTTCCACACCTTCGGCAATCACCTGCATGCCCAGCGAATGCGCCATCGCGATGATCGCGCTGGCCAGCGCCAGATCCTCCGGATCGGTGAGGATGTCGGTGATGAAGCTGCGGTCGATCTTGACGCCGTCGACGCGCGCGCGGCGCAGATGGCTGAGCCCGGAAAAGCCGGTGCCGAAGTCGTCCAGCCAGACACGGACCCCGGTTGCGCGCAACTGCCCGAGCGCGGCGAAGGCCACTTGCTCGTCATGCAACAGGCTCGACTCGGTCAGCTCCAGGTGCAGCAGTTCCGGATTCAGCCGGTGTCGCTCCAGCGTGGCGCGGACCCGATCGCCAAGATCGGATCGCTGCAGCTGGCGCGCCGACAGGTTCACCGCGACCGTCAGTCCCGGCAGTGCATGCTGCCAGCTGGCGGTATCGCGGCAGGCACGATCGAGCACCCATTCTCCGAGCGTATCGATCAGGCCGCTGGCTTCTGCGATCGGTACGAAAATCGACGGCGGCACCATGCCGCGGCGCGCATGGCGCCAGCGCAACAGCGCTTCGGCGCCAACCAGTCGGCCGGTCTGCAGGTCGTGTATCGGCTGGTAGGCAACCGCCAGTTGCCCCAGCTCCAGCGCCTCGCGCAGATCGTGCTCGAGTCCCAGGCGCTCCTCGGCCGCCTCCGTCAGGTGGCCGGCGAAGAAGCGGTAGCAGCTCTTGCCACGCTGTTTGGCCTGGTACATGGCCAGGTCGCCGTGCTTGAGCAACAACTTCGAGGTGTGCGCGTCGTCGGGGAACACCGTGATGCCGATGCTGGCGCCGACCAGCAGCGACTTGTCGCCGATCACGAACGGTTGCTTGAGCTGTTCCAGCAGGCTGAGCGCCGCAAGCTCGCCCTTGCTGCGTCCATCATCGCCCGACACCAGCGCGACGAACTCATCGCCACCGAGGCGCGCGAACAGGGGCTTGCTGGAAGCGTCCGACGCGCTCAGCGCTCGTTTCAGGCGCGCCGCAAATTCGATCAGCACATCGTCGCCGGCGTCGTGCCCGAGGGTGTCATTGATGCGCTTGAAGTCGTCCAGATCGATGAACAGCAGGGCCAGCCCCTGGCCGCTGCCGCGGAACTCGGCAATCGCCTCGTCAAGCAGCTCGCGAAACATCAATCGGTTCGGCAGGCCGGTCAGACTGTCGTGATAGGCGAGCTTGCGAATGTCGTGATGGTGGCGCCCGACCGCGTCGCTCATGCGCCCGAATGCACGCATCAGTTCGCCCAGTTCGTCGCGGCGACGACTCGCACCCACGGTCTCGAAGCGACCGCGCTCGATCTCGCGCGCTCGCGCCGCCAGGTCGCGGATCGGTCGCACCAGCCCGCGGGCAACCAGCCAGCCAGCGACCACGATCCACAGCAACAGGATCAACGAGCCGAGGCCAAGTACGTGCGCCGGACCGGAAAAGGCGCGCCGGAAACGCTCTCTGGCGCCCGCCGTTTCGGTCGCAAGAATGCTCTCGGTCCGCGCCAGAGACAGGCCGACGCGCACTCCGCCGAGGCGCAGATCACCGATCGCCATCGGCGCACTGGCATCGATGCGCTCCTCGCTCCACTGGATCAACGGCGTTCCCGCGGCGATTGCCGCCTGGGCGAAGGGATCGTCCATCACCTGGCCGAAGCGCGGAATGTCGCGCGAGCCGTCATGAATCAGGCGCCCCTGGCCGTCATACACCAGCACGTAGTCGACGTCCGGCTGCTCCAGCGCCGAGCGCGCAACCTCGCGCACGGTCAGCAGATCGGTGTAATAGACCGGATTGGTCAGCGCGTCGGCGAGGAAACTGGCCAGTTGCACGCCGCGATCGGCGAGTGCGCTGCGGCCTTGTTCGCGCAGCGAATCGGCGCCTTGCTGCAGCACTTCATCGATGGCCCGCGATGCGCTGATCCAGCCGAAAGTCAGCACCGCCACCCACACCAGCGTCGTGGCCAGCAGGCTCAAGGTGAATTTCGCGCGCAGGCCGATCCGCATCATTCGATTTCCGCGCGCACGCGGCGCACGCCGATGCGCAACTCGGACAGCGATGCCCAGGTCGCGGCGTCCACTTCATCGAAGCGTTCGGTACGCGTGTACGCCTCCAGCGCCGCATGCGCGGCTGGATCGGTGTGCGCCGCCAGCAACACTTCCCGCAAGCGCTGCTCGATGCGCGGATCGAGACCATCGCGCACCAGTTCCACGGCGCGCGGGTACTCGCGGCTCTGGTGGAACACCATCAGCTCCGCCGCGACCTCGGGTTCGTTGACCTGCAACTCGTCCCAGTCCTGGTTGCTGAAGGCCGCCGCGTCGACCAGTCCCTTCTGTACCCAGGTCACCAGATTGCCCTCGGAGCGCGAGAACACATAGCCGACGAACTGCGCCGGCGGGCGTTCCAGCGGCGAAGACTGGATTGCCAGGGACAAGCCGCGATCGAGCAGAATCGCCGCCGGCACCAGATAGGCGCTGGTCGACATCGGATGCTGGAAACCGAGCGATCGCCCGGCGAGTTGATCGATGCTGCGGATGCCGCTGTCCTTGCGCGCAAAGAACACCGTACGGTAGTCGAACAGGCCACCGCGGCGGGCGCGCAGCAGGATGCGCGCGTGCGCGCGCTCCTCGAAGCCGATGGCGGCGCCGGAGGTCTCGCTGATCCAGTCGACCTTGCCCTGGCGCAGATAGCTGACCATCTGCTGCGCATCGCGCGCCATCAGCACGCGACCTTCGCGTATGCCGAGGTCGGCCATGTGCGCCACGGCGTAGTCGAGCAAGGGTTTGAGGCGTTCGTAGTGCGCCTTGGGATCGTCGCTGACGCGCCCGAGCACCAGGGTCGTCGAGGTCTGCGCCTGCGCTGCGAGCGCGCAAGCGGCGCACACCAGCGCCAGCGTGACGCGCAGGATTTGTTCGGCAAAACGTCGACTTCGCATCAGGACAAGGCGGCGGCGTCGGATGGATGAGTATAGGGCCGTCGGGGCACAGTACCCCATCGATCCGATCTGCCGACTCAGCCAATCTTCAAAGGCGGCGCGCAGGATGTGGTGGAATCCCGGCCACCGGCCGGGATTCCACCCAAGGCATCAGTACATCTTCAAACCCGCCAGCGGATGCCGGTAGTACTTCTTCGGCGACGACATGCCACCAACATTGCCGTCGGAACTGCGCACCTCGGCCGTCGGCGGCATCGGACCCTTCGGCGGCCAACTGAGCTCGGGCATCTTGCGCTTCTGCAGTTCGCCGTTGAGCGCCGGCAGGGCCTTGGCGCTGAGCGCGTCGAACTTGGCGGTCACCGCGTCCAGTTCAGCTTCGAGCACGCCGATACGGGTGATCAGCGTCGCCGCCGGCAGTCCCTCGTAGCCGAGGACGGCGCTGTACAGGGTGTCAGTGTGCTCGCGCAGGCGCTCCTCGCCGGTGATCGCCCCGCCCTCCTTGGTGGCGACGATGTCCTTGCGAATCGTCTCGGCGTCGGCAACGAACGTCGCCAGATCCTTGGCCAGCGCATCGTCCTTCGGCAACTTTCCGCCAATGCCACCAGCCATCATCTGCAGGAACTGGATGCGGTCGGTCAGCTCGGTCATGCGGCCGAACAGTCCGTGCACGCGCATGCTGGCGTCGAACTGCACCTTGCGATCGGCCACCGTGTAGCTCGCACGCCGATCCAGGCCGACCTCGATCTTGGACTCGTAGACCTGCTTGTTCTTGGTCAGGCGCACGGTATAGGTGCCCGGCAACACGCGCGGCCCCTGGGTTCCGGCGAAGGCAAGCTGCGCCGCCTTCGGCACCCGTGGCGGCTTCAGGCGCATCGACCAGGTGACGCGGTTGATGCCCCGGCGCTTGCTCGCCGGGATGCTGTCGATGACCTTGCCGTCGGCGTCCAGGATCTCCAGCTTGAGCTCGCCGAACAGGTGCCGGGTGCGCTGGTAGTAGCTGATCACGGCGCCGCTCGGCGCGTTCTGGCCGACAAACTTGGCGTCGCCGTCGGACCAGCCGCCGACACCGGCGATGCGCTGCTGGGTCGGGCGCGACGGCAGGAACTTCGCCTCGGCGCTCAAGGTCGCCGAGTCGAAGCTGCGCAGCGGCGAGATGTCGTCGATGATCCAGATGCCGCGCCCGTGGGTGGCGATCACCAGATCATGTTCGCGCTCCTGCACGGCGATGTCGCGCACCGGCACCGGCGGGAAGTTGCCACCCTTGAACTCGGCCCAGTGAGCGCCGCGATCGATGCTGATCCACAATCCGAACTCGGTGCCCAGGTAGAGCAGATCGGCGTCCACCGGATCCTGGCGAATCACATTGGCATAACCGCGTACGCCTTGCTCGGCGCCGGCGATGCGCTGCCAGCTCTTGCCGTAGTCACGCGTGGCGAAAACGTGCGGGGTCATGTCGCCAAAAGTGTGACGATCGACGGCGATGAAGGCGCTGGCCTCGTCGTGACGTGAAGCCTCTACCCAGGAAATCCAGGCGCCTGGCGGCAGGCCCTTCAGGTTCTTGGCAGTGTTCGTCCAGTTCTTGCCGCCATCGCGCGTCAGTTGCACGTTGCCATCGTCGGTACCAACCCAGATCAGCTCGCGATTGCGCGGCGATTCGCTGATCGCATAGATCGTCGTATGCATCTCGGCGGAAGAGTTGTCGACGGTGATGCCGCCGGACTTTTCCTGCTGCTGGCGCGCCTCATCCTGCGTCGACAGATCCGGCGAAATGCGATCCCAGGTCTGGCCCTGGTCGCGGGTGCGGAACAGGAACTGTGAGCCGAGGTAGATCGTGCCCGGCTCATTCGGACTCTGGTGAATCGGCGCATTCCAGTTGTAGCGCAACTTCTCTCCAGCCTTGTCGGCCTTGGGCTGGATATCGCGCGCCTGCTTGGTGCGCCGATCGATGCGCGCGATGTTGCCGCCCTGGTACTCGGCATAGACGATGTTCGGATCATTGGCGTCCGGGATGACCCAGAAGCCGTCGCCACCATAGAGATTCTCCCAGCGACTGTTGCTCACGCCGCCTGGATAGGATGACTCGGCAACCCAGGAGCTGTTGTCCTGCAGACCACCGTAGACGCGGTAGGGATCCTGGTTGTCGACCGCCACGTGGTAGAACTGGCTGATCGGCAGGTTTTCCGCTTTCCACCAACGACCACCGCCATCCTTGCTGTACCAGATGCCGCCGTCGTCGCCGAGGATGACGTCCTTGGGATTGTTCGGATTGATCCACACATCGTGGGAGTCGGCGTGGGTCGATCCGGCGGCGTCGGAGAAGCTCTTGCCGCCGTCCTCGCTGACGATCAGTCGCAGGTTCATCTTGAACAAGCGGTCGGCGTTGCTCGGGTCGACCACGATGTTGGCGAAGTAGAACGGCCGCCACACCATCATCTGGCTCTTGTCGCGCTGTTCCCAGGTCTTGCCGCCATCGCCGGAGCGATACAGTGCGCTGTTGTCGCCGGCCTCGATGAAGGCGTAGACGATCTTGGCATCCGACGGCGCGATTTCGACCTCGACGCGGCCCCAAGGCTTGGCAGGCAGGCCGGGAAAGGCCTGCGAACTCAGCTCGGTGAAGCTGGCACCGCCGTTGTCGCTGACGTACAGCCCGCTGCCGCTGACCTGCTTCTCGTCTTCACCACCGGAACGGAAGGTCCAGCCCTTGCGGCGGAAATCCCAGGTGCCGACCATCAGTCGCTCCGGATTGCCCGGATCGAAGCTCATGCCGGAACAGCCGGTGGACAGATTCGGACCTTTCAGGATCAGCGACCAGTGGATGCCGCCGTCGGTCGTCTTGTACAGGCCGCGATCAGCCGAATCGCTCCACAGCTTGCCGGGCACGCAAACGTAGGCGATGTTGCCGTTCTTCGGATGCACCAGGATCTTGGCGATGCGCTCGCTCTCGGGGAAGCCGAGATAGCTCCAGCTCTCGCCGCCGTCGCTGGAGCGATAAACGCCGTTGCCGACCGACACCGAATTGCGCGTCCACGACTCGCCGGTGCCTACCCACACATTCTTCGGGTTGCTCGGATCCAGCGCGATGGCGCCGATCGACTGCACCGGTTGCTTGTCGAATACCGGCTTGTAGCTGGTACCGCTGTCGATCGACTTCCACACGCCGCCGCTGGCAGCACCGACGTAGATGGTGGTCTTGCCATCGGCGACATGCGCGGCCAGCGCCGAAACGCGGCCGCTCATGGTCGCCGATCCGATGTTGCGCGCGCCGAGGCCGGAAATGGTGCCGGAATCGAAGCTCGGAGCTGCCGGCGCCTGTGCGAGCGCGTTGCCGCAGGCCAGAGCGAGGGTCACGACGCCGAGCAGCACGCCACGCTGAGTTTGATGGGTAGTCATGGGGATTCCTTGCGTGCTCACTTGGCGGCTTGTGGAAAGGCGAACAGCGCGTCATCGATGTCGACGTTGGCCTCGGCCTTCTCGATCTGGATCTTCTGACCGCGCTGGCCACCCTTGGGGCCACTCTCGATGGCGAAGGGCATGTACACGCCGGCGACCTTCTCGTAGTTACCCAGTTCGGTTTCCATTTCGGTCTCGACGCCGCGGCGCTTGGACTGGGTGACGATCAGGATCTCGAGGAAATAGTCCGGATCGAGGAAGCGGTACTCGATATCGCCGTTTTTCAGCGTCACCTTGAGCTTGTGCGCCTGGGTGCCGTCCATGTCCTCGGTCCCGAGGTATTCGACCTTGTGCCCCTTGCTCTTCCAGTCGACCAGCGGACCATCCATGTCGGCCTGCACTTCCAGACCCTTGGCGTCCTCGGCGCTCATGCGCTCGGGATCACGCCGACCCTGGAACGGGTTGATGGTCCAGGCGTCCTTGCCGTCGTAGGCAGTCACCTGGGTGAGTCCCTGGATGCTGGCTTCGCTGCGCACCTTGGCAGCGCGCTCGTTGAGGCTGGAAAAGCCCAGCTCGATGCTGAAATCGCCGCCCGAGAAATTCATCTTGCCGGTGGACTTGATCGACTGGATGGCGCGAATGGCTTCGATGCCACCACGCGCTTCGGTGTTCTTTGCGACCAGCTCATCGACGGTCAGCGCCGACGCAGCCGACGCACAAGCGCCGAGCAACATCGCAGCCAGGAGTTGCATACGCATGGCGTACTCCGAGATAGAAGTTTGGGACCCGACCTCGCTTCAAGGTCGGATTGGGCACCGCGGAACCTACGCCTTGCGGATGACTGCGCGCATCGGACGGAAGTCACGACCCGTGTCTTGGGACCCTCTGAACAAGTTCTGCGGCCGCGACGGCGGCTGAAACGGTCGCCAGCAAGGATGACACCGAAGGCCATAGCCTGCGCTCTGGGCGAGGTGTCAGACGCAGCTGGAGGCCGTTTCAGCCCCGTCCCGAAGGGTTGTGGCCCATTTTGCCTGCCGCGTCGTTCCGGTCCTCGGCTTCGTAGACCGTGCTACGACCTTCGGACCGCGCCTAGCGGCAGGCAAAATGGGACACAACGCGGCTCGCAGAACTTGTTCAGAGGGTCCCTTGCCGACGAGCGTGTGTTGAGTGCCTGTCCACAGGCGTCGATAATCCGCGGCCCGGCCGCGAGGCCAGACCCTGTTGACCCAATTGATGACTCGCCGACTCGTTTTCTGTGCTCTGGTCACCGCACTCACCGGTCAGGCCTTCGCGGCCAAGCCCGGCAATTATCCGCCGCTGCAGATCGGCGTCGATTCCGATCGGCCCAGCGTGACCCGGGACGACGGCCGATTTGACCGCACCACCCTGGCACCGCGAGCGCTTTACCGTCCGGCTTTCACGGCGACTCCAGCCGACGCCGAGAGCATGGCGCGTCAATACCTGGAGGCACGCGGTAGCGAACAGTTGCAGCTGAACCTGCGCGCGCCGGGGCACGAGTTGCGGGCGCTGCACAGCAAGAACTTCGGACCGTTCAGCGTCGTCCGTTTCCAGCAGTACTGGAACGGCTTGCCGCTCCATGGCAGCGAAATCGTGGTGTCGGTCACCGCGGGCGGCGAGGTCATCTTTGTCCAGCAATCGCTGCAGCCGGTGGATCTGGCGCCCGGCGCGCCAGCCAGGATCGACGCCGCGACAGCGCAGTCGCGGGCGGCGGAGTACCTCGGCGCCAGCGGCGGCTTCAACTACGTCGACCACACCGAGATGTGGTGGAACCGCGACAGCGCATTGCGCGTATGGCGCGTCCTGCTGGAACCGAAAGGCTACCCCGGGGGCAGTTGGGAAGTGCTGGTCGACGCTGGCAGTGGCGCAATCGTGCGCGTGGAGAACCGCAGCCTGAATTTCGACGGCAGCGGTCGCGCTTTCGACCCGGACCCGCTGTCCAGCGCGCAGGTGGCCTATGGCGCCACCGGCTATGTCGACGGCAGCGATGCCAACACCGCGCAACTGGATGCCCAGGTGTTCACCCGGCCGCTGCGCGACTTGACCCAGGTCACCGGCAACTGGACGCTGAAGGGTCCGTGGGCCGAGTGCACCGACTGGGAAGCGCCGATGGACGCCAACAACTGTCCAACCGATGCCGCCGGCAACTTCCTGTTCACGCGCGATAACGACAAGTTCGAGGGCGTCAATGTCTACTACCACATCGACACCTTCATGCGTTACATCAACACCACGCTCAACGTGCCGATTGCGCCGTATCAGTACGTGGGTGGTGTGCGCTACGACCCGCGCGGCGTGAACGGCGACGACAATTCCTTCTACACCTCGGGCACCGGCCGTTTGTCCTTCGGCGAGGGCGGCGTCGATGATGCCGAGGACGCCGATGTCGTCATTCATGAACTCGGTCATGGCATCCATGACTGGCTGACTCACGGGTTGTCGCAGGTGCAGGGTCTGTCCGAAGGCACTGGCGACTATCTGGCATCGTCATACAGCCGCAGCTTCAATCACTGGCCGAGCAATGTCACGGCCTACTTCTGGATGTTCAACTGGGATGGACACAACCCGTTCTGGGGCGGACGCGTGACCAACTACCACCTGAGCGCCACCTACCAGACGCTTTCGGGCGCCATCCATACCCAGGGCCAGTACTGGGCTTCCTGCAACCTGCTGAATTACAACAGCATCGGTCGCCAGCGTGCAGATCGCGCTTTCCTGCTCGGCCTGGGCATGACCGGCTCCAGCACCAATCAGCAGGACGCCGCGCAAGCCGTCTTGAACGCAGCTGCTGCTGACGGCTACAGCGCCAGCGAGTTGCAATCGATGTACGACAATTTCACCGCCGGGACGACGGTGCCCGCCAATCGTCGCTGCACCTATGTGCTGACCAACCCGGCCGGTACATTCGCCTTCGCCAACGGCTTTGAGTGATCGTTGCTTGACCGCTGCGCACCTCCGGGTGCGCAGGCTTATTCAAAGCCATCGGCAAACAGCGCGTTGATTTTGCTGACGTAGGCCACGCCCTCCAACGGATTCTCGATTCCCTTGCCGGGCGCGCCAATCACCGCGTGCACGCCATCCAGTGCCACCGCACCGCCGAAGCCATCGCCGTCGGCAGCGTCCGCCGCAAACCACTGCTGGTCCTCCTGCCAACCCTGCGCGCCGCGTTCGAAGATGCGCACAGTACCGACACCAACTTTGCCTGGCAGATCGTATCCGGAGGCACCCAACACGGCGGTCGTGCCAGAAATCGCGACCGCGATTCCCAACCCCTCTCCCGGCTGCACCTGGCTCGCGCGCAACTCACCGTCCAGCACCAGATCGGCGCTTCGATAGACATAGGCGGCACCTCTGCCGAGAAAGCCGTCCAGGAAGGCGCCGACCAGCAAGCGCTCGGAATCAGCGGCGACGGCGTAACCGTAGGCCCCGTTGGCCTGCGGCTGCGGCGCCTGCAAGATCGCGGTCTGCGTCCAGCTTGCGCCCTGCCGCCGGAACACCACTGCGGCACCCGCGGCCTGCGGCCCGGCGCCAACCCTGGTCCCCGGCGCGCCGACCAGGGCCAGTTCGCCGGCCAGAGCGACGCTGGTGCCGAAGTAGGCCTGCGGATTGATGCCGGCGAACGGCAACCGGGCTTCCTGCGTCCACCCGGATTCGCCGCGGACGAAGACATAGGCGCGACCCTGATCGACCACGGGTACCGAGACCCCCCGCGCCCCCACCAGGAGGCGATCGCCATCCAGCGACAGCGCATAGCCGAAGTAATCGCCGGCGGCGCCATCACTGGCGACGAGCTTGGCTTCGAACACCCAGTCGGCGCCCTGCCGATGGTAGATGTACGCCGAGCCCTGATCGACGTTGGTGCCCACCACGTCCCAGACCGCGCCGACCGCCATGCGATCGCCATCGATATCGACTGCAATGCCGAAGCGGTCTTCGATCTCGGCGTCGGGCGCCAGCAACTGGCCGCCATAGACCCATTGCCGATCGACCCGCCGGAACCAATGCGCCGCGCCCGCGTCGCCGCCGACCGCGGTGTCTTCCAGATAGGCGCCGACCAGGGCGAAATCGCCATCGACTGCGACTGACGTGCCATAGCGGTCATAGATGGCGCCGTTGCCGCTGTCGAGCTTTGCGAGTTGCACATAGGATCCGCCAGACGGCCGGAACCAGCGTGCCGAACCCTGACTCGGATTCGGGCCCACCCGATCCAGATCGGCGCCGATCAGCACGCCGTCCGCGGCCAGCGCCAGCGATCCTCCAAAACGCTTGGCGGCGCCGCCATCGGCGATGTCCAGCGCCCCCATTGAGCTGAACTCGGCGCCTGAGCGCGCATACAGGTAGGTCTTTCCCTCGCTGAACAGCGCCGCCGGCGCGGCGATGGCAGCACGCCCGGCATCCACGGCTATCGCGCTGCCGAAACGGTCGCCGGCGACACCGTCCGCGGCGACCAACACCCCAGTCCGGACCCAGGATCCGGCATCGCTGATCAGCATGCGCACTTCGCCGGCGCCCGCGCCCGGCGCCCCGACCAGCGCCACACCCTGCGCGATGGCCAGTGCGGCACCCAGTTCCATGCCCGGAGTTGCGGACAACCGCAGGCGCTCGGCGTCGGACCAGCCGGCCAGCGAGTAGACGCTGCGGAAGACCGCGCCAGCGCCCTCGGCGGCGGGTGCACCGATCAGCAATTGTCCATCGGCGAGCGCCAGCGCCGTGCCGAAGCGCGCCTCGGTTGCCGTCGGCTCGGGTGCCAGGCTGCGCTGAAAAACATAGGTGCCAAAGCCGTCGCGCCGATACAGATCCACGCGTCCGTTGCCGCTGCCGGGAACGCCGACCGCCAACTGGTCCTGCCACAGCGCGACGGCAGTACCAAAGCGCTGACCAGTGGCCGCAAGCTCGGAATTCAGGATCTGGCGCAACAGATAGCCGCCTGCAGAGCGTCCGTAAATGAACACGGTGCCGGACTCGAGTTCGCCGTCCTGAGTGCGGCGTGGCGCGCCGATCGCCAGCAGATCATCGGACATCGAGATGCTGACGCCAAAATTGTCGCCATCCCCGCCGATCGGCTCGGGGCTCAGTTTCTGCGCCACCACCCAGTTGTCGCCGATGCGTTCGAACACATAGGCCGAGCCCTGCGCGATGCCAAACTGGACTTGCGGAGCGACCACGGTGTCACCATAGGCGCCGATGACGGCGTAGTTGCCACTGACGGCCATCGCGATGCCGAAATTGTCTCCGGAACAACCGTCGCCTTGCACCGGCGTCGGCAGCGCGTCGGTCAACAGGTGCACCGGTTGGGCCAGCACACTGGCGCTGAGCAGGACACCCGCAGCACAGCACATTGTTCGCAAGACCCCCTGTCTCGGGCGCGCCTTCGGTGAATTTACGGGCATCGGCTCAGAATCGTTCAACAGATAGGAGACAAGCATGGCATGCACGGCGACATCTGCGCGTGTATGTCGGGTTGCGGGTAGCATGCCGACGCTTGCCCAGAGAGCCGAGTATTCCGGTGACCAGACAACCCCAACTGCCGGGAACCGAAGACGCGTTGCCGAGCCTGCGCGATGAATTCGCCATCCCGCTGCACGGCGGCCGTGAAGTCGCCTATTTCTGCGGCAACTCGCTCGGCCTGATGCCCACGGCCACGCCGGCCGCTCTCGATCGCGTCGTCGCGCAATGGCGCACGCATGCGGTGGAGGCGCACTTCACTGACGCCGACGCCTGGATGCCATACCACCAACTGGTGCGCGACGGCCTGGCGCGCATCGCCGGCGCCAAGCCGATCGAAGTGGTGGCAATGAACACGCTGACCACCAATCTGCACCTGATGCTGGTCAGCTTCTATCGCCCGACGCCGCAGCGCCGCAAGATCCTCATCGAGGCGCGCGCCTTTCCCTCCGATCGCCATGCGGTGGCCTCGCAGATCATCTATCACGGCGGTGATCCAGCCACCGATTTGATCGAACTGGCGCCGGAACCTGGCGCCCACACCATCGATGTCGGGCAGATCGAAGAGGTCCTGGCACGCGAAGGCGAGCGCATCGCGCTGATCCTGTGGCCGGGCGTGCAATACGCCAGCGGGCAGCGCTTCGACCTCGCCGCCATCGCCAAGCTCGGCGCACGCTACGGCTGCCGCACCGGTTTCGATCTCGCCCACGCGATCGGCAACGTGCCGGTCGACCTGCACGACAGCGGCGCTGATTTCGCCGTCTGGTGCAGCTACAAGTATCTGAATTCAGGGCCGGGGGCGATTGCCGGTTGCTTTGTCCACGAACGCCACGCCCGCGCCGACCTGCCGCGCTTTGCCGGTTGGTGGGGACACGAGGCGGCCACCCGCTTTCGCATGGGTCCGAACTTCGTGCCGAGCCCCGGCGCCGACGGCTGGCAGTTGTCCAATCCGTCGATCCTCGCGCTCGCGCCGCTGCGCGTTTCGCTCGATCAATTCGACCGCGCCGGGCTTGCGGCACTGCGCAGACGGTCGATCGCATTGACCGGCTGGCTGGCCAACGCGCTGGAACAGGACTTGTCCGAACATCTGGAAATCCTGACGCCGGCGGATCCGGCGCAGCGCGGCTGCCAGCTGTCGCTGCGCGTGCGCGCCGGCCGCGACGCCGGGCGCCGGGCCTTCGAGCATCTGGCCCGCGACGGCATCATCTGCGACTGGCGTGAACCCGATGTGATTCGCGCCTCGCCGGCGCCGCTGTACAACCATCTTGCCGATTGCGAGCGCCTGGTCGAGGCGCTGCGCGATCACTTCCGGAGTGGATCATCGTCATGACCGAAGCTGCCCCCATCGTCATCGCCGGAGCCGGCCTCGCTGGCGCGCTGCTGGCGGCACAGCTGGCTGGCCACGGCCATCGCGTCGCCATCTTCGAGCGCCGTGGCGATCTGCGCCGGGAACAGGTCGCGGCCGGTCGCTCGATCAATCTGGCGCTGGCCGCGCGCGGCTGGGAAGGCTTGCGCCGCGCCAACGCCACCACCCAGGTGCTCGAATACGCGCTGCCGATGCGCGGCCGCATGCTGCACGATCGTGCCGGACAAACGCAGTTCCAGACCTACGGCCTGGATGCCGATGAAGTCATCTGGTCGGTGCACCGCGGCCGCCTCAACCAGACGCTGATGGATGTGGCCGCACAAGCAGGTGCGCAGCTGCACTTCCATGCCCGACTGGATGCGGTCGACTTCGCATCGCGAAGAGTCCATTTCGTCGACGAACGTGATCAATCCGCGATGATCGTGGATTTTTCCGTACTGATCGGTGCGGATGGTGCGGGATCGACAGTGCGTGCGGCGATGGAAGCGGAGCAGCCGCTGGGACAGACCACCGATTTTCTCGACCACGGCTACAAGGAACTGAACATTCCGCCGCGCGCCGACGGCAAGCCGGCGCTGGATCCGGATGCGCTGCACATCTGGCCGCGTGGCGGCTACATGTTGATCGCGCTGCCCAATCCGGACGCCAGTTTCACCGCAACCCTGTTCCTGCCGCACCACGGCGACACCAGTTTTGCCGCCTATGCCGATGCAAGCACCGCACGCGCCTGGTTCGCGCGCGACTTCGCCGACGCGCTGGCGCTGATTCCGGATTTTGACCAGCAGTATCAGGCGCATCCGGTTGGCGCGCTGGGCACACTGCGCTGCCCGCGCTGGCGCCAGGGCGATCGCGCCCTGCTGATCGGCGACGCCGCGCATGCCATCGTGCCCTTCCACGGGCAAGGCATGAACTGCGCCTTCGAGGATTGCGTCGCGTTGCTCGACCTGATCGAAAAGCGCGACGGCGACCCGACGCTGGACTGGGAAGCCGTGTTCGCCGATTTTGAATCCGAGCGCCGCGGCAACACCCACGCCATTGCCGAGATGGCGCTGGAGAACTATGTCGAAATGCGCGAGACGGTTGCCGATCCCGGCTATCAACTGCGACGTCAGCTGGAACTGGAACTGGCCAAGCGCCTGCCGGGCCACTTCATTCCGCGCTACAGCATGGTCATGTTCACCTCAATCCCGTATGCGCTGGCGCGCGAGCGCGGCGAGTTGCAGCGCGCCCTGCTGGAACAACTGACGCGCGGCAAGCACACCCTGGAAGACATCGATCTGGATGCCGCGCAGCGCCTGGCCGCCCAGCACATCCCCGCATTGGCCCCATGAGCGAGAACCGCTCGCCGACATCCAGCGTCGACGATCTGCTGCGACCGGTCGCGACGGTGCTGATGCAGACCTCGCACCCGGGCAATATCGGTTCTACCGCGCGCGCCCTGAAGACCATGGGCCTGAGCCAGCTGCGGCTGGTATCGCCACTGCGATTTCCCGACGCCGAAGCCACGGCACTGGCTTCCGGCGCCGAAGACCTGCTCGACCAGGCAGCAATCTGCGCGACGCTCGGCGAGGCGCTGGCCGATTCGCGCGTCGTGTTCGGCAGCAGCGACCGGCGCCGTGGCATCCGCATGCTCGAGATCGAACCGCGCGAATTCGCCCGGCTGGCGCTGGACGCCGCTGCGCTCGGACCGGTGGCCGTGCTGTACGGCACCGAACGCACCGGGCTGACCAACGAGGAACTGGAGCTTTGCCAGTACCTGGTCACCATCCCCGCCAATCCCACCTACAGTTCCCTGAACCTCGCCAGCGCGGTTCAAGTGCTGTCTTATGAATTGCGCTGCGAGGCTTTGAGCCGAATTGGCCCCGCGCAAGCAAGCAGCACGCACATCCCGGCGCCGAACGAACAGCTGGAGCGCTATTTCGATCACCTCGAACAGGTGCTGGCGCTGATCGGTTTCTTCGGCGATCGCAGCTCGGTCAAGATCATGCGCAGGCTGCGCCGCCTGTACCAGCGCGGCATGCCCGACGAGCGCGAAGTCCAGATCCTGCGCGGCATCCTGACCGAGACCGAGATTGCCGTGCGCGGGCGCGTCAAGAAGCAGTGAATAGTGAATGGTGAGTGGTGAGTGGCAGAGGCGAACTTGCGCGCCCCGATAGTCTTCGCTTTTGTGGGAGCGGGTTTACCCGGCGAGCTTTCGCCCTTGCTTCACTGTGGGAGCGGGTTTACCCCGCGAGCTCTTGCCTTTGCTTCTGTGGGAACGGGTTTACACCGCGATGCTTTGGTTTTTGCGGCGCCGGGCCTACACCCAAACCAGGAACAAGCAAAGATCGCGGGATAAACCCGCTCCCACAAGAGCAAAGGCATCTCGCCGTTGCGCTTCGCTATGCTCACCGAATCCTACCTCTGCGCTCCGGATCCAATGCCCAAAGCCATCGTCACCGAACTCGTCGACCTGCTGCAACTGGAGCGCATCGAAGAGAACCTGTTTCGTGGCCAGAGCCGTGATATCGGCACGCGCTTCGTGTTCGGCGGACAGGTGCTCGGTCAATCGCTGGCGGCGGCGCAGCGCACCGTGGAGGGCCGCGTGGTGCATTCGCTGCACGCCTATTTCCTGCGTGCCGGGGATGTCGAGGCGCCGATCGTCTATGAAGTCGATCGCAGCCGCGACGGGAAGAGCTTCAGTTCGCGCCGCGTGGTCGCCATCCAGCACGGCCAGCCGATCTTCACCATGGCAGCGTCGTTCCAGGAACCCGAAGAAGGCCTGACCCACCAGATGTCGATGCCCGACGTACCGCCGCCGGAAGATGTCGCTGAACCGGAACCGATAGCAGCCGAAACCCTGGCGAAGATCCCGCCGAAACTGCAGCGCTGGGTGATGAGCCGCGGTCCCTTCGAATTCCGCCACGTCTACCCGCGCGACGATTTCAAGCCGCCCAAACGCCCGCCGCTGCAGCATGTCTGGTTCCGTCTGGTCGATCGCATCGCCGACGACGAACTGCTACACCGCGCGCTGCTCGCCTATGCCTCGGACTTCCACCTGATCGGTACCGCGACGCTGCCGCACGGCATCAGCTATCTGCAGGGCAATGTGCAGATGGCCAGTCTCGATCATGCCATGTGGTTCCATCGCCCTTTCCGCGTCGACGATTGGCTGCTGTACTCGTGCGACAGCCCAACCGCGCAGGGCGCGCGCGGACTTTCGCGCGGCATGATCTACGACCGCCAGGGCCGCCTGGTGGCATCCACGGCGCAGGAAGGCCTGATGCGCCTCACGCCCGAAGCCGGCAGCTGAGTCTGGAGGCGGCGGATCGTGGCCAGCGACAGCGTCCGCCTGTATCGAACCGGCGCCCATCAATGCGGCTACTACGCCGATCGGCTGTCGATCAACCAGGTCCTCGACCCGCAATCGCCGGCAGTACCGGAGATCTTCGGCCGCGCGCTGGCGCACGGCTTCCGTCGCGCCGGTGACGTGGTCTACCGGCCCGATTGCGGCAGTTGCGCGGCTTGCGTGCCCTATCGTGTGCCGATCGCCGCATTCACGCCCAATCGGGCGCAGCGACGGGTATGGGCACGCAACAGCGATGTCAGCATAGATTGGCGCCCGGCCGAGCCGTCAGACGAGCACTTCGCGCTGTATCGCTGCTATCTGCGCCAGCGCCACGCCGCGGGCGGCATGGACGATCCGAATCCCGAGGACTACCAGCGCTTCCTGCTCAGTCGCTGGGCCGATACCTGGTTCATGGAAATGCGTCTGTCTGGGCTATTGATCGGCGCCGCGGTCACCGATCAGGCCGCCAACGCTGCGTCGGCGGTCTACACCTATTTTTCCCCGGAACATGCGCGCCGATCGCTGGGGACCTTCGCCATCCTGCAACAGATCGAGCATTGCCGGCACCAGGGTCTGGCCCACCTTTATCTCGGCTTCTGGATCGATGGGCATCCCAAGATGAACTACAAGATCCAGTTCGGGCCGGGCGAGGTACGCCAGGAGGGTATCTGGCGACCATGGGCATTGCGTTTCCCCGCGGGCTGAGCAGGCGCTGCCGTTCATCCGCCCGCTGCTACCTCGTGCCCGGTCAAACTTGCGAGCAGACCGGTCCCCGATTAGGGTACCGTGTCAGGAACTCCTCGGATCCGATACCTCATGGGCCAGTTCACCCACCTTCCGCCAGGCGCCGCGCGACACCGATCGCGTGGCTTCACGATGATGGAGCTGATCGTCACGCTGTCGATTGTCGCGATACTCTCCGCAGTCGCCGTTCCAGCAATGCGTGAGTTCAGCCTGCGAGCCAACGTCAGCGCCACCACCAACGACATCGTCGTTGCACTCAACCTGGCACGTTCGGAAGCGGTCAAGCGCGGCCGCAACGTCTCGGTCGTCTCCACCGGTGGCTCCTGGACTGCGGGCTGGAGCGTACAAACCGATACCGGCGTGGTCCTGGTCCAGCATGCTGCGGTGGCAACCGACTACTCCGTGCTGGGCGCTGCCTCGGGTGCCGGCGCGCCCGCGGACCGCGTCATTTTCACGCCCACCGGCGGGCTTTCGGTGGCCACCGCCTACGACTTCAGCATCTGCCGCCCGTCGGCCGATGTCGACAATCTGCTGTCGCGACGAGTGGCCGTTAGCGCCACTGGCCTCATCCGTTCTCGCCGTGACACCACCAGCGCCCCGGCCGGTTCCTGCACCTGACGCCACTGCCATGACCCCAAACAGACTGCAACGCGGTTTCACCCTGATCGAAATGATGATCGCCCTGCTGATATTCAGCATCGGCCTGATGGGCATGGCCGGCCTGATGGTGCTGTCGGTGAAGACCAACCAGAGCGCCTATCTGCGCACGCAAGCCTCGTTCCTGGCGCAGTCCATGGCCGATCGCATGCGTTCGAACCTGGGCCTGATCAACAGCTACAACGGCACCTACAACTACAGCACCGCGGCGGCAGACCCCTGCGCTTCCGGCATCGCCTGTTCGCCGGCGCAGATGGTCGCCCGCGACCGCGCCGTCTGGAGCCGCCAGATGGTGGACACACTGCCGAATCCCACGGCCGTCATCGCCTGCGATGGCGACGTGCAGGGCGGCCTGCCGCACCGCGGCGCGTCGCCCTACGATGGCTTGTGCACTTTGACCATCACCTGGGATGAAGCCACCCTTCGGCGTGGCCAGTTGAGCGCCTCACCGGGCGCCGCCGCCGCCGATCTGCAAACCTTTGCCTGGGTTTTCCAGCCGTGAACCAGACTCCGATGAGCCCGATGACCAAGATGCGCAAAGCCCCAGGCCGTGCCGGCTTCACGCTGATCGAGCTGATGATCGCCATGGCCATCGGCCTGATCGCGATGATCGGCATTGTCAGTCTGTTCGGTGGTACCAGTCGCTCCAACCGCCTGCAGGAAGGCCTCGCGCATTTGCAGGAGAACGGTCGTTTCGCCGCGATGCGCATCGAGGACGACCTGCGTATGGCGGGTGCCCAGTACTGCAGCGACTACACCGGCAATCGCCACGTCGGCCCGGTTGCGCCGATGTGGCAGGACCGCGCCCCGTTCGTGTTTGCGCAGAACCTGAACCTGCCCGATTCCGGCGGCATGCAAAGCGTGGATGTCAACGGCGATCCGTCGACATCCTCTGCCGCGGCGCCCTATGGCCTGAGCTCGCGCTTCTTCATGCAGGGTTACACCGGCTGCACCACGGGCACCACCTGCACGCCGGCACTGGCGAGTCCGACCATGTTTCCCGCCGCCGGTCTGGCCGCGGGCAGTCGCGTACCGGGCGGCGACATCCTGACGGTTCGCTATCTGCGCGGCGGTGGCTGGCCGATCAACGGCGAGGGCAATTGCAATTCCGGCGGCACCATCACGCTGGCGCCGCAGACCGGCGACGAGCCGCTGAACTTCGCGCCCAGCGGCCCGCAACTGGCGCTGATCAGCGATTGCGGTTCGCCGGCGATCCTTCCGATCAGCGGCGTGAGCGGCAACACGCTGACTCTGGGCACGCGTCTGGCCAGCGCCATCCAACCGATCTGCGGTGCCCGCGGCCAGCGCGACATCCGCGTGTTCAACTTCACCCGCGATTTCGTCACCGTCACCTATTACCTGGCATTCCGTGCCAATGACGACCCGGATGCGCGCGTCAACGGTGGCGGCGCAGCGCTGATACCCACGCTGATCCGGCGCGAAAACGGCGTCGAACAGGAACTGGTGCGCGGCGTCGATCGGCTCGATTTCCGCTACGGCGTGCGCGACAACGGCGGCAACATGCGCTTCCTGACGGCGGCCCAGGTCGACAACCGCCTGGGTGGCGCGATCACCTGTCCGCCCAAACCGGAAGGTGTGGCACCGAGTCCCGCGAGTCCGACCGTGCCGGAACCCGGCTGCCTGTGGCGTTCGGTGCGACGCATCGAGGCGTTCATGCTGGTCAACTCGGGCGACGAGGTGCCGGCACTCGATGCCATCGGTCGATCCTTCCGCTACATGGGCGTGCAGACCAACTCCCCCAGCGAATCAGCCAGCCTGCCGTCGGGGCTGCTGGTGCTCAACTACCCGCGTCGCGAGTTCATTGCGCACGCGACACACCGCAACAAGACCCCGTGAACAGACCCGAGCGATTCCCGATGAATGCAAGCACTCTGCGCAACCACCGCCGGCACTCCCAGCGCGGTGCCGTGCTGTTCCTGGCGATGATCTTCCTGGTCCTGCTCGCCGTGCTGGCGGTGACTGCGAGCAGCACCTCGATCATGCAGGAGCGCATGACCGGCGGCTTGCGCAACCGGCAACTGGGATTGATGGGCGCCGAGTCGACGCTGCGCGGCGGCGAAGGCTTCCTGTGGAACCTGGCTTTCGATTTCCGCCAGCCGCTGCCGCCCTGCCTGCCGAGCGGAACCAGCAGCGATTGCGTCTACATGCCCGGCAGCGACGGCGTGCTGATGACCAAGGTGCAGACCTTCCGCACCTCGCACGACTGGCTGGATCCGGGCACCGATGGCGCGCGCCCCTACGATCAGGGCCTGACGGCGCTGACCGGCGGCGCGATCACCGCGAGCCTGTCGGCGCAACCGCGCTACATGATCGAGTACCTCGGTGTCGGCACCCAGCCCTTCCGCACCGGCGGCGCCAAAAACCCGCAAGGCACCACTTCGCGCGTCGGCGAGCACCACGTTTACCGCATCACCGCACGCAGCCAGGGTGGCACCGATGGCGTGGTGCGGGTGACCGAGAGCTACTACTCGGCCATGAACCTGACCAACACCAATTTCAATCCGGGTTCGCCCTGATCGCAGTTAGCAGCGAGGATTTGCCATGCGCACGTACGTCTTAACTCACCGATCGCCGCAAGTTGGCGCAGCCGCAGTCCTGGCGCTGTGCGCCGGCCTGTTTTCGCAAGGGGCGCTGGCCGCCGCTGCCGGCACCGTCGACCTTCTGGCGACACCGCCCGAGATCACCGCCAGCGTCGCGCCCAACGTGGCGCTGACCTTCGACGATTCCGGATCGATGGCCTGGGAATACATGCCCGATCAACGGCCCTACGCTGGCGGCGGCTGGGGACAGTCCAGTTCCCTCGTCGCTGACGCCAGCCGGCCCTGGTTCTGCGCCGGCGTGATCGATCCACGCGTGACCGACCCCGCGGATCCGCGTTCGAAACCGATGAACGGCATGTACTACAGCCCGAACGTGCGCTACAAGGGCCGCCGCTGTACGCCGATGGCGTCACCGAGTTTCCGGCAGCGGATTTCGCCGCTGCGCGGCATAACGGCATCGCGCACTACCGCACCTTCAACCAGATCAATCAGGGCACGAACAATCTCGGCACCAGCAACTTCTGCCGCGCGACCACCGGCGCCGGTTACTACCAGTTGCTGTCCTCGGTGGCATTGACTGCCGACACCTATGGCCGCATCACCAATCCTGCCGTTCTTTACGTTTCAACGAACTGGGAATGGGTCGACCTGCCGGCCTCACAGCAGCAGAACTTTGCCAACTGGTATTCCTACTACCGTACCCGCACGAACTCGGCGAAAACGGCCATGTCACGGGCGTGTTTGCCCCGTTCGACGCCAACATCCGCGTGATCTGGCAGAACCTCGGCCTCAATACCAGCCTAGCCGACCTTCAGTGCCGCGACCGAGATCTTCAAGTTCGAGAACAACACGGACAACAACAATGTCCGCAATCGGTTCTACGACTGGTTGTTCAACATCCCGGCCAACAACGGCACGCCGAACGTCGCCGCCAGTGTTCGCACCGGCAACTATTTCACCAATGCGACCGGCGCCAGCGACACCAACCCCTACTGGGACCGCGACCTCAACCGCGAACTGAGCTGCCGCCAGAACTTCCACATCAACATGAGCGATGGCTTCTGGAACAGCGGCAATCCGGCGCCGACCCCGGTGCGCGCCGTTCCCACTGGAGACCAGGGGCTGCGCTATCTCGATACCGGGCTCACGCTGCCAGACGGCCGCGACTACGACACGGGCGACGCCGAGAACAAGTTCTTCAACCGCTTCAGTGGCACCCAGATCGAACCGACGCTGGCCGACGTGATGTTCCACTACTGGGCCTCCGATCTGCGCCCGGACTTCACCGCGAACGACGCCACCAAGCTCAAGGTACCGGCGTTCATTCCAGATCGCTCGACCAATCTGTTTGGAACAGCGGTCGCCCCCGGCACCGACGCGCGCGACAACAAGGAAATCTACTGGAATCCGGCCAACGACCCGGCCACCTGGTCGCACCTGGTCAACTTCAACATCAGCTTCGGTCTCGACGGCACGCTGCCGCAGACTCCTGGCATCTACACGGCGCTGCGCGAGGGCACCGGCACGTGGAAATGGCCATACCCCGTCGTCGATAGCGATGACGGGCGCAAGCTCGACGACTTCTGGCATGCGGCGCTGGTCAGCCGCGGCCGCTTCCTCTCGGCGAAAAACCCGGAGGAACTGATCACCGCGCTGCAGGAAATCATCGCCAGCATCATCGCGCGGCGCGGCGCCTCGACCGCGGTCTCGGTGTCACTGCCGATCATCACCGACGGCACCACCGGCTACACCGCCGGCTACGACACCACCGACTGGTCCGGTTTCGTCACCCGCAACCGCCTCGACCCGCTCACCGGCGAGCGCATCGGCGTGATCTGGGATGCGGCCTGCATCCTCACCGGCGGCAGTTGCCCGAGCACCGCGCAGACCGGGCTGACCCCGCGCGACCCGGACTCGCGCGTCCTCATTACCTCGTCGGGTACGCCGGGCACCGGCACCCCGTTCCGCTGGTCTTCGCTGACCACGGCGCAGCAGGCGCGCCTGAACGTCGATCCGACCTCCATCCGCCTCGATCTGGGCACCTGGACCGCGGACGCCTACGGCAGTCAGCGCGTGCAGTACCTGCGCGGCGACCGCACCAACGAAACCACCGCGACGCCGCGCTTCCGCCAGCGCAGTTCGGTGCTCGGCGCCGTGATCCGTGGCCAGCCGGTCTACGTGTCGTCGCCGACAGCGGGCTTCCCGGACACCTTCCCGATAGGTTCGCCGGAGCGCACGGCCTCGGATGCCGGCAACAGCTATGCCGCCTACCAGGTCGACAACCGCGCACGCGCTCCCACCGTCTACGTGGCGTCCAATGACGGCATGCTGCACGCCTTCGATGGCGCCAACGGCAAGGAGCGCTTTGCCTACGTGCCCAATACCGTCATCGAGAATTTCCGGTTGACCCGCTCGACGCAGTTCGAAGGCGGTTTCACGCCCACCGCGGATGACAAGCCGCTGGTCAGCGATGTCTTCCTCAACAGTGAATGGAAAACCGTACTGCTGAGTTCGTTGCGTCTGGGCGGGCGCGGCGTCTATCTGCTCGACATCACCAATCCGCCCACCTCGGCGAGCACGACTGAAAACGATCTGGCCGCGGTGCCCCTGTGGGAATTCAGCAACGTGGCGCCGCCAGGCGACCTCGGTGCCGACTGCGCCGCCGGCTCGCGCCATTGTTCGTCGCTCGGTTACACCTACGAATCGGTCAACATCGCCCGCATCAATTACGGCCACAAGTGGGTGGCACTGGTGTCGAGCGGCTATTTCCCGACCGAATCGACCGATCCGGCGAGCTTGTCGTCCAAGGCCAACCAGACCTCGCTGCTGGTGATCGATCTGGCCACCGGCCAGTTGATCCGCGAAATCCTGACCAGCAGTGCACCGCAAGCAGCCACGCAGAGCTTCGGCCTGTCGCAGGCGATCGTCATGGACATCAGCACCGACTTCATCGACGACGTCGCCATCGCCGGCGATCTGGCCGGCAACCTCTGGCGCTTCGACCTGTCCGGCGCCAGCCCCTCCGACTGGAAGGTCGATCTGATGTTCAAGACCTACGGTGCCGGCGGCGCCGCTGCGGTGGGCGATCAGCCGATCGCATCTGCTCCGACGGTGATGGCGGATTCGACCCGGCGCGAACCGATCATCGTGTTCGGCACTGGCAAGTTCATCGGCCTGCCGGATCGATCCGCGGCAATTCCGCAGCAGTCCTTCTATGGCATCGAGGACTACGGCACCTGTGATGCAGTCAACAACGTGACCGCTTGTGCCGCCTATCCGATCAAGCCCAACGAGCTGATCGTGCAGAAGATCACCCAGGCGGGCAACGCGGTGCGCACGGTCACGGCATCCACCGAACCGGTACCGACCACGCCACGTGGCTGGCGTATCCGGCTGAACGTCCCGGTCGAGCCCGGCGAGCGCTCGCTCGACTCTCCGTTCCCGTTCTACAGTTCCAATCAGGTGTTGCTGCGATCGATCATTCCCAAGGGCGTGGACCCTTGCGATCCGGGCGCACGCTATGGCTTGATGGTGGTCAACGCGGCCGATGGCTCGGCTTATGTCGATCCCACCGAGTCGTCGCCCGCCCGCATCGTCGGTGGTGTGGTTGCGTCATCGACGCCGCCGGGTGATCCGATCACCCTGCGCGGCGGCGGCAATGTCGTGATTGCCGGCCTGACCGAGCGCGACGGTACCGGTGGCGTGGTCAATCAGGCGGTGATCAATGCGATTACCGAATCGCTGAGTCGCGCCGACGACATCTGGCACCGCGGTGCATGGCGCGATGTTCTGCGTTGAGCAACTGGCCATGCCCGCGGGATAACCGCGGCGCATGGCCAGACGAGTCGGTGCAACTGTGGCCACCTGCCCGCTTCCGAGTTGGTCAGGTCGAATGCTGATAGCGGAGCCGCCTCCACGGCGGCTCCTTCACTTCCAGGAGTACGCGAGTGATGCACGGACGAAAGCGCGGTTTTACCCTGATTGAACTGGTCATCACGATCGCCATCGTCGCCATCCTGGCAGCCATTGCAATCCCCTCGTATCAGAATTCCATGTTCCGGGCGCGTCGCGCCGACGGACGCGAAATGTTGCAGCGCGTCGCCTCCGCCGAGGAGCGCTTCTATACCAATCGCAATGTGTATACGGCTGACCTGACCACAGCGGCCGGCCTCAATCTGATCACCACCAATTCCGAGGCGGGTCACTACACGCTGGCCATCGTGGTGGATGCCACTGGCCAGACCTTTACCCTGACGGCAACGCCGGCTGGCGATCAGGTGGGCGACCGCTGCGGCAATCTGACCGTCAACAATGTTGGCGCCCGTGGCTTCTCTGGTTCGGAGACGAACGGCAGTTGCTGACGTCCCTGACCAACAACATCGGGCGCCTGGCCTCCGGCCCGCGCCACCGGCTGGCAGGTCCGAACCGATCAGCACACCCGGTCACATCGGGCCCGCCTGACGGTCTCCAACAGGTGCCGCCGCGCCGCAGGTGCGGCCGGATTCGAACCCGGTTCAGAGGCCTAGAAAACGACGCCGGCAGGCGATCGCGTTCATCGCTCGCGCAGTCGCTCATTCCCCGCAGCCATGACCTTTGGCCCTTGCCGCCGCCGCTGCTGCGGTTAAGGTCGGCGGCCTTCATGGCGGCGCGTTCGCCGTGCCCTTCTGCAACGACAATGGGAGACTTCACGGATGCGACATTGCACTTTTGGCGCGGCACTGGCGTTGGGATTGACGACGCTGGTGGGTTGCGGTGAACAGGCCAAGGCGCCTGCTCCGGCGTCCGCGCCGACTGTTGCAGTGGCAGCGCCAGACAGCGCCAGCAACCCGATGCTGGCGGAGTGGAAGGGGCCCTACGGCGGCGTACCCGCCTTCGACCAGATGCAGGTCAGTCAGGTCAAGCCGGCGATGGAAGCGGCGATCGCCGCGCATCTCAAGCAACTGGATGCAATCGCCGCACAGACCGAGCCGCCCACCTTCGAGAACACCCTGGTCGCCATCGAACGCTCGGGCGACCTGATCTATCGCGCCGAGGTCTACTTCGGCATCTACATGGGCAATCTCTCCTCCGACGAATTTCGTGCGGTGCAGGGCGAGGTGACCCAGATCTATGCCGACTACGAGTCCAGCATCGCGCAGAATGAGAAGCTGTTTGCGCGCATCGAAGCAGTGCGCAACGGCGCCGAATTCGCCACCCTGCGACCGGACCAGCAGCGTCTGGTGCAGGTCACTTACGACTTCTTTCGCGCCAGCGGCGCGCAGTTGACCGGCGCGGCGCGCGAGCGTTACGCCGCCATCAACAAGGAACTGGCCGGGCTCTACACGAGTTTCTCCAACAATGTCCTGGCCGACGAGGAGGCTTACGTCACCTACCTCGACGACACGCAGCTCGGCGGCCTGCCGGAATCCTTCACCAAGGCGGCTGCGGCCCTTGCTGCGAGCAAGGAACAGCCCGGCAAATACGCGGTGCTGAACACGCGTTCGTCGATGGACCCGTTCCTGACCTATTCGACCGTGCGCGATCTGCGCGAGAAAGTCTGGCGTACCTACTACAGCCGCGGCGACAACGGCGATGCGCACGACAACAACGCGCTGATCACCAAGATTCTGGAGCTGCGCTACGAGCGCTCGCGCCTGCTGGGCTACGAGAATTATGCCCAGTGGCGCACCCAGAGCCTGATGGCGAAGACGCCGCAGGCGGCCATGGGCCTGATGGAAGCGGTGTGGCCGGCGGCCATCGCCCGGGTCAAGGAAGAAGTCGCCGACATGCAGAAGATCGCCGACAGCGAAGGCGCCGGCATCACCATCGAGCCCTGGGACTACCGCTATTACGCCGAGAAAGTGCGCACCGAGCGCTACGCCTACGACAGCGAAGCGGTGAAGAAGTACCTCAATCTGGAGCAGCTGACACAGGCCATGTTCTATGTGGCCGGAGAGCTGTTTGGTTTCGATTTCAAGCCGGTCGCCGCTGGCAGCGTCCCGGTCTACCACCCGGACGTGAAGGTGTGGGAAGTCAGCAGCCGCGGCAGCGGCAAGCTGGTTGGTCTCTGGTATCTGGATCCGTACGCGCGCCCGGGCAAGCGCTCCGGCGCCTGGGCCTCGGCGTATCGCAACCACGATCTGCTGCACGGCGAGCCCAGCGTGCTGATCAGCAACAACTCGAACTTCATCAAGGGCGCGCCGGGCGAACCGATCCTGGTGTCCTGGGACGATGCCACCACCTTCTTCCACGAATTTGGCCACGCGCTGCACGCGCTGTCGTCGAATGTCGAATACCCGAGCCAGAACATGGGTGTGCGCGATTACACCGAATTCCAGTCGCAGTTGCTGGAGCGCTGGCTGTTCACCGAGCCGGTGGTCAACCAGTTCTTCCGCCACGTCGAGACCGGCGAGCCGATGCCGGCGGAACTGGTCGACAAGCTCAAGCGTTCGGCCAGCTTCAATCAGGGCTTCGGCACCACCGAATACCTGGCCAGCGCGATGATCGACCTCAAGTTGCACATGATCGATCCCAAGGGCGTGGACCCTGACGCCTTCGAGCGCGACACGCTGGCGGCAATGGGCATGCCCGGGGAAGTCGTGATGCGCCATCGCACGCCGCAGTTCGGCCACGTGTTTTCCGGCGAGGGCTACGCGGCGGGTTACTACGGCTACCTGTGGGCCGAAGTGCTGACCGCGGATGCCGCCGAGGCTTTCGCCGAAGCGCCGGGTGGTTTCTACGACAAGGAACTTGCGAAGAAAATGGTCGACAACCTGTTCGCGCCGCGCAACAAGGTCGATCCGGCCGAAGCCTACCGTGCGTTCCGTGGACACGATGCCGGCATCGATGCCTTGTTGCGCGACCGCGCGTTTCCGATCAGCAACCCGGCCGCCGGGAAATAGCACCGCGGGCGCGCGCACTTCCCACAGATGGTTGCGTTGAATTTCGTGGCGGGCCTGTGAGCGACGCGGAGCGCGCTCGCGGCACGCGACCTACGCCGGTCAACGGCAGAATTGCAGGAGCGCGCTTGCGCACGATGCCTTCACCCGCGTTCGTCGTCCATAAACAGGCGTCGCCGTCACCTCCCACCCATGACCAACGGCTCATCGCTTTTGCGGTGAATTGCGGTAGTTTCCGCCGCCGCCCGCGGTTGCGCCTTCAAAGCTGGCGCTTCGCCCAATCTCATTGCCCAAGGTAAATTCGTGATCCAGTCCGCGCTCAAACCTCTGTCACTTGCCCTGTTCGCTGCCCTCACCGTCGCTGCCTGCAGCCAGGACGCCGCTCCGCCCGCCGCAGCGCCAAGCGCAGCACCCGCAGCAGCGCCGGCACCCGAGAAGCTGACCATCGACAGCGCCAGCCTGCCGCAGTTGCCGGCGTTCAAGGTCAGCGAACTCGACGACACCATCGGCGCTTGCACCGACTTGAATGCACACGTCAACAGCAAGTGGCTGGCGGCCAACCCGGTGCCGGCCGACCGCACCACCTGGGGCAGTTTCGAAATGCTCGGCGAGCGCAGCCTGGGCGTGCAGAAGCAGATCGTCGAGAAGCTCGCGGTGAAGAAGGATGTCGCTGGCGTCGAAAAGGTGATCGGCGATTTCTGGGCGACCGGCATGGACCAGGCGGCCATCGATGCCGCCGGCATCACGCCGATCCAGCCGCTGCTCGACCAGATCGCCGCCCTGGCGACGCCTGAAGATCTCGCCAGGTTCATCCGCGAATCGCACGCCGAAGGTCGCGGTGCCTTGTTCGGTTTCGGCAGCGAGTCCGATTTCAAGGACTCCACCAAGGTCATCGCCTACGTCACCCAGGATGGCCTCGGCCTGCCCGACAAGGGCTACTACTTCGGCGACGAGCACAAGGCCGAGCGCGAGGCCTACCAGGCCCATATCGAGGCGACCTTGAAGCTCGCAGGTGCCGACGAGGCGACTGCCAAGGCGCAGGCCGCAACGATCATGGCGATCGAAACCAAGCTCGCCGAGGTTTCCTATTCCAGCGAGGAAATGTCGCGCGACGTTTCCAAGTTCTACAACCCGGTCAGCATCGCCGACGCGGACGCCAAGACGCCGATGCTGCCGTGGGCGGATTTCTTCAGCGCCAACGGAGTCGCCGCGCCGGAGCAGTTCTCGCTGTCCAATCCGGCCTTCTTCGAGACGCTGAACGGCATGCTCAAGGACACCGCGATCGGCGACTGGCAGGCCTACCTGCGCTTTCACACCATCGACAGCGCCGCGCCGTACCTGAGCCAGGCCTTCGACAACCTGAACTTCGAGTTCTATGGCAAGACCCTGCGCGGACAGCAGGAACAGAAGGCGCGCTGGAAGCGCGTGCTCGACACCGTCAATGGCACCGTCGGCGATGCGCTCGGCCAGATCTACGTCGAAGTGTCGTTTCCGCCGGAATCCAAGGCGCAGATGGAGAAGCTCGTCGCCAACCTGTCGACCGCACTGAAAGGTCGGCTCGAAAACCTGGCGTGGATGAGCCCGGAAACCAAGGCCAAGGCACTCGAGAAAGTGGGCCAGCTTCACGCCGAAGATCGGTTACCCGGACAAGTGGCGCGACTGGGCGGGCCTGAGCACCACGCGCGACAGCTATGTCGCCAACATCATGGCGGTCGCCAAGTACAACCACGCCTACGACATGGCGAAGATCGGCAAGCCCAAGGACAAGTCCGAGTGGGGCATGACGCCGCAGACGGTGAACGCCTATTACAACCCGCTGCAGAACGAGATCGTGTTCCCGGCCGCCATCCTGCAGCCGCCGTTCTTCGATCCGAGCGCGGACCTGGCCACCAACTACGGCGGTATCGGCGCGGTGATCGGCCACGAAATGCTGCACGGCTACGACGATCAGGGCAGCCGCTTCGACGCCAAGGGCAGCTTCGCCAACTGGTGGCAGCCGGCCGATGCCGAGGGCTTCTCGGCCAAGACCGCAATGCTCGTCGAGCAGTTCAACAGCTACGAAGCGCAGCCGGGCAAGATGGTCAACGGCAAGCTCACGCTGGGCGAGAACATCGCCGACCTCGGTGGCCTGACGGTTGCGTATGACGCCCTCAAGCTCGCGTCCGGCGCCGATTTCAAGGACCCGATGACCGACGGCATGACCCAGGACCAGCGCTTCTTCATCAACTGGGCAACGGTGTGGCGCCGCGGCTTCACCGACAAGGAAATGAGCGTGCGTCTGGTGACCGACTCGCATGCGCCGGCTGGCTTCCGCGCCAATGGCGCACCGAGCAACATGCCGATCTTCGCCGCCGCCTTCGGCTGCAAGGCCGGCGACCCGATGGTGCGCAGCGACGACCAGCGCATCGCCATCTGGTAAGCCTTCAGGCCATTGCCGAGTAACCCGACCCGCCGGAAGCGCAAGCCTCCGGCGGGTTTTTCCTTTCTGCAGTTGGAAGCTCGCAAACCTGCGCTGTGCGTCGACGATTGCTGTCGCCGGGGCGGCGCCCGATACTCGCGCGCTCGTTCTCCTACCGGATGTTGCCCATGCGCCACGCCCCGCTCGCCCTGGTCATCATCGTCGCGGCATCGGCACCCGCTGATGCGCTCACCATTGCCTGTGGCAAGGTCTTCGACGCGGAGAATGCCAGCTTGCTGGGACCGCACACGCTCGAAATCACCGATGGCCGCATCCGTGCATTGACGCCCGGCAGGCCCGCGGCCGGGGCGGAATTTGTCGACCACAGCGCCCAGGTCTGCCTGCCCGGTCTGATCGATCTGCACACCCACATCAGCGACAACGAGGCGGGTCCGGCGAGCTACACCGAGGGCTATCGGCTGAATGCCGGCGATTACGCGCTGCGCGGCGCGCTGAATGCGAAAAAGACGCTGCGCGCCGGCTTCACCACCATCCGTGATCTGGGCGATGTCGACGGCGCCAGCGTCGCGGTGCGCAATGCCATCAACCAGGGTATTGCCGAAGGCCCGCGCATCTACACTGCCGGCAAATCGATCGCCACCACCGGCGGCCATGCCGATCCGACCAATGGCAGCAATCGCGATCTGGCCGGCAAGCCCGGGCCGCGCGAAGGCGTGATCAACGGGCCGGAAGATGCCTATGCCGCGGTGCGCTACCGCTACAAGGAAGGCTCCGACCTGATCAAGATCACCGCCACCGGCGGCGTGCTGTCCTACGCCAAGAACGGCCTCAACCCGCAGTTCACCCAGGAAGAGGCCAATGCCATCGTCGCCGCAGCGAAGGACTACGGTTTCACGGTCGCCGCCCACGCCCACGGCGCCGAAGGCATCCGCCGCGCCATCCTGGCGGGCGTCACCACCATCGAACACGGCAGTTACCTGGAAGGCGATCTGATCCCGTTGATCAAGGAACACGGCACCTGGCTGGTGCCGACCTTGCTGGCCGGCGACTGGGTCGGCGCCAAGGCCGACCAGTTCCCGCCGATGGTCGCCGCCAAGGCACGCAGCATCGGCCCGCTGCTGGCCGCAAACTTCAAGCGCGCCTACCAGGCCGGCGTCAAGATCGCCTTCGGCACCGACACCGGCGTTTCGCCGCACGGCAGGAATGCGCGCGAATTCGAGCTGATGGTGAATGCCGGCATGCCCGCCAATGTGGCCATCCAGTCGGCGACGCGCAACGGCGCGCGGGTGCTCGGTCTGAGCGCCGACATCGGTTCTCTGACGCCGGGCCACTACGCCGACATCGTGGTCGTCGACGGCGATCCGCTGGCCGACATCCGCGTGCTGCAGAAGCCGGCGATGACCTACAAGAGTGGCGTGGCGTATCCGCCGCTGTAGCTTGCGCCCGCATCGATCCGCGCAGGGCATGGCCTAGACTGTCGGCTTGTCCGACTGTCGCGAAATCCCGTGCCCCATGCGTAGATCGCTGCTATTGATCGCCCTGCTCGCCTGGGCGACTGCCGCTGCGGCGGTCGAGAAAATCGGCCCCGGCATCGAAAAGCTGGTCGCCAAGGGCCGCGTGCGCGTCCTCGTCGTGCTCGACGACGGCGCCTACAAGTCCGCCGCCATGACCGACCGCGTCGGCGCCGTGAAGGCGCAGCGTGGCCAGGTCCTGGACCGCCTGGATGACGCGCATTACGCCCTGCGCCGCGAATTCTCGCTGTTGCCGGCTTTTGCCATCGAAGTCGACGCGCAGGCGCTGGCTGAATTGGCCAGGCAGCCGAGCGTGCGCCGCATCGATCTCGATAGCGGCGGCAGCGGCGCGATGGCTGAAGCACGACCGCTGGCGCAGATCAATCCCTTGTCCGACGCCGGACTCACCGGCGCCGGCCAGACGATCGCCGTGATCGACACCGGCATCAACGCCAATCACTTCGATTTCCGCGGGCGCGTGGTGGCCGAGCAGTGCTTCTGCTCGTCCGACACCGGTGGCGGTGGCTGTTGCCCGAATGGCACGGCCACGCAAGCGGGCAGCGGTTCCGCACTCGATGACAACGGCCATGGCACCAATGTCAGCGGCATCGTCGCTGGCGCTGGCGCGGTGGCAGTCGCCGGCGCAGCACCGGCGGCCAACATCATTGCGGTCAAGGTGATCGACGCCAACAACCGCTTTTGCTGTTTCTCCGACGTGCTCGCCGCCTTCGACTGGGTGCGCGTGCAACACCCGGAAGCGAAGATCGTCAACGCCAGCCTCGGCACCAGCCTGTTGCTGCCGGGCGACTGCGACCAGGCCAGCGGCATTGCGGTGGCAGGCGCCAGCGCAATCGAACTTCTGGCGCGCAACGACAGCCTGGTGTTCGCCTCCGCCGGCAATCAGGCCAATGCCGACGCCATGTCGATTCCCGCTTGCCTGAGCGGCGTGGTCGGCGTCGGCGCAACCTGGGATCGCAACTACGACAACGCTTCCGCGCTGGGCTGCACCGATGTCAATCCGCAAGCGGCCACGCCAACCTGCTTCAGCAACAGCAGCGCCGGCACCGATCTTTACGCTCCCGGCGCCTTCATCACCTCGAGCGGGCGCGGTGGTGGCTTGTCCACCTACGCCGGCACGTCGCAGGCGTCGCCGCTGTCGGCGGGTTGTGCGGCGCTGTTGCGCTCGGTGGTGCCCGGCGCCAGTGCGGCTTCTGTCCGCGCCGCTCTGCAAGCTTCACCAACGCGCGTGACCGACCCGAAGAACGGTCGCAGCTTCCCCTTGCTGGACTGCGCCGATGCATTGGCGCGGCTCGATGTCGACGCCGAGGTGAACCGTTCGTCGATCTACTACGCCCCGGCAAACGCCGGCTATGGCGTCGCCCTCACCCACCAGGACCAGATCGTGGTCGCGATCTGGTACAGCTACGATGCCAACGGCCGCCCGACCTGGTACACCGCGGCAGCGTCGCGCCGGGATGACGGACGCTATCGCGGCGACTATTTCTTCAGTACCGGCCGACCCCTGGCCACCATCGCCAATGCGCCGGCATCCTTGACCACCACGGCGCAGGGCGTCATCGAGATCGACTTCAATGCCGCCGGTCAGCTCGATTTTGCCTTCACGCCGAACGCCGCAGCCACCCAGCATCGCTTGTTGCAGCCGCTGCCGCTGGCGGCGACGCCGCTGGTCTGCACCTTCACCAGCGGTTCGCGCGCGGGCGCCAGCAACTATTCCGATCTGTGGTGGAATCCGAACGAAAACGGCTGGGGCTTGAGCATCCAGCATCAGGGCGACCTCATGTTCCTCGCCTGGTACACCTATGCCGCCGACCAGCAACCGCAGTGGCTGACTTCGGTGCTGCAGCGCCAACCTGATGGCAGCTTCAGGGGCCGGCTCAATCGTCCCGTGTCGGGAACGCCCTACACCAGCGTGCCGAATGGCGATGTCACCGCCTTCCCAGTCCCGGAAGCGGGCGATGTCACGCTGAGTTTCAGCAATGGCGAAACCGGCACGCTCGGCTACAGCGTTGACGGTGTCACCCAGAGCAAGTCGATCCAGCGTCTGGTGTTCGGCACGCAAGTGCAGGTCTGCGAGTAGATCTGGAGTGCGGTGGCTTGCCACCGCTCTGGATGCACTTTCGTCAGAAGCTGCAGAGCAAGCATCCAAGGCGCCGGCAAGCCGGCGCACTCCAGACCATTGCTTTCACCGATTCCGCCCCCAACTGCCCTGCAACGACTTTCCGGAGCCTCACGATGTCCGCCACCGCGCAAATCTTTCATGCAACCCAGGACAACTTCGAACTCGACGTGCTGGAAGCCTCGTTCACGACGCCAGTCCTGGTCGATTTCTGGGCGCCCTGGTGCGGCCCGTGCAAGACGCTGATGCCGCTGCTGGACAAGATCGTCAGCGAATCCGGCGGCACCTTGAAGCTGGCCAAGGTCAACACCGACGAGGAAATGGCGCTGGCCGGCAGCTTCGGCATCCGCAGCCTGCCAACCGTGGTGCTGTTCAAGGACGGCCGTCCGGTCGATGGCTTCATGGGTGCGCAGCCCGAAGGCGCCATTCGCGCGCTGCTGGCCAAGCACGTCGGTGCCCAGCAGGCGCCAGCCGAGCCGGAGCCCGAGGCAGAAGAGGATCTTGCCGCGGAAGACCTGGAAGCCGCCATTGCCGGACTGCACGCGGCGATCAAGGCCGATCCGAAGAAACATGAACTGAAGGCCGAACTGGCCGACGCCCTGTTGCGCGCCGGCCTGCTCAGCGAGGCCGTCGCGGAGCTCGACCAGCTTCCCGGCGAAGTCCAGGATCACGAGGTGGCGCGGCGTGCGCGGGCACGTCTGGGATTCCTGCAAGCGGTCGAGCATGCGCCCGGCGATGGCGAGCTGCAGGCCGACATCGCCCAAAACGGTGGCAACCTCATGGCCCGCTACCAGTTGGGAGCGCGCTTCCTGCTCGCCGGCCATTTTGCCGCTGGCATGGATCAGTTCCTGACCATCCTCAAGGCCGATCGCAAGTTCGGCGAGGACCTCGGTCGCCGCGCACTGGTCGACGCCTTCCGCATCGTCCCCGACGCAGATCTGGTGGGCGACTATCGCCGGCGCATGACCAGCCTGCTGTTCTAGCGGCTGCGCAGGCGCGCGGCCCTCCATGCAACTCCAGCGGTGGATCAGCCCAGTTGTTTCAACACCTGGCTGACCTGCGCCTCATCCGGATAGATTTTCGCCAGTTGACCGAGCAGCTTGCGCGCGCCGTCGACATTGTTGGAATGCGTGGCCAGCACGCGCGCCAGTTGCAGCCCGGCCGGCAGGTGGTCAGGGTGAGCACGATGTTGCTTCAGCATGTTCAGCAGCAATCGCGTGGCCAGATCCGATCGGTTGAGCATGGTCAGCTTGCGCGCCAGCGCCAACACCTGCCCTGGCGCATCCATCATGAAGGCGGGATTCAGCGTCAGGCCCTGCTCGACCAGCCAGCCCAGATCGCTGGTCTTGCTGGAATGGGTCCATTCGGTCGCCACCGCCGACAGTTCTCGCGCCACGAGCTCGGCATGGCCGCACTGCTGGATCAGCGCCGACAATTCGGGCAACCCGGCTTGCCGGGTGCGCACCCAGTTGGCCACCTGACGGACCGCAGCTTCCGCGCCTTGCTGTCCCAGAAGCTGAGTGAGTTGCTCCGACAACGGTAACTCGGCAACCAGAGCGGACAAGTCCTCGCCGGCATCCTCCATGCCGATCTGGACGTCATCCTCCAGACCCAGCTCAGGTGCATAGACGCGCTCGATCACAAACCAGAACGACAGCGCCAGCGCCATGCTGACCGCCGCCAGGGCAATGCTCAGGCCCCATCCCGTGCGCATGATCAGTTGGGCGAATCCGCTGAAGATGAGCTCGGCGAACACGTACATGACGATGATGCCGACAGCCGTCAGGATGTAGGCGGGGATGGCAATTCGCAAGGGTTCGGCGAATACGCGTCGAAAGCTGTCGACGACGATGTCGTTGACCGCTTCCTCGCCGCGGATCGCGCGAATCTGGGTCAGCGCCGACACCGTGGCCAGCCAGAATCCGATCGGCGCAAATAGCCACAGCAGGAAGGGAATCGACCACCACTGCAACTTGGCAAACAGCCACATGCCAAGCTCGATGGCGGACGGCGACTTCATCAGGGCGGCGAACAGGCCCTTCAGGATCCAGCCGAGCACGACCCAGAAGATCAGCCAGAACAGTGTCAGCAACGCGAGGCGCTGGACGATGCCCGGCGTTGGCGCCACCTGTGCCAGGCCGTGCGGCATCCCCTCGCCACGCACCAGCGTGGCGTAGCCAAAACCCATGAAGGCGGCCAGCACCGCGGCCATCTGCACGCCGTTGATGATCTGCGCCAGATTGCCGCCACCAGCCAGGAGCAGATGCGGCAGCAGCCAGACATAGGCACCGTAGCCCAAAGCCACCGGAGCGATGCGCGCGAGGTTGCGCTTGAGCACCTCAAGGCTCGGCAGTATCCAGCTGAGCAACCACCGGTCGGCGAGGGCGTCATCGAACGGATGCACGCCATTACGCTGGGAATCACTCATCCGACAAGCCCTGCTGCAGATCGCTGCTGGCAGTCTAGCCCGAGCCATCCAGATTCGGTCGGATTGCTGATGCGCTGGTCTGCATCCCTCCACTCGGGCCGGCCACTCATCCTCAAGGTGGACTGGCATGATCGCGATCGGCCACGCTGGTTGGATGCACGACGTCGCCGGTGCGGGCATGATGGGCGTGCGGCGATCGCCGGGACCGCCGCCGTCAAGTGGACGCCATGGGGAGCGCGATGGTTTGCCGGAGCAGCCGCGGAGCAAACCCCGCTGTGCAGCAGCGAAGCGGCCTGGACGCTTTCGTCGGAACGCAGCTTGCAGAACCCACCAGCGAACTGAGCCAATGCCCGCTACCATCCCCCGCCGCCACGGGCTGCGCCTGCAACTGACGCTGTTCTACATTGCGCTGTCGGTACCGGCATTGCTGTTGATCGAGCAATCCATCCTGGGCTTTGAATTCCAGCGCTGTCTCAAGCAACTGGACGATGGCCGCGTCGACCGGGTGCTCGCGCGCGAAGGGGCGGATCTCGACGCCGCACTGGCCCGCGGCATCGCGCCGAGCGAAGTCGAACAACGGCTGCGCCGCTTCGTACTGGAACTCGAACGGCCACGCGAGAGCCTCGGTACCGAGGCCGCCTATGTGCTGCTGGAGACGACCCCACATCCATTTGCCGCCGCTCTGCGGCCGGCCAGCGAGTCACGAACCGAGCCGCTCGCCAACGGCATGGTGCATCGTCGCTGGACTGCACCGCTGGCTCAGGATGGCCGCGTGCTCGCGCTCGATCTCCTGGTGCCCTCACCGTGGCACCACTTCGGCCGCAGCCTGAGTTTTGAATGGCCGATCGCTGCGTCGTACCTGGTGCTGTTCCTGATCGGCTCGGCATGGTTTCTGCGCCGTCGTGTGCTGGTGCGGGTCGCCCGCATCGATGCCGCCGCCCAGGCCTGGGCACGCGGCGATTTCGCGCCGCATCTGGCCGACAGCAGCAGCGACGAACTGGGCCAACTGGCGCGCGACCTCAATCGCATGGCAGCCGACCTCAAGGCGCTGTTTGCCACGCGCTCGCAACTGGCCACGCTGGAGGAACGCCGCCGACTGGCGCGCGATCTGCACGACACCGTCAAGCAGAAGGTGTTCGCCCTGTCGCTGCAATTGGCGGCAGCCCGTGAAAGCAGCGATGCCGCCCGCCTGCAGTCGCGTCTGACCGAAGCCAGCGCACTGGTCGAAGAAATCCAGCGCGAGCTGTCCGATCAATTGCGCGAGCTGCGCGAGGATGCCGGCGCCGCCGAGGACCTGATCCCGGCGCTGCAGCGTCGGCTGGACGACTTCGCCCGACGCAGCGGCCGCAGCGTGGAACGCGAGCTGCCAGAACACCTGAACCTGGCGCCGGCGCAGACCGAAGCGCTGCTGCGCATCGTCGACGAGTCGCTCGCCAATGCCTGGCGTCACAGCAATGGCGACCGGGTCAAAGTGGCCGTGCGCAGACTGCAGCATCGCCTGGAACTGACCATCGCCGACAATGGCCGCGGTGGTGCTCGCGAATCCGCCCTGGGCATGGGCCTGACCAATATGCGCCAGCGCGCCAACAGCCTGCCGGGCGCCGAGTTTTCGATCGACAGTCCTGACGGCGGCGGCACGCTGGTGCGCCTGCTGTTCAACCGAGGTTCAATCTGGAGGTCCAATGAAACTGCGCGTGTTGTTGGTCGACGACCATGCCGTGGTCCGTCAGGGCCTGCGGGCTTACCTCGAATTGCAGCCGGACATCGAGGTCTGCGGCGAAGCCGGGAACGCCAGGCATGCCGCAGAACTGGCCGGGCAGTTGCGGCCGGATGTCGCGCTGGTGGACATGGTCATGCCCGGCGGCGATGGCGTAAAGGCAACCCTCGACATCCGCGGTGCCAGCCCGCAGACCCAGGTGGTGATCCTCACCTCCAGCACTGACGAGAACACCGTGCGCCCGGCGCTGGAAGCCGGCGCCGTCAGCTACCAGCTCAAGGATGTCGGCGGCGCCGAACTGGTCGACACCGTGCGCCGCGCAGCGCGCGGCGAAACCGTGCTGCATCCGCGCGTTGCCGCCGGCCTGGTGCGCAGCCTGCGCGTCGAACCACGCCCCGACCCACTCGCCAATCTCAGCACCCGCGAGCGCGAAGTGCTGCTGCTGATCGCCGAAGGCCTGTCCAACCAGAACATCGCCGACCGCCTGGGCATCGGCGAGGCCACGGTCAAGACCCACGTCGGCAATCTGTTGTCCAAGCTGGACCTGTCCGACCGCACCCAGGCGGCCGTGTGGGCGTGGCGGCAGAAGCTGGTGTCACCCCCCTGACGGCCGGGTTGTTGGTTGTTGGTTGGTGTTGGCGGGAACCAGGCCTTGGTGGGTGCAGATTCTGGACGCGATGGAGCCGCGTCCACCGGCCCGCAACGAAGCCGGCTTTGGCCAGCATCCCGACAACCGCTCTGGCTCTCACCAACACCAACACCAACAACCAACAACCGCCTTTCAGGGCACCACCACCACCTTGCCAATGACCTTGCGCGCGGCCATGTCGATCAGCGCCTGCGGCGCCTCGGCGAGGCTGTACTGGCGCGAAATCCGTGGGTGCAGCTTGCCCTCCCCGATCCAGCCGAGGATTTCCTGAATTCCCGCAGCGTTGGCCTTGGGTTCGCGCTTGGCAAACTCGCCCCAGAACACACCGACCAGCGAGGCGCCCTTGAGCAGAGGGAGGTTCAACGGCAGCGCCGGCACATTGCCGTCGGCGAAACCGATCACCAGATGGCGGCCGCGCCAGGCGATCGAGCGGAATGCGGCTTCGGTCCAGTTGCCGCCGACCGGGTCGAAGACCACATCGACGCCCTTTCCGCCGGTGACTTTCTTCAGCGCCTCGCGCAGATCCTCGTCGACATAGTTGATGCACTCGTCGGCGCCATGTTCGCCGCAGATCGCCAGTTTCTCCGCCGTGCTCGCCGCCGCGATCACGCGCGCGCCGATGGCCTTGCCAATCTCGACCGCCGCCAGACCAACGCCGCCGGCAGCACCGAGGACCAGCAGCGTTTCACCCGCCTTCAGTGCCGCGCGATCGCGCAGCGCGTGCCAGCTGGTCCCGTAGGCCAGCACCAGACTCGCGGCCAGCGTCATCGGCACGCCCGGCGGCAGCGGCATGACCAGCGCCGCATCCACCACGCATTCCTCGGCAAACCCGCCAATGCCGCACAGTGCGGCGACCGGCGTGCCGACCTTCAGCCCCTGCACTTCGGCACCCACAGCGGTGATCGTCCCGGCAATCTCGGCGCCCGGCGAGAACGGCAGCGCCGGCTGCATCTGGTACTTCTTCTGGATGATCAGCACGTCGGGAAAATTGACGCCGCGGCGGCGACGCGGATGCGCACCTGACGCGGTCCGGGCTCCGGCAACGCCACGTCCATCAACTTCAGCGACTCGGGGCCGCCCCACTGTTCGCAGATGATTGCTTTCATGATGTGCTCCTGAGGCCGCGACGCGGCTTGATGGTGAGATCGTAGGTTGGGCTAAGGCGAAGCCGTGCCCAACAGTTTCGCCAGCAGTTGGGCACGCTGCGCTTGGCACAACCTACCCAGGGAGTCGTCGATCGCCCCATGGCCTCCGGCACTGGGCACGCCCGGTTCATGGGAACATACCGTTGTTCACCATCACCGCATCCCTGCCCGTGTCCGACAAAGCACCGGTTCCCCGCCTTTCCGCCCGCGTGTTCTTCGCCGATGTCGCCGACGAACTGTTCAGCCTCGACCGTGGCGTGCCGTACACGCTGGGCCAGCTCTTGCTGCACCCCGGCCGAACCATTCGTCGCTACGTCGTTGAACGCGATCCGCGTCTGACCAAGCCGTTCCGTCTGGTGGTGATCTGCCTGGCGATCTTTACCGCTTTGGGGCACATCACCGGTCTGGATACCGGCTTGCCCGCGCGATTGCAGGGCGTGCCACCAGACCAGGATTCCACCGGCGGCGCTTTTCGCGCGGCGATGGCCGCGGTCACCGGCAATTTCGATCTCGTCCTCGTTCTGTGCTGGGTGCCGGCGATCGCCGCAGGCGTGCAATCTCTGTACAAGCAGCATCAGCTCAACTACGCGGAAGTTTTCGTCTTCGGCCTGTACACGCTGCCGCAGATGCTGGTGTGGTTGCTGCCCATGGCAATCCTGGTCGCCTGGACCGGCGATGCGCCCGGCTGGATGCTGCCGACACTGACGATGACACCGGTCATCCTTTCCGCGCATGGCTACTTCCGCCCCGATGGTGAACCGCTCTGGCGCGCCTTCATGTGCGCGTTCTTCGGCGCCTTCTCGCTGGTGATCCTGATGCTCGGCGCATGCATGGGGATGCTGCTGGTGTACATGGCGATTGGCTGACTAGGCCGGTGCTGGCGCGAGTGGTCACGGTGCTCGCGCAGCTCCGCTATGGTGGCCGTTGTCGCGAGGCCGCTGCGGCCTACCTCAAGACTTCGGACCGTCGCTCCGCGTCCCTTTCACGTTCCGTTTCCCTTCCCTTTTCCCGCTCATCAAAACCACTCGTCGCGCATCGCATACGCGCTCGGCTCGGCGTCGCTGACGAGGCGTGCCGCCAGTTCGATCTGCGGCAGCTCGGTGGCAAAAAAGAAGCGACAGGCCTGCAGCTTGCCCTCATAGAAGGCGCGGTCATGCTCGCTGGCGCTCGACAGCGCGCGAGCGGCGGCCACGGCTTGCCACAGCCACATCCAGCCGATCGTCAGATGTCCGAGCAGGGTCATGTAATGGCTGGCGTTGGCCAGCGTCAGCCGCACCTCGCCGGTGGCCATGCGCTGGCCCGCGGCGCGCGTGGTCTCGCCCGCCAACTTCGCGCCGGCGCCCAGTTGCGCCGCCAACGGCTGCAGCGCTTCGATGGCCGCAGCCTCGGCGCAAATCGCACCCACCTGCGCCAGCATCAGCTTCAGCGCCGCCCCGCCCTGCATCATCGCCTTGCGCCCGAGCAGATCGAGCGCCTGGATGCCGTTGGTGCCTTCGTGGATCGGGTTGATGCGGTTGTCGCGATAGCACTGCTCGACCGGATAATCGCGCGTGTAGCCGTAGCCGCCGAGGATCTGGATCGCCAGTTCATTGGCCTTGAGCGCGTAATCCGAGCCCCAGGACTTGATGATCGGGGTCAGCAGTTCCAGCAGCAGATGGCTGTCGCTGCGCACCTTCTCGTCGGCGTCGAGCGCGCGGTCGACCAGCATCGAGGCGTAGAAACCCAGCACCTGGGCGCCTTCGACATAGCACTTCTGCTGCAGCAGCATGCGCCGGATGTCGGCGTGCTCGATCAGCGTCACCGGCGGCGACGTCGGGTCCTTCTGGTCCGGATGGCGGCCCTGGCGGCGCTCGCGCGCGTACTTCAGCGAATACTGGTAGCCCACCGAACCCTGCTGCACCGCGCCCATGCCGACGCCGATGCGCTCCTCGTTCATCATGTGGAACATGTAACCCAGGCCCTGGTGCGGCTGGCCGACCAGTTCGGCGTAGCAGTCGCCCTGCTCGCCGAACTTCAGGAAGGTGTTGACGCTGCCGCGCTGGCCCATCTTGTGGTTCAGGCCGGCCAGCGCGACATCGTTGCGCGCGCCGCGGCTGCCGTCCGCATTCACGCGCCAGCGCGGCACGATGAACAGGCTGATGCCGCGCACCCCGGCCGGCGCGCCATCGATCTTCGCCAGCAGCAGATGGATGATGTTCTCGCCGAGCTCATGATCCCCGGCCGAAATCCACATCTTGGCGCCGGTGATCTTGTAGCTGCCGTCGGCCTGTGGCTCGGCGCGGGTCTTGATATCCGACAGCGACGAGCCCGCCTGCGGCTCGGACAGGCACATGGTGCCGAAATAGCGACCCTCGACGATTGGCCGCATGTACAAGCGCTTCTGCTCGTCAGTGCCGTAAACGGCGAGCAGATTGGCCGCCGCACGCGCCAACGCCGGATAGGCGATGGTGCCGGCGTTGGCCGCCGAGAACATCGAGTCGCAGGCCTGCGCGATCACGAAGGGCAACTGCATGCCGCCATCGGCCATGTCGGCCAGCGCCGCGCAGAAGCCCGCTTCGTTGTACGCCGCGACGCCCTCGCCGATTTCCGGGATCAACTCGACCCGGCCATCGACCATGTGCGGCTCGTTGAGATCGGACTTGCGGTTGTGCGGCAGGAACTTCTCGACGGCGATCTGGTGCGCCAGTTCGATCGCCGCATCGAAGGTTTCGCGACTGTGATCGGCGAAGCGCGGATAGGCCGTCAGGCGGTCGGCGCCGAGCAGTTCGTACAGCGTGAAATCGAGATGGCGGCGATCGATCAGCGGGCTGGCGCTCATGGTGGGCTTCCTTCGGCACTGAGTCATTCTGCCGATTCGACTCATCTAGCGTCAAGTGAACGAAATGTCTATTCTTTGATGCCATGCCGACATCGACCCCCACCCAACTGTCCAGAGCCCTGCGCGAAGCGCCGCCACGCAAGGCGACGCCGCTGGACCTGTTCCAGTTGGCCAAGCGCCAGTGGCTGGCAGGCGAGCGCATCGATGTCGGCGCACTCGCGGCGCGCTTGAAGATCGGCCGCGCGACCGCCTTCCGCTGGGTCGGCAGTCGCGACCTGCTGCTCGGCGAGATTCTCTGGTCGATGTGCGAAACGCTGATGACCGAAGCCGCCAGCAAGGCGCCCGGGCGCGGTGCCGCACGCATCGCGGCGATCTGCGAAACCGCGGTGCGCGCCATCGTCAACTTCCGCCCGCTGCGCCAGTTCGTCAGACAGGACCCGGAATACGCGCTGCGCCTGCTGGTCAGCAAGATCGGCCCGGTGCAGCGGCGCAGCATCGACCAGGTGCGCGACTTGCTGCAGGCCGAGGCCGCCCGCGGCCTGGTGCTGCCGCTCGGTGTCGACACCCTCGCCTACCTGATCGTGCGCCTGTGCGAGTCCTTCATCTACGCCGACGTCATCAGCGACCAGCAGGTCGACGTCGGCGATGCCGGGCTGGCCGTGCAGTTGTTGCTATCCGGACGGGTGGAGCAAGTCCCGTGAGCCCCAGACGAGTGCGCGCGCGCGTGCCCAAGGCGCTTTGAGATGCCTTTGCCGACCTGCGGCCTAGCCTCCGATCCGTCCACGCCACCTTCTCCCGGCTGGCCGCCACCCCCCAAAAGTCGTCCATGACCACCGACTACCAGGCCCACGACAACGTCGCCGTCCTCACCCTGAACAACCCGCCGGTCAACGGGCTAGGGCTGGCGACGCGCATCGCGCTGGTCGCAGGGCTGAAACGTGCGCTCGCTGATCCGGCGATCGTCGCGATCGTCATCGCCGGCGCCGGCAAGTCCTTTTGCGGCGGCGCCGACATCCGCGAGTTCGGTAAGCCCACTGCACTCGCCGAGCCCAATCTGCTGACGTTGATCGACGCCTTCGAGGCTGCCAGCAAGCCGGTGATCGTCGCGATCCACGGCGTGTGCATGGGCGGCGGGCTGGAGCTGGCGCTCGGCTGCCACTACCGCATCGCCGCACGCGGCACCCAGGTGGCGCTGCCGGAGGTCAAGATCGGTCTGGTGCCGGGCGCTGGCGGCACCCAACGGCTGCCGCGCGCGATCGGCCATGAGCCGGCTTTGAACATGATCGTGTCCGGCAATCCGGTCGCGGCCGAAGCATTGGCGGCGATTCCAGGCCAGCGACTGTTCGACCAGATCGTCGATGGCGACCTGATTGCTGCTGCCGTTGCCTTTGCGCAAGGATGCGCGACCACAGGTGGCCCGCTGCCGCGCTTGCGTGAAGTCGAGACCGCGCACGGGGACATCGATGCCATCAGCGCCAAGGCGCGCGCCGCCGTGCCGGCAGGCTTCCCGGCGCCGCTACGCTGCATCGAATGCGTGGCGGCCGCGGTAACCCAGCCCTTCGACGCCGGCATCGCCATCGAGCGCCGCGCCTTTGCCGAACTGATGGACACGCCCGAATGCCGCGCGCTGCGCCACGCCTTCTTCGCCGAACGCGCGGCGTCGAAGATTCCCGATGTGCCCGAGGACACGGCTACGCGCAAGGTCGCGAAGGTCGGCGTGATCGGCGCCGGCACCATGGGCGGCGGCATCGCGATGAACTTCCTCAACGCCGGCGTTCCCGTCGTGATCCTGGAGACGAGTCAACAGGCGCTGGATCGCGGCCTGGCGACGATCCGCAAGAACTACGAGAGCGCGGTCAAGCGCGGCAGCTTGAATGCCGAAGCGCTGGCCCAGCGCCTGGACTTGCTGAAACCGACACTCGACTACGCCGACCTGGCCGACTGCGACCTGATCATCGAAGCCGTGTTTGAGGAGATCAGCGTCAAGGAGTCCGTGTTCAAGCGCCTCGATGCGGTCGCCAAACCCGGCGCCATCCTCGCCAGCAACACCTCGACGCTGGATGTTGATCGTATTGCTTCGTTCACCACGCGGCCGCAGGACGTCATCGGCCTGCACTTCTTCAGTCCGGCCAACATCATGAAACTGCTCGAAGTGGTGCGCGGCAAGCACACGGCAAAGGACGTGCTGGCGACGGCAATGGCGGTGGCGCGCAAGATCAAGAAGATCGCCGTGGTCTCCGGCGTCTGCGATGGTTTCATCGGCAACCGCATGATCGAGCAATACAGCCGCCAGGCCGGTTTCCTGCTCGAAGAAGGCGCACTGCCGGCGCAAATCGACGCCGCACTGGAGCGCTTCGGCTTCGCCATGGGCCCGTTCCGCATGAGCGATCTGGCCGGCAACGACATCGGCTGGGCGATCCGCAAGCGCCGCGCCATCGAGCAACCGGGATTGAGCTATCCGAAGGTGTTCGACCGCCTGTGCGAGACCGGCCGCTTCGGCCAGAAGACCGGCGCCGGCTGGTACGACTACCAGCCCGGGGATCGCAAGGCTTACCCGAGCAAGTTGGTCGACGATCTGGTGATCGCGCATTCGCAAGCGGTCGGCATCGAGCGCCGCGAGATCAGCGACCAGGAGATCGTCGAACGCCTGGTCTACGCGCTGGTCAACGAAGGCGCGCGGATCGTCGAGGAAGGCATCGCCAGCAAGGCCAGCGACATCGACATCGTGTATCTGAATGGTTACGGCTTCCCGCTCTACCGCGGCGGCCCGATGCGTTATGCCGACGAGGTGGGATTGGCGAATGTGGTCGCGGCGATGCGGCGCTTTGCCGCGGCAGACGCCAACAACCGCCAGGCTGGCGCGTGGGAACCGGCGCCGTTGCTGGTCAAGTTGGCGCAGGCGGGGAAGACGTTCAGTTGATAGCGGGCTTTGGTAGGCCGTTGTACCGCGTAGCGGTTCAGCGGCGGGGGCTTGCGGCAAGTACCCGGTGAACGCGATGGAGCCGCGTACACCGGGCTACGAAGCTTTTCGCGCGCAAGCGCGCTCCTACAACTGCCGACGCTCGTGCGCCAGCACCGCCGCCCCCAACTCGCGCAGGAACGGCCGGCCAATCTCGTCGTAGGCGTAGTTGCCATCGTTGAGCACGCCATCGCGATCGACGAAGACCATCGCCGTCAATCCGAAGGCGACATCACGCGCCTGGTCAACGATGAAGGCGCTGTCGCCGATGTAGCCGTAGGACATCGCATTCTTGCTGGCAATACTCAGCCCCTTGGGCAGATGCCCGGCGCCATCCAGTGGAATCAGCCACTTGGCATGATCGTCGGCGAACTGATCCGGCGCATAGACCGGGTCGGGACAGGCGCGTGGCGTCAGCGCCATGATTTGCGCCAGCAAAGCTCGCGCCGCTGGACACAGCGCAAATGCGGGCGCGTCGCCAAGCGGCTGGCCACTGGCCAGTTCCAGCATCATCCGGTGCACGTCCGCGAGTGGCATGAAATTGGAATCGCTGAAATCGTGCGCGCCGTCGATCTGCTTGCCGCCTTCCATCCAGGCGCGGCCCTTGAGTGCCCGGCCGAAAGGAAACAGCTGCGGCTGTTCGCTGGCGTTGCGTGGCGAGTCCCACAGCGTTTTGCCCGCCGCATCGAGCACGCGCGCGGCCAGCTTGCCCGGCCGATTCGCACCGCCACAACCCAGCCGCGCAGCAATCCGGCAATCACCCAGCCCAAGTTCACCCAGGCGTCGGTGAATGGCATCGCTGCCGAGCAACTCATAGAGCGCGTTGTACGCCAGATTGTCGCTGACCACGCACATGGCCCGCAGCAGACGCAGCAGCGGCCAGCCGCCCTCCGCTGCAGCCGGCAGCGGCGCGCAAGCCGGGCCGGTATCCAGCTTCACCCGCAGCGTATCGACCTTGTCGATCAATCCGCGCGCGCACAACTGTTCCAGCAACAGGGCCGCCAGCGGCAGTTTGACGAAACTGGCGGCGGCGAACCATCGCCGGCGCTGCACGCCGGATGAGTGCTGGCTGGCCGCGCGCCAGCCGCCGTCTGGCGCGCGCACGCAGCGCGTCCACAGGATCTGCAATTCGAATTCTTCAACGCTGGCCAGAATTCGGCGCGACTGCGGCCCGGCGTCGCGCAACACCTCCATGAGCAAGTCGTCGCCGGCAAGCGCCAGACCACGCGGCGCAGCGATCGCCGAGATCGCCATCGCCAGCGCGGTCAGCGCATCACGGCGCCGCATCGTCCGTAGCCCGTTTGCGGTACAACTGCAGATTGCTGTCGTTCTTGCGATGGCGATAGCCGATGCCGAACTCCAGCGGACGGGGTTCGCCGCTGGCGTAGGCTTTGCGCAGATCCGGTTGCTGCCAGTTGTTGAACAATGCGATCGGCGAACCGTATTTGCCGTACAGGGTCGCATCCCACACCGACGACCGGAACCACGCGTGGGGGATGCCGGAATCGTCCTGCAGCACGCGTTCACTGTGATCGAGGATGAGCTTGCGCACCCGCGAGAAGTAGGCCCGGTACATCAGGTAGGAGGCACTCTTCAGGTAGGTCGTGTCCGGATCGAAGGCAGCGACGAAATCCAGGTATTGCGGGGTGCGCGCCAGGCCACCATCGCCGAGGTCGGCGGTGAAATAGAGCATGCGCCGGAAGCCGGCATCATCCGGCTGGAAATACTCGATTTCGACCCCGGACAGGTATCCCGACGGCGGCTTGGCCACCAGTTTCGCGTCGGCGCGGCACAGCTGACCACTCGGCGTCAGCAGCACATAGCGCACGTCGAACACCGCGTAGCCAGCCTCGGCCAGGAACACGAAGAGGATCGGCGTCACGCCGGAAAATCGACTCTTGCGCAGATCGACGGTCAGGTCATTGGTGCGGAAAAAGCTGAACGACAGGATTGCGTAAAGCGATTTGCGCACTTCAGCCAGGCCCGCCTCGATCTGCGTGGCATTCAGCCCGGAGAAGTCCGGCACGCTGCCGACGGGTTCCAGTCCGGTCAGGATCGAAGCCTGCACATCCGGAAACATGGTCAGCAGGTACAGGGCATCCGGACCGCTGAAGGGATAGTAGACGCGCTTGGGCGAGGTCTGAGCCGAACCCAGCTCCGCGCGCGCAAATTGCGCCACCGGATCCAGCTGACTCAACCGAAGTTGCGCCCAACTGGCACCCAGGCTGCTCTGGTGGCGCTCCAGCGCCGAAGCATCGACCACCTGCGCCAGTTCTGATTCCAGCGGTGCGCGCAGGCCCGCCAACACCCGCGCCGTATCGTTGAGCGTGCCCTGATTCCAGCTGTCGACCGGATCGGCGCCCGGACACACGTCGAGTGCCAGCGCCGCCACCGGCGCGCACAGCAACAGTGCCAGCCACCACCCGTAGGAGCGACGTGTACGTCGCGACCGCTTTGCCGCTACCAACTCGCTCACCCGCAACCCCGATCTGGCAAAAACCAACTGCTTTTATCCGCAAAGGACGCGAAGAACGCAAAGGAAAGCAAGAAAAAACCCAATCGTCCCTCACCCCACCCTCGCCGCCACCGCCGGCGCATGCCGCCGCATCGGCCAGTAGCCGGCATAAGCAAGGACGATCGAAGCCAGCGACAACCACACGGCCTTGGGTTGATTGAGCGCCATGAACACGATCATCCATGCATTGATGAGCAGAAACAGCAGTGCTGCGGTCCAGCCGAATGGCGCGCGGAACGGGCGCGGTCTTAGCGGATGCATTACCCGGTCGCGCAGGAAGCCGACGATCACGGCCATGTTGAACAGGGTCAGCGACACCCCGATGAAATTGATGACGAATTCGAAACTGGAGCTGACCAGCAACAGCAGGGTCAACAGCCACTGGAAGGCGATCGCCAGCCGCGGCGAACCTCCGCTGTGGCGGCGTCCGAAGGCCGCGAACGGCGGCCAGTCGTCGGCCATCGCCGCCAGCACACGGGGACCGGCAAGCACCATTGCGCTGACCGTGGAGATCAGCGTGAAGGCAATCGCGCCGCCGACGATCATGCCGCCGGACTCGCCGAACAGCGCGCGCCCGGCGAGAAAGCCGACCGCCAGTTCGTTCTCGACGCTCATTTCGCCCGGGTTGACGCGCACCATCTGTTCGAAAGGCACCAGGCGCAGGAAGGCCCAGTTGACCGCAACGTAGAGCAGCGTCACCAGCGCGGTGCTGGCGATCAGCGCCAGCGGCAAGTTGCGCTGCGGATCGCGCACTTCGCCAGCCACGTACAACGCGGCGTTCCAGCCGAGGTAGGCATAAGTCACGTAGACCAGAGACACGGCAAAGGCCGGGTTGGCAACCACGGCGCCCAGGTCGGCGTGCAGCATGGTCGCAGCCGGCGCGTGCAGCATGGCGGCGACAACGATCGCCAGCATCACACCGATCTTGAGCAGCGTCGTCGCCACCTGGAAACGCGCACCGATCTCCACCCGCAGCATGTGCAGCAGGCTGATCAGGGTGACCAGCGCCAATGCCACCGTGAGCGGAAATTGCCCCGCGGCCGGCCACAACTTGCCCAGATAGGCCGAAAAGGCGAGAGCGGCGGCCGCAATCGGGCCGGCGAAGCCGGCGATCATCGATATCCAACCGGCCATGAAGCCCGCCGCCGGGTGGAACAGCTGGGTCAACAGGGCGTATTCGCCGCCCGAGCGCGGCCGCGCGGCGCCCAGCTCGGCGCAGCACAGCGCGCCGGCCAGCGCCGAGATTCCGCCGAGTACCCACAGCAGCAGGATGGCGCGCTCGTCCGGCAAGGCGTGCACCTGGTAGCTCAACGTCGAGAACACACCGGTGCCGATCATGTTGGCCACCACGATCGCGCAGGCGCTCCACGGTCCCAGGCGGCGTTGGGTCACGACAGGTGCAGTCAAGCGCATCGAATCCGGGCAAGCGTGGCCTTGGCAGTATGCCGGCCTGGCGCGCGCGCTGACTATGCCGCGGGCAGCATTCCCAACTGCACGAACAAGCCGAGGAAGTCCGCCTGGCTCCAGCGCTCCACACAGCGATCACCGGCAAAACGCAGGATGGTGATTCCCGGCAGAACGAAACTCCGCCCACTGGCCGGAAAGCCCTGGAACGGGCCGGCATGAGTGCCCTGGACCTCGAATCGACACATCACTTGATCGTCGCCAGCAGCAGCAACCTCGTGGAACACCAGTTTCGAGCCGGGAAAGGCGGCCCAGAACCGTTGATAGAAGGCACGCACGCCGTCCATGCCCGGCGCCACGTCGGCATAGCCGTGCAGGATCACAGCATCACTGTAGAGCCTGAGGTAAGCCTCCAGATCGCCGCCATTCCAGAACTCGCGGGCGCGTTTCAGTGCGCTGATCGATGCGTTGCTCATTGCGAGGGTCTCGTCGTGGGAGTCGTCTGCTTTACGCAGTCACGGCGATGTTCGGATGCGCGCGAAGTGAGCGCGCCGGGGGAGACGCTGCGCGTCAGCCCAGCCTACGATAGCCGGCTTTGTTAGGCCGGCGGTACGCGCGGCAGGCGCATTCCCCGGCAGCCGTATCGCGGAGGACAAAAATGTGCCGGGGAGCCGCTACGCGCCACCCCGGCCTACGAAATCCCGAGCACAGGCCAAAGCCTTTGCGGAATCCGGTGCTCGCCCGCCGGCTGCAACTGCGGCGCCAGGGCCAATCCGCTGCGGTCGATTGCCGGCAGGATATCGTCGACGAATCGATGCACGATCAGATCTTCGCGCCAGTCGGCGCGCTCGCTCAAGGCCAGCAGCGCCGCGCGCGATTCGCGGCCTTCGCCGACGCATTCGAAGGGTTTGATCGCTCCGAACTCCAGCAATGCGTCGAAACCGTCGATCTGTTCAGGCTCATCCAGCAGGTTGCGGCCGAAGATCGCCAGCAAGGCCGGCTTGCTCATGAATGGCGCCAGCGCCAGGAACACGAAACGACATTTGGGACACTCGCCGCACCAGCGCGCGCTGGGCTTGGCGCCAAGGATGCGGAAGTTGCGATTGCAGCTGGAAAACAGGCCGTGATAGCGCGTCAGCGCGGCGAAGCGCTCGGTGACCGCCAGTTCGGACAGCGGCCGCAGCAGCGAGTAGTAGTTCAAGTCGGCAGCTACTGCGGTACGCAAGTAGTCGCCAAAGCGGGCCTCGAAACGCAGACCCTTGCTCCACTGATGGTTGATGTCGAGCTCGTTGCTGGTGAGGTTGCCGACGCTGGCCGATGCCTCGTTGGAAAACACGATCTCGTCATAGCCGTACAAGAGCGCCGCCAGCGTCAGGATCGCCGAATTGATCGCGGTGACCGGAATATGGCCGTTCCAGGCACCCTGGCGATTCAGTTCGAACAGCTCCGGCGCCAGTTCGCGCTCGATGTTCAACAGCGGCTGCCCGGTGGCCTGGGCGCAGGCGCGGATCAGGTCCGAGCGGCCGATCCAGACCACGGCAAAGGCCTCGCCCGCCCGTTTCAGCGTCTCGATGCTGACCAGCGAGTCCTTGCCGCCGCCGATCGGCACCAGCGCGCGCCGCGGCAGCTTGAGCGACGGCGCCGCTGCAGTCGATGCGCTGCCGCGCGGGAAACGGATGCGCGCGCGCAGATCCAGACCATTGTGGTGGGCGAATTCGCCGAGACCCTGCAGCCAGGTCTCATCGAGCAGATCGGTCAGCGCCGGGTCGAGCGGCTCGCCGGCAACCTCGATGCGCTCGGGCACCAGCGCCTTGTAGTAGCTGACCCCGGCGATGCCATGCAGCAGCTCCAGCGCGCGCGCGAACGCGGTTTCGCGGCCAGCCGGCACCTGCGCCGGTGCGCCCGGAAAGCGCACGCGCTCGATCATCGGCGGGCCGTCGTCGAAGGCGTATTGCAGGCGCACCTCGCCGTCGGCGTAGCCGCGGTCGAGCAGGCGGAAGGTGGCTGCGGTGGGGCGGGGTTTGGTCGAGTTCACGAAAATCTCCGGACCGTTGTAGGAGCGCGCTCGCGCGCGATCGCATTGCCGGCATCCTCGTTCGCGCGCAAGCGCGCTCCTACAGAGGTCCGGGACCCGGCGCTCTTCCCCTGCCCCCTGCCCCTTGCCCCCTGCCCCGCTTCTGCGGTCTCACAACTCATCGCCATACACCTCCCGCACCGCCTCACGCAGGTTATAGCGCGAGGACATCGACGCGCCGTAGGCCCCGGCGTTGGCGATCAGCAGCACATCGCCCTCTTCCGGTCGCGGCAGCGGACGATCGCGCCCGAGCACGTCGCCGGATTCGCAGATCGGTCCGACCACCTGCCAACGGCCGTCGTCGGCCGCATCCAGCCGGCTCAGGTTGACGATCTGATGCCAGGCGTCATACAGCGCCGGGCGCAGCAAGGTGTGCATGCCGGCGTCGATGCCGACGAACTGCACGCCGCTCTTGCCCTTGGTCTGGGTCACCCGCGCCAGCAGCACGCCGGCTTCGGCGACCAGATAGCGCCCCGGTTCGATCCACAGCTGAAAGCGCGGATACATCGCCTTGACCTCGGCCAGCGCCGCATCCAGTTCCGCCATGGGCAGAGACGGCTCGCCGGGCTCGTGGGGCACGCCCAGGCCACCACCGATGTCGAGCACGCGCAGGGCCGGGAAGCGCTCGGCCAGGGCTGCGAGATCGGCGTAGACGCTCTTCCAGTGCGAAACGTCGAAGATGCCGCTGCCCAGGTGTGCATGCAGGCCGATCACCTCAGCCCCGCAGCGCTCGGCCAACTCGCGGGCGCGGTTCAGATCGGTCATGCCGATGCCGAACTTGCTCTTCTCGCCGCCGGTCTTGACCTTGTCATGGTGGCCAAGCCCACGGCCAAGGTCCAGGCGCAGCAGGATTTCATGGCCAGCGAACAACTCGCCCCAGCGTTCCAGAATCTCCAGATTGTCGACGGTTACGCGCACACCCAAGCCCAGCGCATGCGCGTACTCGGCGCGCGGGGCGAAGTTGGGCGTGAACAGGAAGCGTTCGGCCGGCAGTTGCCACAGCGTGGCCCGGGCGTGGTCGAGCTCGCCCTGGGACACGCATTCCATGCCGAATCCCATTGCCGCCAGCGTGCGCAGGATGTCCGGATGCGGATTGGCCTTGAGCGCGTAGTAGCGCTGATCGACCGCTTTCAGGTCATTCAGCGCCTGCGCGCGCTCGCGCACCACGCTGTCGGCATAAACGTACGTCGGCGTGCCCTCGGCCGCGAGCGCCAGCAGTTGCGGCCGGGCGCGCTGCCACCAGGTCGGCGGCGCGGGCGGCCTTGCACCTTCGAGTTCGCGCCAGGCCGGGCCGAAAACCGGATCGCCATCGGCGCCGGTCAGCCGCGCGCGCACCAGATGGGCGTGCAGGCTCGGCACCACGCCGTCGGCGTCGGCGGCATCGATGACGAACGTGAGGTTCAGATTGTTCGATGACTGCGATACCAGGTGCACGCGGCGCGCGCCGATCTCGGCGAGGATCTCGCTCAGGCGATGCATCATGCCGCGCATGCCACGACCGACCAGGGTGACCGCCGCGCATGGCGCGATCACGCGCACGCGGCAGACGCGCGCCAGGTCGGTGCACAGCGCTTCCAGCGTGCCGGCATCCAGCAGATTGTCGCTGGGATCGAGCGACACGGTGACATTGGTTTCGGCCGAGCCGATCAGGTCGATCGACAGCCCGTGGCGCTTGAAAATGGCGAACACGTCGGCGAGGAAGCCGACCTGCTGCCACATGCCGATCGATTCCATCGACACCAGGGTGATGCCGTTGCGCAGCGAGATCGCCTTGATGCTGGGCGCCGCACTCGCCGCCTCAACGCCGATCTCGGTGCCCGGCAATTCGGGGCGCTCGGTGTCCTTGATCCACAGCGGCACGCGCACCTCGCGCACCGGGCCGATCGCGCGCGGATGCAGCACCTTGGCGCCGGTGGTGGCGATTTCCTGCGCCTCGTCGTAGTCGAGCCGGCGCAGCAGGCGCGCATCCGGCACCTGCTTGGGATTGGCGCTGAACATGCCGGGCACATCGGTCCAGATCTCGACGCGCTCAGCGCCGAGCAGCGCGCCGAAATAGCTGGCCGAGGTATCCGATCCGCCGCGCCCGAGCAACACAGTGTCGCCACCCGGCTGGCGCGCGATGAAGCCCTGGGTGATGAACATCTCGCCGCGCTCGGCCAGATCAGCGCGGATCGACTGGCTCGGCCGTGGATCGCACATCGCGCTCAGATAACGCGACCATTCGGTCTGCAGCGTCTGCTCGCGGCTGGTCAGATAGTCGCGCGCATCCAGCCACTGCACCGCCATGCCCAGACTGGCCAGGAAGTGCGCCCCGAGCGTGCTCGACCAGAGCTCGCCCTGCGCCAACAGCTCGGCCTGCCAGGAAAAGCCGCCGGCTGCAGCGCGCACATCGGCCATCAGGCGGCGCAGCGCGTCGATGCGCGGATTCAGCAGTTCCGCAGCCAGATCGAGATCGCGCGCGAAAGCCAGATGACGCTCGATCAGCGCCTCGCCGGCCGCCGCCATCGCCGCCGGATCGCCATGCAGTGCCGCCATGGCTTTCAGCGCATCGGTCACCCCCGACAGCGCCGACACCACGGTGACCACCTTGAACCCCTGCTGCTGGCGCGCCCGCATCAGACGGCCGATGTTCTCCCATCGGTGCCGGCGCGACACACTGGTGCCGCCAAACTTGAGTACGATCCAGCGCATGGTGGTTGCGGTGTCCTCTCGCGGTGCCTGTTTTTCCGGGCTACAACCCTACCGCACTGCAGCATGAGCATGCGAGTCAACCAAAGGCGCAGGCCGGGCAAGCACCTCGCCGACGTAAGTCACGTTACCCGCGCAGCGGGCTACCTGACTCCTGTTCCGACGTAGGTCACGTTGCCCGCGCAGCGGGCTACGTGACATGGGCTGATGCCACCTAGGCCCTTTGGGCCAACGGGACCTACATCACCACAATCGGGAACGCCGGCTTGCAATCCACCCCGACTTTCCCCAATCTCGCCGCCCCGTTTAGCTTGTCAGGCGCCTCGCCATGCTGCGTCCCTTCCTCCAGGTCGATGTCTTCACCGACGTACCGCTGGACGGCAATCCGCTCGCCGTGGTAATGGATGCCGCCGGCATGGACGACGCTGCGATGCAGCGCTTCGCGCGCTGGACCAATCTGTCGGAGACCACCTTCGTGGTCCCGCCGAGCGGCCCGCAGGCGAGCTATCGCGTGCGCATCTTCACGCCGATGGCCGAGCTGTCCTTCGCCGGCCACCCCAGCGTCGGCACCGCCTGGACCTTGCTCGACGCCGGACTGGTCAAGCCCGCCAACGGACGACTGATCCAGGAATGTGGCGCTGGCCTGCTCGAGGTGCACGTCGAAGGCAGCGGCAACGAGCGCGTGGTGTCGGTGCAAGCCCCTTGCGCAAAGCGCAGCGCGCTGTCACCAGAGATCATCGAGGCCTTGCCCCGGGCTTTGGGCAGTATCGGCGGCAGCGTCGGCGAGCGCCCGGTGCTGTCCGATGTCGGCGCGCGCTGGCTGCTGGTGGAACTGGCCAGCCGCACCCAGGTGCGCGCGCTGGTGCCTGATCTGGAACTGATCGCCAAACTGAGCCGCAGCTGCCGCGTCGAAGGTGTTGCCGTGTTTTCCTTCGAACCGCAGTTGCCGATTCCGCTGGAGCTGCGTGCTTTTGCACCGGCTACCGGCGTTGCCGAGGATCCGGTCACCGGCAGCGCGCATGCTGCAGTGGGCGACTGGCTGGCAACCCAGGGCCGGCTGGCCGCGATCGGCGGTCGCTATGCCGCCAGCCAGGGACACGCGGTAGGTCGCAACGGCAAGGTGCATGTGCGCAGTTCGGGTGACGGCCGCGTCCATATCGGCGGTCGTTGCTGTGCCTTGATCAGGGGCGCAGCCGACCTTTGAGTCGGTCGGCGGGGAACATTGCGGGGCTTTCATGGTCGTACATCTCACGCGGCCCCTGACCGCAATCTCCGACCCACTGGACGAAATCACCTCATGCAACGACTGATGATCCGCGCGCTGATACCGATGGCGCTGACCCTGACGCTGGCGGCCTGCGGCGACGAGCCTGCAGCGACCACCGAAGAGGCGCCGAAAGTGGCCGCTACGGCCACGCCCGCCGCGCCGCCCGCCGCAACTCCGGTCAAGGCACCGCCACCCCCGCCGAAACTCCCGGATGCCGTAAGCCCTTACGAACGCGCGATGCGGGCGATGACCAGCGGCACCAGTCTGCACTTTGAAAGCGAAGTCGCGCTGACCGATGGCAGCAGTCAGTACGCCACCGGCGTCAGCAACGAGCACAACTACGCCTTCAGCGTGCGCTCGCTGCCCAAGGCCAATGCCGATCTCGACGGCAACTGGTTCTTCAACGGCGGGCGCTATCTGCACGAATCGACCACTGGTTACGACAGCAGCGCCATGGTGCCATCGGCAATGGCGATCATGGCTCAGGTGCTGGACGTGATTCCGAAGTCCGAAACCGCGTTGGCTGTCGATCCGCCAGTTGCGGAGATGGTGGGCAGCGTCAGCTGCCAGTTGCGCAAGGTGAATCTCACGCAGAGCCCCGGCCTGCTTGGGCAGTACCGGGCGATCAGTGTCTGCATCGACGAAACCAATGTGCGCCTGGTCAAGCTGCAGGCGGAACTGCAGACCGGCGAGCGTCTGACCGCCAGTTTTTCCGACTACGGAATGCCGGTGCAACTGCCGCAGGTGACGGTGCCCGACTGGACCAAGGAATTCCCGCGCAACTGATCGATGAGCGTCACGCTCGCCCCTGGCTGTGCGCTGGTTCGCGCATCGAAGCTGTGGGAGCGGGTTTATCCCGCGAAAGCTCTCGCGGAGTAAATCCGCCCCCACATTAAGATCAAAGACTTACGGCGTGCTCGATGAGCGCTGCTGCCGGGCCACGCACCTCCGTGGCCGCGGTTTTCTGCGGGCCGCGCCAGACGCTCCACGGACGCGGCGCCGCAAAAGCGGCAACGCTCGCTCGAGCGTTGCCTGATTCCTACTCTACTGGCTCGACAAAAACGCGCACGCGGATCTCGGTGCCCGGCGGGCGCTGGCTGAAGGTGTGGCCGATGACGCCCTTGTAGTCGTAGGTCACGTCGTAGCCGACCAATTGACGCTGTGCCTGATAGTCCTCGCGCACCTGGCAACGCCGCTGGCTGCCCATCGCCGCATAGCGAGGGCCGTAATAGCGGTTGCGATCATTGTTGTGGGCAACCGTGGCGCCAAGCGCAACGCCGGCAATGGTCGCGGCGGCGCGTCCGTCACCATGGCCGAACTGATTTCCGATCAGACCGCCGATGATGCCGCCGACGATCTCGGGGCCAGGGTTGCGACTGTCGTGATAGGCATAGCCGGGTGCCACCGGCACCGGTTCCTCCCAGCAGACCTCGCGCGGCTGGGCGACACCCACCTGGTCATAGACCGGCCGGGAATCGACCACGCGAGCAAAATCGAAACTCGCGCCTCCGGGCTGTTCGTAGCCCGGTTGCCCGTAGCCCTGTTGCTCATAGCCCGGCTGCTCATAGCCCGGCTGCTCGTATCCTTGCTCCGCGTAGCCTTGCTCCGCGTAGCCTTGCTCGGCGTAGCCGTCTTGCGGCGCGTAACCCGGCTCCTCGAACGCGGGCGGCTGGTTGCCGGGTGGATAGGAACCCTGAGCCGACGCGCCGCAAGCGGCAGCCAGTGCCAGGACGAGTACAGAAACGCGCCGGATCATCATTTGAAGAACCTCCAGATAGTCGCTGCCGACGGAGCCGACCGCTGGGCACAAGCCTAGGTCAATGCGCTGAATTGCTTCTGAACCCGGCGGACGGCAATGACGGCCATTCAGATCGCGCGAGCGATGAGTCAGACCATCCTCAGTACACACTGAGCCATAATCCCGCCCTTGCCCTGGACGCCAGAACAAGAACATGGAACGCCGCGACATCCTGGTCACCAATGCGCTGCCTTACGCCAACGGCCATCTGCACCTCGGCCATCTGGTCGGTTACATCCAGGCCGACATCTGGGTTCGCGCGCAGCGCCTGATGGGCAACACCGTGCATTACGTGTGTGCCGACGACACTCACGGCACGCCGATCATGCTCGCCGCCGAGAAGGCCGGGCTGACGCCGGAAGCATTCGTCGCGCCGATGCAGGTCTCCCATGAACGCGACTTCAAGGCCTTCAGCGTCGCGTTCGACCACTATCACTCGACCCACAGCCCGGAAAACCAGACGATCACCGAGTCGATCTACACCGCGCTGCGCATGCGCGGCGCCATCCGCGCGCGCTCGGTGGAGCAGTTCTACGACCCGGTCAAGGCCATGTTCCTGCCCGACCGCTACGTCAAGGGCGAGTGCCCCAAATGTGGCACGGCAGATCAGTACGGCGACAACTGCGAGAACTGCGGCGCCACCTACGCACCTACCGATCTGAAAAATCCGTATTCGGTGGTGTCCGGCGCGCGGCCGGAACTGCGCGCCTCCGAGCACTACTTCTTCGAACTCGGCCAGTTCCAGGATTTCCTGACCAGCTTCCTCGCCGACGCCCCGGGCAGCGAAGGCGAACCCTGGCTGGACACGCATTCGGGCGTGCGCGCCAAGCTGCGCGAATGGCTGGATGCGGGGCTCAAGTCCTGGGACATCTCGCGTGACGCGCCGTATTTCGGCTTCGAAATTCCCGATGCGCCGGGCAAGTATTTCTATGTCTGGCTGGATGCGCCGATCGGCTATCTGGCCAGCTTCCGCGCCTACTGCGACCGTACCGGCGTCGATTACAACCACTACCTGATGCCCGGCACGCACACCGAACTGCACCATTTCATCGGCAAGGACATCGTCAACTTCCACGGCCTGTTCTGGCCGGCGGTGCTGCACGGCGCCGGCTACCGCACGCCCACCGGCATGCACGTCAACGGCTATCTGACCGTCAACGGCGCCAAGATGAGCAAGTCGCGCGGCACCTTCATCCAGGCGCGCACCTATCTCGACGCCGGCCTCAATCCCGATTACCTGCGCTACTACTACGCCAGCAAATCGGGCGGCGGCGTCGACGATCTGGACCTCAACCTGGAAGATTTCGCGCTGCGCGTGAACGCCGATCTGGTCGGCAAGTTCGTCAACATCGCCAGTCGCTGCGCCGGCTTTGTCGCCAAGGTCTTCGATGGTCGACTGGCGCAACTGGACCCAACGGATCTGGGCTTCTACGCCGAACAGGTCGCGCGCCTGCACGCGCGCTGCCGCAAAGCCTATGACGAGCGCGATTTCGGTCTGGTGCTGCGCGAGACCATGGCAGTGGCCGATGGCGTCAACGCGCTGATCGCCGAACGCGCGCCGTGGGTGCTGGCCAAGGACGAGAGCAAGCGCAGCGAGCTCCATGCCATTGTTTCGTTGGGCATTTCCTTGTTCCGGCTATTGGCGGCGTGGATCAAGCCGGTGGTCCCTGCGCTCGCGCAGGCGAGCGAGGATTTCCTCGGCAGTCCGATCAGGTCGTTCGAGGATGTCGCCCTGCCGCTGCCTGCGGGCCATCAAATCAATGTCTTCGCTGCACTGGCCACCCGCGTCGACTCAAAGCAGGTCGAGGCAATGATCGAGGCGTCGAGGGATACGCTGGCGGCGGCGCCGGCGGTCGCGGCCAAGGCCGCAAAAGCGATCGCGACCCAGGTCGCTCCTGCAGGTGGCGCGGTCCCGAGTCCCGATGCCACACCGCCGAGTCCCGAGTCCCGAGTCCCGAGTCCCGGCTCCTCCGACCCCATTTCCATCGAACAATTCACCGCCATCGACCTGCGCATCGCACGCATCGCGGCGGCCGAAGCGGTCCCCGAGGCCGACAAGCTGCTGCGTCTGCAACTGGATCTGGGTGCGCTCGGCACGCGCCAGGTCTTCGCCGGCATCAAGAGTGCGTATGACCCGGCGACACTGGTCGGGCGCCTGACCGTGATGGTCGCCAACCTCGCACCGCGCAAGATGCGTTTTGGCATGTCCGAAGGCATGGTGCTGGCGGCGTCGGACGAGCGCGGCGGCCCCTTCCTGCTGGCGCCGGACGACGGCGCCCAACCCGGCATGCGCGTGAAGTAGCCCGAAGTACGCGCCTCCGGCGCGCTCACCGGGTACTTGCTACAAGTCCCCGCCGGTGAATCGCTCCGCGATACAGCGGCCTACAACAGCACCGGCTCTGGTAGCCCGGTGTACGCGGCTCCATCGCGTTCACCGGGTGCTTGCCGCAAACCCCCTGCCGGTGAATCGCTACGCGATACATCGGCCTACAACAGCACCGGCTTTGGTAGCCCGGTGTACGCGGCTCCATCGCGTTCACCGGGTGCTTGCCGCAAACTTGCTACAAGTCCCTGCCGGTGAATCGCTTCGCGATACAGCGGCCTACAACAGCACCGGCTCTGGTAGCCCGGTGTACGCGGCTCCATCGCGTTCACCGGGTGCTTGCCGCAAACTTGCTACAAGTCCCTGCCGGTGAATCGCTTCGCGATACAGCGGCCTACAACAGCACCGGCTCTGGTAGCCCGGTGTACGCGGCTCCATCGCGTTCACCGGGTGCTTGCCGCAAGTGTCCCAGTCGGTTACGCTGCGCGATTCACCGACCCACAAGAGCCCTGGATGCCAGATTGAGATAATGCGCACCTGAACAACGTCACAACGTGACGCGGGCATCTTCTCATGCTGCCGCCCGCGAGCCGCAGCCCCCCTGGTCCGCTGGCAATCGCCACTGGACGCCGAACTCGATGCTGCCAAGGCGCCGATGCCGGGGACCGATGTCGGCCACGAGGATCCGGCGCTGATCGAAATCCGGCGGGGCCATAACCGGAGCTGGCCAGCCGGGGAAAGCACGAGCGGAGAGATGGCCTGGCGCCAACTGCCAAGCGTCCGGGCAAAGCGCACGACCGGGGCCCCGACCAGTTTGCGGCCTCGTAACGCCCTCCTGGTCGAGCGACGCCGTCATCAATTCGATCCACCAGGGCATGGAGCCGCGCGGCAACACCCACGGCATGCATTTTTTGCGCAAGGGCGACGAGGAGCTCGTCACCCGCCGCTCAGTTCGCACCAAGCGGTATAGCGAGGCGCACAGTAACCGCCGGCGAAAGGGCGCCATGCGGCAGCAGGCGCAGGTGGCGCCCCCCTGCGACGCCGACTGATGCCGGGCCTGGAACTGGAACCGGCGGAAGCTGCTGACGGCATCCGTGATATCGAAGTCACGAGCAGCGAGCGCGGCGTGATCCAGGCATCCTGGCAGCGGATCTTCAACGATTGCACCTACGATGATCGCCCACCCGCGGTCGGAATGCGCATGAGCACGGGCGCTTATCGTCCCAAGTGACTAAGCGGTCGGCTTTGGCCGCAGTCACGCGCCAGGGCGCTCACACCGCGCGGACACAGTGGCATCGTGCCCCACAGGGCGATGTGTCCATGTTGGGCAAAGTGAGGCTCTGCCCAGTCTGCAAAGCGGCTAGCCTATTGCCATGCACCCTGCCCTCGACCCCACCGCCATCAACGCCCTGCTGCCGCAGACGCAATGCACGCGCTGCGGCTACCAGGGCTGTCTGCCGTACGCACAAGCGATCGCCCGGGGCGAGGCCGAGATCAATCAATGCCCGCCGGGTGGCCAGACGACCATCGCCGCACTGGCGCAACTGACCGGTCGCGCGGCGCTGCCGCTGAACCCGGCCAACGGCGTCGAAAAGCCCCGCGAGGTGGCCTTCATCCTCGAAGACCATTGCATCGGTTGCACCAAGTGCCTGCCGGCGTGCCCGGTCGACGCGATCCTCGGCGCCAACAAACGCATGCACACGGTGATCGCCATCGAGTGCACGGGATGCGAACTGTGCATCGCGCCGTGCCCGGTCGATTGCATCGTGATGCTGCCGGATACGGCGTTGAACGGTCACGCTCGTGGGCCGATCGATGCGCTGGAAGCGGCGCATTTCCGTCACCGCTACGACGAACACCTCGCGCGAATCGAGCGCCGCCGTGAAGAACAGTCGGCAACGATCGAAGCCAAGCGCGAAGACCTCAAGCGTGAGACCGGCGCCAGCACGCTGGCCGACGCCATCGCCCGCGCCAAGGCAAGGCGGCTGGCGGGGGATCCGGTGCGCTGAAGAGCAGTGAGTGGTGAATAGTGAGTTAAAACCTGCTCGAACGTTACACGTGTGCGAGTTTGCGGACCGGGGATTTGGGCGTTGACTGGCAGAAGTGGTTTCCGGCACGGTTGGTCGCGACGTACACGTCGCTCCTACACAGCCCCCGGTTTTGCCGGTTTTTACTCACTACTCACTACTAACTACTCACTACTCACTGCTTCACCCCATTCACATTCCCCCACCTATACTGCGCGGCTCCCAAATTGCCGGTGACCCGTCATGGCGCAGAAGCCCTCCGTTCTCGATCCGTCCGACCTCTTCGATGTGCGCTCGCTGCTGAGCGACGAGGAACGCATGGTGCAGGACACGGTGGCGCGCTTCACCGACGAACGCGTGATCCCGATCATCGGCGAGTGCTTCGACGAGCATCGTTTCCCGTCGGAACTGATTCCGGAAATCGCTTCGCTCGGTCTGCTCGGTTCCAGCCTGCCGGAGGAATACGGCTGCGCCAACATGAGCAGCGTGATGTACGGCTTGATCTGCCAGGAACTGGAGCGCGGCGATTCGGGTATCCGCAGCTTCGTCTCGGTGCAGTCCAGCCTGTGCATGTACCCGATCTTCGCTTTCGGTTCCGAAGAGCAGCGCCGCAAGTACCTGCCGGGCATGGCCAAGGGCGAGATCATCGGCTGCTTCGGCCTGACCGAGCCGCACGGCGGCTCCGATCCGGGCAACATGAAGACGCACGCCAAGCGCGACGGCGGCGACTGGGTGATCAACGGCGGCAAGATGTGGATCACCAACGGCGGCGTGGCCAATATCGCCATCGTCTGGGCGATGACCGAGGAAGGCATCCAGGGCTTCCTGATCGAAAAGGGCACGCCGGGCTTCACCACGCAGGACATCCTGCGCAAGATGAGCCTGCGCGCCTCGGTGACCAGCGCATTGTTCTTCGATGACGTGCGCATCCCGGACAGCCAGCGCCTGCCGAATGTGCGCGGTCTGAAGGGCCCGCTGTCGTGCCTGACCCAGGCCCGCTACGGCATCACCTGGGGCCCGATCGGCGCGGCGATCGCCTGCTACCGCGAGGCACTGGAGTATTCGAAGAACCGCATCATCTTCGGCAAGCCGATCGCCGGCACCCAGGCGGTGCAGCTCAAGCTGGCCGACATGGCACGCCGCATCACGCTGGCGCAACTGCTGTCGCTGCAACTCGGCCGCCTGAAGGACGCTGGCAACATGCAGCCGACCCAGGTCAGCCTGGCCAAGTGGAACAATGTGCGCATGGCCATCGACATCGCGCGCGAAGCGCGCGACATCCTCGGCGGCGCCGGCATCACGGTCGAACATTGCCCGATCCGCCACGGCCTGAACCTGGAAAGCGTGATCACCTACGAAGGCACCGAGACCGTGCACCAGTTGGTGGTCGGCCGCGAGATCACCGGGATCAATGCGTTCTGAGGTGCATTTGCGACGCCGACGTAGCGCGGCTCCGGCGCGCGTGGGGGTGGGAATGACGCTACGGCTGATCGCGCCGGCGCCGCGGCTCGGGTGGCCATCGCGCAAGCGTGCCGGGCGTCGCGCGTAACAGCAGCGGCCCCCCCCGCCCCCCCCCCCCCCGGCGCCCCCCCGCCCCCCCCGACGGGGCCCCCCCGCCCGGCCCCCCCCCCCCGGGCCGCGCCGGCTCTGTTCGGCGACAAGGACGCGCGTGCCCGGCCTACGTCGGCGGCACGTGCCTAGATCAGCACCAGATGCTCCGGCCGTGCCTCGCGCACGGCGCCCAGTGCGATACCCCGGTCGAAACTCACCAGTCGCCCGCCGCGCGATGCGGCAAGTGCGAGCAGATAGTGATCCGTGAGATTGCGCGGCCCGAGTATCCGTTCAGCGTCGAAATGCGCGTCATCGAGCAAGCTCAGCTGATCCGGCCAGAACTCGTGGTGAACGGTTGCGGTGGCTGCCCTCAGGCGCTCGATCGCCTGACGCACTGGACTGGGGTTCGGATATCCAGGCTGGGCAACGACGCGCACATAGCCGTTTTGCGTCAGCGGGCAGGACGCCCAGCCATGCTCGATATTGGCGTCGAGCCACTGCCAGGCAAGCCGGTGATGCTGGTGGGCCGCATCGAGCAGCGCGATCAGTACGTTGATGTCCAGCAGCGCGCGCATCAGGGACCCTCAGTCCTCGCCCAGCGTCTCGCGCAGTGCGTCGATTTGCGCGTTGGTGACCGTGGTCCCAGTCGCCGGCATCGGCGCAAAGCCGTAACGTGCCGCCGCCTCAGCGACCCCGCGCTGGCCGCCCTGAAGCCCGAGCCGCGCCAGATCGCTGAGCACCTCACCCGCAGTCTTGCGCTGCCGCCGAGCCAGATCCTTGGCCGCCAGCAGCACATCGTCATCAATGTCCAGGGTGGTGCGCATGCATCAGATGCTAACACATCAGTCGTCAAGTCGCGTCAGTTGCAGTGCCCGCACCAGCACCTCGGGCGCCGCCGCATCGCCACAGACGGCCGCAACGCCCTGTTATGGTCAGAGCCGATCCTTGGGAACACCTGGGACGCCCGATGTGCGTCACCCACCTGTCCGCAGCGGAGCCGCAAAATGACTGTCGACTTGCCGATGTCCGCCAACCCCGGCGCCGAGCACTGGCGCGCCCTGCTGATCGATGCGGCGATGGCGGCCTACGAACAAGCCGGACTCAGCGGCCTGTGCCACGAAGGGCGTTGGGAATGTGCGCTCGCCGCGCTGCGGCGCACGCCGTTGCCGTCGGTGCAGCCTGACGACCCCAGTTGATCGGCGTGCGCCGCATTCGTTCCCAGCGAACATGCCGTAAGTCGTTGCTTTTAATGTGGGAGCGGACTCAATGACCACCAGCTGAAGCTGGTGGGTTGAGGCGGCGGCCCCCGCCGACTGAAAGTCGGCAAGCTTGGGGGCCTTCGCTAAGAGCCCAAGCCGCCTCGCAATCCCGTCAAAAGCAATTTGCGCGGCTAAAGCTGACCGGCTGAAAGCCGGTGGATTAAACCTTGCGATGGACATTTACTCCGCGAGAGCTTTCGCGGGATAAACCCGCTCCCTGTACCTTGTTTCTCGACGTTTATGGGGAAGCCGCCCGCTCCCGTTGCGCGAGGTTTGCAGCACGTATGTAGAGCGGCTCCCCGCCCCTTTGGACGAGCACGTGGAGTGTCGCAAAGCCCTTGAGCCTGCGTCACAAGGAAGTGCCGCCAGTGTGCGGGGTCGGGGAACCAGACGTCATCCTAATCCATGATGGTCTGGAGCCAAAATGATCCGCATTGCCTTTAGATATTGGAAGTCGCGAGCACCGCTACGCGATGAGCGTGGATGGCAAGATTGAGGAAGACGAACTGGTCAATGAGCGACCGGTGCTGCTGGCGTTTTTCAAGAAGTTGGCTAAGCGCGACAGGGACGTGCGCGGTGATGGAGCAGACCGGTGTGTACCACTGGGAGGCGGCATTGGCCGCGCATGCCGCGGGCCTGGAGGTCGCTGATCTCGCCGCGGCAATCGGTGGACTTTGCGCGTGCGCTGAACACGCGGACAAAGACCGATCGCGTGGATGCGCGGATGCTCTTGCAGTACCTCGAACGGATGCCTTTCGAACGTTGGCATCCGCCGGGCAACCACTTGATGGAACTGCGCACGATCGCGCGTTATCTGGCCGGTTTGACCGACCAGCTCACGGCTACGCGCAACCAGCTGCACGCTTGCGTGGCGCAGGCGGCGCACCAAGGTTCGTGACGCATGCGCATCAACTGGAGATCCAGCGCCTGGAGCACCGCATCAGCAAAGGCCGCAAGGAGGCGATGAAGCGCATCGAGGGCGACGAACAGTTGAAGGCGCAGTTCGATGCGCTCGACAGCATGGTCGGGGTTGCCGAGACCGCCGCCATCGCGCTGGTGAGTGAGTTAGCCCTGTTGCCGACCGATCTCAAGGCCAAAGCCTGCTGCGCGCATGCCGGCCTGGATGTGCGGCACCACGAGTCCGGGAGCAGCGTCCAGAAGCCCGGGCGCCTATCCAAGCAAGGCAACGCCTACCTCCGCCGAGCACTGTACATGCCCGCGTTGGTAGCCGTCGTTCACGACCCGGCCGCCAAGGCGCACTACGAGCAGTTGGTCGCCCGCGGCAAGAAGAAACTGCAAGCTCTATGCGCCGTCATGCGCAAGATGCTGACCGCCGCCTGGTCGATGATGAAGAGCAAAGAATCCTATGACTAGCGTCAAGCTGTATCAGGCAAAACCTGCTGACAGGGAAGAGAGTG
>JADKFD010000101.1 GCA_016717705.1 Rhodanobacteraceae bacterium | reverse complement strand
TTGTTTCTCGACGTTTATGGGGAAGCCGCCCGCTCCCGGTTGCGCGAGGTTTGCAGCACGTTGTAGAGCGGCTCCCGCCCCTTTGGACGAGCACGTGGAGTGTCGCAAAGCCCTTGAGCCTGCGTCACAAGGAAGTGCCGCCAGTGTGCGGGTCGGGGAACCAGACGTCATCCTAATCCATGATGGTCTGGAGCCAAAATGATCCGCATTGCCTTAGATATTGGAAGTCGCAAGCACCGCTACGCGATGAGCGTGGATGGCAAGATTGAGGAAGACGAACTGGTCAATGAGCGACCGGTGCTGCTGGCGTTTTTCAAGTTGGCTAAGCGCGACAGGGACGTGCGCGTGGTGATGGAGCAGACCGGTGTGTACCACTGGGAGGCGGCATTGGCTGCGCATGCCGCGGGCCTGGAGGTCGTGCTGATCTCGCCGCGGCAATCGGTGAACTTTGCGCGTGCGCTGAACACGCGGACAAAGACCGATCGCGTGGATGCGCGGATGCTCTTGCAGTACCTCGAACGGATGCCTTTCGAACGTTGGCATCCGCCGGGCAACCACTTGATGGAACTGCGCACGATCGCGCGCTATCTGGCCGGTTTGACCGACCAGCTCACGGCTGCGCAACCAGCTGCACCCTTGCGTGGCGCAGGGCGGCGCACCAAAGTTCGTGACGCATGCGCATCAACTGGAGATCCAGCGCCTGGACGCACCGCATCAGCAAAGGCCGCAAGGAGGCGATGAAGCGCATCGAGGGCGACGAACAGTTGAAGGCGCAGTTCGATGCGCTCGACAGCATGGTCGGGGTTGCCAGGACCGCCGCCATCGCGCTGGTGGAGTGAGTTAGCCCTGTTGCCGACGGATCTCAAGGCCAAAGCCTGTTGCGCGCATGCCGGCCTGGATGTGCGGCACCACGAGTCCGGGAGCAGCGTCCAAGCCGGGGGGGGGGGGGGGGGGGGGCGGGGGGGGGGGGGGGGGGGGGGGGGGGGGGGGGGGGGGGGGGGGGGGGAGGCCCCCGCCCAAACAAGCAAGGCAACGCCTACCTCCCGCCGACCGCGCATGCCCGCGTTGGTAGCCGTCGTTCACGCCCCGGGCGGGCGCCCGCCACAGGGCGGCCCCCGAGCCGCGGCGCCCAGCAAGAAGCAGCTCTGCCAGGCCCGCCACGGCAAGATGCTGACCGCCGCGTTGGTCGATGATGATGAAGAGCAAAGAATCCTATGACGGCGTCAAGCTGTATCAGGCAAAAACCTGTTGACAGGGAAGAGAGTGTCTACATTCGCCCGGTCGGCGCCAGCCGACCCGCTACAATGCCGCCCCGCTTGCCTGAACCCGATCGATGGAACCGAAGTCCGCGCGCTCCCTGATCGTGCTGCTGGCCAGCCTGTCGATGATCGGTCCGTTCGCGATCGACACCTTCTTCCCGGCTTTCCCGGCGATCTCCAAGGCGCTGACCGCATCGCCGTTCCAGATGCAGCAGACGCTGTCACTGTATCTGGTCGCCTATGCCGTGATGTCCTTGCTGCACGGCGGTTTGTCGGATGCACTCGGCCGGCGCCCGGTGATTCTAGGTTCGATGGTCGTGTTCACGCTGGCCTCAGTGGGTTGCGCCGTGGCGCAGACCATCGATCAGCTGCTCTGGTTCCGCGTGCTGCAGGGCTTGAGCGCGGGTGCGGGTGTGATCGTTGGCCGCGCCATCGTGCGCGACTGCTTTGCCGGTGCGCGCGCCCAGCGCGTGATGAGCGGCATCAGCATGATTTTCGGCATCGCCCCGGCATTGGCGCCGATCATCGGCGGATACCTCCTGTACTTCGGCTGGCGCGCACCGTTCTGGTTCCTGGTGCTGTGGTCAATCAGCCTGGTCGCGCTGTGCTGGCGGGTGTTGCCGGAGACCCACGGCCCGGCCCTGCGCACACCCTTGCACCTGGGCAACTTGCTGCTCGGTTATGTGCGCATGCTGCGCAACAGCCGATTCGTCCTTTTGTGCTTCGCCGGCGGCTTCAACTTCGCCGCGATGTTCCTCTACATCAGCTCCGCGCCGAGCTTCGTCATGGAGATCCTCGGCATGAACGAGCGCCAGTTCGGCGCCTTTTTCGTGCCGACCATCAGCGGCATGATGATCGGCTCCTTCGCCAGCGGGCGCATGGCCGGACGTATTCAGCCGCGCACGGGCTTGATGCTGGGTTATGGCTTGATGCTGATCGCGGGCATCAGCAATGTCGCCTATACGCAGCTGGTCGACGTGGTGGTGTGGCCGTATGCCGTGCTGCCGATCGCGCTCACCGCATTCGGCGTGGCGATCGCGTTTCCGCTGTTGACCATCGCCAGCATGGACCTGTTCCCCGACCGCCGCGGCGGCGCCAGTTCGCTGCAGATGTTCCTCAGCCTGATCGTCAACGCCAGCGTCGCCGGATTGCTGGCACCGCTGCTGCAGCATGATGCGCGGCAGTTGGCCTTGGGGGCGGCGGCACTGACGCTGAGCGGAATGACGCTGTATCTGTTCGCGCGGTCGGCGGTTTCGCGGGTGCATGCGGTGAAGCGCACGTGCGACCGCCGAACATCCGCACGCCGTTGCGCGTACATCGGGCTACCACACGGTGCTGTCGTAGGCCGATGTATCGCGCAGCGATTCACCGGCACGGCAACTCGCGCACCACCAACTCGCGCGTCAACAAGCCCAGCAACACCGAATCCTGCACCTCGCCGCTGACCACCCAACGCTCGCGGGCGTAGCCTTCGCGGACGAAGCCGAGGCGCTCGATGCAGCGCAGCGAGGCGCTATTGCGCGGATCGACATCGGCGTCGATGCGGCGCATGCCCATCTGATCGCGGGCGTGTTGCAGCAGCGCCGCCAGTGCTTCGTTGGCCAAACCCTGGCCCCAATGGCTGGATTTGAGGATGTAGCCGATCTCCGCACGGCCCTGGTCGCGGTCGATGTGGAACAGCGTCGTGGTACCGATGATGCGCGCCTGGGCGAGGTGCTCGATGCCCCATTGCAGCAGATCGCCGCGTTCGCGACCGGCGTCGATGGCGCCGAGGTATTCGCGCGTTTCGGCCCCATCGACGAATGCCGGCCGACTCCAGTAGCGCATTGCCACCGAATCGCTGAACACCGCGTGCAGGTCATCGAGATCAGCGGCCGACAGCTGCCGCAGACGCACGCGAGTGCCATCGATCGTCGGCAGATCGATGCTCATGTGCGTTTGTCGGCCGGCGGCAGCGACTGGAAGTAACGCTGCAGCGCTTCGATCTCGACATCGGTCATGTGCGAGAACGCCGGCCACGGCATGAACTGTGGCTGCATCTGCGTGCCGTCAGGACGCTTGCCAGTGCGCAGCGTCGTCGCGAACTCAGCCGTCGACCAACCGGTGGCGCGGCCTGCGGGCGTCAGATTGGCGGCCTGCGGAGCGTCCGGCGGCAGGCCGGGCGCCGGTCCGCCGGCGAAGTTGGCGCCGTGGCAGCCGCTGCAGATGCCGGCCAGATAGCCGCCGTATTCAGCCGTGGCGGCCACCGCGACCGCTTTGGGCTGTTGCGTATGGTCGATGCGCTCAACGGTGAGCATCGGCAACTGTCCGGCACCGAGCAGGATCTTGCCGAGCAGATTGAGGCTGGTCGGCTGGTTCACCCGATCGACCGGCGGGATGCTCTGGACATAAGCCACCAACGCGGCGAAATCGGTCTCCGACATGCTGGTGTTGTCATCGCTCGGCATCAGGATCAGCGGACGGCCACCGGGGCCGACGCCATGGCGAATGGCGCGCTGCCAGTCGGCATCGGTGTACTGCGCCGTCACACTGCCCTGCCCGCGCGTCAGGTTTGGCGGAATCATCGGCCCAATCGGCGTCAGCGCCAGCACCTGGCCGCCGAGATCGGCGCCGTGGCATTCCAGGCAGCCGCGGATTTTGGCCTGATGTTCACCCGCGGCCAGATCCATGGTGGCGCGGGTCCGTGGCGGCCGCTGGCTGACGTCCCAGCGCTTGGCGAGCGTCGCATTGCCGCGCCAGGCGAACACACCCGACCGCAATCGCCAGCACCACCAGCAGCAATCCCAGCAGTTTCAGCAGACTCTTCAGGATGCGCATCACCGACTCCGGGCGGGAATTCACAGGACTTGCGACATTATCAGCCCCTGCGTCGGCGACAGGCGTCAGAAGTCATGGCGGCAAGTCACCGCCTTGCCGGGACCCTGTTTGACCCCCGGGAGCGCCGAAGGTCCTGCCCCAGAACCCGCTGCCGTAGACTGCGCCCTTTCCCCAAGCGACACCGCGCATGTCTGCAGCAGACGCCCTCGGCCCCGACAGTCCGTTTGCTACCGATCCGAACTTCATGCCGCGCGAGCAGCAGCAGCGCATGGCTGCGGCGATCGAAGCCACACTGGACGAGCGTGGATCACTGGTGGTCGAGGCCGGCACCGGCACCGGCAAGACTTTCGCCTACCTGGTGCCCGCGTTACTCGGCAATCGCCGGGTGATCATCTCGACCGGCACCAAGACGCTGCAGGACCAGCTGTTCCACCGCGACCTGCCGCGCGTGTGCGCCACGCTTAAACTGAATCCGAAGAAGGCGCTGCTCAAGGGTCGCGCCAATTACCTGTGCCTGCACCGACTGGACCTGGCCGAGGAACAGGCGCGTCTGGCCAGCCGCGAGGCGGTGCGTGATCTGGCCGAAATCCGCAGCTGGGCGCGATTGACGCGCCACGGCGACCGCATGGAACTGGACGCGGTGCCGGAAGACTCCAGCGTATGGCCGTGGGTGACCTCCACCGCGGACAACTGCCTGGGCAGCGATTGCCCGAAATTCAACGACTGCTTCGTGGTCAAGGCGCGGCGCAAGGCGCAGGAAGCTGACGTCGTCGTCGTCAACCATCACCTGCTGTTTGCCGATCTGGCGATCAAGCGCGAGGGTTTCGGCGAGATCCTGCCCGGCGCGCAGGCCTTCATCCTCGACGAGGCGCACCAGATCGCCGAAGTCGCCAGCCAGTTCTTCACGCTGTCGATCAGTTATCGACAACTGGGCGATCTGTGTCGCGACACCCAGACCGAAGCGGCCGCGCAAACCGGCGCGCTGGCCATGCTGCAACCGGCCATCAGCGAACTGGAGCAGCGCACGCGCGATTTCCGTCTGGCGCTCGACGATCTGCCGAACAAGGGTCCGTGGTGGATGGCGGCCGAGCGCCCCAGCGTGGTCGATGCGCGCGATGCGCTCGCCGCGGCGCTCGAAGGCCTGGTCGCCGCCCTGGAAGCGCAGGCAGAACGCAGCACCGGCCTGGAAGCCTGCGGCGCGCGCGCGACGGATGCGCTGAGCAAGCTCAAGCGCGCCTGTGGCGGCGACAAGGACGGCGAGGTCTGCTGGTACGAGTTGTTCCAGCGCGGATTTGCCGTGCATGCGACACCGCTGGATGCCGCCGAGCCGCTGGCCGAGTACCGCATCGCCTCGCGCGCAGCGTGGATTGCCACCTCCGCCACGCTGGCAGTCGGCAAGTCCTTCGCGCTGTTCCAGACCACCACCGGCTTCACCGACGCGCAGACGCTGCAACTCGACAGTCCCTTCGACTACCCCACCCAGGCGCTGCTGTACCAGCCGCAACGCATGCCGGAACCGAATACGCCGGGCTACACCGACGCGGTCGTGGAAGCGGTGCTGCCGGTGCTGGCGGCGTCCAAAGGGCGCGCCTTCCTGCTGTTCACCTCGCACCGGGCGCTGCGCGAGGCGGCCGAGATCCTGCGCGCGCAGACCCGCTATCCGTTGTTTGTGCAAGGCGAGCGCCCGCGACCGGCACTGCTGGCCGATTTCATCGCCTCCGGCAATGGCGTGCTGCTCGGCGCGGCGAGCTTCTGGGAGGGCGTCGATGTGCCGGGCGATGCGCTGTCTCTGGTGGTGATCGACAAGCTGCCCTTCGCGCAGATGGGCGATCCGGTCATGGAAGCGCGCCTGGAGGCGATCCGCCAGAACGGCGGCAATCCCTTCCGCGACTACCAGTTGCCCAGCGCCGTGCTGGCGCTCAAGCAGGGCGCCGGCCGCCTGATCCGCAGCACCCGGGATCGCGGCGTGCTGATGCTGTGCGACCCGCGCCTGAACACCAAGCCCTACGGCCGCCAGTTCCTCGAATCGCTGCCGCCGATGCGGCGTTCGCGGTTGATCGCGGATGTGGAGGGGTTTTTCGTTGTAGGAGCGACGTGTACGTCGCGACCGTTGATGTGGCGGGGTTGATGGTCGCGACGTACACGTCGCTCCTACATCCGTTCAACCCGCGACCGACGCGCTAGAATCGCCGGCTTTGCTTTCGCGCCCTCAAGACCATGACGCCCGAGACTCCTGTAGCGAATCACTTCATCCGCACGCTGATCCGCGAGGACCGTGCCGCCGGCCGGCATGGCGGGCGTGTGGCGACGCGCTTTCCGCCGGAGCCCAATGGCTATCTGCACCTGGGCCACGCCAAGAGCATCTGCCTGAACTTCGGCATGGCGCTGGAAAATGCCGGCACCTGCAACCTGCGTTTTGACGACACCAATCCGGCCAAGGAGGATCTGGAGTACGTCGAGGCGATCAAGGCCGATGTGCACTGGCTGGGTTTCAAATGGCATGCGCTGCTGCACGCTTCGGACTATTTCGAGGTGTTTTACCTGTGCGGCGAGAAGCTGATCCGCAAGGGCCTGGCCTATGTCTGCGATCTTTCCGCCGATGAAGTGCGCGAGTACCGCGGCACGCTGACCTCGCCGGGCCGCAACAGCCCGTTTCGCGAGCGTAGCGTCGAGGAGAACCTGGATCTGTTCCGGCGCATGCGCGCGGGCGAGTTCGCCGACGGCACGCACACGCTGCGGGCGAAGATCGACATGGCCTCGCCGAACATGAATCTGCGCGATCCGGCGCTGTACCGTATCCGCAACATCGAGCACCAGAACACCGGCGATGCCTGGTGCATCTATCCGATGTACGACTACGCACACTGCATTTCCGATGCGGTCGAGGGCATCACGCACTCGTTGTGCACGCTGGAGTTCGAGGATCACCGGCCGCTGTACGACTGGTGCCTGGACCAGCTGGAACTGACCGAGGACCCCAGCCTGACCGCGCCCTTGCGCGCCAAGGGCCTGGACATGCCGGTCTCGCGCCCGCGCCAGACCGAGTTCGCGCGCGGCAATCTCGACTACACCGTGATGAGCAAGCGCAAGCTGATCTCGCTGGTGCAGGATGGCCTGGTCGATGGCTGGGACGATCCGCGCATGCCGACGTTGTCGGGCGTGCGCCGGCGCGGCTTTCCGGCCGCCGCGATCCGCGCCTTCTGGGAGCGCATGGGCATCAGCAAGCAGGTCGCGACGATCGAATTCAGCGTGCTCGAAGCCTGCGTACGCGAGCAGCTCGATGCCAGCGCGCCGCGGCGCCTGGCGGTGCTCGACCCGCTCAAGCTGACGCTGACCAACCTGCCGGAAGGTCACGAGGAACACCTGGATTTCGCCAATCATCCCAAAGACGAGTCCTTCGGCACCCGCGTGGTGCCGTTCTCGCGCGATCTGTGGATCGAGCGCGAGGACTTCATGGAGGTGCCGGCCAAGGGCTTCCATCGCCTGGTGCCGGGCGGCGAAGTGCGACTGCGGGGTGTGGGCATCATCCGCTGTGAGGACACGGTCAAGGACGCCGATGGCCATCTGACGGGCCTGCTGTGCACGCTCGACCCGACCACGCGCGCCGGCTTGCCCGGTGCCGATCGCAAGATCAAGGGCACCATCCATTGGGTATCGGCGCAGCACGCGCTGTTTGCGCAGGTGCGTCTGTACGATCGCTTGTTCAATGTCGCCAATCCGGACGACGACAGCGATGGCAAGACCTATCGCGATCATCTCAACCCCGAGTCCAAGCGCGTCGTCCACGCATGGCTGGAAGCCAGCCTGGCTACCGCCCAGGGCGGCGAGCATTTCCAGTTCGAGCGCCTGGGCTTTTTCGTCGCCGACAGCGTCGACCATTGCGCCGGCCATGCGGTGTTCAATCGCACGGTGACGCTGCGCGATTCGTACGCGAAAGGAAAGTAGAGCGGGTGTTGGTTGTTGGTGTTGGTGTTGGAAAGAGCGAAAGCGCAGCGGGCAAGCGAGCGCGTTTTTTTTGCAGTCCCTGCGTGGAATTTCGGCATTTTGTAGGAGCGCGCTCGCGCGCGATGCTCTAATACCAACAAACAACCGACAACCGACAACCGACATATGATCCTACCCGTCCAGATCCACCTGACCCTGCCCGCCTGGACCCAGCAGGTGGTCGACATGCAGCGCCGCTACGAGACGCCCGAAGAACAGGTGATGCTGGCGATCGAGCTGTCGCGGATGAATGTCGAGCAGAACAGCGGCGGGCCCTTTGGGGCGGCGGTGTTCACCGACGGGGGCCGCTTGATCAGCATCGGCGTCAATCGCGTGATCCAGCAAAGCTGCTCGCTGGCCCACGCCGAAACCATGGCGTACATGACTGCGCAGCAACGGCTGCAGCAATTTCGGCTGAACGCCATCGGCAAGAAGATCACCCTGGCGACCAGCTCGCAGCCCTGCTGCCAGTGCTATGGCGCCACCATCTGGGCCGGCATCGACACTCTGCTGATCGGCGCCCGATCCGAGGATGTCGAGTCGCTGACCGGCTTCGACGAAGGCCCGCTGCCGGCCGACTGGGTGGGCGAGCTCAACCGTCGCGGCATCGCCGTGCAGCGCGACATCTGCCGCGAGCAGGCGAGAGCGGCCTTGGCGCGCTATCGGGAACTGCAAGGGCAGGTTTACTGAGCTTCTGTGGGAGCGGATTTACTCCGCGAGGGCTTTTGTGGGAGCGGATTTACTCCGCGAGAGCTTTCGCGGGATAAACCCGCTCCCACAGTGCTCGCCAATGTCACGTGACCTACGACAGATGCTTCGACGGGTCGATCTTGACATAGCATTGACATTCCGCCCGCGCGAGCCCGCCCATGAAATTCCTCAAGACCCTGCTAATCGGCCTCATCGGCCTGTTCGTGCTGCTGGCGATTGCCGGTCTGTTCCTGCCCTCCTCGGCACGCGTCGAGCGTTCGATTGTCATCGAGCGCTCGCCTGACCTGATCTTCCCGGTGGTCAATTCCTTCGAGCGCTTCAACGAGTGGTCGCCGTGGCACGCCATCGACCCCAACGCGAAGTACAGCTACAGCGGACCGGCCAGCGGCGTCGGCGCCAACATGAAATGGTCGGGCAATGACCAGGTCGGCAGCGGCAGCCAGACGATCACCGCGTCGGAGCCCGACAAGCGGGTTGCCATCGAACTGCAGTTCGGCGACATGACGCCGTCCAAGGTCGAGATGCTGCTGGCTCCCGAGGGCAACGGCACGCGCGTGACCTGGACGCTGGAAAGCGCCTTCGGCTACGACCTGGCCGGGCGTTACTTCGGACTGGTGCTGGACAAGTTCGTCGGCGCCGACTACGAGAAGGGTCTGGCGCAGTTGAAGGCTGTCGTCGAAAAGGCGCCCACTCCTGCGCCGCCAGCGGAATCAGCGGACGGCGACGAACCGGAGCCTGAGCCGACGGAGTAAATCCCGGCATCCGTTTCGGTGGCTTGCCATGAACGTAGGTCACGTTGGCCGTGCTTTTCGGCCTACGTGACTTCGCAGCCTTGTCACGTAGCCCGCAGGGCGGGCAACGTGACCTACATTAGCGACCACCTACCCCAGGCCCAGCCGCTCACGCAGCAAGGGCGTGATCCTCTCCAGCTCCCGCAGCGGCGGATAGCTCCAGGTCGCCGGGTCCTTGCTCAGCGGCCGTAACCGACCCGACTCGACCAGCGCGCGATGGAAGCGCCCGATCTTGCCGGTCGGCACGCTTTCGCACAGGCTGTAGACCGGTTTGCCGGTCGCCAGCGCCTCGCTCTGCATGTTCACCGAATCGGCGGTCACGATGAAGCGATCGCCCCAGGCGAGCGCGCCGCGATAGGGATTTTCGCCATCGCTGGCGCCGAACCACAGCACATCGGCGTTCTTGAACATGCGCCGCAAACGCCGCGACCAGGCCGACGGTGTGCGCCGCGAACCAATCACGATCAGGCTGCCGGGCTCGCGCAGGCGCCAGTTCTCCAGCGCATGCGCGAGACGCACGAAGCTGCGTCGATCGATGCTGACGCCGCGGCGGTGTCCGCCGACCAGTACCACCGTGCGCGGGCCCTGCAGGCGTCGAAGCTGCTCGCTGCCCAGACGTTCGCGCGCCAGCCAGGCGGCATCGATGGCATGCAGCGAGCCCTCGACCGAGATCACATTGGCGCCGAACAAACGATCATGCGCAGGCGCGATGACCAGGTCGAAGCGTGCCGGGTCGATGCGCGGATTCAGGATCTGCACCGTGCGAGTGCGCCCGCTGCTGGCGCGTTTGAGTGTCAGCAATGCGGCGGCACCAATGCGCCCGGCGCCGATGGCAATGTCGGGCCACGGCGTCTCGATCAGCGGCGGTCGCCACTGTTGCGGTGCCAGCACCGGTGCGAACTGCGGCACCAGCACCGCATAGGGCCAGCCGGGCTGCAACTGCCAGACGCGCGGCGGCGCGCTGCTGAGCACACCGGCCAGCGCCAGAGCCTGCAGTTCGTTGCCGGCTGCGCCGTCGCTCACCACCGCAATCGAGGGGGCCAATGTCATGGCCCGAGCATACGGCGCCGCGAGCTCGTTGGCGGCCGCTGGTTGCCGACGGGTTCGAACTGTTCTCCACGCCTGACGGCGGAACTGCACAGCGTTGGGACAAGGTCCAAACCCACCGGGAGCAGCATCGAGGCAGGCGTGGATCCGGACTTTGTCCGGACGCCTTGCGCATCGCCGATCAGCTTGTCGCGGCGATCATCACCTCCAGCCGGCTGTCGTCCGCCTATGATGCGCGCCTGTTCAATCTGCTGGATCCGCCCATGACCCTCGACGACAACGCACTGGCGCAACTCTTCTTTGCTGCGCGCACCCACAATGCCTGGGCTGACCGACCCGTGGCAGATGAACTGCTGCAGCTGCTGTACGACACGCTCAAATGGGCGCCAACCAGCGCCAACTGTTCGCCGGGGCGCTTTGTGTTCGTCAAGTCGACGGCCGCCAAGGAACGTCTGCGTCCGGCCATGGATGCCGGCAACCTGGACAAGACCATGGCGGCACCGGTTACCGTGATCGTCGCCACCGATTTTGCCTTCTACGAGCATCTGGGCAAACTGTTCCCGCACGCCCCGGATGCGCGCAGCTGGTTCGCCGGCAAGCCCGAAGCCATCCAGACCGGCGGCTTTCGCAACGGGACGCTGCAGGGTGCCTATCTGATACTGGCCGCGCGCGCGCTGGGCCTCGATTGCGGTCCGATGTCCGGCTTCAACAATGCCAAGGTCGATGCCGAGTTCTTTGCCGGCACCGAGGTCCGATCCAATTTCCTGGTCAACCTGGGCTATGGCGACGCCGCCGGTCTGCACCGGCGTGGCCCGCGATTTGAGTTTGCCGAGGCCTGCCAGATCTTGTAGATCGCGGTATCGCGCAGCGAGTCCCCAGCTCTTCGCGTACCCGAGCCGGGGAACGCGCCTGCGGCGCGTACCCCGGCCTACAACAGCTCTGGTAGGCCGGCGGTACGCGCCGCAGGCGCGTTCCCCGGCGCCGTGCCTCAGGATTCGTCGTCTTCCCCCGCGCCCACCAGCTTGTACTTGCGCAGATAACCGCGCAGCTGGTGGTAGCTCAGGCACAGCAACTCGGCGGCCTTGCGCTGGTTGAAGCGTGCCTGTTGCATCGCCGTCTGCAACCACTGCACTTCGATGCGCTCGATCTCGGCGCGGAAGTCGGCGGGTAGCTGCGGTGGGCAATCGGCATTGGCGGCAGCGGGCGCCGTCGCTGCTGGCCCTGCCGGCGGCGCCGGAGTCTCGACGAAGCGCTTGCCGGTCGGTCGCCACGGCGACTGGAAGGGATCGAACAGGATCGAGTCGATCGCCTCGTCGACATCGTCCATGCGGTAGACCGCGCGCTCGATCACGTTCTTCAATTCGCGCACATTGCCCGGCCACGGATGTTCCAGCAGTTGCGCCTGGGCGCGCAGGCTGAAGCCGGGAAACAGATCGCGCTTGAGTTCCTGACTCATGCGCGTGGCGAAGTGCTCGGCCAGCGGCAGGATGTCGTCGCGGCGCGCGCGCAGCGGCGGCAGGGTGATCACGTCGAAGGCCAGGCGATCGAGCAGATCCTCGCGAAATCGTCCGGCGCTGGCTTCGCTGGGCAGGTCGAGGTTGGTGGCGGCGATCAGGCGCACATTGGTGCGGATGGTCTCGCGACCACCGACACGCTCGAATTCGCCGTACTCGATCACCCGCAGCACTTTCTCCTGCACGCGCTGCGAGGCATTCGCCAGTTCGTCGAGGAACAGGCTGCCCTCATGGGCAATCTCGAATCGCCCGAAATGGCGCTTCGTGGCGCCCGTGAAAGAGCCCGCCTCATGGCCGAACAATTCGGTTTCCAGCAGCGTTTCGGCCAGCGTCGCGCAGTTCATCTTGACGAAGGGCCGATCCCAGCGCCGCGACAAATAGTGCAGGCGCGCCGCGACCAGTTCCTTGCCAGTGCCGCGCTCGCCGATCACCAGCACCGGCCGATCCAGCGGCGCCGCGCGCGATACCTGTTCCATGACGGCGACGAAGGACTGCGCCGAACCGAGCAGCGACAGATCGTTCTGGTCGTTTGGGTCGGACGGCGGCATCGGTGCTTCCAGCAGAAGGTCAGCCGCCGATTCTAGTCGCTAGCTTCGGCGACCCGACGCACGACCTCTGGCAGGGGCACCGGGCGCCCATCGGCCGGACTGATCCACACCAGCACGGTGTTGCCATCCGAATAGAGGATGTCGCTGTCACCAGCGGCCGTGATGCGATGGGCCACGGTCAGGCTGCTGCGACCAATCCGTTCGGTCGCCAGGCGCACGCGCAGGGTTTCCGGATACAGGATCGGGCGGCGGAAATTGATGTTGGCGGCCGCCAGGATGGGTTCGTATTCGGCACAGCGCCACGGCGCCGGGAAGCTCTCGAACCACTGGATCCGCGCCTCTTCGAGGAAGCTCAGGAACAGCGAGTTGTTGACGTGGTTGTAGGCGTCGAGATCGCGCCAGCGCAGGGGGATGGTGGTGTCGATCAGCATGGCAATTTGAGCGGATTTTCCTGGGAGGTTCAGCGCAGAAGGTCAAACGTGAAACGTGAAACGTCAATTTGCCGCGCTCAATCTGACGTATACGTCGCCATCCCCACATCGGTGGACGTTTCACGTTTCCCGATGCCGCTTCCTTCAACAACTCCTCCGCATACGCCGACGCCATCCCGTCCGGCCGCGTCTTGAAGCGCCGGTGTGCCCACAGGTACTGATCCGGCGTCTTGCGGACCTCCGTTTCCAGCAACGCGATGATGCGTGCGGTGTCGGCGACTGGATCGGCACTCGGAAACTGTGCCAGCGGCGGGTCCACGCGCAGGCGGTAACCATAACCAGACGGCTGGCGCGTGATCCACACGCACAGCACCGGCGCACGCGACAGGCGGGCGATGCGACTGGTCATCGTCAGGGTTGCCGCCGGCTGGCCGAAGAAGGGCACGAAAGCCATGTGCAGGTTGAAGTTCTGGTCCGGCGCATAGCCAACCGGATGGCCCTCGCGCAGCGAGCGCAGCAGATCGCCGAGGTCCTTCTTCTCCAACGTGCGCTCGCAAAAGGCGCGGCGCCCCTGGTCGATGACGGCCTCGATGGCCGGATTGTTGTGCCGCCGCACCATCTGGTGCATCGGCCGGCCCAGAGCCTCGCTGAGCAGGCGCCCGCCGAGTTCGATCATGGTGAAGTGGCTGTACAGGCACAGCGCACCCTTGCCCGCCGCCAACGCCTTTTCCAGATGTTCGACGCCGTCGACCGCGACGATGCCGGCGGTGACGCTGCGCGGCGCAAACCAGGCCATGCTGGTCTCGAACAGGCTCACCGCCGTCGAGCGCAGGTTGCGGCCGACCATACGAGCCTGGGCGGCCGCGTCCAGATCCGGAAAACACAGCGCGATGTTCGCCGCGACGATCGCCCGACGCTTGCCGGCGGCGGCTGCCAAGGGCCACGAGCAGACATGGGCGATGGCCATCTGCCAGCGGTAGGGCAGCCGCGCGACCGTGCGCGCCAGCGCAAACAGCAGGCGCCAGCCGATGCCGAGTGTCTCAGCGGCGATTTCGGCGTCGGACTTCATAAACCTTGGCGTACTTGAGGAACACGTAGAAGGCTGCAACCACGCTCTGCACGAATCCGGCCCAACCATCCAGGAACTGGCGCTTGCCCAGATACTGGCGCAGGAAGTGCCACGGCGGATACAGCAGCATCCGCGCACGCACGAAATGCACGCCCGCTTCGAGCTTGTCGTCCACCAGTCCTGTCGAATAGGCGTTGATCTTGGCGACTTTGGTGTGGATGTCCGGCTCGCCATCGTGGCAGAAGGCGGCGGCGATCGAACCCACTGGGCCATCGACTTCCGGCGCCGCATGCACGGTCGACGCGCTCATCCGAAAGCGCGTGCGATCGACCAGTCGCAGATGTGTATTGAGCCGGGCGCTGCGATGCTGGTACTGCCAGAAGATCAGCTCGCGGCGCGGCAGGCGATAGCCGGCGAGCGCCGGCGCGCCGCGGGCGATCCCTTGCAGCAAGGCGAGAATCTCCGCCTGACAGTCGTCCGGGACCCACTCGTCGGCATCCAGCAGCAGGACATAGCGATGCCGGGTCTGCTCGATGGCCCACTGCTTTTGCGGGCCGTAACCGGCGAAAGGCTTGTGCAGGATGCGACACCCGCGGGCCGCGGCGATGCTCAGGGTGGCATCCGTGCTGCCGGAATCGACCAGCACGATCTCGTTGGCAAACCCGACGCTGGCCAGACACTTGTCGAGCGTGGTCGCGTTGTTGAGGGTAGTGACCACCACGGAAATCGGCTCGCGATCCGCTACGTCGTCGTTGCCAGGCGCCACGCCCGTCGTATTCATCGCTGTTGCCCTTCAACCATGGGTGCGCCTGCCTGCAGGCGCACTTGCACGCAGGCCAGGGTCAGCAACCAGGCCAGCACGATGCCCATGAACGCCGAGTAGAAAGCGAGATGGGTGTTCAACGGAAATGTGAGCACCGCCAGCGCAATCCAGGGCGCGCTGGCGTGCGCCACGCCGAGGCTGCCCCGCGAGCAGCGCCATAGCCACGCCGCCGCTGCCAGCCACAGACCAAGACCGAGGATGCCGGTCTCTGTCAGCAATTCCAGCACGATCTGATGGGCGTGGGCGGCGCCGGTGTGGGTCAGCGGATCGACCCAGGGGTCGCCCGCATCGGCGTAATCCGGGTAGGCATAGCGGAATCCGCGCACGCCGACGCCGTTGAGCGGATGGGCGCGAGCCATCCGCAGCGCGGTTTGCCAGATCGGCGTGCGCCCGGCGAGGGCGACATCGACCTGGCCGTCGCCAGCCGCCAGCGTGCGATCGACGCGCGCGCGAAAGCTCTGCGAAGTCTGGTAGCCGATCGCCGCAAACGCGCTGGCCGCCAACAGCCCCGCAGCAGCCCAGCCCAAAAGCGCCTTCCACGATCCGCGCGCCAGTCGCCATGCCAGCCAGACGCTGACCAGCGCGTAGTTGATCCAGCCGGCGCGCGCGCCAGCGAGCAGCACCACCACCAGCAATGCCAGGTAAGTCGCCGCCAGGCGCCAGCGCGGGCCGTCCAGCAAGGGCCACAGCAGAAGCGGCGACAAGGCCGACAGCAGCGGCCCGAGCTTGAGGTCGTCGGCACCGAAGATGCCGCTCAGGCGGTCCGCGTCGAGCCCACCGCCGAGCGACCAGCCGGTTGCCGACTGCAACAAGGCATCCACCAGCCAGAGCGCCACCGGCAATGCGGCGGCCAGGGCGATTGCCCGCGACAATTGCGCCGGCTGCAGCCCGGCGTCGAGCGCACGTCCAACGAGGATGCTGATTCCCAGCCCGAAAGCCAGCAGACGCAGCGTGGCCAAGGCAGTTGACCACGACTTTACCGGCGCGACCGCATCCACCGACGATGTCAGCGCCGCCAGGGCATACACCGCCAGCGCCAACATCAGTGCGCGCGTGGCGCTGTGCGCGACGAGACCCTCCCACCGGCGGACCAGCGCGAGCAAGCCAATGACGGCGGCCAGCAGAATCGGCGCTTCGGCCGAGCGCGAAAACGGCAACAGCGCGGGCACCGCCGACAGCAGCGCCAGCAAACCCCATGCCGCCGCCGGCATACGCGGCGTCATGTGCGCTGGCTCGCTCCAGCGACCTCCCGGAAGGCCGCGTCGATCGGACTGCCATTGCACAGTTCAGCGTAGACCGACAGCGTCAGCCGCTGCAGATCGCTGATCTTGGGCACGCGGGTGGAATCCACCGGTGGCGGATCGTTCAGCAGCGCCTTGGCGCGCTCGCAGGCGGCATCCAGATCGCGCGGCGGCACGCAACCGGCGGGATACAGCTCGCGCAACAATTCGCCGACGCCACCGTGATCGTAGCCGAGCACCGGACGGCCCTGGCACAAGGCCTCGGCCACCACCCGGCCAAAACTCTCCGGCCGCACGGACAACTGCAGGACCAGATCGCTGACGGCAAAGATGTCGCGTACATCGCCGCGCGACGGACTCATCGCCACGAACTTCTGCACGCCGTATTCGCGCGCCAATTGCCGCATCTCGGAGCCGTAGCGGTCGCGACGATTCTCGTCGACGCCCAGCAGCAACAGTCGCGCCGGAACGCCGTCGGCGCGCAGGCGCGCCAGCAATTCGATGGCTTCGGCATGTCCCTTGAGCCGCGTGCCGCGCCCCGGCAGGGTTAGCAGGGGCCCACCCAGCAGCATCGGATAGTCGTTGAAGAACCGCGCGCGCCACTCGTCCGGAGACCTGGTAACCCGGCGGAAATTCGGCCGGATCGGCACCTCGCGGGATGATGCGGATACGCGCAGCATCCAGTCCGGCATAGTGGTCGAGGACATGGGCACCGGCCGTACTCGACACCACGATCACGCGATCGCCGCTGGTCAGGATGCGGCTGTAGGCCGAGACCGAGTTCAGCCCGTGCACAGTCGTCACCAGCGCCGGGCGCGGCTGCAAGCCGACCAGCGCGAATTTCAGCAGCCAGGCCGGCAGCCGCGAGCGTGCGTGCACTATGTCCGGCTTGAGCCGCTTGAGGCTGGCGCGCAGCTTGAACAAGGTGCGGATCAGTCCCAGCGACTTGCTGCCGATCGGCAAGGTGAGGTGTTCGCTGCCCTCGGCCTTGAGCCGGGTGACCCAGCGGCCACCGCCGGAAATCACGACGGAGCGGTGACCCTTGGCGACGAGCGCGCGCGCAATTTCCATGGTCGAGCGCTCGGCGCCACCCGGACCCAGCGTCGGAATCAGTTGCACCACGGTCCAGCCGCGCAAAGCACGCGACGCGCGGGGGGTCGTCATCGTCGCTGGCCCAGTAGCGCGCCCATGACCGCCGGGTTTGAACGGCAGGCGCCGCCATCCGGACCGGAGACCATCAGTGCGCCCTGCCTGCCCCACCCTTGAGGGTATACATCGCGCCGCAATACGGACACTTCACCGTGCCCTCGGCTTCCACCGCGAGATACACACGCGGGTGCGAATTCCACAGGTGCATGCCCGGCATCGGGCAGGCCAGCGGCAGGTCCGCCGCGCTGACGTCGTACTGATTGGCGGCGTTGGGCTGGATCAATCGATCCTGGCTTGGGTCATGGCGGGCCATCGGCGATCTCGGTCGGCAAAGAAGGGAAAGTCTAGCCGGTTGCGGAGTCGAGAGCACCGCGCTTGCTCAATCGACATGTCGCACGATTGCAGATCGACTGGATGGGTCGCTGATGCGAGCACGGCGCCGGCACTGGAATGTGCCGGCACCGCGTCACGGTTGGCGCATTGCCCTCGCGCCCTGCTCGCAACCGGTCGCACTTGCGAATTCACCGGATCGAGTCGGATCGGGCTTCAGGTCGGAATGCAGTGGGTCCCCGGCGAGCCATCCGCCGGCCGCAAACAAGAGACAGAATGAATAGATGCCGGATACCACCGCCCAGCAGCGGAGGCACGCCGCCGCCGCCCGTTGGGCCGGTTCGCTATTTCACGTGTGCCCGAACCCGGATGCTGGATCCGGGAACCGGATTGTCGATTTGTTCGCAGGTTCCACCATTCTCCGTCCAGATCAAGGTGTTGGCCGTGACTGAGGTCACCACCCAACGCACCTCAAACTCGTAATAGAGTCCGTTGGTTCCCCTGCGCCTGACCGGTTGCACTGGCTTCCTGTCCCACCCATGCCGCCGGTTGTCCGTTGCCCGCCACGAAGCCAACATTCACGGGACACATGGAAAGACCCTTGTCCGCTGAGTGCGCACTTCCGCGGGAAAGCGACGTCCAATTTGGCGCACGCATGAACACCGCCACCGCCCCTCCATCACGGGTGAAGTTGTTCATCACCACGAATTCGGCGTTGCGCGGCTGGTTGCGCACCCGATTGCTTCCGTCCGGCAGCAACTGCTTGAGCGCGTTGATCGCTGGTTGCGCCTCGGAGGCGAATCGAGCACGCTCTGCCATGGACGGGAAGTTTTCGCTGGCGCGCCCGGTCACGAAGAACCGTGCGCCGTCACTTTCACGCTCAAAGTGCTCTACCATCAGGTCACCAAAGACGCGAGCCTTCGCCGTGTGCACAGCAGAAGGCGGCAACTCGCGCATGGCTGCCGTGATGGCCACATAGGTCGGGTCGATTTCAATCTTGCTTGCCAGCAAACAGGTAGGCGTCAACAACAGCCCACTCAGAATAAGTACTCGCACTGTTCACCCCAGTTCCATGTCACCAATCGTGACGCGCAAAGGATGCTTTCTCGCAAGTCGAGTGTCAATCATCGTAAACACGGTGGCCGTCACGGAGCTTGTGGACTGCGTCGCTTCGTCGACTCCAGATAGCGGAAGAACTCCGAATCGGCGCCGAGCATCAGCGTGGTGTTGGCGCCCATCGACCGGTAGCTCTCCAGCGTGCTGAGGAAGGCGTAGAACTCCGGATCAGCGCCGTAGGACTCGCCGTAGATTTTGGTTGCCTCGGCGTCTGCCTTGCCGCGGATCTCGGCTGCCTGGCGCTCGGCCTCCGAGCGAATGGTGCGCAATTCGCGCTGCATCTCGCCGAGGATCTCCTGACTGCGGCCCTGCCCCTCGGAGCGGAAGCGCTCGGCGATACTCTGGCGCTCGGAAACCATGCGGTTCTCGACCTGTGCGCGCACGCTGTCGATGTAGTTGATGCGCTTGAGGCGCACGTCGACCAACTCGATACCGAGTTCCGGTGTCTGTTTGGCGGCCGCCGCGAGGATTTCCTGCTCCAGCCGTTCACGCCCCTTTTTCGGCTTGTCGAGGTCGACTTCGTTGACCGCGACGCCTTCCTCGGCGAGCGTCTTCACGTCGACATCCCAGTCGGCCGAGCGCACGATCTCCTCGAGGTCGGTGCCGGAGATGATGTCGCGCACCACCGAATCGATGATGTCGTCGAGGCGCGTGCGCGCGCCGGATTCGTCGCGCACCGACTGCATGAACTTCAGCGGATCAGCGATTTTCCAGCGCGCCGTGGCGTCGACCAGGATGAACTCGCGTCCCAGGGTGGGCACCTGCGAGACGTCGCCATCCCACGGCATGATGCGCTTGTCGAAGCGGCGCACGTCCTGGATGAACGGCTTCTTCCAGTGCAGGCCAGGCTCGGTGATGACTTCACCCACCGGCTGGCCGAACTGCACGATGATGACCTGCTCGGCCTGATCCACCACGAACATCGCGGGCTTCGCCAGCAACAGCCCGATCAACACCAGGAACACGATTGCGATGATGCGACTCATTGTGCGCCCTCCTTCTTGGCCCCGGCGTCGCGCAGGTTCAGCAGCGGCAGTGGTCCCACCTGCCCGTCCTGCACCACCAGCACCGAACCCACGTTCGGCAACACGCTGTTGAGCGCTTCCAGGTACATCCGCGTGCGCGTGACCTCCGGCGCTCCACGGTATTCCACCAGGATCGCGTTGAAGCGCGCGGTTTCACCCTTGGCCTGGTTGACGCGTTCGGTGGCATAGCCCTGCGCTTCGGACAACGCGCGGTTGGCTTCGCCCTTGGCCTTGGGAATCTCCTGGTTGGCCTGCTTGGTGGCCTCGTTGATCATGCGTTCGCGCTCCTGGCGCGCCTCGTTGACCTCGTTGAAGGCCGGTTGCACCGCCGCCGGCGGCACCACGTCCTGCAACTCCACCGTGACCACGTGGATACCATTGTCGTAGGCACTCATGGCCTCCTGGATCTCGTCGCGCGCCAGGGTGGCGATGGCCACGCGCGCGGTCGTCAGCACCTCGCTGCCGAGGCGATTGCCGACCACGCGGCGCATCACCGACTCGGAGATATCGCGCAGCGTGCGATCAGGATCGCGCTGGTTGTAAAGGTATTTGGTCGGATCGGCGATGCGGTACTGCACCACCCACTCGACATCGATGATGTTGAGATCGCCCGACAGCATCAGCGACTCATCGGGGAAATCCTCGGTGGAGTACTCCGAGCGCTCGTCTTCGCTGCCGGCGGTGCGGAAGCCGAATTCCTGCTTCATCACGCGCTCGGTGGCGACTTTCTGCACCTGGTCGATGCCGAAGGGTAGTTTGAAATGCAGGCCGGGTTCATTGATGTCGACCACCTTGCCGAAGCGCTTGACCACCGCACGTTCCTCCGGCTGCACCGTGTAGAAGGAACTGCTGATGCCCCACACCACGAGGCCGAGCACGAAGACCACCAGTACGCCATAGCCACGCGAGCGTCCTTCCGGAGCACTGCGCCCGCCACTGCCGCGAGCATTGCCGCCATTTCCGGTGACAGCCTTGAACAGCGCTGCCACCTTTTCGCCCTGGTCGCTCATCCTTCCTGTCTCCAATCGTGACCGTAGCCGCAGCATACGCATGTCCGGGCCTGGCGCACCTGGGCCGGAGGTGGGGTTGCGTTGGCGCGCAAGCGAGGGTGCGGCGCGAGCGAGCGCGCTCCTGGAGTTTCTGCGAGGCCGTGCACCCTCTCCGCCAGTAACGCAAAAGGCCGCCTTGCGGCGGCCTTTTGCGTTACTGGCGGAGAGGGTGGGATTCGAACCCACGGTGCGCTTACACGCACGCCTGATTTCGAGTCAGGTACAATCGACCACTCTGCCACCTCTCCATTTCGGCGGCTTTACTGACGAGCAAGCTGTCAGCGCGGCGAAGGTGGCGGAGCATACGGATCGCGGCGCGGATCGACAAGGGTTGGTGATCAATTCGTGGATGCAACGATCTGGATTGCGGCGCAACGGAGTAGGTCTAAGGCAATGGCACTTGTGGGCATGTGGTTCCGTTTGCCATGAAGTCGATATCACACGTGTGTTGCAAGCCGTTGAGGCGCACGGCATCCTATCGAACAAGGGGGCCTTGCTTGCATACTCAGGTTCGAGACAGAGAGATTCCCATGCCGTCGGATGCCGGGCTTGCTGCCTGCGGCGTCGGCGCCGATTGACCGCCGTTCTTGCGCGACCGAGCACCATGATCGAATTCGGACACGGGACGCATACCGGGCTGCGGCGCGAGCATAACGAGGACACCTATTGCGCGGACCCCGACATGGGTCTGTGGCTGGTGGCCGACGGAATGGGCGGCCACGAGCACGGTGAGGTAGCGAGCGCGCTGGCGCGCGACGTAGTGATTCGCGAGGTCCACAAGGGCCAGGCGCTGGCCAGTGCAATCCAGTCTGCGGATGAGGAGATCATCCGCCACTCCAACGAGAAGCGCAGCGAACGCCCGATGGGCACCACGGTGGTCGCCGTGCGCGTGCGTGATCACGATTACGAAGTGGCCTGGGTGGGCGACAGCCGCGTCTACTTCTGGAACGGTCAGCTCCGGCAGATTTCCCAGGATCATTCCTATGTGCAGGAACTGATCGACCAGGGCGCGATCAGTGCGGCACAGGCACGCACGCATCCGCATCGCAACGTGGTGACCCAGGCGCTCGGCGTCACCATGCCCGACCAACTCAAGATCGAAACCTTGCGCGGCACGCTGCAGCCGGGCCAGAGCCTGCTGCTGTGCAGCGACGGCCTGACCGAAGAGGTCGAAGACTCGCTGATTCAAGAGATCATCGGGCGCGGCCTCAGCGCCCAGGAAACCGTGGATCACCTGATCCTCGCCGCGCTCGATCACGGCGGCTCGGACAACATCACGGTACTGTTGGTGCGCTGCGTCTAGCCGAACGGCCGTCATCGACGGCCGCATTGGTGATCAGGCGCGAATAAAGCCCTTTCCGATCATCCCGCAGGATTGGCGCAGAGCGGCTATTTCGCCAACGCCGGCTCACCCGGCAATTCCTGACGCGCCCTGTCGAGCAGTTTCTGTGCCTCGGCGGCCTGCCCGTTCTGGCGCAGACGCTCGACATCGGCGGCAATGGCCTGAGCCAGCTTTGTGCGCAGCTGTTTCACGCGTTCTTCCGATCCCGGCATCTGCGCCGCGCTCTTCAGGCTGGCGATGACGCTATCGTCTTGCGGTTCATCCGGGCCCGGTTCAAACCACTGCTTCTGCGCGATCAGGCGCTCCGCCTTGATCAAATCGCTTTCGACCATGCCCTGGGTGCCACCCAGCTGCTGCGACACCGCTGCCGGATTGGATGCCGGCGCCGGGGTTTCGTCGCGCGACAGCATTCGCGTCACCCCCCATACGATCGCCGCCACTATCGCCAGCAGCATGGCAATGCGCAGCACTGCGCGAAGCAAATTGCCTTCGGGCTTCCTGGCGCTCTGCCGCGGCCTGGCCGGCGGCGGAGCCACCACGGCAGCCTTGGGGGGTGGATCCTGGACCGCCGGCTGGATCATGGTCGCCGCGCCGAGTACCTGGGCATCAGCTGCAGCCTGCGACACCATCGGCGCGCGCATCGTGCTGGCGCCGCGCGGTGCTTCTGCGCGCGGTTCACGCGTGATCTTGGGCTCGATGTAGCTGTCGATCGCCAGCACCAACTCACGCGCCGACGCGAATCGCTCCTCGGGCTTCTTCGCCAGGGTCCGCTCGATCAGAGGCTGATACTGGCTGAGCGCCTCGGGCAATCTGGGCACAGGATCAGTCAGATGCTTGGAGATCACCGCAAACGGGTCTTCGGCGTCGAACGGCGGCCGCCCGGTCAGCATCTCGAACAGCACGGTGCCCAGACTGTAGAGATCGGCGCGACCGTCGCCGGTATGCCCTTCGATCTGTTCCGGGCTCATGTAATGCGGACTACCCACCTGCATCGAACTGCCACCCGAGTGCGCCTTGAGGATGCCCAGATCCCCCAGCACGGCTGCGCCATCACCACGGAACATGACGTTAGACGGCTTGATATCGCGATGGATCACACCCTGCGAGTGGGCGTACTCGAGGGCGCTGGCAAGATCGCGCGCAATGCGCAGCGCCTCGACCGGCGCCATCGGTTGTTGCATGCGCTCGCGCAGCGTGCCGCCCGGTACGTACTCGGTGGCGATGAAAGGAAATCCACCCGCGGAGCCGATATCGAACACCGCCAGCACATGCGGATGATTCAGCCGCGCGGCGCTCTTGCCCTCATCGACGAATCGCTGGCGCAATGCCGGGTCGTCGAAGAACTCCTCGCTGAGCACCTTGAGTGCGACCTGACGCGCAAGTGATTGCTGCTCGGCCAGAAATGTGCGCGAGCGCTTGCTCTGCTTCAGCACCTTGAGCAGTTTGTAGCCAGGAATCTGCGGCAATTCAGCCATGAGACTCTACGCCAGAGCATTGCCGTCGATTAGACCTGCGCGCGGTGCTTGCCCGCAAGGTTCATGTGCACGCCTGCAGTGAAAACGCCAACTCATGCAGGTGCGACGTGCACGTCGCGACCCAATTCCGAGAGTAATCTGGCGCTCGCGACGTACCCGTCGCTCGTGCCAGAAACCATTCGGGAATCCGCGCCTTGGCGCGGATTCCCGGGTCCGGTCAGTTGGCCGCGGCGCGCAGCGCCTTCAGCGCCTCGACGAACCTGGACATGCTGTAGGCATCTTCCTTCTCGACTGCGGCATAGACACGATCGACACCCGCGCGCAGGCCGGCGGCATCGGCGTCGCCGAGTTGCTTGGCGGTCTCGAAGGCCACCACGACCGACTGCGCGGCAAGCGCCGCCTGTTCAGCCGAGCCAAAATCGCGGAACTCGCCGCGCTCTGCATCCTTGACCAGGCTGCCGATGACCTGGCCCAGGGTTTCCGGACCAAATTCGTGGGCGGCGACCTTGTCCAGTTGCGCCTCGACCTTGGCTTTCAGCGCATTGGCGGCGGCGAAGGTGCGCTCGCGACTGACCAGCGTGGCCTGGTGCAGCGCCCGCGTGCCGGCCAGGAGGTCGGCGGCGGCCTGCGGATCGACCACACCGAGCACGTGGCGGAACATCACCAGATTGGCGTCGTTCAGGCGTACAACCCCAGGGCCGAGGCCAGTGCCCGGCCGCGGGCCCCACTGGCGACCGCTCATCGGACGATGGCAGGCGTGGCAATCGAACAGCACCAGTTCCGGGAAGATGCCGGTCCAGCCCTTGCTCTCGTCGGTCAGGATGTCGAGCAGATTGACTGCCGACACGCCCTGCCCGATCGCCCAGTCGCGCGCGCCGTTGAACTCGCCTTTGCGATCGACGTAGTCCTGGTCGATCTCATAGTGCGGATTGAGCCAGGTGAAGGTGTCCAGTTCGAAGGACAGGCGCGGGTGACCGGCGCCCATGATCTTGTGGGTGATCATGCGGTCGCGGGTACCGATATGGCAGCTCAGGCACAACTTGGCGCGCGCCACTGGTTGATCGGTCGGGTACATGCCTTCGGCCAGATTGTCGGCACGCTTGCGCTTGGCCTCGGTATGCGAGGCGATCCATTTCTCGGCGCCGCCGTGGCAGGCTTCGCAACCGACACCATCGGCCAGCAGGAACTTATCGCCGCGCTGCCCTTCGGGCGGGTTGTCGACATGGCAGTCGAGGCAGATCTGCGCCTGCTGCGGATCGCCCAGACCCAGCTTCGACGCAATCGCCTTGGCATCGGCATTGCCGAGCGTCGCCCAGGACTTGGCGTGCGGGTCGGTCTGCTGCCAGACGCTGAACTCGTTCAACAGAATGGGCGAACTGGCGGCGCGTTGATTGGCGCCATGGCAGACCGAGCTGGCGCAACTGGCCGGCCCGAGATGCTTGTGCGCAAAGACCTCGCCGACCGCCCCCGCGGCCCACAACGGCAAGGTCTGCAGCGCCAGGATGGTGGCCAGCAGCCAGCGCCTGAATGCGCGGTACTGGAAGTCTTGCAAAGGTCCGATGTCTTGCGTGCGCACCATCTGACGAACTCCCCGGCCGGCGATGAGGCTAAGACGCATTCTGCCATTTGAATTTGCGCTGCGTCACCCCTCGTAACATCAGGATTTGTTCGGGAAGCGACGAAGTCTCTGCGAACAGACTGTCCCACATGCCGTGCAGGTTAGGCACGTTCCCAGTGCGGACCAGGCCGGGCCGTGACCACGTCCTGATCGCGGACCATTGCCGCCACATCGAGGCAGCGCCACTTTTCTTTTCGACAGCCGCGATGCGCAGTTCGTGCGCCGCGAGCTCATCGGCAGTGGCCAGGCGACGCGGGATGCGCACCGGCACCGCGTGATCGACGACCGGCGCATTCAGGCCGCCGCTGGCCACATCCAGGCTGAGACTGCCCTGTCCGGCGGTCATGTTCAGATAGACGTCGGCGAGCAATCGCGCGTCGAGCAACGCTCCGTGGTTGCTGCGACTGGAGTTGTCGACCTGGTAGCGCTTGCACAGCGCATCCAGTGAATTGCGCTGACCGGGATGCAGCTCTCGCGCCAGTTTCAGCGTGTCGAGCACGGCATGGCGCTCTTCCAGACGCAGGTCGATTTGCGCGCGGCGCAACTCGTGATTCAGAAAACCGAGATCGAAACTGGCATTGTGGATGAGCAGTTCGGCGTCGGCGATGAAGGCCAGGAACTCGGCCGCCACATCGGCGAAGCGCGGCTTGTCCTGCAGAAACTCGCTGCTCAGCCCGTGGACCTCGAGCGCCCGCGGCTCGCTGTCGCGATCTGGATTGAGATAGGCGTGAAACCGGCGCCCGGTGATGACGCGTTGCACGATCTCGATGCAACCGATCTCGACAACGCGGTTGCCGGACTCGATGTCCATGCCGGTGGTTTCGGTGTCGAGCGCGATCTGCCTCATGAATCGCTGACGACCTTGCTGCACGGCTTCAATCGTGCGCGCTCGCTTTCCAGGCAATTGCGGGCGATGCGGTCGACGCGCTCGTTCAGCGGCACGCCACTGTGACCGCGCACCCAATGCCAGCGTACCTGATGGCGCGCGGCTTGCGTCGACAATCGCTGCCACAGGTCCTGATTGAGCACCGGCTGTCCCGCTGCGGTTTTCCAGCCGCGCCGGATCCAGTTCGGCAGCCATTCCTTGATGCCCTTGCACACGTATTGCGAATCGGTATGCAGGTCGACCGTGCAGTGCCGTTTGAGCGCCTCGAGAGCGGCGATGGCACCCATCAACTCCATGCGGTTGTTGGTGGTCGCCGGCTCATACCCGCACAGCTCGCGCTCGCTGCCGCGGAAGATCAGCACGGCGCCCCAGGCACCGGGACCGGGGTTGCCGGAGCAGGCCCCGTCGGTGTAGGCAACAACTGCCTGGATATCAGCCGGCACGACGCATGCCCTCGGGTGCGGCCACCAGGCCATGGCGACGATCGTGGGTGAACGGGATGGCGATCACATTGCTGCTGCGCTTGCGTCCGCAGACCATGTAGAGACTGGCGGGCAAGGGCCAGAAACGTTGCCCGAACCGGTCGAGCAGATCGCCGTGGCGCTCGATGACCCGCAGCGGCAGCGGCGGCCAGTTGAGCGCCCGCTGGATTTCGATGTCCTCCAGACCGGCACGCTGCATCAGTCCGCGCTGACGCCCGGCGCTGAGCGTGCCGCGCTTGCCGGCCAGCCGACCGCGCATTCCGATCCAGCCCCAGGGATCAGCATCCAGGATCAGCAACCGGCCATCATCGGCGAGCACCCTCACGGCTTCTTCGAGCAGTTGTGCGCACGCCTGCTCGTCCATCTCCGCAAGCCGATCGAGGATGACCATGGCCAGAGCGCCATCGGCCAGCGGCAACCACGGCCAGCGTGTTCGCAGCGGCCCGTGGAAGCAGCGTTCGTCCGCCAGCCACTGGAGGTCGAAACGCGTGCGCCCGGGCCGTTCGACCACGCCCGACGCACCCATGCCGATGCGCAGGGCCAGGCCCGGCGCGCGGCGCCAGCGCTCCTCGATCAGGGCGGCGCAGGCACGATCGCAGCGCGCGGACAGCTGCAAGTCGTGCCCGGACTCAGCATCCTCGTGTGACATCGGTAATCGGCAATCCGCCATCCAGTCCGATGAGCATAGCCCGACCGCGCCCGGGCCGCATTTGCAGACGCGCCGGCTGAACAACCCTGGCGCTTGCTGCGCCGTCGCACATCGTGGCAATCGTGACTCCTTAGGCTAGTCTGACCGGAAATCGCCCGCAATTTGACCGAATTCCGCCTCTCTGCGACCATTCCGCCCCCGATTCGCTGCCGGCGCCGCAGATACCGAGACATGCACGGTTGACCGGCCAACGCCAGTCCACCACCGAACCGTACCCATAGCCTGCGATCGCCGATGCACGTCACCCTGCTGCCCGCCTTCTCCGACAACTATCTCTTCGCGCTGCGTTGCGGCAGCGGGATTGCGGTCGTGGATCCCGGCGATGCCGACGTCATCGAACACCATCTCAAGGACACCGGCCAGGCGCTGTCGGCGATCCTGATCACCCATCACCACCCGGACCACATCGGCGGCATGGCGCGTCTGGCGGCACGCTGGCCGGATGCGCGCCGTATCGGACCGGACGATGCGCGCATCCCGTCACTGACCGAAGTCGTCACCGATGGCAACCGGGTGACTCTCGATGGCGACTGCGTGTTCGAGGTGATGGCCACGCCGGGACACACGCGCACGCACGTCGTTTACCACGGCGACGGCCAGGTGTTCTGTGGCGATGTTCTGTTCAGTCTGGGCTGCGGCCGCGTCTTCGAAGGAAGCGCGGACGAGATGCTGGCTTCGCTTGATCGACTGGCGGCACTGCCGTCGGATACGCGCGTCTACTGCGCTCACGAGTACACCCTGCGCAACGCCGGTTTTGCGCTGGCCGTCGATCCCGGCAACCAGGATCTGCAACAACGTGTCGCCGACGTACGCGCTCTGCGCGACGAACACCAGCCGAGCATCCCCACCGACATCGGCAGCGAACTGCGCTGCAATCCTTTCCTGCGCTGCGACGACCCGCAGGTGAAAGCCGCCGCGTCGATACACGCCGCTTGCGAGTTGCAGACCCGCAGCGAGGTGTTCGCCACGCTGCGCGCCTGGAAAAACCTGTGCTGAGCCTGCGAGCGACCGATTCCATGAACCTGATGCGCAGCGGCCGACTGCTCCTTGCCGTGTTCACGATGACCGCCATTGCCGCCTGTGGCGTCACCCAGACGCGCCCGGACGCAGTGTCCAGCGTTGCTGCGCCGGCGGCGCTTGAGCTGCCCGAAGCGCCGCCGGTGCAGCCGCCGATGCCGGATCCGGCCAGCTTGAGTCCGGCGCCGGATGTCTGGCAGCGCTTCGCCCGCGAGCGCCATTGGCAGCAGTGCGAGGTGACCCCTGGGGTGGAACGCTGGATCAAGCTCTATGCCAGCAAACCGCAACGCTTCGCCGACACCCTGGCACCGGCGGTGCCGCTGATGGATTACGTATTGACCCGGGCCGAGGCGCTCGACCTGCCGGGCGAAACCATGCTGATTCCTATCATCGAAAGCTATTACCGCCCGGACGCGCGGGGACCGGGTGGCGCACTCGGCATGTGGCAACTGATGCCGGACACCGGCCGGCGCTTCGGGCTGAACGGCAGCGGCAAGGGCGATGACCGCCTCGACGTGCGCCGCTCCACCGACGCCGCGATGCGCCTGCTCAAACTCAACGCCGAGGCGTTTTCCAACAATCCCAAGCTGATGTTCGCTGCGTACAACGCAGGCGCCTACCGGCTGCGCAAGGCACTGACCGGGCGCGACATGTCGACGCTCAAGTCACTCGACGGCCTCGGCCTGCCGCGCACCACACGCGAATACATCGACAAGGTCAAGGCGCTGGGCTGCCTGATCGGCGAGCCGGAGCGCTTTGCGCTGGCCTTGCCGCCGCTGCCGCAGGATGCTCGCCTGGTCGAGTTCAGTGCGCCGTTTCCGGTCGACCCCAATGCGCTGTCGGCGCGCGCCGGCGTGGCTGCCAGCGACCTCAAGCGCTGGAATCATCATGCCTTTGCCCGCAGCGCCACCGACGCCAGCGCGCCTTTGCTGATGCCGACCGCCGTGTCCGCGGCAGCCGCGCGCGCCATCAGCGAGGGCGCCTTGACCGCAGTCGAACCCAAAGCCGTCGCCAGCGCCGTGGCGGCGCCCCCCAGCGGCAACGGTCGCGTGCACCGGGTGGCTTCGGGCGACTCGCTTTGGACGATCAGCAAACGCTATCGTGTCCGGCTGGCAGATCTGATGCGCTGGAACGACCTCAGCAAGAAAAGCGTGCTGCGCATCGGCCAGACGCTCAAGGTGCAGGGCAATTCCTGAGCGGGCAGATCGCCACTCGCCAATGCATTGACGACGCGCCATCGCGACAATCACTGCAGCCAAGTCGCCCGGCACCAACTTGAGGAGCATCAGCAGCATGGGATTTCTCGACGGAAAGCGCGCCCTGATCACCGGCATTGCTTCGCACCGCTCGATCGCCTGGGGCATCGCGCAGGCCATGCACCGACAGGGCGCGGAACTGGCCTTCACCTACCAGAACGAGCGACTCAAGGAGCGCGTCGATGCTGCCGCCGCCGAGTTCGGCAATGGTCCGGTGCTGGCTTGCGATGTCGCCGTCGACGGTGACGTCGATCGTATGTATGCACAGCTGGCCGAGCGCTGGGACGGTTTCGATATTCTGGTGCACTCGATCGCGTTTGCACCGCGGGAGCAGATCCAGGGCCGCTTCATCGACGCGGTAACGCGCGAGGGCTTCAATACCGCGCACGAAATCAGCAGCTACAGCCTGGCTGCCCTGGCCAAAGGCGGGCGCACGCTGATGCATGGTCGGCGCGGCGCCTTGCTGACCTTGAGCTACCTCGGCGCCGTGCGTTCGATGCCGCACTACAACGTGATGGGTTTGGCGAAAGCGTCGCTGGAGGCCTGCGTGCGCTATCTGGCACAGGATCTCGGCCCGGAGGGCATCCGCGTGAATGCCATCTCGGCCGGCCCGATCAAGACTTTGGCGGCCGCTGGCATCGGCAATTTCCGCAAGATGCTCGACCACGTCGAACGCACCGCGCCGATGCGCCGCAGCGTCACCATCGAAGACGTCGGCAATGCCGCCGCCTTTCTGTGCTCGGATCTGGCCGCCGGCATCACCGGCGAAGTGCTCTACGTGGATTCGGGCTACAGCCACGTCGCGATGGGCGAGTTGATCGCCGACTGAGAACGGCGCACGCAAGTGGCGCGCACCTCGCCGGCCTTGACCCAGTAGCCCGGTGTACGCGCGCCATGCGCGTTCACCGGGCCAGACCCCTAATCGCTGCGCGATACACCGGCCTCAGAAGCGCCCGGATCCGGCGGCGCGGCTCTTCCCGTGCCCGCTGCCCCGTGCTCCACTTTTATTGCAGCCGCTCCTCGGCAATCACGACCTGCGCCTTCTTGCGCAATGCGTCGACGTAGGCCTTGGTCTCGGCCTCGGTCCACTGCGATGCCAATTGAGCACGCGCTGCGTCGCGCGCCTCCTTTTCCACCGCAGCCGGATTGGCGTCGACCACGGCCGTCAATTCCACCAGGGCGCGTTCATCGTCGTTGATGCGCACGACCGTGCGTACCGGAGTCTTGTCCGGACGCGCCAGCTTGAACACCTGTTCGAGGATCGTGGCGTCCTGATTGCCGGCAGTACGAACGACGGCGTCAGCGAGTTCCGGCGTCTTGCCCAGTTCCTTGGCGATCGCGTCCAGTGACTCGCCCGCGGCCAGACGCGTTTCCAGCGCCTTGGCCTTGTCGTCGAGCAGCTTGCGCTGTGCCGCCACGCGCAACGTGGCTTCGATCTCGCCACGCACCTGCTCCAGCGAGCGCGGCTCGGGCGGCTTGCGTTCGGCGACACGAATGGCGGCGACATGGTTCTTGGCCAGATCGATCAGATCGCTGGTCTGGCCGCGATCGAGCACGAGTTCCGAAAACGCCTGCTCGATAATCGCCGGGTTGGCAGCGATGTCGACGCCACCGCTGCGCGCAAAAGGCTGCGTGCGCTTGACTTCAAGCTTCAGCTTTTCGGCCGGGCCCTGCAGCGACTGCGGATCGCGATGGATCTCGTCGACCAGTGCGCCTGCGAGATCGGAAAACATGCGGTCCTGCTCGGAGGCCTTGTATTCGCTCTCGAGCTCAGCCTTGACCTCGGCAAACTGGCGACGGCTTTCCGGCTTGATCTCATTGAGCTGGATCAGGTGATAGCCGTTGCTTCCAAGGACGGGCTCCGAGACTTTGCCGACCTCGAGCTTGAACAGGGCTTCCTCGAACGCCGGGTCGCTGGCGCCAGGCTCCAGCCAACCCAGGTCGCCGCCCTGCTGCTTGGAACCCAGGTCGTCGGAACTGGCCTTGGCGAGGTCGGCGAATGCCTTGCCGCCGTTGATCTCTGCCAGCAGAGCCTCAGCCTTGGCCAAAGCAGCCTTCTGCGCTGCCGCATCCGCGCCAGACGCCACCTCGATCAGAATGTGACTGGCCTTGCGCTGCTCGGGCACCACATAGCGGTCCTTCTGGTCTTCATAGCGAAGCTGCAAGTCGGCGTCGCTGGGCGCGGGGACTTCGAGCTGGTCGGCCTTGATCTCGACGTACTCGAGCGTGACCAGCTCGGGCGTCATCAACTCGCTCTTGCGCGCCTCGTAGTCCTTGGCGATCTCTTCTTCGGTCGGCGCGGGAGCCGTCTGCTCGGCGGCGCTCAAGCGGATCGACGCAAAGGTGCGCGTCTGGTTCTGCAAGCGCAGGTAGGCATCCACTTCCGCATCGGTCACGAAAGCGCTGTTGCCCACGCGCAGCACGATTTCACGCGCCGTCAGATCGCGCAGCACGCGCTCCTGGAAAATTGCCGGCGTCATGCTCATGTTGCGCAGCACCGCAACATAGGTGTCCTGGTCGAAGCTGCCACTCGGCTTGAAGGCGTCGATCGCCAGAATCTCGCTCTGCAGTTTGCTCGCCGGAATCTCGATTCCCGCAGCACGGGCGTCCTGCACGCGCAGTTCCTCATCGATCAGCGAATCGAGCACGCGGCGCTTGTTGTCCGGCGTGTCGACGAAGCTGATGTCGGCATCCTGACCGAGCATCTGGCGCATCTGCCGACGCTGCAGGTCGAGTCGCTCCTGCAACTGCGGCGGCGCAATCTCGGCATCGTTCACCTTGGCGACGAAGGTGTCGATCTGCGCCTGAAAATAGTTGTTGATTCCGAACAGGGCAAAAGGCACCACCAGCAGCAGCATGATGATGATCAGTATCCAGCCGGAGAACTTCTCGCGGATCGACTGCAGCATGAGCTAAAACCTGTTGTATCGGTGGATGGGCCCGAAGAACTTCGTAGCCCGGAAATGACACGGGCGCCCAAAGGCGCCCGTGTCAGGATTGGCGGAGCGGACGGGGCTCGAACCCGCGACCCCCGGCGTGACAGGCCGGTATTCTAACCGACTGAACTACCGCTCCATTGAAACTGGTGGGTGCTGAGGGGATCGAACCCCCGACCCTCGCCTTGTAAGGGCGACGCTCTACCGCTGAGCTAAGCACCCAGCTGCTGAGCCAGTTAGTTTACAGCATCCTTCAGGGCTTTGCCAGCCTTGAAACCCGGATTCTTCGATGCCTTGATCTTGATCGTCGCGCCGGTCTGCGGATTGCGGCCCTGGCGAGCAGCGCGCTTGCGCACGGCAAAGGTACCGAAGCCGGTCAGCGTGACGCTGTCGCCCGCCTGCAGAGCCTTGGTGACGACGTTGATGAACGCGTCCAGTGCACGGCCAGCATCGGCCTTGCTCAGATCGGCGGCATCGGCGACCGCATTGACGACGTCAGTCTTCTTCATACAGTGAAACTCCCTTCGAGATCGACCGCGTATTGGGCTGTCGATCATGGTGATAGTAGTTGGGCGATCGGCTTACCTGACAGCGTAACTGGGCTGTTGCGGCGCCAGCGCCTGGTAGGTGCGGCGATCAGCGCTGGCGCTTTATATCAGGGGAGAAATGGCCACGCAACAAAGCATGACGTGGCCATTCCGTTCACGGACAGATTCAGTGCCGCATGACCCCCGGAACCTGTGCCGGCTCGCTGCTGCCGGCGGCCACGGGTTGCTCGGGCGGTTGCACGATCGGCACCGGCGACCGCACCAGCGCGATATCGAGCACTTCGTCGATCCACTTGACCGGCTTGATCACCAGATCGCCGGTGACATTCTCCGGAATATCCGCCAGATCCTTGCGGTTGTCGTCCGGAATGATGACCGTGTGGATGCCACCGCGATGCGCCGCCAGCAGCTTTTCCTTGAGCCCACCGATGGGCAGCACACGGCCACGCAAGGTGATTTCACCCGTCATGGCGATCGCCGAACGCACCGGGATCTTGGTCAGCGCCGAGACCAGCGCGGTGCACATGCCGATGCCCGCACTCGGGCCGTCCTTGGGCGTCGCACCTTCCGGCACGTGCACGTGGATGTCCCACTTCTGGTGGAAATCCGGATCGATACCGAGCGACTGGCTGCGGCTACGCACCACCGACAACGCCGCCTGTACCGACTCCTGCATGACCTCGCCCAGTTGCCCGGTCTGGATCAGCTTGCCGCGCCCCGGGACGATGGAAGCCTCGATGCTGAGGATGTCGCCGCCGACCTCGGTCCAGGCCAGACCGGTGACCAGCCCGACCTCGTCCTTCTCCTCGGCCTGGCCGTACTGGAAGCGACGCACGCCGAGGAACTTGCCGAGGTTCTTGCTGTTGATCGCCACCGCACCGGCAGGCTTGGCCTTGACCTTGGGTCTGGCAGCTCCGCCAACCGCCACGGCCTTGCCGACCGCTGCCTTTTTCTGCAGCTTGTCCTTGGCCTCCTTCAGCGACAACTCCTTGACCACCTTGCGGCAGATCTTGCTGATCTCGCGCTCCAGGCTGCGCACGCCGGCTTCCCGCGTGTAATAGCGGATCATGTCCACCAGCACGCCGTCGGAGATGCTGATTTCCTCCGGCTTCAAGCCGTTGGCCTTGATCTGCTTGGGCAGCAGATAGCGCTTGGCAATCGCGACCTTCTCATCCTCGGTGTAGCCGGGGATGCGGATGACTTCCATGCGATCGAGCAGCGGACCGGGGATGTTCAGCGAGTTGGCCGTGCCGATGAACATCACCTCGGACAGGTCGAGATCGACCTCGAGGTAATGATCGTTGAAACTGTGATTTTGTTCCGGATCAAGCACTTCGAGCAGTGCCGATGACGGATCGCCGCGGAAATCCATCGACATCTTGTCCAGCTCGTCGAGCATGAACAAGGGGTTCTTGGTTTTCGCCTTGCTCAGGTTCTGCACGATGCGGCCCGGCAGCGAGCCGATGTAGGTGCGCCGGTGGCCGCGGATCTCGGCCTCGTCGCGCACGCCGCCCAGGGACATGCGCACGAACTTGCGCCCGGTGGCGCGCGCGATCGACTGCCCCAGCGAGGTCTTGCCGACACCCGGCGGACCGACCAGGCACAGGATTGGTGCCTTCATCTGCTTGACCCGCGTCTGCACGGCGAGATATTCGAGGATGCGTTCCTTGACCTTCTCCAGGCCGAAGTGGTCCTCGTCGAGCACGCGCTTGGCTTCCGCCAGGTTCTTGCGGATCCGGGAGCGTTCCGACCAGGGCACATTGGCCAGCCAGTCGATGTAGTTGCGCACGACGGTGGCCTCGGCCGACATCGGCGACATCATCTTCAGCTTGTTGAGCTCGGCACGCGCCTTCGCCGCAACCTCCTTGGGCATCGCCGCCTTTTCGATGCGCCGCGCCAGCTCATCCATTTCGCTGGGCGCTTCGTCGAGCTCGCCGAGTTCCTTCTGGATGGCCTTCATCTGCTCATTCAGGTAGTACTCGCGCTGGCTCTTCTCCATCTGCGTCTTGACCCGGCCGCGGATGCGCTTTTCGATCTGCAGCAGATCGATCTCCGCGTCCACCGCCGCCATCAGCATTTCCAGACGGGCGCCGATGCCGGCCGTTTCCAGCAGGTTCTGCTTGTCCGACAATTTGATCGACAGATGCGCTGCGATGGTGTCGGCGAAACGGCTGGGATCGTCGATGGCACCCAGCGTCGACAGCAGCTCCGGCGGGATCTTGCGGTTGAGCTTGACCAGTTGCTCGAACTGCGACAACAGCGTCCGCGACAGCACCTCGACTTCACGCGGCTCGCGATCCATCGTCGATTCGATCTCGACCGGCACCGCGCGAAACACACTGTCGCTCTCGCTGACCTGGGTGATCGACACCCGCTTCATGCCCTCGACCAGCAGCTTGATGGTGCCGTCCGGCAGCTTCAGCAATTGCAGCACCGAGGCCTGGGTGCCGACGTCATACAGTTCATCCGGTTTGGGATCGTCGATCTCCGGCGCGCGCTGGCTGATCAGCAGTATCTGCTTGTCCGAGTCCATGGCCGATTCCAGCGCTTTCATCGAGCGCTCGCGGCCCACGAACAGCGGGATCACCATGTGCGGGTAAACGACGACATCGCGCAGCGGCAGGATCGGCAAGGATCTCTCGCTGCGACCGAACTCCAGGCGCGTGGTTGCGGACATCTTTCACTCCAGTTCGGGACGGACAGCGCCCGCTATGGCACGAGAATTGGGGTGGACGCGGGGGAATGCAAGCGCTTCGGGCGCGCCCTCTCTGAATGAGTCAGGTTCGCGCTGCGGACATGCAGGTCGTTGGTTGCTGGCAGCAAAAGCCGAATTCCGGGCAAGCGAGCCTGGCTGCCGACAACCAGGAAGCAACAACCAGCAACCGTCGCTTCAGTGACGGCACCCTTGGCGCGAATGTCACGTAGCCCGCTTTCGCGGGCAACATGACCTACTGGTGGGCCACTTTCGGCTGCGCGCTGCCTTCGTAGATCAGGTAAGGCTCGGCGGTCCCGTTGATCACCGCCTCGTCGACCACGATCTTGCTGACATTGGTCATCGACGGCAGGTCGTACATGGTATCC
>JADKFD010000100.1 GCA_016717705.1 Rhodanobacteraceae bacterium | reverse complement strand
CAAGACCGTGCCGCATGTCACGCTGAAGTCGATCGCCAACAATCCGGAGATCGACGAGATCTACGAGCGTATGCACCCAGCCATCGAGCAACCGCTGTCGGCATTGAACGCCGCCCTGCGGGTCGAGCCCCCAGTCCCGTTTGTCGTGACCGAGGGCGGTCGCAAAGGACAGATGGTCCACTTCGCGCGCAACACACCGAAAGGCGCGCCGAGCGCCCTGCTGGAATGGGAGGTTCCGTTCGATTATCCACCCGCGTGGCCAGCCTCGGCGCGCGCTGAGTTCGACGCTTTCCACAACGCCCGGCTAGCCATGCGGCGTCGCATGGACCAGTCGATCGCCGCACGCCGACCAGGAAACGCTGTACGACCAGCCCCAGGTGGCCAAGGACAAGCTGCGCATCACCGGCCCGTTCACGGTCGAGGCCGTGCCCTTCCCCACCGTGCTGTCGCTGGATGAGCAGGCACCCGCGCAGGAAGCCGACGCGTCGATCGCGCGCGCCGGTGAGTCCTCGCGTCAGCATCGCTGGCGCGACGAACTGCTCAAGACCGGCATCCGCGGCAAAGGCGGCCAGATGCTGCGCTTCGCCGAACTGGAGACACTACCGTCGGGTGAAGGCTACCGGCATCTGCACTGCGCCGGTCACTTGAGCACCGGTGAGCGCATCGTGGTCAGCTTCGGTCCCGAGCACGCCGCACTGGAACAGCGCCAGGTGGAACTGGCCATGCGCGAGGCCGGCGAGTTGTTCCCGCGCCCGAAGATAATCGTCTACTGCGCCTTCGCCTTCGACCCCGAAGCCGCAAAGGACATCGACGCCACGCGCGGTATCACGGCGCTGAAGGCACAGATGAACACCGATCTGTTGACCGAGGACCTGAAGAAAGGCCGCAGCAGCAACCAGAGCTTCTGGCTGATGGGCCAGCCCGAGGTGGAACTGCGCAAGGTGGCCACGCCCAAGGGCACCGACCCTGCTGACGCCAGCGGACCGTGGTACCAGGTCGAGGTGCACGGCTTCGACTATTTCGACATGAGCAGGAAGGCGGCTGACGGAACGAACGGAGAACTGGTCTCCGGCGGCAAAGGCAAGATCGCCGCATGGTCGCTGGACACCAACTACGACGACCGCAGCCTGTTCCCCACCCAGGTGTTCTTCCCCATGGCGGGCGCCAAGGACGGCTGGTACAAGCTCAAGAAGGACATCAAGGCCGAGCTCAATGAGGCCCTGCTCGACCAACTGCACGGCACTGTAAGCCTGCCGTTCGCCGCCGGCAGCTACCGCAAAGTTGCCGTGAAGATCGTCGACGACCGCGGGATTGAGTCGTTGAAGGTCATAAGTCTAGATTGACTGCGTTCAGGACAACTAACCATAATGGTTACACCGACACCGGAAAAGCGTAGTTCTTCGGAGTACTCGCTTCAAGCGCTGCATCGGCTTGCAGGCTTCGGAAAGGTCGCCTACGTCGGCAGGACGGTCGAACAGGATATCGAGGATGAACTCGGCCTTGGCGTTGACGACGTGTGCACGTTGTTGTCTTCGCTACAGCCCACCAACTTCCATCATGCCGTCCGCTACGAAGGTGACGCTCGCTGGCACGACGTCTACTTGCTGCCTTACCCGTCAGCCGGGGACCGAAATCGAAAGCTCTACATCAAGTTTCGCATCAACCTGTCGTGTGTAGTGATCCAACTGTGCTCGTTCCACCCTGAGAGAAAGACATGAACCACGAACTCGAATGCCCGAACTGCGACGCGATCGGCACGCTGACGCCCAGCCTGTACGCGAGCGATTTCAAGCACGGCAACGGGAGTGTTCATGTCGTGGGCTTGGAGTGCTTCATCTGCTCGCAGTGCGGCGCTGACCCGGTTTTTGCGGATCAGGCGCGGCGGAACCATGCGCGCATCACCGACGCGCGCCGTCGCGCCGAGGGTTTGCTGACGGGTGCCGAGATCCGCGCGCTGCGCGAGGGCCTGGGCATGACCCAGGCGGAGGCTGGCGAACTGATCGGCGGCGGCCCGATGGCGTTCTCGAAGTACGAGCGCGGGGAAGTCACCCAGAGCGCCGGGATCGACAACTTCCTCCGCGTGTTGGCGGTCTATCCGTTCATAGTCGACACCTTGCGCGGCTGGCAGACCAATGGATCGGCGGCGCCAGGTGCTGGCGAGTACCAGACTGTGGCACAGACTGCGCCTGTACGGCGCAGCGTGGCCAGGCGCCTGCTCGCTGGCACACACAATGTGATCCTGCCCGACTGTTGGAAAACTGCCGCATGAGCAAGGAAAAGAACGCCGATCTGATCCGGCAGGCTACGCAAGCGCTCAAGCTCAAAGACATCGTCTTGTTCGAGTGCCGGCTGACCCAAGGCACCGAGCCGCCAGAAGGCACCTCACCGGTGCTGCAGCAGAAGCGCGCCACGCAGCTGGTTCGCGAGCGCAGTACCGCTGAGGCCACCTTCGACGATGTGCTGCAGGTTCGCGTCTCGCTGGGCCTGCGGTTGGCCTACGACGTCGACAGCGAGGCCAAGGTCGTGTTTGAGATTGAAGCCGATTTCGTTGTCGACTACGAATGCATCAGCGAACTGGCCATCGACGCAGCCACAGCGTTCTCCGAGATCAATAGTGTTCACATCGTCTGGCCGTTCTGGCGCCAACACGTGTTCGACATGGTCGCCCGCGCCAGACTGCCGCAAATCGAGGTGCCGCTCCTGTCGGGCACCCGGCTGTGAGTGGCCCAAAGTCGCTGATCATCAACTCGCCGTATGGCGAGCCTGCGCGCCATTGGCGGCAGGGCAGCGGCACGGAATTGCGCCTGGTGGAAGGCCGCCGGCCGCCGGGTATGAGGTTTCGACACCCGCAACAACACCCGGCGTGTCGAGCCGCTGACCATCGTGAACCGGATCCGTGAGCGCGTGCAGACGTGGCGCACGGCGGACTATCCGGGCGTGACCAGCGTGACCCGCAGGCTGCTGGAGCACTGGCACGACCGCGGCGCGCCAGCTGCCGTTCTACTTCTGCCAGCTCGAAGCGATCGAGACGTTGATCTGGTGGGTGGAGGCCGCCGCCGAGTTCAAGCAGGGTATCTATTTGCAAGGCGACGGCGGGCCGTGGGAGCGCGTCTGCAGCAAGATGGCGACCGGCAGCGGCAAGACCACGCTGATGGCGATGATCATCACCTGGCAGTCGCTGAACGCGCTGACGTACCCGAAGCGCACCAAGGACTTCTCGCGCGCCATCTTCATCGTGGCGCCCGGCCTGACGGTCAAGGAGCGCCTGCAGGTGCTGATGCCGGGCAACAACCGCCAACGACTACGACGAGTTCGGCTTGTGCCCGTCCGAGGCGCTGCGGCAGAAGCTGAACCAGGCGCAGCTGCTGATCGAGAACTGGCATGCGCTGATGCCGCTGAAGGAGCCGAGCGCTCGGTGGTCAGGAAGGGCGCTGAGAGCGACGAGGCCTTGACGCGGCGGGTGCTGGGCAAGCTGGCTGGGTTCAAGGACTTGCTGGTCATCAACGACGAGGCGCACCACGCCTACCGCAAGCGGGCCGACGTGAAGATCAGCAAGAAGGATGCGGAAGACCTCGGCATCGATCTGGAAGAGGCGACGCGCTGGATCGAGGGGCTGGACCGCATCCACAAGACCCGCCGCCTGATCCGCTGCTTCGACCTGTCGGCCACGCCGTTCGCACCTACCGGCAAGACAAACACCGACGAAGGCCTGTTCAGCTGGATCGTGTCGGACTTCGGCTTGAATGACGCCATCGAGGCGGGTTTGGTGAAGACGCCGCGGGTGGTCGTGCGTGACGACGCGTGCCCAACGCCAAGACGCTGCGTCCGAAGCTCTATCACCTTTATCGCGAGGATGAAGTTGCCGAGGACCTGAACAGCAAAGGCGCCAAGCCAACCGATCCGCTGCCGCAGTTGGTGCAGGACGCCTACACGCTGCTCGGCGCCGACTGGCGCGCCGCGGCGCGCGCGTGGCGCGAGAGCGGTCACGCGTCGCCACCCGTCATGCTCACCGTATGCAACCGCACCGAGACCGCCGCGCGCATCGAGCACTATTTCACGCAAGGCGACGCCTACTGGCCCGAGCTCAAGGCGCCTGGACCGGACGCTGCGCGTGGATTCCAAGGGTGCTGGACAAGGCCGAGGTCGGCGAGACCGCGGCACCGGACAAGGACTACGAGGCCGGCTTCAGGCCATCGTCGAGGCCGCCGGCCTATCGCCAGAGACGGAAGCGAGCTGCTGGCGCGCAAGAAAGAAGAAATCCTGCGCGAGATCGTCGACAACGTCGGCAAGCGCGGCACCGCCGGCCAGCGGCTGCAGAGCGTCATTTCGGTGGCCATGCTGTCGGAAGGCTGGGATGCGAAGAACGTCACCCACATCATGGGCCTGCGCGCGTTCACCAGCCAGCTGCTGTGTGAGCAGGTGATCGGCCGCGGCCTGCGCCGCGTGGGAGCGCAACAGCCTGGAGATCCGCTGGCCGAACGTGCTGCGAGTCGATCCGGTGGTGAAGCCCGGCGCTCGCGGTGGACTGGGACGAGGTGAGATCCGCCGCTCTGCGTCCGGCAGCGATCACCGATCAGCGCCGAGCTCGCTCCTGCGCTGGGTGGCGCGACCGACCTGGCGCAAGGTCCAGGTGATCGACCTGGAGCAGCTGCCGGAGGCGTTCCGGCTTGCAGCGACTCATGTTCCTCGCGGCGCGCAAGGCCTTCGCTCACCCTGGAGCCGGGCTTTCAGCGGCAAGCCGGAAATGCTGGTCGTTCAGTTGATCCGCCTGATCGAACAGTTCTTCGCGTCGCGACGAGCTGGACATCCCGAGCCTGTTCCATCAGGACCCCCTGCGGCGCCGCATCCTGGTCGCGCTGAGCATCGACCGTATCGTGCAACACCTGCTGCGCTACGTGTACGAGCACAACAGCGAGCGCATGGAACTGATCTTCGATCCCGACTCGCCGATCGGCTCCACACGCAACATGCGCACCTGGTACACCACGCGGCCAACGATCCCGACCGTGCGGTCGCAGATCAGCCACATGGTCGGCGACAGCGCCTGGGAGGGCTTTGCGGCCAACCTTCTGGAAAGCAGCCCACTGGTCGCCGCGTACACCAAGAACGATCACCTCGGTTACCAGATCTATTACCTGTGGAACGGCTCACGCCGGCGCTTCCTGCCCGATTTCATGATCCGCATGGCCAACGGCAAGACCCTGGTGCTGGAGATCAAAGGCGTCGACGACGAACAGAATCGCGCCAAGCGGTCAGCGCTCGCCGCGTGGGTTGAGGGCGTCAATCAGCGCGGCGGGTTCGGCGTGTGGGCGTGGGATGTGGCGTTTGAGCCGTATCAGGTGCGGGACATTCTCTCGCAGCACGGCGCCGGGTGAAGCCAGATGAACTACCGTCATCCATTGCTGCGGCTGGTGCGCGAAAACGCGGAAGCTGCCGGCGCGCGCCTGGCAAGGGCCGCCGCGCGCGATCTGAAGAATTACCGGGACAATCTGCCTTCCGGACCAGACTCGGGCCTGAAGAATGTCTGGGAGGAGATCTGCGTCCAGGTGCAGGGCGAGCAGTCGTTCTTCTGGGACGTCTACCGCGACATGGCAATCGGACACTTGGCGGGACGCGTCAGAGCCCTCCCTGCGATCAGGCAACGCCTGCTGTGGATCGGCAGTCCAGGTGGCATGGATTGGATCGACGAGCACGATGAGTCCGAAGACAACACGGTGACCGGCACGACCGTGCCCACCGGGGACGCCGACGAAATCGCCAACTGGCTGTTCGATGAGCACCTGATCCCGCTGGCGGATCGCTACGGGAACAGGCGGATCGAGCGATACCTTGAGGGGAATTCAGAGATCGACTAAGCGATCACGGTGCCCCGGCCATGCGCTGCAGGCGGGCGATCCCCTCAACGCGAGAGGCAAAGCGCTGCCTACACTTGGCGCCAACTGGTGACCTATTGGTGACTCAAGAAACAGGAACGGCCGTCTAGACGGCCGTTAATGCATTCTAAGTCATTGTTTCCACTGGTGCCGCTGCCCAGACTCGAACTGGGGACCTACTGATTACGAATCAGTTGCTCTACCAACTGAGCTACAGCGGCGCGTAGAGAGCCGCGCATGTTAGAGCGCTGGGCCGGATTTGACAACCCGGCTGGATGCTGTCGAGTCTTTCCGGGTCGGTCCTCGGGCAACTGCATGCGGTCACGGGCGATTTCACCGCATGGCCCGGCCCGAGCGAAGGTAGTCGGGAAGAGGCTGCCCGGCCAACAGATCCAGGGCGGGTTCCGGGGTGCCGGGTGTCAAGGCCAGCGGAATCACGCCCGCCCATGTCGGCCAGTCAAGATCATCGGGATGATCCTTGGGCGGGCCGCTGCGCGACTTGACGCTGCAGTCGTCGATGCGGATTTCAAGCAGGCTGGTGGCGGCCAACTCCTGGGGATCGGAAGGGCGCGAATCGGCTGCACGTCCCGGAATCAACGCGTCTACCAGATGTGCCAGGGCGATCGCCTTGCGCTCTGGATCTTCGATGCTGCAAGCGCTGCCGAAGACCACCACCGAGCGATAGTTGGCCGAGTGGTTGAAGTGCGAGCGCGCCAACACCCAACCGTCGAGGTGGGTAACCGTCAGGCAGCACGCCGCACCGCTGGCCAGATGCCGCAACAGGCGGCTGCCGACATTGCCGTGCAGCAACACGCTGTCGTCGAGGCGGGCATACAGCATCGGGATCACGAAAGGCTGGCCGTCTACGGCAAAACCGACATGGGCGATCTGTCCGGCGTCGAGGATGGCGTAGGCCTGTTTGCGCTCGTAGCCCGCACGTTCGGGATGGCGACGGACACGGCTGCGATCACTGGCGGTCTCTGCGCTATCGGTCATGACGGCTCACTCGAATGGAATCGACACCAGTCTGCGATACCGACTGGCCCTAGAATAGGCCCAGATCAGACAACATCATTGGTACCAATTTGGATCTGCACCTGATCCTGGATGGCAGCGGCTCGCTGCAGAGCCAACTGCTGCGCGCGCTGCGGGCCGCGATCGTTGCCGGGCGCATGGCTGGCAGCAGTGCCCTGCCGTCAACGCGGCGCCTGGCGCACGCGCTGGGGGTGTCTCGCAACACCGTGCTGCTGGTCTATGAGCAACTGACAGCCGAGGGGTACATCCGCCCGCGCCAAGGCGCTGGCAGCTACGTGGAGCCCGTTGCTGCACTGCGCACCCGTCCCGCGGGCGCGGTGGCCGCGCGTGCCGCACCCAGGGTGTCGAACTACGCAAACCGCATGTCCGAACCGCATGCTGCCGCGGACGCGTCCGAAGGTCTGCGATTCGACCTTGGCACCGGTGTCGCCGCGGTGGCCCCGGCGTTGGCGAGCGCATGGCGGCGCGCCTTGATCCGCGCCGCCGACGACACCGCCTTCGACTATCCACCAGCGGCCGGCCTGCACCAATTGCAGCGCGCGCTGGCCGGCTATCTCGCGCGTCGTCGCGGCATCGAGGCCGATCCCGGGAACATCCTGATCGTGACCGGAATCCAGCAAGGCATTGATCTGGCGGCGCGAATTCTGCTCGATCCCGGCGATCTCGCCGCCGTCGAAGAGCCCGGTTATGGCGGGCTGCGACATTCCCTGCGGGCGCATGGGGCTGACGTGGTCCTGGTGGACGTCGATGCCGAAGGCCTGCGTGTGGACGCCCTGCAGCGCAGGCCCAGTGCCCGACTGGTCGCAGTGACGCCCTCCCACCAGTTTCCGAGCGGCGCCGAGATGTCGCTGGCCCGCCGTGCGGCCTTGCTGGAATGGGCGGAGCGGCACCAGGCCTACGTGCTGGAAGACGACTACGACGGCGAGTTCCGCCATGGCCGGCGGCCGCTTCCTGCACTCAAGTCGCTCGACCGGAGCGAGCGCGTGATCTACCTCGGTTCGCTGTCGCGGGCGCTGTTTCCGGCGGTACGTCTGGGCTATCTGGTGGTGCCGGCAGCCCTGCGCGATTACTTCATTCGCGCCAAGCGGCTGGCCGATCGTGGATCGCCAGCCATCGAGCAGCGTGCGCTGGCTGACCTGATCGACTCGGGACGATTCGAGCGCCTGCTGCTGGCGACAGCACGTCGACTCGATGAACGCCGAACGGCGCTTATCGATGCCATTACCGAGTTTTTCGGCGACAATGCCAGCGTCACCGGCGGCTCGGCCGGAATGCACCTGTGCCTGCATTTTTCTGACGTGTACGCCAGCCAGGAAGCACAGCTGATTGCCGCAGCCGCCGATGCGGAGGTGCGCATCGAGGGCATGAACGGCTACCACGAGCGGCCGCCGGACAGACTGGCCGTGCTGCTCAGCTATGCACAGTCGACGCCGCAGGAGTTGCGCGAGGCGGTGCGCAGGTTGGCGCAGGTGGTTCGGGACTTGCGATCGTAGGCGTCCCGGTTGTCTCTGGCGGTGCGCCTGTTCGCGCCGCGAACCTGTGGGAGCGGGTTGAACCCGCGAAAGCTCTCGCGGAGTAAATCCGCTCCCACAAAATCAATGCCTTACGGCATGTTCGGAGCGAGCGACCTGGACGTCGCTCCTGCTGCGATCGATGGATCTACTCCGCAAACTCGATCCGCTCGTAGATGTCCGCCAGCGTGATCTGGCTCGGCGGGCATGGCAGTTCGATCAGCTCGTCGGCCGAGCTGTAGCTTTCGAACTGCCAGTGCGGGCCACTGGTGCGGCGGTAGATCTCGACGCGTGGCGTGTCCTGGGCGACCAGCACGTAGGCCTGCAGGCTGTTGATCTGGCGATAATTGTGCAGCTTCTCGCCGCGATCGATGCGCTCGGTGGATTCGCTGAGCACTTCGATGACCAGACACGGCAACCGCTTCAGGTACGGATCGTTGTCGGCCGGGTCGCAACAGACCATCAGGTCGGGGTAGTAGACGACCTGGTCGATGCGCACGCGCATGTCGCTGATGAAGGCGACGCAATCCGACTTGCGAGTGGCGCTATGCAGGTGCGCGTGCAGATTCCCGGCAATCCTGTTGTGGCGCTCGCTGGCACCGGCCATGGCGAAGACATGGCCGGCTGCGTATTCGTGCTTGATCGGGCTGGCACGCTCGCCGTCGAGGTAGGCGTCGATGCTCAGCTGGGTTCTGCTTGCCTGATGGGCCATTGGACGTGGCTGCTGGCGGATGTATGCGAAGCATAACGCGTCAATCCGCCCGCAAAAGCGCCGCAGCCGCAGCAGGTATAATGTCGCGCCTCGCTACATCTGAGGCAATCCCCATGCGTATTGTGGCCGAGGCGCTCACTTTTGATGACGTCTCGCTGGTCCCGGCTTATTCCAATGTGCTGCCGCGCGACGTCAGTCTCGCCACGCGCTTCTCCAGCCAGCTGAAGCTGAACATCCCGATCGTCTCGGCAGCAATGGACACGGTCACTGAAGCTCGTCTCGCCATCGCCATGGCGCAGATGGGTGGCCTGGGCATCGTGCACAAGAACATGAGCATCGAGCAGCAGGTTACCGAGGTCCGCAACGTCAAGAAGTATGAAGCCGGCGTGATCCGCGATCCGATCACGGTGCGCCCGGACACCAGCATCCGCGAAGTGATGCAGCTGACCCGCAAGCTGCAGATTTCCGGCGTGCCGGTGGTCGATGGCCCGGATCTGGTGGGCATCGTCACCAGCCGCGATCTGCGCTTCGAAACCCGCCTGGATGAGCCGGTGCGCCTGATCATGACGCCCAAGGAGCGGCTGATCACGGTGCGCGAAGGCGCCAGCGACGACGAGGTGCTGGCCCTGCTGCACGAGTACCGCATCGAGAAAGTGCTGGTGATCAACGACCAGTTCCAGCTGCGCGGCATGATCACGGTCAAGGACATCCAGAAGGCGCGCGACAACCCGGACGCCTGCAAGGATGCGCAGGAGCGCCTGTGCGTCGGCGCCGCGGTCGGGGTCGGTGGTGACACCGAAGCGCGCGTCGCCGCCCTGGTCGAGGCCGGCGTCGATGTGCTGGTGGTGGACACCGCGCACGGGCATTCGCAAGGGGTGATCGACCGCGTGCAGTGGGTCAAACGCAGCTTTCCGCAGATTCAGGTGGTTGGCGGCAACATCACCACCGGCGACGCCGCGCTCGCGCTGGTGGATGTCGGTGCCGATGGCGTCAAGGTCGGCGTGGGCCCGGGTTCGATCTGCACCACGCGCATCATCGCCGGCGTCGGCGTGCCGCAGATCACCGCGGTGTCGATGGTCGCCAAGGCGATCGGCCATACCGGCGCCGCGATCATCGCCGATGGCGGCATCCGCTATTCCGGCGATCTCGCCAAGGCACTGGTCGCCGGCGCTCACTGCGTCATGATCGGCGGTCTGTTCGGCGGTACCGAGGAAGCCCCCGGCGAGGTCGAGCTGTACCAGGGCCGCTCATACAAGTCCTACCGCGGCATGGGTTCGCTCGGCGCCATGCAGCACGGCTCCAAGGACCGCTATTTCCAGGAAGATTCGGACGCCGACAAGCTGGTGCCGGAGGGCATCGAAGGCCGCGTGCCCTATCGCGGGCCGCTGCGCAACATCGTCCATCAGCTGGTCGGCGGCTTGCGCGCCAGCATGGGCTATGTCGGCTGCGCCACGGTCGAGGCGATGCGCACGCAACCCAACTTCGTGCGCGTCACCAACGCCGGCGTACGCGAAAGCCATGTGCACGACGTGCAGATCACCAAGGAAGCGCCGAATTACCGGCTCGACTGACATGACCGACGACCTGCCCGACGGCGCGCGCAAGGTCATCGAGTCCGGGCCGTACGTGGCGGATGCGAGCGGCGTCTACACGCGCCAGCGCGGCGCCGAGCAGTGGTGGATGATCGCCTTGTGCCTGCTCGGCGTTGGCCTGATGGCGCTGCTGCCGGTGTCCCTGGAGCAGCGCATGCACGCCTCGCTGTCGCTGGTGATCGGTTGTGGCATCGGCAGCGTGCTGGCTACCTATTGGCGGCGACGGCGTCCACTGCCGCTGGTCCTGTTGCAGGGCGAGATCCTGCTCTGCTTCTCACCCGGCGTCATTCCCAAGCTGCTGGCGCGCTTCCCGACTGACACGGTGACCAGCGTTGCGCTGTCACCCTCGCCCGCCGGCATCCAGCTCGAATGGCTGTTCCGCGGCGGCGAGCAGGGTCGCTTCACACTGAGCCCGGATCCGCGCCTGGCCCTGCCGCTGGCGCACTTTCTCGGCGGTCGTTTTGGCAATCGATTCAAGGACCACCGTGCATGAACGTCAACATCCACAAAGACCGCATCCTGATCCTCGATTTTGGCTCGCAGTACACCCAGTTGATCGCACGGCGCATCCGCGAAATCGGCGTTTATTGCGAGATCTGGGCCTGGGACCACGACCCGTCTGAGATCGCCGCATTCGCACCGCGCGGCATCATCCTGTCGGGCGGACCGGAATCGGTCACCGTCGACGATTCGCCGCGTGCACCGCAGGCCGTTTTTGGCCAGCGCGTACCGATCCTCGGGATCTGCTACGGCATGCAGACGATGTCGGCACAGCTGGGGGGTCAAGTCGAGCCGGGCGCCGAACGCGAATTCGGCTACGCGCAGGTGTTGCCCACTGCCGCCTGCGCGCTGCTCGATGGTCTGACCGGCGACAACGAGCAGCCGGCACTCGACGTGTGGATGAGCCACGGCGACCGCGTCGTTGCGGTACCGCCGGGATTTGCGGTGGTGGCGGCAACCCAGACGGTGCCCATCGTGGCGATGGCCGACGAGTCCCGGCGTTATTACGGCGTACAGTTCCACCCGGAGGTCACGCATACGCGCCAGGGCGAGGAAATGCTGCGCCGTTTCGTCGTTGAGATCAGCGGCTGCGAAACGCTGTGGACCGCCGCTCACATCATCGATGACGGCATCGCCCGCGTGCGCGCGCAGGTCGGCAGCGACACGGTGCTGCTCGGCCTGTCCGGCGGCGTCGATTCCTCGGTGGTGGCAGCGCTGTTGCACCGCGCCATCGGCAAGCAGTTGCTGTGCATCTTTGTCGACACCGGCTTGTTGCGCTACCAGGAAGGCGACCAGGTCATGGCGCTGTTCGCCGAGCACATGCACTTGAACGTCGTTCGCGTGAACGCGCGCGAGCGTTTCCTGGCTGCGCTGGCCGGCGTCGATGACCCGGAAGCCAAGCGCAAGGTGATCGGCGGCCTGTTCATCGAGGTCTTCGAGGAGGAAGCCACGCGCCACGGCGACGTGCACTGGCTGGCGCAGGGCACCATCTATCCGGACGTGATCGAGTCGGCCGGCAGCAAGACCGGCAAGGCGCACGTGATCAAGTCGCACCACAATGTCGGCGGCCTGCCCGAGCGCATGCGCATGCGTCTGGTCGAACCGCTGCGCGAGTTGTTCAAGGACGAAGTGCGGCGTCTGGGCGTGGCGCTCGGCCTGCCGCGGGCGATGGTTTACCGCCACCCCTTCCCCGGTCCGGGCCTGGGCGTGCGCGTACTCGGCGAGGTCACTGCCGCAGCGGTGGACGTATTGCAGCGCGCCGATCACATTTTCATCGAGGAACTGCGCAAGGCCGACCTGTACGATCGGGTCAGCCAGGCCTTCGCGGTGTTCCTGCCGGTGCGTTCGGTCGGTGTGGTCGGCGACGCACGCGCCTACGAGCCGGTGATCGCGCTGCGCGCGGTCGAGACCATCGACTTCATGACCGCCCATTGGGCCCACCTGCCCTACGAATTCCTCGGCCACGTTGCCAACCGCATCGTCAACGAAGTGCGCGGCGTATCGCGCGTGGTCTATGACATTTCAGGGAAGCCGCCGGCAACCATTGAGTGGGAGTGAATCCAGTGAATGGTGAGTAGTGAGTAGTGAGTAGAACCCGGTGATCTTGTTGTTTGTTGCGGCGGCAAAATAGTGCGGGTATCGAGGTCCGAACGTGTGTAGGAGCGCGCTTGCGCGCGAAAATGCCTGGCCGCAAGCCCGATCGCGCGCAAGCGCGCTCCTACAACTGACCGGAGGCTTCGGTTGTCGCCGGTTTTTACTCACCACTCACTACTCACTATTCACTGCTCTTCTCAAATGCCCACCGACCTCGACTGGATGCGCGAAACCCTGAGCCTCGCCGATGCGGCGGAGGAACTGGGCGAGGTGCCGGTGGCGGCGCTGGTGGTGCTGGAAGGCCGCATCATCGGCCGCGGCTACAATCGCAACATCATCGATTGCGATCCGAGCGCCCATGCCGAAATCGTTGCGATGCGCGAAGCGGGTCGCACGGTCGGCAATCATCGGCTGGTCGGGGCGACGTTGTACTGCACACTGGAGCCTTGTCTGATGTGTGCTGGAGCCATCGTCCACGCGCGTCTGGCCCGATTGGTGTTTGCCGCCGATGACCCCAAGACCGGAGCCGTTGGCAGCGTATTCGATGTACTGGGCGACGCGCGCCACAACCATCGGGTCGACGTCGTTCGCGGTGTGATGGCGCTGGAATCGGGCGAACGCCTGCGGGCATTTTTCAAAGCGAAACGGACACAGGAAAAGGAGCGCAGGAACGGTGACTGACAGCAACAACCATGGCGTGGCGGAGCGGCTGATCTGGATCGATCTGGAGATGACCGGCCTGGATACCGACAACGACTCGATCATCGAAATCGCGACGCTGGTCACCGACAAGTACCTGGACGTACTGGCCGAAGGCCCAACGCTGGCGATTGCCACACCGCTCGAGCGGCTGCAGGCGATGGACGACTGGAACCGCAACCAGCACGGCAAGAGCGGGCTGTGGCAGCGCTGCCTGGATTCGACCGTCACGCTGGCCGATGCGCAACAGCAGACCCTGACCTTCTTGCGCCAATGGGTGCCCGAGCGTGCCTCGCCGATCTGCGGCAATTCGATTTGCCAGGACCGCCGCTTCCTGCACCGGCAAATGCCGGAACTTGAGCGCTATTTCCACTATCGCAATCTGGATGTCAGCACCCTCAAGGAACTGGCCCGGCGCTGGGCGCCGCAGGTACTGGCGAGCGTGAAGAAGGAGGGTGCGCACCTGGCAATGGCCGATATCCGCGATTCCATCGCGGAACTCCGGCACTACCGACTGTTCATGGGTGTGCTGGGCGGCAGTTGACCCGCTCTGCCGTGGGAGCGGGTACATCCCGCGAGCTGTTGATCTGCTTTCTGTGGGAGCGGGTTCGTCCCGCGAGCTCTTGCTATTCCTGAGGGAGCGGGTTTACCCCGCGAGCTCTTGCTATTCTGGCCCGCGAGCTTTCTTGTTTTCTGTGGGAGCGGTTTACCCCGCGCGCCTTTGGACCGCTGCGATCTTGTCAGACTGCCAAAAGCTCGCGGCGTAAACCCGCTCCGACAACAGCCGCTCCGCGCCAGGAACGAGTCAGTCGGAAGGCTCGTACTTGTACCCCACCCCATAGATCGATCGCACCGGATCGCTGCCGACCTCGATTTCTTCAAACTTGCGCCGCAGGTTCTTGATATGGCTGTCGACGGTGCGATCGGACACAATGCGGTGATCCATGTACAGCTGCTCCAGCAGCTGCGCGCGCGACAACACGTGGCCGGGTCGATGCGCCAGCGCCTTCAGCAGGCGAAACTCGACCGGCGTCAGGTCCAGCTTGCGCCCACGCCAGCGTGCCTCGAAGCGCTCGTCATCCAGCTCAAGCTCGGAACCGGGCGCCGCGATCGCAGCGTTCTGCCAAGCCTGGGTCCGCCGCAGCAAGGCGCGCACCCGCGCCACCACTTCGCGCGGACTGAAGGGCTTGCAGATGTAATCGTCGGCGCCGAGTTCGAGCCCGAGCAGGCGGTCGATCTCCTCGACGCGCGCGGTCACCATGATGACCGGCACGGTGGAAAAGCGCCGCAGTTCGCGGCAGATGGTCAGTCCGTCGGTGCCGGGCAACATCAGGTCGAGCAGCACCAGATCCGGCACCGACAAGCGCAAGGCCGGCAGGGCATCGTCGCCGTGATGCAGCAAATCGACGTTGGCGCCATCGGCGACCAGATAGTCGCGCAGCACCTCAGCGAGCTTGCGCTCATCCTCGACGATCAGGATGCGTTTGCCGACGACCTGACTCATGCCTTGACCCCCGGCCACTCCATCACGATCCTGACTCCACCCAGAAGTGAAGCCTGCGCGGCAATCGTCGCTCCATGCGCATCGGCGATGCGCCGGACGATGGCCAGCCCGAGGCCGGCGCCGCCTGCAGCGCGACTGCGCGAAACGTCGACGCGATAGAGCGGATCGAACAGCCGCGGCAGCGCGTCGGTCGGCACGCCGGGCGCCGAGTCGTCCCAGTGCAGCAGCCAGCGACTCCCCTGCGGCTGCAGTGACACGCGCACGCGCCCTCCCGCATCGGTGTAGCGACAGCTGTTGGCGCACAGGTTGGCGAACAGCTGGCGTATCCGACCGCCATCGGCGCGAACGGTCGCCATCGGCGCCAGATCGAGTTCCAACTGCAGCCCCGCTTTGCTGAACGTAGCGGCATTGGCGTCAATGGTCTCGCGCAACAACAGTCCCAGATCGAGCTCCTCGAAGCGATAGGCCAGCGCGCCAGCATCGGCCAGCGACAACTGGTACAGATCCTCGACCAGCCGCGTCAAGCGCGTGGTTTCGCCGCTCAACGAGTGCAGAGCGCCAGCGTCGAACTTGCGCACGCCGTCTTCCAGCGCATCGAGTTCGGCGCGCATCACCGCGATCGGCGTGCGCAATTCGTGGCTGATCTCGGCGGTCCAGCGCTGGCGCGCGTCGCGATTGGCTTGCAGGGCCTCAGCCATGGCGTCGAAATCACGCCCGAGTTCGCCGATCTCGTCGCTGCGTTCGCCGCCCACGCGCGCGGCATAGTCGCCGTTCGCAATGCGCTTGGCGCGATCCGCCATCCAGCGCAGCGGCGCCACCAGACGCTGGGCGAGGACCATCGAAGCCAGCGTCGCCAGCAGCAACACGACCAGCGCAGTGGCGATGCCGCTGACCAGTTGCGAACGCGCAAAATCCAGATCCCAACTGCTTTCCAGGCTCGGCAGTGGCAGGAACACCAGAGCACCGACTGCATGCCCGTCGACCTCGATTGGCAGGCTGATCGCCTGCGGCCACGGCTCCGGCGGACCGATGACGGAGACACCGGCGGCATCATAGATGGCATAGCGACGGCGCGGGCCTTCACCGTCGGCATCGCCACGTGGCGGCGGCCCGGCGCGCGGCGGCCGGCCATCACGAGGACCATCGCTCGGGCCGTCGTCGAAGCGGCCGCGCCCGGGACGGGGGGGACCTTCCGGGGGCGGCGGCGGCCGGAAATCGTTGCGCCCGGCACCTGATTGATCGAGCAGTGCGCGAAAACGCATCGGATTGCGGCGCAATCGCTCCCAACTGCCGATATCGCGATACTCGGCGGCAAAGGCCGGAACCAGCGCTTGCGCACGCTCGCGATCGATCTGGTTGACGTAGTCGAGCAGGCCGCGTCTGAAGTTGTGTTGCTGCACCAGCAGCATCGTCGCCACGGCGAGCAGGGTCGCCAGCGCGGAGACCGCAAATACCCGGTGCCAGAGTTTCAATCGCATGCGGCAACGTTAACGCGTTGCCCGTATTTGCAACAGCCAAGCACGGGAGATTCCTTGGAATCTCCACAAAGGCGGGCGCAACTTTCCGTCAAAGCACGGTGTGGCAACGGTCATGTCACTCGCGCCCAGGCGGCCGTGGTGCCGCGGTCCCGGCGCACTGGCTGGAAAGCGCCGGTGAGCGCGATGAAGCGGCGCACACGCGGCCTACATTCACGCCCGCCCGACGCAACGCTCGGCAGTCGACTACTTGATCCGCGCGCGCAACACCTTGGCGACATCGGCCAGGCCCAATCCGCGATCACGCAGCAACACCAGCAGATGGAACACCAGGTCAGCCGATTCGGCGAGCAGATCGTCGGCATCTTGCGCCACTGCTGCCAACGCGGTCTCCACGCCCTCCTCGCCCACCTTCTGCGCCATGCGCCGGGTGCCGGCCTCGAACAAGCGGGTCGTATAGCTGCCCTCCGGGCGCTCGTGGTAGCGCTGCTCCACCAGGCGATCGAGCTGGCCAAGGAAGCTGAGTTCAGGCCCCGGAAACTCGCCGAAACACGTCGTGGTGCCATTGTGGCAGGCCGGGCCAACGGGGCGCGCCATGAGCAGCAGGGTGTCGCCATCGCAGTCGATGGCGATCGACCTGAGCTTGAGAAAATGCCCGCTGGTCTCACCCTTGGTCCACAGTCGCTGCTTGCTGCGGCTGTAAAAGGTGACGTGCCCGAGCTCGCAGGTGGCGGCCAGGGCTTTGGCGTCCATGTAGCCGAGCATCAACACCAGACCGCTGTCGGCGTCCTGGACGATCGCCGGGATGAGGCCCTTGGACCAGTCGATGTTGGCGGGGATGGCGAATGGGGTCATGGGGTCCGTGCTCCTTGAATCTGCCTGTTGCTTTGACCTACGCCTCGATTCGAACCTCGATTCCGGCGGCGCGCAAATCTGCCTTCAGCTGCGGGATGGCAATCTCGCCCGAATGGAACACGCTCGCCGCCAGCGCGCCATCGACGTCGGCTTGCTCGAACACATCGATGAAATGCGCCACCGCGCCGGCCCCGCCAGAGGCGATCAGCGGCACCCGGCAGATCGCACGTACCGCCTTCAGTTGCGCGATGTCGAACCCCTGGCGTACGCCGTCGACATTCATGCAGTTGAGGACGATTTCGCCGGCACCGCGCGCCTGCGCTTCGACCACCCAGTCGAGTGTGCGCCGTGCCAGTTCGCGCGCTTTCTCCGGGTCCCCGGAATATTGATTGACGTGGTATTCGCCGTCGAACTGCCGGCTGTCGATACCGACGACGATGCACTGGGCGCCGAATTCGGTCGACAATGCATCGATCAGGCCGGGATTTTCCAGCGCCGGCGAATTCACCGATATCTTGTCGGCGCCGGCATACAGCACCGCGCGTGCGTCGGCCACGCTGCGGATACCTCCGGCCACGCAGAACGGGATGTCGATCGCCCGGGCCACGCGCTGTACCCACTCGCGGTCCACGCTGCGCCCCTGCGGACTGGCGGTGATGTCGTAGAACACCAGTTCGTCGGCACCCGCGTCGCGGTAGCGCAGCGCCAGATCGAGGATTTCGCCGATGACCTTGATGTCGCGGAACTGCACGCCCTTGACCACCTGGCCGTCGCGTACGTCGAGACACGGGATGATTCGGCGCGCGATCATGAGTGGCCTGTAAAGGCGGCGGGGGGGGGGGCCGGGCGCCCGGCGATGGGCGCCGCGCCCGCGCCGGGGGGGATTATTGGCCGTTGGCGGCGGGAGGGGCCCCCCCCCCCCCGCCCCCCCCCCCCGGGCTTTCTTTGTTTTTTTCGTGCCGGGCCCCCCAAGCGCCCCCGCAGCGTGAACCGGCCGTCGAGCAGCGCCTTGCCGATCACCACGCCGGCCACGCCCACCTCGCGCAGCGCTGTCAGGTCGGCGAGGCCCTGAACGCCGCCCGAGGCCAGGATCGCCGCCTTCGGGGCCAACACGCGCAGCGCCCGATACAACTCGACATTCGGCCCGCCGAGCATGCCGTCGCGGTCGATGTCGGTGACCAGAAAATGCCCAAAGCCCTTGCCGATGAAGCTGCCAAGCAAGTCCATCAGCGTGGCGCTTTCCAGCGTGCGCCAGCCCGCGGTAGCCACGCGAAACACCCCGCTTTCATCCGCTCGCGCATCCAGCGCCAGCGTCAGACTGTCGGCGCCATAGCGCCAGTGCAAAGCGTCGACCACCTGCGGCTCGCGCACCGCCAGACTGCCGACCACCACGCGCGACACACCGGCGTCGACGAAGCGCTTGAAGTCATCCTCGCTGCGCACGCCGCCACCGGCCTGCACCTGCATCGAGACCTTGTTGGCGATCGCTTCGATCGCCGCGAGGTTGGCGCTGTCGCCGGAGCGCGCACCATCCAGATCAACGACGTGCAGCCAGCTGGCACCGGCGTCGGCATAGGACTGCGCCAGCGCCAGCGGATCGAATTGGTAGCGCTGCTCGAGGTCGTAGTCGCCCTTTTGCAGGCGGACCACCCGCCCGCCGCGCAGATCGATTGCGGGATAAACCAACATCAGCGTAGTGCCTCGGCTTCGAGTGTCAGGAAATTGCGCAGCAGGCGCGCGCCGACCGCCGCCGAGCGCTCCGGATGGAACTGCGCACCCATGAAATTGCTGCGCGCGACGATCGCCGAGAACGTGCCGCCATGCTGGCAGGCCATCAGGGTCAGCTCGCTCTCGGCCACGGCAAAACTGTGCACGAAATAAGCGTAGTCGCGCTCGCTCAGGCCCTCGACCAGCGGATGCACGCGGCGCGGCAGCAGGGCGTTCCAGCCCATGTGCGGGATGCGCACACCGGGGGATTCGGGCAAGCGGCGGACCGTGCCGGGGAGGATCCCGAGGCAAGGCACGGCATCGTGCAGCCGGGACCCGGGACCCGGGACCCGGGACCCGGAAGAGCAGGCACAGCCCGTATCCGAATTCTCTGCGGCGGATTCCTGATGACCGCCAGCCGGCGGAAGGTCGCGGCTCGCGGCCGTTGCCGGGTCCCGGGTCCCGGGCCCCGGGTCCCGATGCTCTGCCCCCTCCTCCGACCCCTCAAACAGCAACTGCATCCCCAGACACACGCCCAGCACCGGCTGCGTGAGTGTCGGCAGTCGCTCGCTCAACCCGAGCCGATCGAGCTCGCGCATCGCCGCCGCCGCCGCGCCGACGCCGGGCAGCAGCACGCGCGGAGCGCGGCGGATGACTTCCCAGTCGCGGCTGACGCTGACCTGCGCCTGCGCACGCTCGAGAGCGGCGACCACCGAGCCGATGTTGGCGACGCCGGAATCGACGACGACGACTGCGCTCACAACACCCCCTTGGTGCTGGGCAGGGTATCGCCTTCGCGCTTGAATGCCTGCCGGAAGGTCCGGGCAACCACCTTGAAGCAGGCCTCGACCATGTGGTGCGCGTTGTCGCCACGTACCGTCAGGTGCAGGTTGGCACCGAGCGTGTCGCACAGCGAGCGGAAGAAGTGCGCGACCAGCTCGGTTGGCAGTTCGCCAACACGTTCGCGCGGAAAGCTCCCGTCGAACTCCAGCCAGGCGCGTCCGGACAGGTCCAGCGCGGCCTGCGCCAGGGTCTCGTCCATCGGCAGCGTGAAGCCATAGCGCCCGATGCCGCGCTTGTCGCCCAGCGCCTGGCGCAGTGCCTGACCCAGCGCCAGCGCAGAATCTTCGACCGTGTGATGCTCGTCGATGTGCAGATCGCCGACACACTTGAGCTTGAGCCCGAAGCCGCCGTGCTTGCCGAGTTGCTCCAGCATGTGATCGAAGAAGCCCAGGCCAGTGCTGATCTCCGGCGCGCTCTCCGCATCCAGATCGACGCTGACCTCGATACGGGTTTCCTTGGTGGCCCGGACCACCTGGGCCGTCCGCGGCGCATCCAGCAATTGCCGCGCGATCTCTGGCCACGACAGGCCGGTGGGCCCGCAGCGGATACCGGCCACACCGAGGTTGACGGCAAACTGCAGATCGGTGTCGCGATCGCCGATCACCGCGCTGCGCGAGCGGTCCCAGCCAGGATCGGCCAGGTAATCCAGCATCAGTCCGACCTTGGGCTTGCGCGTGTCGTTGGGCTGCTGCGGGAAGTGGCGGTCGATGCGGGTCGCGGAAAAGTGGATGCCCTGCGACTGCAGGATGTGCAGCAATAGATTGTGCGCCGGCCAGAAGGTGTCTTCCGGGAAACTCGCGGTGCCCAGCCCATCCTGGTTGGACACCATCACCAGCTCATAGCCGGCGTCCGCCAGCCGCTTGAGCGGCACGATCATGTCCGGCAGCAGGCGCAGCTTTTCGAAGGAATCGATCTGCTCGTCGGCAGGTTCTTCGATCAGCGTGCCGTCGCGGTCGATGAAGAGGATTTTGCGCATTGATTTCGGTTGTCGGTGTTGGTGTGGTTGTGGGTTGGTTGCGATGAGCCCGGTGCGCCTCGCGACCCCGGGGTACGTTGGCCGCGTAGCGACGGACGCGACGTCCACACGTCCGCAGAATTTTTTCCTCAAAGACATCAGGGCTGCAAGGAACGCATCGGTGGCCTCGGCCGGCGTCTTGCGCTGCTGTGGCCTTGCGCCGCCCCCGGCCCTCCTCCCCCCACGCCGCCCAGCCCCTTCCCCGGCGCCGCGCTGACGCGCAGGCAATTTGCCAGCCCGAGGTAATGGCTGACATCGCGGACGATCACGCCGCGATCGAGCAACTGGCGCCAGGTCGCGTGGGCATCGTCGACGCGGAACGCGACGAAATTGGCATCGCTCGGCCATACGTGGCGCACCGCGGGATGCGCACGCAGAGCCGTCGCCAGCCGCCGGCGCTCGGACCGCGTGGTCGCAAGATGCTCGACGCGCGCCGCGCTGGCCGCATCGGAGAAGGCCGCCAGCGCCGCCGCCAGACACGGCGTCGGCAGCGGATACGGCGCCATGATGCGGCGGATCAGGCCGATGATCTCGGGCGCGGCGATCAACACACCCAGGCGCGCGCCGGCCAGACCATAGGCCTTGGACAGCGTGCGCAGCACGACGAGATTCGGGTGCTGGTCGAGCAGCGAGGTGACCGAGGGCGTGTCGGCAAATTCGGCGTAAGCCTCGTCGACCACCACCAGTGCCCGACCCGCCAGCGCGGTGGCCAGACCGGTGATCTGGTCGATCGGCACGCTGCCGCCGGTCGGATTGTTTGGCGTGCAGACAAACACCAGTTTGACCGGATTGACCCGCGCGGCGTTCAGCACCCCATCGACATCCAGTGCGAAGTCGCGCTCGGCCTGCAGCGGCACGGCAACCACCGCCGCGCCCTGAACGCCGGCGGCGACCGCGTACATGCCGAAGGTCGGCGGGCAGATCAGCACCGCATCGCGGCCGGCGCGGCAGAAGGCGCGCACCAGCAGATCGATCGCCTCGTCGCTGCCGCGACCGACGAAGATCTGCCCGGCGTCGACACCATAGGCGCGTCCCAACTGATCCAGCAGCGCGGCCGGCTGCGGGTCCGGGTAGCGGTTCAGCGCCAGCGCATCGCCCGCAAACGGCGCGTAGGGCGATTCGTTGGCGTTGAGCATGACCGCGGCCTTGCCCGCCTCCATGCGCGCGGAGCTGTACGGCTTGAGCACCAGCAACTCCGGGCGCGCCAGTTCGAGCACGCTCACGGCCGGCCCTCGGAGGCGATTGCACGCAGACGCAGTTGCACCGCAAGCGCGTGGGCGTGCAGCCCCTCGGCGTGCGCCATCGTCATCGCCGCCGGGCCAATCGCCTTCAGCCCTTCGGCGCTGGCCTCCTGCACCGTCACCAGTTTCTGGAAACTCTGCACCGACAGGCCGCTCAGCGTGCGCGCGTGGCCGTAGGTGGGCAATACATGGTTGGTGCCGCTGGTGTAGTCGCCCAGCGATTCGGGCGTGTAGCGACCGAGGAACACCGAGCCGGCGTTCTCCACCGACAACAGCAGGCGGCGCGGGTCGGCGACGTTCAGAATCAGGTGTTCCGGCGCATAGGCATTCGACACCTCGATCGCCTGGTCGAGATTGTCGACCACGATGGCGCGACTGTGCGCCAACGCCTGACTGGCCTGCGCGGCACGCGGCAGTTCGCGCAGCAGCATCGCCAACGCCTCGTTGACGGTTCCGACCAGATCTTCGGTGTCGGTCACCAGCAGCGTCTGCGAGTCCGGGCCGTGCTCGGCCTGCGACAGCAGATCGGCGGCGACGAATTCCGGCTCGGCCATGGCGTCGGCGACCACCAGCACCTCGGACGGTCCCGCCGGCATGTCGATCGCCACGCCGCCCTGCTCATGCGACACCAGCCACTTGGCGGCGGTGACATAGGCATTGCCGGGACCGTAGATCTTGTCGACGCGCGCGAAACTGTCGCAGCCATAGGCCATCGCGCCGATCGCCTGCACGCCGCCGAGCTTGTAGATGCGGGTCACGCCGCAGGCCTGCGCGGCATACAGCACCGCCGGATCGGCCGAGCCGTCCGCACGCGGCGGCGTGCACAGCACGATCTCGCGACAGCCGGCAAGGCGCGCCGGAATGCACAGCATCAGTGCCGTCGACGGCAACGGCGCGCTGCCGGCGGGCACGTACAAGCCGACTCGCACGATCGGCAGCGGCAGACGCTCGCACATCACGCCGGGCGCGGTCGACAGCGCGATCGGCTGCGGCCGGGTCTCGCGATGGAAGCGCTCGATGCGCCGCCGCGAGTCGTCGATCGCCTGCTTCAGCTCGTCGCTCAGACTGGCAGCAGCCGCTGCGAGTTCGATTTCGCTGACGGCAAAATCGGCCAGCTCGCAGTGGTCGAAACGCCGCGTCAGCGCGCGCAAGGCGCCATCGCCGTCGGCGCGCACCTGATCGAGGATGCGCTGCACCTTGGCCAGCAATTCATCGCTGCTGCTGCTCAGCGGCCGCGACAGGGCCTCGCTGCGCTCGGCTGCGGAGGCCTGCGACCAGTCGAAGCGGCGCAAGGCGGAAAATTCGGGCGTTGTGTTCATGCCAGCATTTTCTCCACCGGCACCACCAGCAAGTGGGCGGCGCCAGCCCGTTTGAGGTCTTCCAGATGTTGCCAGGTGATCGCCTCGTGGCACACCGCCTGCACCGACAGCGTATCCGCCGGCGTCACCAGGCGCAGCACCGCGGCCGGATCGCCCTTGGGCATCACCGCCATCACGTCGTCCAGGCGCGCACTGATCGACCTGGAACAGCACCAGTTTGGATTCGCGCACGCGGATGACGCCATCGATGCGCCGCAGCAGCAGATCGCGCAATTCGGCGCGCTCGTCGGCGAAGTCCTGGCGCGCGCCGATCAGCACCGCCTCGCTTTCGAGGATCGATACCACTTCGCGCAACTGGTTGGCGACCAGCGTGCCGCCGGACTGCACCAGATCGCAGATCACATCCGCCGTACCCAGGCGCGGCGCGATCTCGACCGAGCCGTTGAGCACGACGATATCGGCCGCCACCCCATGCTGGCGCAGATATTCCCCCAACAGGTGCGGATAACTGGTGGCGATGCGCTGCCCGGCCAGATCCTGCGGGCCCTCAAAGCGGTCTTCCTGAGGCACCGCAATCGACAGGCGGCAGCGACCGAAGCCGAGTTCGCGGAGTTCGACGAAGGCCGCCTCGCCGCGGCTTTCCGCTTCGATGCGCTGCTCGCTGGCGACGTTGCGGCCGACGATGCCGAGTTCGCACACGCCCTGGGCGATCAGTCCGGGAATATCGTCATCGCGCACCAGCAACAGATCGATCGGGAAGCTCTCGCCGAAGCAGAACAGCTTGTCGCGGCTCTGACGGAACTTGAGGCCGCAGCGTGCCAGCAGATCCTGCGACGACTCCGAGAGCCGGCCTGATTTCTGCACTGCGATACGAAGACGGTCTCTGGGCTTGGTCATCTTGGGCAATCGTAGTTCGAAGTGGTGTTGGTGTTGGTGTTGGTGTTGGTGCATCTGACCGGATTTGCGGGCAAATCGATCGCGCGCAAGCGCGCTCCTACAACTCCGCCGAGGAACCGCGCAGGAAGTGTAGGAGCGCGCTTGCGCGCGATCGACTCTCCTCCATCGCGGCACCCAGCCGTGGGCACACTGGCCATCCGCTGCTAAGGATGCTCCACCTGCGGCCAGCGCCCCTTGCGCTTGAGACGTCCGGCAGCCAGCGCATAACCGCCATGATCGCCGGCCAGGAACCGCGCGACGCGGCCGATCGTCGTCACGCTGACCGCGGTACGATCATGGATCTCGCGATACGCGACTTCCTGCAGCAGATACGGCACCACGCGCCAACGGTCGGTGAGGGCTTCGAGCTCGGCCGGCGTCGTCAGATCGCGCAGAAAGGCGCGCATCTCGTCGATACTGCGCAGGGTCAGCAGGCCCTCGCAGAGGAAGTCCAGCGGCGACACCTCCGTGACCTCTGGTTGCAGCGCCCGGCGTTTCATTCATGTAATAGCGCGTTATTACGTTGATGCCGAGCATAGGTGGGCAGTCAGCGGCAGTCAACCCATATTTTGCCAGCGGGCTCTACCGGCGATTGCCGCGCCATCTGGGGGCTTCCAGGGCCTGCGAACGCTCTGTGCGGGGAGCGGGTTCCGGCGACCGCCCGAGCGGCTGGAGCGGGTTTCCCGCGATCCGCCGCTGGTCGTTCCGGCGGGTTCGAACCGACTGATCGCGAAACCCCCCAAAGCAGGTCAGAGCCCGGGTGAACCCTGCCAGCAAGGCTGGATCCACGCCCACGCCGCCCGCCCAGCGCCCTGGCGGGTAAGTCGCCAGAAACCTGGCTTCCACACCGCATCCCTGCCACCAGCCCGATCCCTACCTTCGCCACCAAGATCTGTGGGACCACGACAGGCAGCACGCAATGAGCGGCTACGATGTTCGACTGGTCGAAGTCGGTCCGCGCGACGGCCTGCAGAACGAAGCGACGGCGGTCCCCACGGCGGTGAAGATCGAGTTGATCCAGCGCCTGGTCGCCGCTGGCCATCGCACGGTCGAGGCCACCAGCTTCGTCAGTCCCAAATGGGTGCCGCAGATGGCGGATGCCGCCGAGGTTTACCGGGGACTCGCGCGGCAGCATGGAATCGCCTATCCGGTGCTGGTACCCAACCTGCAGGGCTACGAGCGCGCACGCGCGGTCGGCGTGACCGAGATCGCGATGTTCGCGGCCGCGTCGGAAGCATTCAGCCAGCGCAACATCAACGCCAGCATCGAGGAATCCCTGCAACGCTTCCAGCCGGTGCTCGAACGGGCGCGCGCCGATGGCGTGCGCGTGCGCGGCTATGTATCGACCGTGCTCGGCTGTCCCTACCAGGGCGAGGTGCCACTGGCCGATGTGGTCCGGGTGGCGCAGCGCCTGTACGAACTGGGCTGCTACGAGATCTCGCTCGGTGACACCATCGGCGTCGGCACCGCCGGACGCGCCCGCGCCATGCTCAGGGCGGTCGCCGCCGAAATTCCGATGGACGCGCTGGCGGTGCATTTCCACGACACCTACGGGCAAGCGCTGGCAAACACCCTCGCCTGCGTCGAGTTGGGTGTGCGCGTGGTCGATGCATCGGTCGCCGGACTCGGCGGCTGTCCTTACGCAGCCGGCGCCAGCGGCAATGTCGCCAGCGAAGATGTGGTTTATCTGCTGCACGGCCTGGGACTGCGCACCGGCATCGACCTTGCCGCCCTGGTCGACACCGGACGCTGGATCAGCGAGCGCCTGCAGCGATCCAACGGAAGCAAGGTTGGCCGCGCGTTCAAGGGCCCCGCTTGAGCTGACGCCGCAGCGGATGCGCCGCCGCATTCCGGTGAACGCGCGCGGCAACGCGGCCGGGGCGCTGCGCGCAAACCCCTCCCAGAAGCTGCCCCTCCTGCTAGGCTATCGCTGCAATTTCATTGCATCAGGCCGAGCTCTCCGCATGACCGTGTCGCTGCGCCCAGTGTCCCCGACACCCTGCGTCAACGGCGCCGATGGCGCGCCGCTGCGGTGGCTGTCGTGAGCACGGGCGGCACCGGGATTTCGCGTCGCTCGGCGGTCGACAGTGTCGCCCGCGATCTGCTGGACTGGCTGGCGCAGCTACGCGACAAGGCCGAACGCGGCGGACTGGACGGCTCGGATCTGGCCGAGATCGGTCGCCGCATCGGAGATCTGCTGCGGCTTGGTCGATCAGCGGTGTCGCGCTACGGCGGCCTGTTCGACGCCGCCCCCGATGCGATCACCCTGATCAATCGCGAGGGACGCATCGTCGATGCCAACCAGGCAGCCGAACGCCTGTTCGGCTGGCCGCGCGAAGAGTTGCGACAACGCAGCGTGTACGACCTCAATCCCGGCCTGCCATCGGACCACCTGGATACCATCTGGGATCAGTTGGACGTGGGCTCAAGCATCACCACGGAGACCACCAACACGCGCAGCAGCGGCGAAGTGATCCCGGTCGAGGTGCACTCGCGCGCCTACCTCGAGGAAGACCAGAAACTGGTGGTTGCGGTAGCCCGCGATATCAGTGAGCGCCTGCACGCGCAGCGCGAACTGCAGGCCAGCGAAGAACGCTATGAGGCCTTGCTCAGCGCGGTGGACAAAGGGGTCATCGTGCACGACGGCGATGGTCGCGTGTTGTCGATGAATGCAGCCGCCAGACGCATTCTCGGCTTGACCGGCGCGGAACAGGACAGCCGCCCCAACCTCAGCTCCTGGGATCTGTACGACGACGACGGCCAGCCCATCGACTGGAACGACAATCCGGTGCTCCAGGCAGTACGCAGCGGTGCGCGCAGCGAATCGACCGTACTCGGCCTGGTCGATCGACGCAGCGGCCACGGCCGCTGGATATCGATCAGCGTGGTACCGCAGTTCCGCGATCAGGAGTCGCGTCCGTTCCAGTTGATCTCGTTGTTCAGCAATATCACCGAACTCAAGCGCGCCGCCGAACTGTTCGATGAAGTGCAATCGCTGGCCCGCATAGGCGGCTGGACCCTGGATCTGAAGCAGCGCAATCTGTACTGGACCGACGCGCTCTACCGCTTGCTGGGTCGCGATCCCGGCACTCCGATCGGACCCGAGGGACTGGTGCCGATGCTGGTCGTCGCCGATCGCGGTCGGCTGGAAGCCGCGATCAGCCGCACTGCGCGCGATGGCACGCCGCTCGACATCGAGGTGCGCGTCGCCCATCCCTCGAACCGGACCATGTGGGTGCGCGTGCTCGGCCACGCGCAGAGCCGACGCGGCGTGCCCTACCAGTTGACCGGCACCATCCAGGAAATCACGGCGCGCAAGATCGAGGAAGATCGCTTGCGCCGGCAGGCGCAGACCGATGCCCTGACCGGCCTGCTCAACCGCGACACCATCCTCGCCAACCTGGCCACGGCGATGGCCAATACCGACGGCCATCCGGGCCCGGCGCTGTTGTACGTCGACCTCGATCGTTTCAAGGTGGTCAACGATCTGCTCGGCCACACCGCCGGCGACCGCCTGCTGGTGGCCGCGGCAAGACGCTTGTCGGGGGCTCTGCCTTCCTCGCTGCAGATCGCGCGCTTCGGCGGCGACGAGTTCCTGGTGCTGGTGCCCGATGCGCCCAATGACGAGTCGGTGTGGCATCTCGCCGAACAGATTCGCTCAGCCTTCGCGGAAGCCTTTCGCCATGCCGGCGAAGAATTCGTGATCACGCCATCGATCGGCATCGCGCGCTACCCGAACGATGGTCTCAACGCGCAGCAGTTGCTGAACCACGCCGATGTGGCGATGTACGAAGCCAAGCGTCGCGGCCGCAACACCTGGCAGATGTTCTCGCCGGCGCTGGCCTTGCAGTTGAAAGAGCGGCTGCTGATCGAAACCCAGTTGCGCCGGGCCATCGAGAATGACGAGTTCCATCTGGTCTACCAACCGAAGATCGAGCTCTGCAGCGGCAAGGTGGTCGGCGCCGAAGCGCTGCTGCGCTGGCGCAGCCGAGTGCTCGGCGATCTGCAGCCCGACACCTTCATTCCGATTGCCGAAACCTCGGGCGATATCGTCCGCATTGGCGCTTATGTGCTGACGCAGGCCTGTGGACAACTGCGCGACTGGCGCGCGAGCGGCCTGCTGATCGGACACGTGGCGGTCAACGTGTCGTTCCGTCAGTTTCTCGGGGAGCACTTCGAACGGTTGGTGCGCGAGACCTTGCAAGCAACCGGCCTGCCCCCGCAGGCACTGGAACTGGAAATGACCGAGCGCGCGCTGATCGAGGACGCGCCAGCCACCGAACACACGCTGGCCAAGCTGCGCGATCTCGGCGTAGCCATCAGCATCGACGACTTTGGCGAGGGCTACAGCGCGCTGGGCTATCTGCGCCGGCTGCCGATCGCCGGCATCAAGATCAGTCACCACTTCATGCAGGGCGTGCCGAGCAATCCGACCGACGCCAAGTTGTGCGAGGCAATCCTGCAGATGGCCCGCGCACTGGATCTGTCGGTGGTGGCCGAGGGCGTGGAGACCGTCGAGCAGCGCGATTATCTGGTGCAATCTCGGCGCCCGCTACGCGCAGGGCTTTTTTTTGGCCGATGGCGGCAGCGGATTTCGAGCGCTACGCGCGCGAACGCCAGTAGGAGCGCGCTCGCGCGCGACGACTCTGTCCCGCGCCTGCGAAAACGCATTCTTAACAAATCCCTACCCCCGAGTTCCGGGGCAGGTACAACAACCCGCTATACTCGACAGGCTTGGTATTCCGCTGGAGGCTACGTGCCGGCTCATAGCCTGCCTGATCGACCGCGCGGATTCTTGATTCCCATCGGCGGTGCCGAGGACAAGATCGGCGACAGCAAGATTCTCAAACGCTTCGTGCGCCTGTGCGGGCGCCGTCCATCCATTGCGATCATCCCGACCGCGTCGCGCCGCGACGATGCCGGGCGCAATTACCAGGATCTGTTCAACGATTTCGATGCGAGCGACACGCAAATCCTGCAATTTGCCCGCCGCGAGGACTGCGAAAGCGAGGCTGCACTCAAGATTCTGAGCCAGTGCGATGGCGTTTTCATCACCGGCGGCAACCAGTTGCGCCTGTCGACCACGCTCGGCGGCACGCCAGTGGCACGCATGCTGCGGCGCCGGAATGCCCACGGGATGCCGATTGCCGGAACCTCGGCTGGCGCCGCGATCATGCCGGCGCACATGATCGCCAGCGGCGAGGAAGGGGCAACGCCGCGAGCCGGCATGGTCAGTCTGGCGCCGGGCCTGGGTTTGTCCAACAAGATCATGATCGACCAGCACTTTCGCCAGCGCGATCGCATCGGCCGGCTGTTGACGGCGCTGGCGCTCAATCCCTTCGCGCTGGCGCTCGGCATCGACGAGGACACGGCGGCCTTCATCGGACCTGACAACGTCATCGAAGTCGTCGGCAACAACACCGTGCTGGTGCTCGATCCGTCCGAAGTGCGCCATTCTTCGCTGGCCGAAGCCAGTCACGGCGAAGCCGTCAGCATCACCAATGTGCGCCTGCACATCCTGACGCCGGGCATGCGTTACGACATTGACGACCGCAAGGTACTCGAGTGAGTTACACGATCCGTCCGATCCGCGCAGCCGATGACGCCGCCATGGCCGCCATCATCCGCCGCGTGATGCCCGAGTTCGGCGCCGATGGCCCGGGATTCGCGATCCACGATCCCGAGGTGGACAGCATGAGTCAGGCCTACGCGGAAGCCGGCCTGCGCTATTTCGTGGTTGAACGCGATGGCAGGGTCGAAGGCGGTGCCGGCATTGCGCCGTTGACCGGCATCGACGGCAAGATCTGCGAACTGCGCAAGATGTACTTCCTGCCGAGCCTGCGCGGACTTGGCGCCGGCAGCGCGATGATGCGCCAGTGTTTGGACTTCGCGCGCGAGGCCGGCTACGCGCAGTGTTACCTGGAAACGCTGACCGGCATGAATCAGGCGCAGGCGCTCTACGAGCACACCGGTTTCCGGCGCATTCCGGGGGCACTGGGCGCTACCGGCCATTTCGCCTGCAATCGCTTTTATTTGCTGGATTTGTAGCAGCGCGCCGCTGGCGGGCGCCGCGCCTGCGCCGCCGCCCTCAGGCCTACATCCCGCGAACTTGGCCTGGCTCGCGCCGCGCAGCGGGCTCGTGACGCTCAGCCGTGCCACGCAGTCCGCTGCGCAGCCAACCGGACCTACGTCGAGGCGAAACATACGCGCACCAGCAATCCGCTCCCCTCGGCATCTTCCAGGTGTACCTGCGCGCCATGCAACTCGGCGATGCGACTGACGATGGACAAGCCCAGGCCACTTCCCGGGCGTGTTGCCGGAGGCTTCGCGGTGAAAGCGCTCGAACACGCGCTCGCGTTGATCCAGCGGAATGCCGGCGCCGGCATCGGTCACGGCCAGTTCGGTGTGCGTGTCCTGGCGCGCCAATTTGACGCTGACCAGTGACCGTTCCGGCCCATGGCGGATTGCATTTTCGATCAGGTTGCGCGCCAGGACGGCCAGCAGCACGCCATCTCCGGCAACCACCAGGGCATCGTCGGCGCTGTACTCGATCTCGATATCACGCGCCAGCGCTTCGGGCGCCAGATCGGCGATCACCTGGCGGATTACCGCACCGAGATGCACCGGTCGTGCGTCGAGCTTCAAGCCACCGCGCTCCAGTCGCGCCAGCTCCAGCAACTGCAGCACCAGCCGTTCGCAACGCTGGATGCCGCGTGCCAGGCCGAGCGCAGATGCTTCGCGCTGCGGCGCATCCAGGCTCGCCGCGAGATTCTGCGCGTGCAGTTTCAGCGCCGAGATCGGCGTGCGCAGTTCATGGGCGGCGTCGGCGGTGAAGCGCTGTTCGCGTTCGATCATCGAGCGCACGCGCTGGAACAGCCGGTTCAAGGCCTGGATCAAGCCCGCCAGTTCCTGCGGCGCCGCCTGAACATCGATGGGATCGAGCCGATCGGCCGGTCGATTCTCGACCTCGGTGGCCACCCGCTCGATCGATCGCGTCGCCCAGCCGACAATCGCCAGAATCAACAGCGCCATCACCGGCAGCGCCAGCAGCGGCGGCAAGGCCGTGCCGATGGCAATCTCCCAGGCCAGTTCAGCGCGGATGTCGTCGCGCTCGGCCACCTGATACCAGTGGCCATCAGCGGCGTGCAGCACAAAGGTGCGCCAGTGGGCACCCTCGATCAGATGCCGCCCGAAACCTCTCTGCAGCGGCGCCATCGGTGCGACCGGAGCGGTCTCCGAGCGCAGCAGCAAGTCGCTTTTCTCGGTGAAGACCTGGAACGCGAGCTTGGTCTCGTAGGCGTGGCCATCCGCGGTGGCGAGTACGTCGCCTTCGCCTTCGATATCGATATCGAGCACGCGGACGATCTTCGCCAGCGGCTCAGCCGCGTGTTCGTCGAGCTTGTGCCCGACCAGCGCCTGCAGCACGCGCGCCGATTGTGCCAACTTGGCATCGAACAGTTCGTTGGCCTCGATCAGGCTGGCGCGGAAACTGACCAGGGCGCTGATACCCGAGACCACCGCGCTGGTGGTCAGCAGGGCGACCAGCAGCAATCGTCGCAACGAGGAGGTCATGGCGCTGCCTCAACCATGTAACCCACGCCGCGGATGGTCCGGATCAGCTCCGGATAGAGCTTCTTGCGCAGATGATGCACGTGCACCTCCAGCGCGTTGCTCTCCAGCGTCTCGTCCCAGCCATAGACTTTCTGCACCACGGCATCGCGCGTGAGCACCCGGCCGGCGTTCTCGACCAGGCAACGCAGCAGCGCAAACTCGCGCCGCGGCAGATCGATCATGCGACCCTTGTAGGTGCACAGATGGGCTGCCGGATCCAGGCGCAGCTCGCCATAAGCGATCACGTTGCTGGTCTGCCCCTGCGCCCGTCGATGCAGGGCGCGGATGCGCGCCAGCAGCTCATTCAGATCGAAGGGCTTGACCAGATAATCGTCCGCGCCCAGGTCCAGTCCACGCACGCGGTCGCCGACCTGATCGCGCGCGGTCAGCACCAGCACAGGCACGCGGTTGCCCGACGCCCGCAGCGCCGTCATCACGCCATATCCGTCCAGCCGCGGCAGACCGAGATCGAGCAGCACCAAGTCGAACTCCTCGCTGCGCAGGGCGGCGATGGCCGACACCCCGTCCTGCAGCCAGTCCACGGCATCACCCTGACGCTTGAGCGCAGTGACCAGGCCCTCACCGAGCAGGACGTCGTCTTCCACCACCAGAATGCGCACAAGTTCGGCCTCACCAGGAGCAAGCTGCAAGGCTAGCAGTCGCATGAGCGTGCCAGCGTCGTTGCAGGTGCTCGGGCTTGGGCCAGGGATTGGGATACCAGAGCAGTTGTCGCTGCGGCCGGATGCCGTCTGCCCGCAGCAGGCGCCACAAATCCTGCAGCGGGGCGCGCAGCAACACGGCGTTGGCGGCCAACTGCAACAGGCCGTCGCCGATCTCGCCCTGGCGCGACAGTCGCTGCAGCGACTGATCGATACCCACGATTACGCTACCGGGATTGCGCTGCGCCAGGCCCATGCTGCTCGCGCCGGTCCCGCAACCACAGTCGAGGATCAGCGGCGAGTCGCTGCGTGGCGCCAGCCAGTCGCGCAGTGTTGCCCACGCCTGCCGCGAGTGCGCGGCGATTGGTTGCCGCCAGACATGGGCGCGATGGCGCTCGACCACCTCGGACAGGCGTCGATGCGGCCCTTCCTGGGCACTTTCGACAACCGGCGAATTGGCATGCACGGGTGAGAATTCTCGACGCAGCGGCAGTTCTGGTTATGATGCCCGCCCGTCATCGAGTTTGTTGCGCATGCCCGGCGCCACCCTCTACACCGCCCTGCCCTCGCCGATGCCCTTGCATCGTGGCGGTGAAATCAGTGCTGGCGTGATTGCCTATGAAACCTGGGGCACGCTCAACGCAGCGCGCGACAATGCCATCCTGATCGTCACCGGCATGTCGCCGAGTGCGCACGCCGCGTCGGGTCCGCTCGATCCGACGCCGGGTTGGTGGGAGCCGATGATCGGTCGCGACCGCAGCTTCGACACCGAGCGCTATTTCATCGTCTGCGTGAACTCGCTCGGCAGTTGCAAGGGTTCGACCGGGCCGGCCTCGGCGCATCCGGACGATGGACTGCCTTATCGCTTGCGCTTTCCGTCGATCAGCATCGAAGACGTCGCCGATGGCGCCGCCGCCGTGGCGTACGCGCTCGGCATCGAGCGCCTGCGCGCGGTGGTCGGCCCGAGCATGGGCGGCATGACCGCGCAGGCGATGGCGCTGCGGCATCGGCAACTGGTTCCCAATCTGATCGTGATGTCCTGCGCGGCGCGTTCGTCGGCCTTCGCCATTGCGCTGCGCTCGCTGCAGCGGCAGATCGTGCGTGCCGATCCCGGTTATGCCAACGGCCAGTACGCGCACGCCATCGACGTCGCCACCGGCATGGGCCTGGCGCGCAAGCTCGGCGTCGCCACCTATCGCTCGCCGCAGGAATGGCGCGAACGTTTCGGCCGCGAGCGGCAGAAGCAAGAGCGCAGCGACGACCCCTTCGCCAGCGAATTCCAGATCGAGTCCTACCTCGATGCCCACGCCAGGCGTTGGGCCGGCGGTTTCGATCCGCTCAGTTACCTTTACCTGTCGCGAGCGATGGACTGGTTCGATCTGACCGATTACGGCGACAGCGTCGAAGCCGCGTGCCGGCAGATGGCGGTCGAGCACGCGCTGGTCATCGGCGTGGCCACCGACATCCTGTTTCCGGTCGAGCAACAGGAAGAACTGGCCGAGGCGCTGGCTGCGGCCGGCGCCGATGTCGATTTCCAGTCGCTGCCGTCGATCCAGGGCCACGATGCCTTCCTGGTCGACATCCCGCGCTTCGCGCCGGTGATTTCGCGGTTTCTGGATCGCCTGTAGGCGAGTTTGGTCGACTATCAAAAGGCATCGCGCGCGAGCGCGCTCCTGCAATTCTTGCGTGGACCAGCGGCAAGCTTGTAGGAGCGCGCTTGCGCGCGATGCCTTTGGCTCAAGCCTCCTGCAAGGCCTCGAAATCTATCTCGTCGAGTCGTGTCGGCTCGCCAAACAGATGACCTTGCACGTAGTCGACGCGCGCCGCGCGCAGCCAGGTCAGCGCCTTGGCCGAATCGACACGCTCGGCGATCACCTTGAGCTTCAGCGAGTGCGCCATCTGCGTCAGCGAGATCGCCATGGCGCGATCCACTTCGCTACCCTGGCGTTCGGCGACGAACTCGCCGCTGACCTTGACCAGGTCGACCGGCAGCCACTTCAGATGCGACAGCGAGTTGTTGCCGGCGCCGAAGTCGTCCAGCGCAAAACGGCAGCCCAAGCGCTTGAGCTGGGTGATGAAACGGCGCGCGGCGTGCAACTGGTAGATCTCGCCGGTCTCGGAGATCTCGAAGATGAAGCGATCGGGCCGCACGCGGTGGCTGGCGAAGGTGTTTTCGATGTGCACCAGCGCTTCTGCGTCCTGCAGCGTCTGGTTGGACAGGTTGATGGCGAAGGATACCGGCGCGTGGTCCGGTACGCGGGTAGCGATGCGCACCGTGCGCGCAATCACCCACAAATCGATCTTCGGCATCAGGTTGGCGCGCTCGGCCAGCGGCACGAACACGCTCGGGCTGATCCACTGGCCATCGCGATTGACCATCCGCATCAGCACTTCAAAAACCTGCTCGGACACTTCTCCGGGGGCGCGGCCCGGCTTGCCGTTGTCGGCGAGACTGGCAATCGGCAGGATCGGATGTCCGAGCAGCACGATGCGATCCTCGCTCATCGCCTCGCGGATGCGCTGCGCCCAGCCGGCTTCGAGCTCCTTGGCGATGCGCGAATCACTTTCGACGACGAAGATCTGGGTCTGGTTCTGGCCACGGCGCTTGGCCTGGGCGCAGGCCTGGCGGGCGTTCTCCAGCACGTATTCGGCTGATGGCGAATCCTTGCTGACGATGGCCACGCCGACCGACACGGTGATTCCAAGCACGCGCCCGGCGTGATCGGTGTAACGCGCCTCGCGCAACATCTCGCGCAGGCTGTCAGCCAGCGTGTACAGATGCTCCAGTTGCACATCTTCAAGGCGCAGACCGAACTGGTCGTGCTCCAGCCGCGCCAGCGCATCGCAGCCGCGCAAACGCGCCTGCAGCCGTTGCCCGATATCGACCAGCAGCTGCTGGCCAGCCAGTTCACCGGCGTTTTCCAGCACCTGGGTGTAGCGGTCGATATCCAGGAACAGCACCGCGCTGTAGCCACCTTCGCGGCGCCGCGCCACCGATTCGGTCAGCGTCGCCAGGAAATGCCGCCGATTGGACAAGCCGGTGAGCTTGTCGTGATCCAGTTCCCAGCGCACGCGCTCGACGCTCTTGCGCTCGGAGATGTCGCGGAACACCACGACCGAACCTTCCACTTCGCCGCCCACCAGCATCGGCACCATGCTGCACTCGACGGGCAGCATGCGTCCGTCGGCGGTGTTGAAATAGGTCTCCAGCCGCCCGGCCACGTCGTCGCGCTGGAACTTCAGGCGCAACTGGCCACCATCCTTGCCGACCAGCGCCGAATCATCGGGTTGCCCGAGCAATCGACACGCGGTCGGATTGGCAAAAGTGACCACGCCGGTCTCGTCGAGACCATAAACGCCGTCGCCGACCGAACGCAGGATGCCATCCAGCTGGCGCCGTTCGGTTTCGATGCGGCGACGGTCCTGCACCGAGCGCGCCAGCGCCTTGATCCGCGCCAGCGTCAGGGTGATCACCTCGTTCTTGAACAGGCACTCGACCGCACCGGCATCGAGCACCTTCTGGATCACTTCCTCGCTGTAGGTCGCGGTGATCAGCGCCACCACCGCGCCCGAGGTGGCCGGATCGGCGCGCAGCTTGCGCACCAACTGGTCGCCGGTGCCGTCGGGCAGGTAGTAATCGACCACGATCAGGTCATAGCGGCCAGCGCGCGCGCGCGCGAAGCCCTCGGCAATGCTCTCGGCAAGGTCGACCGCAAGCCCCTGCTGGGTCAGCAACTGGTGATAGGTGCGGCGCACGCTGACCGAGTCGTCGACCAGCAGCAGTCGCATCGGACTTTGCGGCGTCACCCGCTCCGGCGGCGTGCTGAACAACAGGTTCGGCGCCAGTTCGCTGATCGCGCCGGGCACCTGCCAGAACTGCGACCACAACAGGCGCATCGACGAACCACGCCGCTCCAGCCAGGCATCCAGCCGGGGCAGCGGCGCATGGCTGAGGATCAGCAGCGGCAACGCGGTACCGGTCAACTCGCGGACGATCTTCAGCAGCGCCTGGCACTCGGCCGGCTCGCGTTCGGGGATGCCGATCACCAGCAGCGCGGGCAGGCGCGATGACACCACGCGCTCGCGCATTTCCTCGACCGCGTCGCCAAAGCGCTCGAAGTGCTTGGCAATGCCCACACCCGCCGACTCCAGCGTGCGCTCCAGCAGGTTGCATAGCGTCGCCGAACGTTCGACGACCAGAATTTCGGGCATGGGCGCGCGACAGCCGACGGACAGTAATGGATCGCCAATGCTGCAACAGGACGAACGGAATGAACAGGCCGACAAATGGGGCCTGCAACATGGATGTCATATGTCGTGCCGATAGTCCGCTGCTTGCCCGCTATCGAGACCCGGACCCATGCGCCAGTTGACCATTGCCATCGCCACGCTGCTGCTTGCGCCCGCCTCACTGGCGCAAACCGCGCAATTGCAGCGCATCGGCGGCTACAGTTCGGGACTCGGACTCGGTTCAATCGAGATTTCCGCGTTCGACGCGGCGACCCGTCAGGTTTTTGCCGTCAACGGCGTCAATTCCACCTTCGACATCATCAACCTGAGCAACCCGGCCGCGCCGACCTTGGTCCAGCGGGTCAGCACGGCTCAGTTCGGCAGCCCCAACAGTGTTGCCGTCGCCAATGGCATCGTCGCCGTCGCCATCCAGGATGCGACGCCGCAGAACAACGGCCGGGTTGCGTTCTATTCCACCGCCGGCGTTCTGCTTGGCAATGTCCCGGTCGGCGCGCTGCCGGACATGGTCACCTTTTCGCCGGACGGTCGCCTGGCGCTGGTCGCCAACGAAGGCGAGCCCAATACGAACTACACGAGCGACCCTGAGGGATCGGTTTCGATCATCGACTTGAGTGCCGGCGTCGCTGCGGCGACCGTGCGCCAGGTGCGCTTCAACGATTTCAATGTCGGCGGCCCGCGCAACAGCGAACTGCCTGCCGCGGTGCGCATTTTCGGCCTGAACGCCAGCGTCGCACAGGATCTGGAACCCGAGTACATCACGGTGACTGCAGACGGCCGCACCGCCTACGTGTCGCTGCAGGAGGCCAACGCGCTGGCAGTCATCGACATCGCCAGTGCGACGGTGAGCCGTATCCTCGCGCTCGGCTTCAAGAACCACAATGTCGCCGGCGCTGCTCTCGACCCGTCCGATCGCGATGGGGCGAGCAATGGACAGGCCATCTCGATCCGCAACTTCCCGGTGCTGGGCATGTACCAGCCCGACGCCATCGCCGTCACCAGCGACAGCAGCGGTCGCCCGATCGTGTTCACTGCCAACGAGGGCGACTCGCGCGATTACGCGGCCTTCAGCGAAGAAGTCCGCGTGGGAGCGGCTGGCTACGTTCTTGATCCGACGACATTTCCGACCGCCGCAACCCTCAAGCAGAACGCCAACCTCGGCCGCCTGACCGTCACCAACCGCAGCGGCGACAGCAATGGCGACGGCGACTTCGATGCCATCTATGTGTTCGGCGCCCGCTCCTTCTCGGCCTTCGATGGCACCACCGGTGCGCTGGTCTATGACAGCGGCGATGAATTCGAGCAGGTCATTGCCGCGCAGGTGCCGACCCTGTTCAATTCCGAAGGCGCTCCGGCGACCTTCGATGGGCGCAGCGACAACAAGGGTCCGGAGCCGGAAGCGATCACCATCGGCGATGTCGGTGGCCGCCGCTTTGCCTTCGTCGGGCTGGAACGGATTGGCGGCGCATTTGTCTACGACATCAGCAACCCGGCGCAGCCGGTTCGCCTGGGCTACAGCAGTGCGCAGGGTGGCGATATCTCTCCCGAGGGCGTGGCCTACATCAGTCCGGCGCAGAGCCCGACCCAACGTGCCCTGCTGTTGATGGCCAACGAGGTCAGCGGGACGCTGGGTGTGTACGAAGTGGCGACCTGCACGGTGTCGGCGATCAACCTGTCGGCGCCCGATCGCATCCAGGTGACTGGATATTGTCCGACCGGTCTGGACCTGTATTGCACGCGCCAGGGCAGCACCGCCCAGGTTGCGGCCAACGTGGTCGTCAACACCTCGGCGACAGCCAACACCCCGCTGCAATTCGGCGATCGTTGCTTCGCCGCGCTTCCAGGCCAAAGCACGCCGATCAACGGCATCACTGGCGCCCTCGACCTGATCCCGGTACCGGTCGGTGGCGGCCTCGGCAACTGGCTCCTGACCCTCATGTTGATCGCGCTGGGTGGTGTTGCGCTGCGCCGCCAATACAACTGATCAACAGGGCACGGGGCACGGGGCACGGGAAAGGCTCGCACGGCGGCTCCATTCGGATTCGCCGCTTCTTGCTGCGCCACTCTCAGCAAAGCTGCCGTAAATCGTTGCCTTTGATGTGGGAGCGGATTTGTACCGCGAGGGCTTTCGCGGGGAAAACCCGCTCCCGAGCCCTTGCTCCAATCTGGTGCTTTCGCCGCGCACGCCCCGGCGCTACCCTCGGGCTTTCCGCCGAGGAATGCCGCCATGCCCAGCTTCATCCCGCCTGACCGTCTGCTGCTGGGCCCGGGCCCATCGAATGTGCCGTCACGCATCCTCGGCGCACTGGCGCGACCGACGATCGGTCATCTGGATCCGCAATTCGTCCGCATGATGGATGAGCTGAAGGCGCTGCTGCGCTACGCCTTCATCACCGAGAACCTGCTGACGGTGCCGATCTCGGCGCCGGGCTCGGCCGGGATGGAAGCCTGCTTCGTCAACCTGATCGAGCCGGGCGAGACCGTCGTGGTCTGCCAGAACGGCGTGTTCGGTGGGCGCATGAAAGAAAACGTGATCCGCGTCGGCGCGACGGCGGTTATGGTGCAGGACGATTTCGGCACGGCGATCGATCTGAACAAGGTCGAGGCGGCGCTCAAGGCCAATCCGGGCGCCAAGGCGCTGGCTTTCGTGCACGCGGAAACATCGACCGGCGTCGAGTCCGACGCCCAGGCGCTGATCAAGCTGGCCCATGAGCATGGCGCGCTGGCGATCGTCGATGCGGTGACCAGTCTCGGCGGAATTCCGCTGTACGTCGACGCCTGGGGCGCCGATGCGATCTATTCGGGCTCGCAGAAATGCCTGTCGGCGCCGCCGGGACTGTCGCCACTGAGCTTCGGCGAGCGCGCCGTGGCGGCCCTCAAGGCGCGCAAGACGCCGGTGCAGAGCTGGTTCCTGGACCTGAGCCTGGTGATGGCCTACTGGCAGGGCGAAGGCGCCCGCAGCTACCACCACACGGCGCCGATCAACATGCTCTACGCGCTGCACGAGTCGCTGCTCATGCTGCAGGAAGAAGGCCTCGAGGCCGCCTGGGCGCGGCACCGCGCCAATCACTTGCGGCTGCGCGACGGCTTGCAGGAATTGGGTCTGGAATTGCTGGTCGACGAGCGTCATCGCTTGCCGCAGCTGAACGCGGTGCGCATCCCGGCCGGTGTCGACGATCTGCCGGTGCGCAAGCGCCTGCTCGACGAGCACAGCATCGAGATCGGCGCCGGCCTCGGTGCGCTCGCCGGCAAGATCTGGCGTATCGGGCTGATGGGTGCGAGCAGCAGCCCGGACAGCGTGGATCGGGTGCTGGCGGCGTTGGCCAAGGTGCTCGGCCGCTCGATGTAGGAGCGACGCCGGCGTCGCGACCGTTGACGCGCCGGTATCGATGGTCGCGACGTGCACGTCGCTCCTACGACAGCAACACCGCCAGCGCCTCAAGGTCAAAGGGCCACTCCAGCACCCGCCCATCGCCAGTCTCGACCACCGGAATCCGCAGGCCGTAGGCCACTCCCAGTTCCGGATCGCTGTCGATATCGATCATCGTCAGCGCCCCGACGAGTCCTGCCTCATGCAGCAGCGCCAGCGCCTCCTCGCACAAATGGCATTGCTCGCGGTGGTAGAACCTGACTGACATGCGCGATCGCTTGTTCCGTTGTCACTGGCGCCAAGCATAATCCCTGCCCCCGACGTCACCGCGTCGAGCCCGGAAGCGCGCCATGGCTGTCAGCGTATTCGATTTGTTCAAGATCGGCATCGGCCCCTCGTCCTCGCACACCGTAGGCCCGATGCGCGCCGCCTGCCGTTTCGGTCATCGCCTGGAAGAACGTGGCCTGCTCGCGCGCACGGTGCGCCTGCGCGGCGAGCTGTTCGGCTCGCTGGCGCATACCGGGCGTGGCCACGGTACCGACAAGGCGGTGTTGCTTGGTTTCGAGGGCTCCGAGCCGGATCGCTGCGACCCCGACCAGATCCCGGCCACGCTGGCGCGCATCCGTAGTGACAGGCGCCTGCGCCTGTTTGGCAGCCACCCGATTGCCTTCGACGAGAAGGCCGATCTGGTGTTCAACAAGCGCCAGAAGCTGCCCTACCACTCCAACGGCATGCGCTTCACCGCCTTCGACGAGCACGACGAGGTGCTGCTGACTCGCGACTACTACTCGGTCGGCGGCGGTTTCGTGGTCAATCACGACGAAGCGGCGGCCGATCGCATCGTGCCCGACGCCACGCCACTGCCGCATCCTTTCTCGACCGGCGACGAACTGCTGGAGCGCTGCACCGAGGCAGGCCTGTCGATTGCCGGTGTGGTCATGGACAACGAACGCGTGTGGCACAGTGATGCCGAGATCCGCGGCGGTCTGATGCAGATCTGGCAGGCGATGCAGGCCTGCGTGACCCGCGGACTGCGTGAAGACGGCATTCTGCCCGGCGGCCTCAAGGTGGCGCGCCGGGCGCCGTCGATGTATCGCGAACTGTTGTCGCAGCCCGAAGCGGCGCTGCGCGATCCGCTGACCATCCTCGACTGGGTCAATCTCTACGCCTTGGCAGTCAACGAGGAAAACGCCGCCGGCGGTCGCGTGGTCACCGCGCCGACCAACGGCGCCGCCGGCATCGTGCCGGCGGTGCTGCACTACTACACGCGCTTCTGTCCCGGCGCCAACGAGGAAGGCGTCATCGAGTTTTTGCTCACTGCCGGCGCCATCGGCATCCTCTACAAGGAAAATGCGTCGATCTCCGGCGCCGAAGTCGGCTGCCAGGGCGAAGTCGGCGTGGCCTGCTCGATGGCGGCAGGTGGCCTTGCCGCCGCGCTCGGCGGCAGCGTGCACCAGGTCGAGAACGCCGCCGAAATCGGCATGGAACACAACCTGGGCCTGACCTGCGACCCGATCGGCGGACTGGTGCAGATTCCGTGCATCGAACGCAATGCGATGGGCGCGGTCAAGGCCATCAATGCCTCGCGCATGGCGCTGCGCGGCGACGGCAAGCACTGGGTGTCGCTCGACAAGGTGATCAAGACCATGCGCGATACCGGCCGCGACATGCAGGACAAGTACAAGGAAACCAGTCGCGGCGGGCTGGCGGTCAATGTCATCGAGTGTTGAGGTGGCCAACCTCATCGTAGGTCACGTTGGCCTGAAAGGCCTGCGTGACGATTCCCGTTGTCACGTAGGCCCTGCTGGCCAACGTGACCTACAGCGTGGCGCCGCATGACCGGACGCGCGTTCGGCGCTTTGCGCGCAACCGGGCGCCTGCTCGGCCAGGCCTGGCTGATCCTCGGCATCACGCTGCTGCTGTTGCTGGTCGTCGACCAGATCCTGCGCGCGGTGTTGCCCAAGCCGGTCCCGATGGCCACGCTGGAGCCCGGCGCCATCGCTCCAGGACGCTCGCGCGCTGCGGCGGTGGCCGATGACGACTGGATCGACGCGTACTGGAATGAACACCAGGCATCGCGACACACGCAGTGGGAGAGTTACGTCTACTGGCGGCGCAAACCCTACGACGGCGACCTCATCGACATCGATGCCCACGGTTTCCGCGTCACGCCGCCGGCGCGGACCGCCGCCGCTGCGCACGATCTGGCTGTTCGGCGGCTCCACCGCCTGGGGCACCGGCAACCGCAACGAGGGCACGCTCGCCGCACAACTGCAGCGAATCTATGCCGAGCGCGCGCCGGAACTTGGCGTGCGCGTGCTCAACTTCGGTGAGTCCGGCTACGTCTCGCGGCAGAGCCTGGCGGCGTTCCAGTCTGCGTTGGCCTGCCCGCAACCGCCTGCGGACCTCGCCATTTTCCTTGACGGCGCCAACGACGTTTTTGCCGCGCTGCAGGAGGGTCAGGCCGGTCTGCCGCAGAACGAGGAAAACCGCCGCCGCGAGTTCAACAGTTCGCGGCAACTGGGTGCGCAGTTGCGCGCGTGGGCGCTGCGCCTGGAAGGCATCGCCGGGCTGCTGCAGTCCGCTCCGCCCGCTGCGCAGCCCGCTGCCCTCGACGCACTGGCGGCGGCAACGGCCGAGCATTACCTGACCCAGGTAACGCAGGCCTCGGCGCTGGCGCAGCGCCATGGAATCGATCTGATCCCCGTCTGGCAACCGACGCTGTTCGACCGCGCCACGCCGCGCGGCGACGAGGCGGCCATCGTCGCCGCATCGATCGCCAGCCACGTCCGCCTGCAGCGACAGGCCAGCGCGCACCTGCGCCAACGTCTGGCGGTCGATCCGACGCTGACTGCGGTGGACCTCGGCACTGTCTTTGATGGCAGCGATCAGTCGCTGTTCTTCGATTTCGTGCATCTGTCCGAGCGCGGGCAGGCGTTGCTGGCTGAACGCCTGTACCAGCTCAGCGTGACGCAGCTGCGCCAGCACGATCCGCATGCGCCAACAGTGGAAAGCTGCGGCGCTCGTCCGCTAGGCTAGGGACCCTCTGAACAAGTTCTGCGAGCCGCGTTGTGACCCATTTTGCTTGCCGCCAGGCGCGGTCCGGTCGTGCACGGTCTACGAAGCCGAGGACCGGAACGACCGGCGGCAAAATGGGTCACAACCTGCAGGGCTGAAACGGCCTCCAGCAGCGTCTGACACCTCGCCCAGAGCGCAGGCTATGGCCTTCGGTGTCATCCTTGCTGGCGACCGTTTCAGCCGCCGTCGCGGCCGCAGAACTTGTTCAGAGGGTCCCTGGAGCGCAATGACAACGCTGAATCCCACCCACTCGAATCGCCGTCGCTGCGCGCTGAACGGTCTGCTGGCGCTGCTGGTGCTGCTACCCGGCGGCGCGGTCGAGGCCAAGCACATCTATTCCTATCGCGACGAGTCGGGGGTGATGCATTTCAGCGACAGTCCGCCGACCGATACCAGCGCAGAGGTGTCCGAACAGTTGATCGACGTGGACCCCAAGCGCCTGGTCTATCTGCGCGAGGACGGCCCGACCAACAATCGTCGTTTTTCGCTGTGGAACGGCTACGGTGGGCCGATCGAAGTGCTGATGGATTTCGAAGACGAATCCAATGTCGTCAGCGAGCCGCGGCTGCCGGGTACCCTGGTCATCCCCGGAATGCAGCTGTCGCAGGTGCTGCAGGTGCAACCCATCGACGAGCACCAGGCCTGGACCTATCGCTTCAGCTATCGCTACGTCCACGGCGACCCCAATGCCCGGCCCGATCCCGAGGCGGTCTATCGGCTGCCCTTCGATGAGGCGCTGTCGCTGCGCGTCGATCAAGGCTTTGGCGGCAAGTACAGTCATGGCGACGCGCACAGTTTTCACGCCGTCGACATCTCGATGGACGAGGGCACGCCGGTGCGCGCCAGCCGTGCGGGCGTCGTGATGTCAGTCGAGAGCGACTTTTACGGCGCCGGCACCGACATCGCCAAGTTCGGCGATCGCGCCAACAACATCCGCATCGTCCACAGCGACGGCACCATGGCGGTTTACGCCCATCTGGCGCTGGAAAGCGTGGTGGTCGGCATCGGTGCGCACGTGGGCGCCGGCGAAGTCATCGCCAAGAGCGGCAACACCGGGTTCTCATCCGGCCCGCACCTGCATTTCGTGATCCAGCGCAACAGCGGCGGCACCCTGGTGTCGGTGCCGTTTGCGTTCACCATTGGCGGCGAGCGCGTGACGCCGACGGCGGGGCAGGTGCTGGGGGCGAAGTAGGCGGTTCGGCGGCTCGGCCACAGGCATGCGACAACTCTCTAGGAGCGGGTTTTTGTGGAGCGGGTTTTTGTGGGAGCGGGTTTATCCCGCGAGCTCTTGGCGACCAATATCAAAGATCGCGGGGTAAACCCGCTCCCACAAAGGCGCGCACGCCGCACCACAACCGGCAACCGGCAACCGGCAACCGGAAACCTACCTGCCGCGCTCCGCCGCGTGCGCCGACAGCGACATCCAGGTCTCGACCACGGTGTCCGGGTTCAGTGACACGCTTTCGATACCCTGATCCAGCAGCCATTCGGCCAGATCCGGGTGATCGGACGGGCCCTGGCCGCAGATGCCGATGTACTTGCCGCGTGCGCGACAGGCCTTGATCGCCATCGACAGCAGCGCCTTGACCGCGTCGTTGCGCTCGTCGAACAAGGGCGCGACGATGGCCGAGTCGCGATCCAGGCCCAGCGTCAACTGGGTCAGATCGTTGGAACCGATCGAAAAGCCGTCGAAATGGTCGAGGAACTGGTCGGCCAGCAGCGCATTCGACGGCACTTCGCACATCATGATCACCTTCAGGCCGTTCTCGCCGCGCTTGAGGCCGAACTCGGCCAGCGTGTCGATGACGCGTTTGCCCTCGTCGACCGTGCGCACGAAGGGAATCATCGCCCAGGCGTTGCTCAGGCCCATCTGCTCGCGCACCTTTTTCAGCGCGCGGCATTCGAGCTCGAAACAGGGCTTGAAGCTCGGATCGACATAACGCGAAGCGCCGCGGAAGCCGATCATCGGATTCTCTTCTTCGGGCTCGTAGCGCTTGCCGCCCAGCAGATTGGCGTATTCGTTGGACTTGAAGTCCGACAGACGCACGATCACCGGATTCGGCGCGAACGCCGCGGTGATGGTGGCAATCCCCTCGGCGAGGCGATCGACGTAGAAACTCACCGGATCGGCGTAGCCGGCGATCTTGTCGTCGATCTTGCGGCGGATATCGGCGTCCTGCCGGTCGTATTCGAGCAGCGCGCGCGGATGGATGCCGATGTGCGCGGCGATGATCATCTCCAGGCGCGCCAGGCCGACGCCGGCGTTCGGCAGCATCGCAAAGTCGAAAGCGCGCTCCGGGTTGGCCACATTCATCATGATCTTCAGCGGCGCTGGCGGCATCGCGCCGAGGCGCGCCTCGTGGCGTTCGAAGCGCATTGCGCCTTCGTAGATGAAGCCGGTATCGCCCTCGGCGCAGGACACGGTGACGACGTGGCCGTCGCCGATGGTCTTGGTGGCATCGCCGCAGCCGACCACCGCCGGAATGCCGAGTTCGCGCGCGATGATCGCCGCGTGACAGGTGCGCCCGCCGCGGTTGGTGACAATCGCGCTGGCGCGCTTCATCACCGGCTCCCAGTCGGGATCGGTCATGTCCGAGACCAGCACATCGCCGGCCAGCACGCGATCCATCTCGTCGATCGAGCGCACCACCCGCGCCGGCCCGGAGCCGATCTTCTGGCCGATGGCGCGGCCTTCGGCCAGCACCGGGCCGCGCTGCATCAGTTTGAACTTCTCCTGCACCTGCAGATGGCCGCGGCTCTTCACCGTCTCCGGGCGCGCTTGCACGATGTACAGCTTGCCGGTCAGACCATCCTTGGCCCACTCGACGTCCATCGGCCGCTGGTAGTGCTTCTCGATGGTCATCGCCTGGCGCGCCAGTTCGTGCAGGTCGGCGTCATCGAGGCTGAAGCGACGCTGGTCGACGGCACTGGTCTCGACGATGCGCACGCGCTCGCCGGGTGTGTCGCTGTAGATCATCTTCTGTTGCTTGGAGCCCAGGCCTCGGCGCAGCACGGCGTCATGGCCGCTGGCCAACGTCGGCTTGTAGACGTAGAACTCGTCCGGATTGACCGCGCCCTGCACCACCATTTCGCCCAGGCCGTAGCTCGAAGTGATGAACACCACATCGGGAAAGCCCGATTCGGTGTCGAGCGTGAACAGCACGCCCGATGCGCCGACGTCCGAACGCACCATCTGCTGGATCCCGGCCGACAGGTAGACATCCTCGTGCTTGAAGCCGTGATGCACGCGATAGGCGATCGCGCGGTCGTTGTACAGCGAGGCGAACACCAGTTTGATGTTGGCCAGCACCGCGTCGGCGCCGCTGACGTTGAGATAGGTTTCCTGCTGGCCGGCGAACGAGGCATCCGGCAGGTCTTCGGCGGTGGCCGATGAGCGCACCGCGACCGCCGCGTCTTGCGTGCCGATGCGCTGGCACAGCTCGCCATAGCCATCGCGCACCGCCTGTTCCAGTGCCGGCGGAAACACGCCTTCAGCAACCCAACGGCGGATTTCCTTGCCGACCCGCGCCAGTTCGGATACGTCCTCGATGTCCAGCGTCTGCAGTCGCTCGTAGATGCGCTGCGACAGGCGATTGGCTTCGATGAACTCGCGGAAAGCGTCGGCGGTGGTGGCAAATCCGCCGGGAACGCTGACGCCCAGATGCGCGAGTTGCCCGATCATCTCGCCCAGCGAGGCGTTTTTGCCGCCCACCTGGTGTAGATCGGCCATGCCGAGTTGGTCAAGCCAGAGGATTTGGGCGGTCACCAGCGTCTCCTTGAAGGGGGTCCCGAAACGCCAAGTCTCAGGGATCCGGCGCAGCGGCATATTGATCAAGGTCTTCGATGATGGGGTGCACAAGTAGAGTGTGCCAGTGGGGGATCGGTTGTTGGTTGTCACCAGGCTCTGCGCACGGCCAGCCGACTGGCGTCCCAGGCCTACCGTGGTTCCGCGCGGGCAGAACTTGTTCGGCAACTTCGCAGAGCCTAAATTCGCGCCCTTGTGAATCTTTCGCGCGTTCATCCGCACATGAGCCGTGCGTAACCCAGGGAGTAGACATGTCCTTCTTTGCCAATCGCTGCACGCTGGCCAGCGCCATTGTCCTCGCACTGAGTGCGGTGCCCGCGGTGGTGCGCGCGCAGACCTCACCCGCTGCCGATTCGCCGCCGGCTGCCGCAACGAGCAGCCAGGAAGCTGCCGACGGCGCGACAGACACGCAGCTCGAAGCGGTCACCGTCACCGCGCAGAACCGGACGCAAGAACTGCAGCAGGTGCCGATTGCGCTGACCGTGGTCACCGACGAGCAGGTCGAGAAGCTCTCCGCGACCGATCTCAGCCAGATCAGCACCTACGTGCCCGGACTGGTGGTCGATTCCTTCGACAAGACGCAGCCGGCATTCACGCTGCGCGGCATCAGCACCGAAGGCTTCAGCATGGGTATCGACCGTGCGGTGGGCATCTACGTCAACGGCGTCTACCAGACCAATGGCGGCGGCTCGCTGCTCGCCTTCAACGACATCGCGCGCGTCGAAGTGTTGAAGGGGCCGCAGGGCACCTTGTTCGGTCGCAACACCGCCGCAGGCGCCATCTCGATTGTCACCAACCAGCCCGGCCTGGATCTCGAAGCGAACGCCCGCGCACGTGTCGGCGAAGACGGCATGCGCTATTTCGATGGCCTGCTCAACGTGCCGATGAGCGAGACGCTCGGCCTGCGCGTCAGCGTGCTCGACAATCGCAGCGACGGCTGGCTGCGCGACGACGGCACCGGCCGCCACTACGCGCTCGACCGCCAGGAAGGCGTGCGCATGGCGGTCGGCGGCAGCATCAGCGAGAACTGGGATCTGCTGCTGTCCTGGGACCATGAAGTGATCAAGGAACCGCAGCGCCTGCAGATCGGCGCATTGCCTTATTTGAGCAATACCAGCCAGCGCGCGCCGTTCCCGGCCGATCCGGCGACCTTCCTCGATCCGCGCGAGGTGCCGATCTACAACGACACCCCGAACGGCAAGCAGACCAAGGACTACGACGGCGGCACGCTGGCGCTGACGCGGCATCTGGACTGGGCCACGTTCACCTCGACGACCGCGTTTTCCGAGTCCGATATCGCCCATTTCGAGGACCAGGACGGCACCAACAATCCGACGTTGTACCTGGACAGCGGCGTGACCCAGAGCGGGCGCACCTATTACCAGGAATTCAAGATGGCCGGCGCCAACGAGACCATCGACTGGGTTGCCGGCGCCAGTTTCTATCGCGAGGAAGGCCGCCAGTCGAACATCGTCAACAGCTCGACCAGCACGGTCGACACGCTGCTGTTCAACCAGGGCGCCGGCGGCCCCTGCGGCGGACCGCTCGCCTGTACCGACGCGGCACTGCGCTCCTTCGGCCTGACCCAGCATTTCCTCGGCCACGCCTACAGCGAGCAGATCGACAACACGATGACTTCGGATTCGTATGCCGCATTCGGCGACGTGATCTGGCATATCAACGATCGTTTGAACCTCACCGGCGGTCTGCGCTTCACCCGCGACGACAAGGATTTTGGCTGGTTCAACCAGCCGCGCACCGCCGAGGAACTCGACGCCAACATTGCCCAACTCGCGGCCATGGGTCTGCTGTCGGCGATTCCGCCGCAGTTGCTCTACGTGCTGACGCACAACATCGTGTTCCCCGACGCCGTGGGCATCCCGGTTTCGAGCAACGGCAGCTGGAGCGACACCAGCCCGCGCGTGGTGCTCGACTACCAGTTCACGCCCGACACCATGGGCTTCGTCTCGGTCAGCAAGGGCTACAAGGCCGGCGGCAACGACGGCGTGCAGATCGGCTCCGAGTACGACCCCGAAGAAGTTCGGAACTACGAGCTCGGCTTCAAGAATGCCTTCCCGACGCTCAACATGGTGTTGAACGCGTCGATCTATCACTACGATTATTCCGACCGGCAGTCGTTGGCGCTGGTGCCGGCGACCACGCCGGGCGGGATTCCACAGTACCTGGTGCAAAGCACCGACCAGAGCGCCGATGGCCTGGACGTCGAATGGCTGTGGAAGCCGATGCGCAACCTGACGCTGAACCTGAGCGCCGCCTACATCGATTCGCAGTTCGACGACTCGGCGCAGACCGCCAGCGGGATCGATCTTTCGGGCCAGCCGACCGGCGAACCGGAGTGGTCCTTCGCCGCCGGCGCCACCTATGGCTGGGAGTTGGCCAACAACGGTTCGATGGAATTCAACCTGCAATATGCCTATCGCGGCGAGGCTCGTTGCAACGGCGATTCGGTGTTCCAGGGCACCTGCGGCAGTTACACCGGCTTTGAGGTCGGCGAAGAGCAGAACTACACCAACGCCCATCTGTCCTGGACCTCGCCCAGCCAACGCTGGGGCGCGGCGCTGTTCGTCAACAACCTGACCGACGAGCAATATGTGCGCAGCATCGCCGGCCAGGGCCTGAGCGTGCTCGGCACGCCGGTCGGCAGCATCACGCCGCCGCGGATGTGGGGATTTGAGGTCAATTTCCGGCTTTGACGGTCTGAAGTAGGATGTGGTGAGTGAAACGAAGCGCATCAATCGCGGCTTCTATCGATGCGGTTCGCTTTGCTCACCGCATCCTGCTCAGGCTGTCGCGTTGAATTGAATTGGAGAGTTGTCCGATGCCAGCAAAGCCGAAAGTCGCGCCTTCCGCCAAGCCGGCCAAGCCGCGCATGACCCTCGCGGAGGCCATGAGCGCGCTGGAACAGGCGGGCTCCGAGCAGACGCGCAAAACCTATCTGCGCCACGGTGCCAGCGAACCGCTGTTCGGCGTCAGCTTCGCCACGCTGAAGACCTTGCTGAAGAAAATCGGCGTCGACCACGAACTGGCGCTGGCGCTGTGGGATACCGGCAATGTCGACGCGCGCAATCTGGCGATGAAAGTGGCCGAACCTGCGGTGATGAGTGCTGCCGACCTCGATCGCTGGGCGCGTGCCGGCCTCATGCGCGGTTGCGGCAACTACGTCGCCGCACTGGCCGCCGAAGGGCCGCACGCCATGGCACTGGCTGCAAAATGGCTGCAAGCGACCGACCGTCCTGAAGCCGCCACCGGATGGCTGCTGGTCGCCGCGCTGGCGATGAACGACGAGCAGGTGTCAGAGGCCTGGCTGCGCGAACGCCTGGCCGAAATCGAACAGACCATCCACAGCGCCCCGAATGCCCAGCGCGAGGCGATGAACCACGCGCTGATCATGATCGGCTGCCACAGTCCGGAGTTGCGCAGCCTGGCCACCGCCGCCGCAAAGCGTATCGGCAAGGTCAACGTCGACCACGGCGACACCGCCTGCAAGACCGCCGACGCGGCGAGTTACATCGAGAAGACCTGGACGCATTCGCTGGCGAAGGGCTTTGCCAGCCCGGCCGCGCACGAGCGCTCGCGCGAGTCGATGCGGCTGCGTTGTTGAGGGATTGTCCGGAGTTGACGATCGCGCACCAGCGCACCCTGGCCGCGCCATCAAAGCTGCGGACGCCTCGAACCGTAGGCCGGGTACGCGCGTCCTTGAGGGTCGTGGGCGCCCCGCTGCCGTTACGCGCGACACCCGGCAGGGCTTGCCGCAAGCCCTCGCGGCCGTCGGCGCGAACTCCCTTGCCGCGCGTTCGTACAAACCGCGCGCCGTGGCCGCGCTACTTGCGGACGCCCGGCTCGCGATCGCCGCTACCTCAAGGCGTGGCCACGGCGAAGGTATCGCACACATCCACCTTGCCGCTGCGGAAGCCCTGGGTGAACCAGCGCACGCGCTGCGCGCTGGTGCCGTGGGTGAAGGCATCCGGCACCACCTGACCGCGCGACTGCTTCTGGCAAGCGGTCGTCGCCGATCGCGCTGGCGGTGTTCATCGCTTCTTCGATGTCGCCCTCCTCCAGCCACTGGTGGCGCGCCTGCGCGTGGTAGGCCCAGACGCCGGCGTAACAATCGGCCTGCAGTTCCTGGCGCACCAACAGGCCATTGTCGCCTTCGACTTCCTCGCCGCTGCGACGCGCTTCGTTGACCTTGCGCGAGACGCCGGTCAGCGTCTGGATGTGGTGGCCGACCTCGTGCGCGATCACATAAGCTTCGGCGAAATCGCCACCGCCACCGAGGCGCGCCTGCATCTCGGCGAAGAAGCCCAGGTCGATGTAGACCTGCTGATCCCCGGGGCAATAGAACGGCCCGGTCGCCGAACTCGCCTGTCCGCAAGCCGAGTTCACAGCGCCTTCGAACAGCACCAGCTTGGGCGCCGGATAACGCTGCGCTCCGAAAATCTGTCCCCACACGTCCTCGGTTTCGCCAAGGATGCTGGCCACGAACTGGCGTCGCGGATCGTTCGCGCGTTTGGCCTCGTCCTCGGGCGATGACGCCACCGGACCACTCGCTCCCGGCTGGCCTTGCTGGCCGGCGAGCAGACTCAGGATTTCCATCGGACTGACCCCCATGAACCAGCCGACCACCATCGCGATGGCGATGCTGCCCAGGCCCAGCCCGCCGGCGCGCGCCACGCCACCGCCGCGCCGGTCTTCGACGTTCTGGCTCTGACGCGCCATTTTCCACTTCATGGTGATCTCCTGGTCAGCGGCTGTACTGGGCGGACCGTGCGGTCCGGGGCCCATCAGCGACAGCCAGAGCATAGCCGCTGAGGCGTGCTCGGCGATGTGGCTCAGAGCACCAAGGGATTCGACTTGTGCTGCGATGGCGCGCGAGCATGACTCCGATCACCGGTGGCCGATCCGCATGCGCCGGTTGAGCATATTCTCGGGCCGACTCGCCACCGGGACACTTCGCGCATGACCTCATCCGATTTCCGCCGCACGCTGCTGGGCCTGCTGCTGTGCCTGGGCTTCGCAGCGCACGCCGCCAGTGATCCGGGCGCGCGCCAGCCCGTGCCGGACCATTATTCCGGCATGCAATGGCGCGAGGTCGGTCCTTACCGCGGCGGACGCGCGGCGGCTATCACCGGCGTGTCCGGACAGCCCTCGCTCTATTACATGGGAGCCACCGGCGGTGGCGTGTGGAAAACCGCCGATGCGGGCCTGAGCTGGCAGAACATCTCCGATGCTTACTTTGGTGGGTCGATCGGTGCCATCGCGGTGGCGCCGGGCGATGCCAACGTGATCTACGTCGGTACCGGCGAGGGCACGCTGCGCGGCAATCTCAGCCAGGGTGACGGCGTCTGGCGCAGCGTTGACGCCGGACGGACCTGGACCCACGTCGGGTTGCGCAATTCGCGCACCATCCCGCGACTGGCCGTCGACCCGCGCGATCCGGATGTCGTGCTGGCGGCGGTGCTCGGCGACGTGTTCGCGCCGAGCGAGGATCGCGGCGTCTACCGCACGACCGATGGCGGCAAGCACTGGAAGCGCGTGCTGTTCGCCGGCTCGCAGGCCGGCGCCAATGAAGTGATCATGGACCCCAGCAACCCGCGCATCGTCTACGCCACCACCTGGCGCGTGCAGCGCGGACCACACTTCCTCAGCAGCGGCGGCGAGGGCTCGGGGCTGTGGAAGAGCAGCGACGGTGGCGAAAGCTGGGTGGCGCTGAATGGCAACGAGGGTCCGCCCAAGGCGACGGCCGAAAAGCCGCTCGGCATCCACACCATCGCTGTCAGTGCCAGCCAGCCGGACAATCTCTACGCGATGGTCGAGCACGCGGATGGCGGGCTGTTTCGTTCGCGCGATGCCGGCAAGACCTGGGCCCTGATCAATGGCGATCGCGCGCTGCGCCAGCGCGCCTGGTACTTCTCCGGCGTGACCGCCGATCCAAAAGACCCGGAGTCGCTGTGGATCCAGAACGTGCGCCTGCATCGTTCCAGGGACGGCGGCACGAGCTTCACCCAGGTGGCGACGCCACATGGCGATCACCACGACCATTGGATCGACCCGGCCAATCCGGATCGCATTGCCAGCGCCAACGATGGCGGCGGCTGCATCTCCAGCGATGGCGGCCTGACCTGGAGCACCCAGGCGAATCAGCCCACGGCGCAGATCTACCGCGTATCCACCGATAACGCCTTTCCGTATCGCTTGCTGGGTGCTCAGCAGGACAATTCGGCGCTGCGCATCCGCTCACGCTCGCTCTCCGGCGGCACCATCGGCGAGCGCGACTGGGAGCCCACCGCTGGCGGCGAGAGCGGCTGGATCACGGCCAAACCGGATGCCCCGGACGTCGTTTTCGGCGGCTCCTACATGGGCTATCTGGTGCGCCTCGACCACGCGACGGATGCCGAGCGCGGGGTCAACGTGTGGCCGGAAGAAACCATGGGCCACGCCGCCAGAGACGCAAAGTACCGTTTCCAGTGGAATTTCCCGCTGCTGTTCTCGCGCCACGACGCCAACCGTCTGTACACCGCCGGCAACCTCTTGTTCGCCAGCGACAACCAGGGCCAGAGCTGGAACGCGATCAGCCCGGACCTGACGCGCGCCAATCCGGCCACGATGGAAGCCTCCGGCGGACCGATCACCAAGGACAACACCAGCATCGAGTACTACGGCACCATTTTCTCGCTGGCCGAGTCGGCGCTGGACGCAAAGACCATCTGGACCGGCAGCGACGACGGCCGCATCCACATCAGCCGCGATGGCGGCGACAGCTGGACCGAGGTCACGCCACGCAACGCGCCGGCCGATCTGCAATGGAACACCCTGGAAGCGAGTCCTTTCGAGGCTGCCGGGCTGTACGCGGTCGGCACCCGCTACAAATTCGGCGATCGCAAGCCCTACTTGTACCGCACCAGCGATGGCGGCCAGTCTTGGCGCGCCATCGTCGGCGGCATCGACGCCACACACTTCACGCGCACACTGCGCGCCGATCCCGCGCGCCGCGGCGTGCTCTACGCCGGCACCGAGCGCGGTCTGTATCTGTCCGAGAACGATGGCGACAGCTGGCGCGCATTCCAGTTGAATCTGCCGCTGGTGCCGATCACCGATCTGGCACTGCGCGACGGCGACCTGATCGCCGCCACCCAGGGTCGCGGTTTCTGGATTCTCGATGACCTGTCGCCGATCGCCCACGATGATGGCGCGGCATTCAAGCTCTACCCGCCACGCACCAGTCACCGACTGAATGCGACCGCAGACGAGAAACCGCGCGGCGCCGGCACCAATCCGCCGCCGGGCAGCCTGCTGTATTTCCGTCTGCCGCGAGCGGCCGCCGCCGCAGACGAACTGACCCTGAGCTTCGCCACCACCGACGGCAAGACGATCATCAGCTTCACGCGCAAGCCATCGGCAGATGAACTCAAGGACGCCAAGCCGGTCAAGGGGCAGGACTTGCGCTTGTTGCCGGGCGCCGCCGGGCTCAATCGCTTCGCCTGGGATGGCCGCTATCCAGCGCCGGCGAGCTTCGATGGGATGGTGCTGTGGGGCGATATTTCCAGCGGGCCACGGGTGGCTCCGGGGCGCTATCGGGCGACGCTGAGTTTCGCCGGCCAGTCGCAGACCAGCGAGTTCGAGATTCTCCCGGACCCGCGCAGCCAGACCTCGCCCGAGCAGTACCGCGCGCAGTTGCAGGCCGCGCTGGCGGTCAGCGCGCAGCTGTCGGCAGTGCATACGCGCGTAGGCAGACTGCTGGAGCTGGAAAAAGCGCTGACCGCGCTGGCGCCGCGCATCAAGGACCGGGCGGCACTGGTCAGCGCCGTCGACGCGCTCGAAAAGCAGCGGGCGGAAGCCACCGAAGCGCTCTATCAGCCGCGTCTGCGCAGCGAACAGGATCCGCTGAATTTCCCGGTGCGCCTGAACAACAAGCTGGCCACGCTGCTGTTTTACATCAGCTACGGCGACTACCCCCCGACCGACTCGCAGCTGGCGCTGAAGGAGCAACTGTTCGCGCGCACGGCGACTGCATTGGCCGCGGCAGACGCAGTACTCGGCAGCGGGGTTACCGGGCTGAACGCCCAACTGGCGCAAGCAGGGCTGAGCGTGCTGGATCAGTCGATGCCATAGACAGTCGATGCAACAGGTCATATCGGCGCCGCGCCCGTGGGTTAACATGCTCCCGGGCGCGCCGTCCTGGTTCAACGGATCCACTCGGTACATGCGGGGGCGGGACGAAAGACTGATGGAACCGAATGACCCCGGATTGAAGACCGCGACCGCCGCAACAACTAAGGGTTCCAGCGACTTGATTGCGCAATTTGCGGACATCGAACTCGCCTACGAATCGACCCTCGAAGGTTGGCTGCGGGCGCTGGATCTGCGCGACGGCGAGACCGAGGGGCACAGCCGCAGAGTCGTTGAACTGACGCTCGGGCTTTCCGCGGTCTTCGGGATCTCGGGGGATGAACTGGTTCACGTCCGCCGCGGCGCCATGCTGCACGACATCGGCAAGATGGCGCTGCCGGACAGCGTGCTGCTCAAACCGGGACCCCTCGATGCCGCGGAAAAGGAGCAGATGCATCTGCATCCCTGGTACGCGTACAAGATGCTCTCGGGCGTGGAAGTTCTGCGCCCCGCTCTGGATATCCCCTACGGGCACCCTGAGCACTGGGACGGTTCCGGATACCCGCGGGGGCTGCGCGGGGAGGAGACACCGTTTGCGGCCCGCATGTTCGCGGTGATCGACGTCTGGGATGCTCTTCGATCCGACCGCCCCTATCGTCCAGGCTGGTCCGCCGAGCGCGTCATCGAACATATCCGGGAGCTTTCCGGGACCCACTTCGAGCCGGTGGTCGCGGAGGCCTTCGAGACGCTGCTGAGGAAACGCGGGGAGATCTGAGCCCGAGTAACCAGGATGCGAGTAGCGATCCGGATCGCCGAGTTGCACTCGGCGCTGTCGCGTTCGTCGTGTGTAGCCCGGTGTGCGCGCGCCGCGCGTTCACCGGGTGCTTGCGGCAAGTACCCGGTGAGCGGCTGACGCCGCACACCGGGCTACGCTCGGCTGCCGCCCGTCGATCCTTTAGCTGCCGAGCGCCTCCCGCGCCGCCGTCAGCAGCTCGCGCTGCGCCTGGGTCGGCGCGCGCTCGGCGCTCTCGGCGTCAGTGGCGACGCCCGCCAGAATCTCCGCCCAGGCCTTGAGCCCGCGCTTGCCATCGGCGCCGTCCATCTGCGCGTCGAGAACGGCGATGCGCGTGATGGTCTCCGGCGTCTGTTCCGCCTTGGCGAGATCCTCGCGTTCGCGCGCCGCGCCGGTGATGCGCGCAACCAGCGGCGCCAGTGTATTGGCCAGTTCCAGATTGAAATCGCGGATCTGCTTGAGCTCATCGATGCTGGTACTGAGGCGCGGATCGAGGCGCACCTTCAACAGGGCGCTCAGCGACTGGCCATCAACGACCAGTTCGACCCGATAGTCGCCGGGCAGCACGAACGGTCCTTCCGGCAACAGCGGCGTCTCCTCTCCCGCGGTAGCGGCAATCGAAAACTCGTAGTTGGCGGCGGCCGGACGCGCATGACGCAGGTTCCAGATCCAGCGGTGGGCACCTGCGCCTCTTGGCAGCGCGCTTTGCGGGCGTCGGTAAAGGTCGGAGAAATACTGGTCCGCGGGCAGCGTCGCCGGCGTCTCGCTGCTGCTGAAACTCTGCACCACCGCACCGTCGCCAGCCAGAATGTTGAGCTCCACCCCGGCCGCATCGCGCGGCAGGTAGTACTCGATCAAGGCGCCGGTGGGCGGGTTCTCGCCGAGCGGAATCTCGGCTGCCAACGGCGTGTCCCTGTTCTGGCTCTTGCGCAGTCGCGTGGCCATGGCCGGCGTGAACAGGCGCGGCTGCGCCAGTGACGCATCGGCAGCCAGTTCGCGCAGCCGCGAAAAGTCGTCCAGCACCCACAGCGCACGGCCCTGCGTGGCAATCGCCAGATCGTCGCCGACCACGCGCATGTCGCGCACCCAGGCCACCGGCAGGTTCGGGCTCAGCGCCTGCCAGTGCGCACCATCGTCCAGCGAGACCTGCACGCCGCGGTCGGTGCCAACGAACAGCAAGCCGGGCTGACGACTGTCGGCGCGGATCACGCTGGTGATCTCGCCGGCAGGCAGCCCGGCGCTGATATCGGTCCACGACTTGCCAGCGTCGCGCGTCTTGTAGACCAGCGGCGCGAAGATGTTGTTGCGGTGCTGGTCGACCGCCACATAAGCGATTTGTCGATCAAGCGTGGACAGCTCGATGCGACTGACGGTGGCGAACTCGGGCAGCGTCGGCGGCGTCAGGTTCTGCCAGCTCTTGCCGCCATCGCGGCTGCGCTGCACCAGGCCCGAATCGGTGCCAACCCAGACTTCGTCGGCCGCGTGCGGCGACGGCGAAATCGTGAAAATGGCGCCGAAGCCACATTCGCGCGCGTCGGCGACAGCCACATCGCCCTGGCAGGCGGACGCGTCGCGGCTTTTGCCGGTCAGATCCGGGCTGATGGTCTGCCAGTGCTGCCCGCGGTCGTCGCTCTTGAACAACACTTGCGCGCCCAGGTACAAAGCGTGCGGCGGCAAAGGCGACATCGTCAGCGGCGTGATCCAGGTCCAGCGATGCTCGATGGTGCGCGGGTCGGCGCCGTAGGTGTTGATCGGCGAGGGCGTGATGTTCTGCACATCGCCGGTGCGCGCGTCGAAGCGCCCTACCCGGCCGCCGAGACCGCTGCCGTAGACGATGTTGGCGTCATCCGGATCGGGCACGTCGCAGTCGCGCTCGTCGGCGCCCACCGGGTGCCAGTCGCGGAAGCTGATCGCGCCGTAGTCCGAGCGACTGGTGATCGAAACCGAGCCGTTGTCCTGCTGGCCGGCATACAGCGAGTACGGGAACTGCTGGTCGACGTGCAAGCAGTAGAACTGGCCGGTCGGCTGGTTGTACCAGTCGCTCCAGCTGGCGCCGCCATTGGGCGTGACCACGGTGCCCTGATCGCTGGCGGCGATCATGTACTCGGGTTTGATCGGGTTGATCCAGAAATCGTGGTAGTCGTCGCCGCCGGGCGAGCCGCGCATCACTTTCAGCGTCTTGCCGCCATCGTGCGAGACCTTCAGCGAGCGCCCCATCAGGTACACCGTGTCGGCGTCGTTCGGCGCCACGGTTACGCGCCCGAAATAACTGGAACCGAGATCCGGATCTTTCTGCACCGCGATCCAGCTGGCGCCGGCATCGTCGGAGCGATACAGGCCGCCCTCCGTGTCGTGATCGACCACGGCGTAGACGCGGGTCGAATCGCCATGGGCGATGGCCGCCAGGCCGATGCGGCCGATTGCCCCTGCCGGAAATCCGCCGCCCTCGAGTCGCTTCCAGCTGACGCCGCCGTCTTCCGATTTGTAGATACCGCCGGTGACGCTGGTCATCGGCGTGAAATAGCTCATCCACGGATAGTTGCGCGCGCTCCAGGCGGCAGCAAACACGATGTTCGGCTGGCGCGGATCACTGGCCAGGTCGACGACACCGGTGGCGTCATCGATGGCAAGCGTGCGCGTCCAGTGCTGGCCACCGTCGGTGGAACGGAATACGCCGCGCTCCGGCGTCTCGGCAAAGAAGGGCCCGACCGCCGCGACCAGTACGCTGTTGGCGTCCCTGGGGTCGACCAGAATCGCGCCGATATGGCGCGTCTTTTCCAAGCCCAGATGGGTCCAGGTCTGACCGCCGTCGCGGCTGCCGTAGACGCCATCGCCGTGCGCGGTGTCGTAGCGCGCCTGTGGCTGGCCGCTGCCGACATAGATCACCCTGGGATCGCTCGGCGCCACCGCCAGGCCGCCGATCGAGGCAGCCTGGCGGTCAAAAATGGACACCCAGTTGTGCCCGGCATCGGTGGTCTTCCAGACGCCGCCGCCGGCGGCGCCGAAGTAGTAGGTGTCGGGCGCTTGCGGCACGCCGACCGCCACCGTGCTCCAACCGGCGCGATAGGGGCCGACCTGACGCCAGCGCAGGCCGTCCAGCGCGGCATCCGGGATCGTTGCGGCGCCGAGCGCGCCACTGCCCAACACCAGCAAGGCCGCCAACATCAAAATACGCATATCGCCACCGAGGGCTGGTGTGGGGCGGCTAGCCTAGCAAAGCAGCGGAGCAAGCTCCGCTCTACCAGAGCGATCGGCACGCCGGGCTTTGGTAGAGCCGAGCTTGCTCGGCTTGGGACCGCTGAAGAAGCAGCGGAGCAAGCTCCGCTCTACCAACCCCAATACCCCAACCTCGCGCGCATCTGCAGCGCGCGCACACGTCCGGCGAAGGGTTTGGCCGCGAGCTTGCCCAGGCGTCCGGCGATCAGGTCCTCGGTTGCCGCCAGCACGCGCTCCGAAGCGCGGCCGTCGCGGCTGGGGTGAATGCGGTCGGCGTAGTCGCCAATCGCAGCCAGCAATGCCGCGCTCGGCGCGAAAGCCTGTTCCAGCATCACCGGCAGCCGCGCGGGATCGTCGAAATCGAGCATATGCGGCTTGGGTGCGCGATTGCGCAGGGTCACCACCGGCTTGTGCTGCACCACGAACTCGGAGACCACCGAGGTGGTATCGGCGACCAACACGTCCGCTGCGCGCTGCGCCGTAATCAGTTGTTCGGTCTCGACAAAGGCCGCGTTGGCGCCGGCCAGACTGCGAAAGCGCGCCTGCAACTCGGCCGGGCACTTGGGGTGCAGGGTGAGTAGCCAGTAACGCTCGCCACGCGCGATCTGCGCGGCGATCGCATCAAAAAGGTGCGGCGCCGCGCTCAGGCGCTCGGTGAAGGTCGAGGCGAACAACACCGTCGGCCGGCCGGCGGCGGGCGCGCGCAATGCAGCGGCCGCGCCGCCATCGTCGCGGAACAGGGGATCAAGCTTGGGCCAGCCGGTCTCGACCACGGCGAAGTGCGGATGGCGTTGCGCCAGCGCGCGAAACGGCGCGGTGGTTGCCGGCCCCTGGGTGCAATACAAATCGAACAGGCCGCGCACGCGAAAGTGTCCGCGCTCATCGCTGCGCTTTTCGACGTTGAAGCCGTGGAACAGCTGCACCTTCGGGCCGGTCAGGAAGCTCGGCACCGTGTTTGCCGCCGAGAACACCGCGCGCGGCTTGAGTGCGACGGCCTCGCGCAGGCCGATCATGCGCACCGGCGTCGGCAGCCGCGCCTGAGCGGCGCCATCGGTGAACCAGGCATGCACGCCATGCCCGGCCGCTTGCAGAGCATCGGCCAGCGGCTGCAGGATCGGCACCGCGTAACGCTCGGTCGCGAACAACAGGTAATCCGCCATCAATACGTCCCCACCTGCTGCAGCCCATCCGATCTCGGCCTGCATTATCACGTTCAACGAGGCCGATCGCATCGGCGACTGCCTGGCCTCGCTGGCCTTCTGCGAGGAGATCGTCGTGGTCGACTCCGGCTCGACCGACGACACTTGCGCGATTGCCGAGCGCGCCGGTGCGCGGGTACTGGTGCGGCCCTTCGACGGCTATCGTAGCCAGAAGCAGTTCGCAGTCGGCCAAGCCAGCCATGACTGGGTGCTGTGCCTGGATGCCGATGAGCGCGTGAGCCCGGAACTTCGCGCGCAGATCGAAGCCGCCCGTCAACACGGATTTACAGGCACGGGCGGCTACCGCTTCCCGCGCCTGTCGGAATACTTCGGCAAGTTCCTGCGCCGCGGCAATGCCTATCCCGATCATGTGCTGCGCCTGTTCGACCGCCGCCGCGGCGGCTGGCGCGGCGATCGCGAAATCCACGAGGCGGCCAGCGTCGATGGCAAGGTCCAGACCCTGGCGGGCGATCTGATCCACTTCCCGTATCGGTCCTTCGACCAGCAACTGCGCAAGACCCAGCGCTATGCGCAGATGATGGCGCAGTACGAATACGCCCGCGGCAAGCGCGCCTCGCTGGGCAAGCTGATCGTGTCGCCGGCCTGGCGCTTCTGGCGCGGTTATGTGTTCCGCCTCGGCTTTCTCGACGGCTGGCACGGTCTGGTCTACGCCTACGTGCGCGCCAACTACGTGCGCCAGAAGACCATCATGCTGTGGCTGCTGCAGCAGGGGCGCTCGCTGGACTCCCCGGAACGCTGACGCGTCCCGGAGTGGGAACTGGCAGTCCAGGTCGGCTCGGGCGGTGCGCGGGTTCGCACATCGAAGATCTGGAAGTAGGTCACGTTGTCCGCAGGGCTGCGTGACAAGCAGCCCTGTGGGAGCGGGTTTATCCCGCGAAAGCACTCGCGGAGTAAATCCGCTCCCACATTAAAATCAACGGCTTACAGAATGTTCAGTGCGAGCCCGTGTAGCGCGGCGCCATTAGCCACGAACCTGTCCAGACCGCCCAAAGGCCCGCGTGCCCTCATTTTCCGCACCGCGAATCAGTGCAATGCTTGAACATCTGCAAAGCGCAGGGGCGTGATGCGAATGGTTCCGGGCCAGATTCTGCGGTCGCCCAAGCTCGTCAGACTGGCGCTGGCGCTGGCGCTCGCGCTGCTGGCGCTGGCGCTGAGCGGCGGCGCGTCCCGCGCCACGGCCGCTGTCGCTTCTGAAGCCACCGCCGCACGCAGCGCTCGCTGGTCGCAACTGGCCGATACGGTGTTCCAACACCTCGGCCAGGAACAGGGAATGCCAGGCCCGATCGCCACCGCGATCGCGCAGGATGCTGATGGCTTCCTTTGGGTCGGCACCCAGGCTGGGCTGGCGCGTTGGGATGGCTATCGTTTCCGCAGCTACGCGCCAGATCCGGCGCTTCCGGGAAGCCTGCCCGACAACTACGTGCTGACCTTGCACGTGGACACCTCGGGGCGGCTGTGGATCGGCACCAGCGCCGGTGGCCTGGCGCGGTTTGATCCGCGGACCGACCGCTTCGTCGTCTATCCCGCAGGCGAAAACGGGCTCAGCAATGCCTTCGTGCGCTCGATTGCCGATGACGGCTTGGCTGGCATCTGGGTAGCGACCGACGGCGGCCTCGACCATCTGGATCCCGCCAGCGGTGCCATTTCGCATCAGCGCAACGATCCCGCCGACCCGCTCAGTCTGCCGGACAACCGCGTCGTGGCGCTGCACCGCGACCGCCATGGCCGCCTGTGGATCGGCACCCAGAAAGGCCTGGTGCGGCGCGACCCGGACAGCGATCAACTGGTCGCGGTGCCGCTACCGACGGCGGACGGGCGTGTGCCTGCCGTGGGCGGCTTTTGCGAGGACAGCGAAGGCCGCCTGTGGATCGGCACACGCGGTGCTGGCGCCTATGTCATCGCCGCACGAGGTGGGGCCGCGCTGCCGGTCATTACCGGCACCAGCAATCTGGCCAACGAACGCGTGTTCGCCATCGTCGAGGCGCGAGCGGGCGAGATCTGGATCGGTACCGTCAACCAGGGCATCGTCGCGATCGACCCGGAGACGACGACGACGCGTGCCATCGCCCATGAGGCAGCGATCCCGAGCAGCCTGTCGGACAACACGATCTGGGCCATGCACAGAGATCGTTCCGGGTTGGTATGGGTCGGCACCAGCCGCGGACTGGATCGCCACGATGCGCAACAACGCGCGGTTTTGACCGTGTTTGGCGCCAAGGGTCGCGAGCGCGGAATTTCGGATCCGGATGTGATTTCGGTACTGCCGCTGCCCAATGGCCAGGTCTGGGTCGGACTCGGCAGCAATGGCGTCGATGTGTTGAGCCCGGACAAGGCCGAGGTGATCGGCCTGCGGCCGGATCCGGCGCGGCCTGACAGCAGCCTGCCGAGCGACCGCGTCCTGTCCATGGACCACAGCAACAGCAGCGTCTATCTCGGCACCCAGCGCGGTCTCTTTCGTGGCGACTTTTCCGGGCAGTCGATGACGCGCATGCGCCTGCCCGGACGTGACCCCAGCCTCAGCGTCGACGTGGTGCACGCCGTCGGCGACACCCTGTGGCTGGGCAGTTGGGTCGATGGCCTGTGGCAACTGGATGCGCGCGTGCCCGGCAGCGAACAACTCATCCAGCATCTGCCGATCGAGCGTCTGGTGGATCGCCGGATCAATGCCATCGTCAGCGCGGGCGAGCAATCGCTGTGGCTGGGTACCGCCAATGGACTCGATCGGCTGCAACTGGACACCCTCGCAATCACTCACATTGCGCCCGATGCAGCGCTGGCGACCGCCTTGCCCGCGGGCTCGATCACTTCGCTGCTCATCGATGCCCGGCAGCGGCTGTGGGTGAGCACGCTCGGCGGTGGCATCGCGATCCGCGACGGCGCACAGGGCGACGCGCAGCCCCGTTTCCAGCGACTCACGCGCGCCCAGGGACTGCCCAATGACAACGTCAACAAGCTGCTGGCATTCGGGGACGGCGAGGTCTGGGCCAGCACCGACGACGGCCTGGCGGTGGTCGACGTCGAGTCGCTGACGCTCCGCGCGTTGCGGCGCGCGCACGGCGTGGCAATCCCCGCTTACTGGGGCGCTTCGGGAGCGGCCACCGCTGCAGGGGAGATGCTGTTTGGCGGAGGTGGCGGGCTGACCATCGTGCAGCCGCCGCTGTTGCAGCCCTGGCGCTACCCGGCGCCGGTGGCGATCACCGATCTGCAGGTGGGCGGTGTGAGGCTTCCGGTGGGACAGTTTGGCGACGATCGGGGGCCGATCATCATCCAGCCTGCGGCGAACAGTATCGCCGTCGAATTTGCCGCCCTCGATTTCTCCGCGCCGGAGCGCAATCGCTACGCTTTCCAGTTGATCGGCTATGACCGCGACTGGATCGAAACCGATGTCGATCGCCGCCTTGCGGTCTACACCAATCTGCCGCCGGGCGATTACCGCCTGGCGCTGCGTGGCAGCAACCGCGAGGGCGTCTTTGGCGAGCGCGAGCTGAGTGTGCCGGTGCAGGTGTTGCCCGCCTGGTTCCAGACCTGGTGGTTTCGCGCACTGCTGGCAATCGCCGCGCTGTTGGTCGTGTATGCCATCGTGCAGGCGCGCACCGCGGTGCTGCGTCATCGCGGACGCGTGCTCGAAGCGCGCGTCCAGGAACGCACGGCGCAACTGGAGCAGGCCACCGCGCGCTGCGCGAAGCCAGCCTGACCGACGCGCTGACCGGCTTGCGCAATCGCCGCTACCTGCTGCAACACATCGACGCCGACATCGCGCAGTGCTTGCGCCGACGCGCTGACGGCGCCGCGGATGCCGATCTGATCTTCATCATGGTCGATCTGGACCACTTCAAGCAGGTCAACGACCAGCACGGGCACCCCGCCGGCGATGCCGTGCTGGTGCAGATGGCCGAGCGCCTGCGCCAGGTATTCCGGCCGTCGGATCACGTTGTGCGCTGGGGCGGCGAGGAATTCCTGTGCGTCGCCATCGGCACGCCACGCAGCGGCGCGGCAGCACTCGCCGAGCGCCTGCGCTGCAGCATCGCCGACACGCCTTTCGACTTGCCGGATGGGCAAGCCCTGGCCAAGACCGCTTCGATCGGCTACGCCTGTTTCCCGTTCATGACCGAGCACCCGGACGCCCTGGGCTGGCAGCAGGTCGTGGCAATGGCCGACATGGCGCTTTACACCGCCAAACACTCGGGTCGCAACGCCTGGGTCGGTGTGCTGCCGGGCGCGCGCCTGGACGCCGGCGCGGCCAGCGAGCAGGTCAGCCAGGACCTCGATGCAGCAGTGCGAGCGCAGGTGCTGGAGCTTTGCCGCAGCGAATCGATTCGCTCCGCAGCGTGATCGAGGTGCCGTTTCTGCTTTCACGAGCCACGACTGCGGCAGCGCGCCCTGCCGTATCCTCGGCGCTTTCCGTGCAACGAATCGCCCATGGCCCAAGGCACCCACGATTTCGTCGACGATCCGCGCAACGCGTCGATCCTGATCTACATCAACGGCGCCCTGCTGCCACGCGAAAAGGCCAGCGTCTCGGTATTCGATTCCGGCTTCGTGCTGGGTGACGGCGTGTGGGAGGGCCTGCGCGTGGTGAACGGCCATCCAGCCTTTCTCGACGCGCATCTGGATCGCTTGTTCGAGGGCGCCAAAGCCATCGCGCTCGACATCGGCATGGATCGGGCGGCGCTGAGCGCGGCCATCTACGACACGCTGCGCGGCAACCACATGCAAGATGGCGTGCATATCCGCCTGATGGTCACCCGCGGTATCAAACGCACGCCTTATCAGGATCCGCGCGTGTGCATCGGCCCGGCCACCGTGGTGATCATTCCCGAGTACAAGAATCCACTGCCGGATGTGCTCGACCGCGGCCTCAAGCTGTTCACGGTGCACGTGCGCCGCGGCTATCCGGACGTGCAGGACCCCAAGCTCAACAGCCACAGCAAGCTCAACTGCATCACCGCCTGCATTCAGGCCTACACCGCCGGCGCCGACGAGGCCCTGATGCTCGATCCACACGGCTTCGTCGCCACCTGCAATTCCACCCACTTCTTCATCGTCCGCCGCGGCGAGGTGTGGACCTCCAGCGGCGACTACTGCCTGGGCGGCATCACCCGCGCCAATGTGCTGCAGATCTGCCACGAGAACGGCATCGCCGCGCGCGAGCGCAACTTCAGCCTGACCGAGGTCTACAGCGCCGATGAAGCCTTCGTCACCGGCACCTTTGCCGGCCTGGTGCCAGTCAATTCGGTGGACGGCCGGGTGCTCGGCTCAGCGCAAGCGCAAGGACGACCGATGATCCATCGACTGCAGACGCTCTACCGCGAACTGATCCAGCGCGATGTCGCCGCGCGCGGAGCGCAGGCATGAGCGCGCCGCTGCGCATCGCCATGTGGTCGGGCCCGCGCAATATCTCCACCGCGATGATGCGCGCGTGGGAAAACCGCACCGATTGCGTGGTCAGCGACGAGCCGCTTTACGCGCATTACCTCAAGGTCACCGGCGCCGAGCATCCGGGGCGCGATGAGGTCATCGCCGCGGGTCAGACCGACTGGCGCGTGGTGGTCGCGGATCTGGTCGGCCCCATCCCGGAGGGCAAGCCGCTCTGGTACCAGAAGCACATGTGCCACCACCTGCTGCCGCACATGGATCGCGACTGGATCGATGCGCTGACCAATGTGCTGTTGATCCGCGACCCGGCCGAGGTGGTGTCCTCGTACCTGCGCACGCGCGACAGCGTCAGCGCGCAGGACATCGGCTTGCCGCAGCAGGCGGAACTGTTTGCGCGCCTCAGTGCACGCAACGGCACCCCGCCGCCGGTGATCGACGCCGGCGATTTCCTGCAGGAGCCCGAAGCTCACCTGCGCGCGCTGTGCGCCCTGCTCGGCATCGAGTTCACGCCGCGCATGTTGTCCTGGCCGGCCGGCCCGCGCGCCAGCGACGGCATCTGGGCGCCGCACTGGTATCACGCCGTGTGGCAGTCCACCGGCTTCGAGAAACCCTCCGGCAAGCGGCCGCAACTGGACGCATCCGCCAGCAAGGTGGTCGACGAATGCCAGGGTATTTACGATGACCTGCGCATGCATAGGCTGCGAACGGATTGATTCGCGGCCAATCCTCTGCAACCCGGACGTAGGTCACGTTGCCTGCGCAACAGGCTACGTGACAAATTTTAGGTCACGTTGGCCGGAGGCCTACGTGACATTGGAGTGCCTGCCGTAGCCCTTCGGCCAACGTGACCTACGCCTGGCGCGGCACCCACTTTCAATCGCGCCTGAGCCGCGTGACATCGACACTCGCGCACCCAGTACTTCCGACACTTCTTGGTGATGTAGTTCACTAGCACACTAAAGACCCACCCAAGGAGTATGGCCATGAAAACCAAGCTGTTGACGCTGTCCCTGCTGCTCGCCGGCATGATCGGCGCGGCGCAGCCCAGCCTTGCCGTCGAGTTCTCGCCCGCGTCTTCGCAGAGCGCCAGCACCGTCGCGCCGGACCCGGCGCAACAGATTCGCGACCTCAGCCGCAAGTTGCGCAGCAACGATCTCGCCGGCCTGATCAGCGCACTGGTTCCGCCGGCAAAGTACCAACAGATGCGTCAGGCCTACGAACTCGCCCGCGTCAAACCGACCACCGCCGAGGACCGCGCGAAGTTCGAGCAGGAATACGCCAAACTCGTCGGGCCGGATGCAGTCGACACGCTGATGGCTGAAATCGAGCCGAAGCTTGAAGAAGCCAGGCCGCAGGCCCCCGGCGCCGTGATGATGGGCATCGGCGCCCTGCAGATGGCGGTGGCCTCCCCCGACGCTGAAATGACCGAAGCTCAGCGCGCCGCCCTGCGCGCCGCCCTTCCCGGCTTGCAGCAATGGGTCACCACGACCGATTTTCTGAGCTCGCAATCGATGCGCCAGGCGCTCACGCTGATCACCAACGCCGCGCGCAACACGGGTGTCGCCAATCTCGATCAACTGAAGATGCTGTCGTTCGAAGAGGTGCTGGCCAAAGCCGGCAGCGTGCTCGCCGCAAGCAAGCAGGCGATTCGCATCTACGGCCTCGACCTCGACCAGATTGCCGACTCCATCGACGTTCAGGTGCTCACCATCGAGGGTGCGACCGCGCGCGTCCGCACCACCGTGACCGTGTTCGACGCACCCATCGCCACCGAGCACGAACTGGTGCTCGTCGACGGCCGCTGGTACGGCAAGGATGCCGTGGTCAACTGGACCATCGACAGCGAGGAGCAGTCCGAGGGCTGAAGCCACAGGGCAGGCCGGCGAGCTTCGACGAAGCCCGCCGGCCTCATGGGCATGGGCCAATCGACGCGGCGACAGGAATGATCCGAATCAGCCCCGTGGTGGTTCAGTGAATCCGCAACGTCGCCAGACGGCATAGGGACCGTGATCGCGGAACAGACCGAGTCGCCACAGCAGTGCCGAGGGTACCGGTCGCGGCACCATGTCCGCGGAAACCGCCCGGCCCTGCGCGTCGAACCACCCGGTGCTGCAGTACCCTGCACGGATCAGCTTGTCGTCCAGATCGTCGACGAGGACAAAGGTTCCGTTGGCGTCGACGGCGCGGACCACCACATCCGGCTGGAGGCCGTTGAGCCACATCAGGACCTTGTCGCCGGGATCGCCCGGATATGACCGCATCGGCTGCAGGCCGTGAAAGCGGCCCGCCTCATAGAAATCCCAGCTGTAGTCGGCGACGCGGGTGGCGGCGGGCAGCGTCTGCAACCACGTCTGTGCAGGCGCCAGGCGCACTTCATTGCTGAACGCGAATGCGATACGCAGCGCCAGCAGCAAGGCCGAAATCACAGCAGCAACTCGCAGATAGCGCTGCCACGCGCGCAACTGGTCTTGAGTCCTCGACCGGGCAATCACCAGTGCGGTCGCCGCCGCGCAGTACATCAGCAAATGCGGGATTCGAAATGGATAGAAGCCGCTGAGGAATATGAGGCAGATTCCGCTGGCCAGTGCCAAAGCCAGCCACCCTGGACGAATCAAGGGCAGCACGGCCAGCCCCGGCATAATCAGCAACAAGCTGACCGACAGCTGGCCTGGAATGCTTCGGATGACTTCCCATGACGTCCATGCGGTAAAAATCGGGTTTTCCGAGTGCGCCTGACCCACCGCCAGGAGGTGGGAGAAATCGATGGTCAACGCCGCCACCAGGACCGGTGCCAGCAGGAATGTACCGGTCGCCCGTCCGGCGGAGCCGACGCTGCGCTGGATGCGGATCCAACTGGACAGCCAATGGGCAACGATCAGCGGTCCCATCAATACGGCACTGAGCCAGATGGAAAGCGAAAATACACAGGCGCCATAGCCAAAGGCCGCCAGCAGCCAGCCCTTGCGGGTCGTCAGCAGACGGGCGACGCCGACGTCGGCGAGAGCAAGCCCGCCTATCGAAAACAGGAATCCGAGCGCATCCGGGCGGCCCAGGACCACTGATTGCACGAGCGTTGGATCAAGCACTACGACGATTGACAGCGTCAGCGCGAGCCCGACACTCAATCCGCGGTTGCGCGCGAGCCGAATGATCGATCCGGCGACCAACAGCATCGCCACGGCATTCAGGATGCGGAATGCCGACACGCTTCCCGTGAGGCGAAACAGCAGTTCCGCCAGCATCGGTCCAAACCAGGTCGGCGGCTTGAGTGAGGAACCAGCGGCAGACATGTACATCGAATAGGGCGTGTTCGGATCAAGAAAAACGCGGCCCCACTCGATCAACCAGATCTCATCCATGAACACGCGCGTGCGCAGCGCCAGCCAGATGACGATGCACAAGTACAAGGCGGCGACCGTCAGGGATGCTGCAGAGGTGCGCCAGGAAGTCGCGTTAAACCTTGCGTTTGCGCTTGCCTCCACCACGACTCCAGTCACTGAATCCAGCCCCGAGCATCGCCGGAGCGCCAGGCGAGCGCAACCGCGCCAGGGACCCTCTGAACAAGTTCTGCGGCCTCGCAGAACTTGTTCAAAGGGTCCTTGGTCGGTCCCCGCGAATGCTCAGTCGCGGCGACGACCAACGAACTCGAGCTTGCCCAGACGGATGCGCAGGTGCTGGGGCTCGAAGTGCTTGCGCAGCAATTGCAGTACCAATTCCGGATTGTGCAGCCAGGCTTCGTAGGTCGAGCGCTCGTGCTCGGTCATGGTCGCGAACGCGTCGAACTTGGGCAGCGTGCGACGCACCAACTTGATCTCGCTGATGGCGTGGACAGCGCGCAGAAAAGGTGTGAGCCAGGGCTCCACGGCAACGAACAGCCCACCCGGCCGGAGCACGCGGGCAGCTTCTGCGAGCGTGCGATCGACATCTTGCGGGAGCCGCTCCAGGTGATGAAGCCCGCCCTGAACCGCGATGATGTCGCGTGATGCCGAGTCGAATGGCAGGTCCCGCGCATCACACACATAGAGCCGCGCCGCCCCTTGGTACTGACGCAGCAGTCGCTCGGACAAGTCGACCCCTTCGAGGCGGGAGAAACCCAACTGCTTCCAGGCGCAAAGCGCACCGCCGCGCCCACAGAACAGCTCGACGATGGTGGCGTCGCGCGACCACTGTTCGGCGCCGAGTCGCAACAGTCGCTGGCGGAACTTGCTGATCTCCTGTTCCGGCGATTCGAAGCGGAGATACGCCTCCTCCCACGCCGAATCGCAACAGATGAGTGCGTCGTGCACGCGAATGAGGGTCGGATGATTGGCACCGTCTTTTGCAGGCTTTACTCGATCGTCGGCATTCACGAGGTGATCGCTCATCGACGCCGCAGGCCGATCAGGCTCACCAGAAAACTGGAAAACACGGATTGCGTGCCCATGGTCATCAGTGTCATGCCCGGGATGACCAGGCGCATGCCCAGCGCATATGGCAGTTCGCCGTAACCTCGCTCCGCCCATTGCCAGACAGCAGCCAGAACCAGAGTGAAGCCAAGCAGCGTGCAAACAACGCCAAACACGACGCCGCGCTCCAGTGTCGCCCATCGGTGGAAGCGCTCCATCCGTTGGTCTGCTGGCAGCACGCCAGACGCGATGGCGATGCTCTTGGCGATGACCGAGAACCAGATCGCCTGGTAGCCGAGTACCGCGGCCAGGCTGGACACCAGCAGCGTGTGGGCATCCAGCGACCAGCCACCCCAGGCCACCGTGCCCGGCAGGGCCAGAGCGAATCCCAGCGCCCCGAAGAGCATCAGCAACAGACCCGGAATCAGAAACAGCCAGCGCGGGCTGCACATCAGGAAGAAGCGCAGCGTGCGCCAGCCGTCGCGCCAGGTGTTGAGATGAGGTGGGTGCGCCCGACGTCCATCCGGGTGCAAGGTGATCGGAACTTCACCGATGCGCGCCTTGGTCAGGCTCGCCTTGATCACCATCTCCGTGGCGAACTCCATGCCGGTGCAGCGCTGGTCGAGGCGCTGGTAGAGCTCACGCGTGAAACCACGCATGCCGCAGTAGATGTCGTTGATCGGCGCCTGGAACCACCAGCGGCTGAGCATCGAAAACAACGGATTCCCGAACCAGAAGTGCAGCGGCGGCATCGCACCCGGCAGCACGGTACCGCCACCGGCAGGCAGTCTGCAGCCTTGCACCAATTCAAATCCCTGGCGCAACTTGTGCACGAATTTCGGCACGTCGCCAAAATCGTAACTGTCATCGGCGTCGCCCATGATCACGTAACGGCCACGCGCGGCGGCGATGCCACCCATCAACGCACTGCCATATCCCGGCTCCGCAACCGGCACGACGCGGGCACCTGCCGCTTCCGCCAAGGCCTGTGAGCCATCGACGCTACCGTTGTCGGCCACCACGATTTCGCCGTCGATGTGGTCGCGTGCCATCGCTTCGCGAGCCTTTTTCACACAAGTCGCCACGGTCTCCGCCTCATTCAGGCACGGCATCACGACCGAAACTTCGGGTTCAGATTCCGCATCCGGTTGAACCACTGGCATCTGCATCGGCGGCGGTAGCAATGGTCAATGGACACTATAGTCAGGCTCGACCTGTCGTGTCAGCAACTGCGATCTGCGGCAAGCCCGCGAACTTGCGCCCGGAGAAGCGCGTCGGCACTATCCAACGGTCGCGTCGGTCGAAGCCTCATCGCATGCCACAGCCTGCCTCCGCCGCCGACCTCCTCGGCGCCGCCCGCTCCCTGCTCACTGGTCGCGGCGCCTACCTCGTCGTCCTGATCGCTGCGCTCGGCGTGTCGCTGAGCGCTGTCTACGTGCATGGCACTCCGGTACCGCACATCCATGATGAATTCACCTATCTGTTCGCCGGCGAGACCTACGCCAACTTACGCCTGAGCAATCCCAGTCCGCCCAGTCCGGCCTCTTTCTGGTCGCCGCACCTGCTGGTCGAGCCATCATTCGCGTCCAAATATCCGCCTGCGCAGGGTCTGGTGCTGGCAATCGGGGATTGGTTCGGAAATCCGCTGATCGGGTTGCTTCTCAGCGGCGTGCTGGCCGCGATCGCGCTACTCTGGGCTTTGCGCGCATTCGTCGGCCCGCTGCCGGCAGTGGTGGCTACCATCGCCTTCGCGAGCAGCGCCCTGTACCTCGGAGTGTGGATCCGCACCTACATGGGTGGGTTCGTCGCATTTGCCTGCGCCTCCCTGGTGTTGGGCTTCTGCTTGCGCCTGCATCGGCACTCGCCGACAAGATGGGCATATCTGGCGACCGGCATCGGTATGGCTGGACTGTTCCTTTCGCGGCCCTTCGAAGGGGCGATCGTGTGCCTGATCGCAGCGCTCGCGTACGCCGGCCAAGCACACAGGCAATGGCGCGCGGACCGCAGTGGCGTCACCCGCGGAGCACTGCTCGCGGCACTGCCGTTGGTGCTGGCTTTCGGCTTTCAGGCGGCGATCAATCACGCCGTGACTGGCAGCGTCTGGCGCATGCCGCATTCCGAATTCCACGCGCAGTACATGACCCAGCCGATCTTCATCTGGCAGCAGCCGCAACCTGCCATGAAACCATCTCTGGCGCTGACCGCAGGCGAGGATGCGCTGATCGAGAAAGGCGACTGGCTACAGCATGTGCGCGCATCAATGTCGGGTGCGCGAGCCGCTGCCAGTGCTGTCGGTGGCTTGGCACTACCCTGGTGGGTGCTGTTGAGCCTGCCATTCCTCGCTCTGGTGGAATGGCGCCTGCTGGTCGTGCTGGCGGGGTTTCCGCTGTTGCATGCGCTGTCAAACTACCTGCAGTTGCACTTCTATTTCGGACCGATCGCGCCAGTCTGGTTCCTTTCGATCGGCGCCATGTTCGAATTCATCCGACGGCAAGCTGCTCTCCGCGTGGCGTCGGCGGCACTGGTGATCCTGGTACCCGCGTCGCTTGCCCTTCCGGGGTTCATGGAGACGCCATCCACGCATGACTACAGACATCACCATGACCTCACCCAGGCCCTGGCCCAGCGCCCGCCAAGCCTGGTTTTCATCCGCTACGGCATCAGCGCCAATCCGCATTTGGCAGTCGTCTACAACGACCCACTGCTGCGAAACCACTCACTGTTCGTCAATGATCTGAATGACGCCGCAAACTGCGCCGTACTCAATGCTTTTCCAGGCCGCGAAATCTGGCGCGCGCTCATCGAAGACGATGGCATCCAGGCGGCCATCATCGAACCCTCCGACCTATGCCCCCAGGATCCGAAATTATCAACCCCGAAACCAGTTGAGCGCGCTTGTTGCTGCTCACCCCAAAACTGACCATCTCTGCTCGTTGAAAATTGACCAGGGATGGACGCCGAGGAACGCCCTCGGCGGGTGTTTAGTTTACCGGCTGTTGGCCGGTGCTGATGGGTCAGAACGGTTCGGCGTTGTCGTCCGGCTTGCCCTGATTTTTGCTCGCTTCGCGTGACTTGATGCGTGCCTTAGCGGCGCTGCTGCTGTGCCGGAACCGGTACGAGTCGTTGCCGGTCTCGACGATGTGGCAGTGGTGCGTCAGCCGATCGAGCAGTGCCGTGGTCATCTTGGCATCGACGAACACGCTGACCCATTCGGCGAACATCAGGTTGGTGGTGATGATCACGCTGGTGTGCTCGTAGAGCTTGCTGAGCAGGTGGAACAACAGCGCGCCGCCGGCTTGGGAGAACGGCATGTAGCCGGGTTCGTCGAGGATGACGAGGTCGAGGTGCATCAACTGGTGGGCGAGTCGTCCGGCTCGGCCGGTAGCTTTCTTGCTCCAGGGCGTTGGCCAGTTCCACGCAGGAGTAGAAGCGCACGCGTTTGCCGTGGCGGGTGATGGCTTGCACGCCGATGGCGGTGGCGAGATGGCTCTTTGCCGGTGCCGGTGCCGCCGATGAACACGATGTTCTCGGCCTTTTCGGTGAAGTCGGTGCTGGCGAACTGCTCGATCTGGCGGCGGTCCAGCTTGCTCTGGGTGAATCGAAGCCAGCCAGATCGCGATGCACCGGGAAGCGTGCCGTGTGCATCTGGTAGCGGATCGAGCGCAGGCCACGGTCGGTGCGCTCGGCTTCGAGCAGGTGGCGCAGCAGGGCATCCTCGACCTGCCGGCTCATCGCGCTGCGCTGCTGCAGGCTCTCGGCATAGGCGCTGGCCATGCCGTGCAGACGCAGTTCCTCGAGTTCGGCGATGAGATCAGCCATGACCCACCTCCTCGCGCAGGCGGTCGTAGCGACTGCTGTCGGCGATCGGCTCATCGCGATCACCAGCGCCGTGTCGACCCGCTCGGGCGGCGGCCCCTCGTGCAGTCGCGCCAGCACATTGAGGACGTGCTCCGCGCTTGGCCGGCCCGTTTGCAGCACCAGGTCAATCGCCACCAGCACGGCTTCCAGGCCAAAGGTCGGCACGGCGGCCAGCACCTGCGCCATCACCCGATCACCTCCAGGCCTGCGGATCAGCGCCTGGCGCAAGCGCTTGAGCGAGTCCGGCAGATCGGCGAACGGCGCACCGTTGCGCAGCGCGCCGGGCTTGCTGCACCAGCGGCACATAGTGCCGCCAGTCGTAGACGATGTGATCGCGATCGCTGGCGCGAACGTGCTCGGCGACTACCGTGTGATCGTCGATGATCACCACGCGATCCGGATACAGCCGCACACTGACCCGCTGTCCGGCCAGCGTACACGGCACCGAGTAGCGGTTGCGGGCTGCCGACACCAGACAGGTGCTGGACACCCGTGCCGGCGATTCCACGTAGCCGTCGAAGGCCGCCGGCATCGGCATCAGGTGCGGCTGCTCGTGCTCCAGCGCCTCGGCAATCGTCATCTCCGGACACTCCGGATGCGCCGCCTGACGTGCCGCCACACTGGCTCGCCAGCCATTCGTTGATCTCGACGAAGCTGCCAAGCGCTGTTCCAGCGCCGACTGCCAGATCCGCCGCCGCGAGTCCTGAACCCCTTCTCGACCCGGCCCTTCTCCCATCCGGAAGCCACGTTGCAGAAGTCCGGATCGAACAGGTAGTGACGCACACAGCGCCGAAAACCGCGCGTTGACGATGCGCGCCTTGCCGCGTCCCGGCACACGGTCCACCGCCGTCTTCATGTTGTCGTAGATGCCGCGTCGGGCTACCCCGCCCAGGCCTGCCAGGCAGCGCGTGTGCGCATCGAACAGCATCTCGTGACCCTGGCTCGGGTAGGCCACCAGCCAGAAGGCCCGCGACGCGCACAGCTTCATGTGCGCCAGCTGCAGTCGCCGGTAGACGCCGGCGATCACGAGTCCTTCCTCGCTCCAGTCGAACTGGAACGCCTCACCCAACTCGAACGCCAGCGGCACGAACGCCGAGCGCGCCGTCACCGATCCCGCCGATCGCCAGCGGCGGATGAACTCCGTTAGCCGGCTGTAGCTACCGCAATAGCCTAGTCCCCTGCAACTGCTCCAGCAGCCGCAGCACCGTCCGCCGTTCCTTGCGCGGCCGCAGCGCATCCGTCTCCAGGGCCCTGCGCAACCACTCGACGTAATCGTCCAGGTTCTTCTACCAACCGGCCGCTCGTGCGCTTCTCGCTTCCAGCACCGGCGTCGAGCAGCCAGCGCTTGATCATGTTGCGCGACAGACTCGTCCGCCGAGCAATCTCACTGATCGACAGCCCGTCGCGCAACCGCATCCGTCGCACTTTCGCGTACATCGCCATGGTGTGCACCTCGTCTCCTGACAGTGGTCCCCACCGCTAGGCTAGGCTGAACACCTGGTCAATTTTCAGCGGGCAGAACCCCGTTTTGATGGTCAATT
>JADKFD010000099.1 GCA_016717705.1 Rhodanobacteraceae bacterium | reverse complement strand
GCTCGCAATACGCCTCCAGCTTGTGCAACTGGCGGCGCTTCTGGTCCGGTGACGCGAAGCTCGCTTCGAAACTGTTCTGCGCCAGCGTGTGCGCGTCGTGGGCGTTGAGCGGCAGCGCGGCGAAGGTCTCGATGAAATTCTGGTTCAGATAGCCGCCGAAGTAGGCCGGATCGTCCGAATTGACCGTGGCGACGATGCCGGCATCGAGCATCTGCTTCAGGTTGTGCTGGCGCAGATCCGGGAACACGCAGAGCTTGACGTTGGACAGCGGACATACGGTCAGCGGGATGCGCTGCGCGACCAGGCGCTTGACCAGCTCCGGGTCTTTCAGCGACTGCACGCCGTGGTCGATGCGCTCGACCTTGAGCACGTCCAGCGCACTCCAGATATAGGCCGGCGGGCCTTCCTCGCCCGCATGCGCCACCGCGCGCAGGCCGAGCTTGCGCGCATCGGCGAACACGCGCGCGAACTTCTCCGGCGGATGCCCGACCTCGCTGGAATCCAGGCCCACGCCGATGAACTTGCCAAGGTGCGGGCGCGCTTCCTCCAGCGTGGCGAAAGCCGATGCTTCGTCGAGATGGCGCAGAAAGCACAGGATCAGCTCGGCCTGGATGCCGAGCTCAGCTTTGGCCTGATCGCAGGCACGGCGCAGGCCGTCGATGACGGCGCTGAAGGCCACGCCGCGATCGGTGTGCGTCTGCGGATCGAAGAACAGCTCGGCGTGGGTGACGTTGTCGGCCTTGGCGCGCAGGAAGTAGGCCCAGGCCATGTCGAAGAAGTCCTGCTCCTTCAGCAGCACGCTGGCGCCGGCGTAGTAGATGTCGAGAAAACTCTGCAGATTGGTGAAGGCATAGGCCGCGCGCAGGTCCTCGACGCTGGCGTAGGGAATCGAAACCCCATTGCGCTGCGCCAGCGCGAAGATCAGTTCCGGTTCCAGCGAACCCTCGATATGGATATGCAACTCGGCCTTGGGCATGCCGCGCACCAGGGCGGCCAGTTGTTCCGGCGACAGTTTGAGGGCGGTCATGGGCGGGCGCCAAGCAGCGATGAGGAAGCGGGCAGGATGCCACGGGGCGATGGCGAGGGGCAGGGGGCGCGCACGCCTCGCTTGACACCCTTTCCGCGCGCGCTGATCTTCGCCGCCATGAGCGCAACCCATTTCCGATTGAACTTTTCCGACGTCGACCTGCGCGATGCCGATCCCACCGAATCGCTGCTGCGCTGGCTCCGGCGCGCGCGCCTGACCGGCACCAAGGAAGGCTGCGGCGACGGCGATTGCGGCGCCTGCACGGTCGCCTTGGTCGAACGCGATGCGCAAGGCCGTGCGCACTACCGCGCGGTGAACTCCTGCCTGCTGCCGATCGGCGCGCTGGCTGGTCGGGAGGTGGTGACGGTCGAGGCGCTGGCCGCAGGCGACCAGTTGCATCCGGTGCAGACAGCGATGGTCGACACCGCCGGTTCGCAGTGCGGCTATTGCACGCCGGGTTTCGTCATGAGCCTGTTCGTCGGTTACTACGAGGGCGAGTTCGGCGATCACGTGATCGACGGCAATCTGTGCCGTTGCACCGGTTACCAGCCGATCCGCAAGGCTGCGGCTGTGCTGGCAGCGCAAGTGCGGCCAGCGGATCGGTTTTCGGCGGCGCTGGAAGCTGCCTCGACGGTTCCAGCTGACGCTTCCGTGGGTCCGGACCTTGTCCGGACGCTTCTCGCAGGCTCACCGGAAGAGCGTCCGGACCAGGTCCGGACCCACAACAAGCTTGGCTTCCATAACCCCGCGACGGTCGCCGACGCGCTGGCGCTCAAGGCCGCGCACGCCGATGCCACCTGGATCGCCGGCGCTACTGACCTCGGCGTCGCCCTGAGCCGCGGCCAGCGCGTGGCGCCGGTGCTGATCGCGCTGGATCGCATCGCCGAACTGCATACCCTGGAAATTGCCGAAGACCACGCGCGCATCGGTGCCGGCGTGTCCTTGTCGCGACTGGAGCACGAAACGGCCGGGATCTTCCCGGCACTCGACCAGATGCTGCCGTGGTTCGCCGCGCGCCAGGTCAAGAACCGGGCGACGCTGGGGGGCAATCTCGGCAGCGCCTCGCCGATCGGTGATCTGCTGCCCTGGCTGCTGGCACATGACGCCGTGATCGAAGTGCAGGGTCCAGCGGGTGCGCGCGAACTGCCGATCGACGGCTATTTTCTCGATTACCGCAAGACCATGCTGGCCAGCGACGAGCTGATCGTCGCCGTGCGCGTGCCGCGGCTGACCTCGATCCAGGCGGCGTACAAGGTCGCCAAGCGGCAGACCGACGACATCAGCATCGTGGCCGCGGTTTACGCGATCACCCTGGACGATCGCAGGCAGGTCAGTCACGCGCGACTGGCCTACGGTGGCGTCGCGGCGATCCCCAAACGCGCCACGCGCACCGAAGTCTTCCTGCTCGGACGTACGCTGGACGACGCCACGGTCGCCGCCGCCTGCGCGCTGCTGCGTGAGGAATTCACCCCGCTCGACGACCATCGCGGCAGCGCCGACTATCGCCGCGCGCTGTGCGGCAGCCTGTTCGCGAAGTTTGTCGAGGAGTGGGTGCGATGAAGGGCCGAAAGCCGCGCCCCCCCGCGCCGATGAAGCACGAAAGCGCCATCGGCCACGTAAGCGGCCGCGCGGTCTACACCGACGAACAGCGCGAACCGGTGGGCATGCTGCGTCTGTATCCGGTGCAGGCGCCGCACGCGCATGCGCGGATCGTTTCGATCGATGCGTCCGCGGCGGTGGCCGTTCCTGGCGTGCATGCGGTACTCACGGCCGGCGATATCCCCGGCGACAACAACACCGGGACGATCCTGCATGACGAGCCGTTGATCCCGCCCGATGAGGTCAGCTACCACGGGCAGCCAGTAGCCTGGGTGGTGGCCACCGATGTGGCCACGGCGCAGGTCGCGGCACGCCTGGTGCGCGTCGACTATGAGTCGCTGCCAGCCTGCCTGAGCATCGATCAGGCGATCGTCGAAGCGCGCTTCCACATGCGCCCGGCGCGCGTCGAACGTGGGGATGTCGCTGCGGCAATGGCCGCCGCGCCACATCGACTCAAGGGCGAGGTCCGCTGCGGCGGTCAGGACCATTTCTATCTGGAAACCCACGCCAGCTGGGTGGTGATCGACGGCGACGGCATCGTCCACGTCAGTGCTTCCACGCAGCACCCGTCCGAGACCCAGGCGATGGTGGCACATGTGCTCGGCATCCCCGCGCACCGCGTGGTGTGCCGCTGCCTGCGCATGGGCGGCGGCTTCGGCGGCAAGGAAACCCAGGCCAATCCTTTTGCCGCGGTCGCCGCATTGGCCGCACTGCGCACCGGGCATCCGGTCGGCATCCAGTTGCCGCGCGGCCTGGACATGCAGTTGACCGGCAAGCGCCATCCCTTCCTCGGGTGTTTCGAGGTGGGCTTCGACGCTGACGGGCGCCTGCTGGCGCTGGATGTCGACATGGTCGCCGACGGCGGCTGGAGCTGCGATCTGTCGCCGCCGGTGCTGATGCGCGCGATGGTGCATGTCGACAACGCCTATCACTGCGCCCACGTGCGCGTGCTCGGGCGCATCGCCAAGACGAATGTGGCGTCGAACACCGCCTTCCGCGGCTTCGGCGGGCCACAGGGCATGCTGATCGGCGAAGAGATCCTCGATCGCGTCGCGCGCCATCTGGGACTGCCCCCGGAACAGGTGCGCGAGCGCAATTTCTACCGGCCCGGCGCCAGTCCCGATCGCAACACCACGCACTACGGCCAGCCGATCGCCGACAACCATATGGCTGAACTGTGGTCGCAACTGCTGCAATCGAGCGACTTTGCGCGCCGCCGCGGGGAGGTCGACGCCTTCAATGCGGCCCACGCGACACGCAAGCGCGGTCTGGCGATCACCCCGGTCAAGTTCGGCATTTCCTTCAACAAGACCGAGTACAACCAGGCCGGCGCGCTGGTGCTGATCTACCTGGACGGCAGCATCCAGCTCAATCACGGCGGCACCGAGATGGGCCAGGGCCTGCACACCAAGATGATCCAGGTCGCCGCGCGCAGCCTTGGCGTGTCTGCCTCGCGCATCCAGATCATGGCCACCAGCACCGACAAGGTGCCCAATACTTCGGCCACCGCGGCCAGTTCCGGTTCCGATCTGAATGGTCAGGCGATCAAGGCGGCCTGCGACACGCTGCTGGCGCGGCTGGCGCCGGTGGCGGCTGATTTGCTGGGCGGCGAAGTCGCGGACGTGGTCTTCGCCGATGACCGGGTGAGCTTGCGTGATCCTGTGGGGCGGGCGCTTGGTGCGGCTTTGTGAGCGGTTTCCCGCGATCAGAGCCGCGCGACACAAGGCCGCTCCCACAAGGGCATCGGCTTCACCGAGGTGGTCAAAGCCGCCTACAACGCCCGCATCAGCCTGAGCAGCACCGGTTACTACCGCACGCCAGTCATCCATTGGGATGCAGCAGCTGGCAAGGGCCATCCCTTCTACTACTTTGCCTATGGCGCTGCGGTTTGCGAGGTCGAGGTCTGCGCCCACACCGGCGTGCAGCAGTTGCGCCGCGTCGATGTGCTGCACGACGTCGGCGAATCGCTCAACGAGGGCATCGACCGCGGCCAGATCGAGGGCGGCTTCGTCCAGGGCGTGGGCTGGCTGACCTGCGAGGAACTGCGCTGGAACGCCGCCGGCAAGCTGTTGACCGATGCGCCGAGCACCTACAAGATCCCCACCGTTGCCGATGTCCCGACCGCTTTCAAAGTCGATCTCTATCGCCGCTCGCAGGCACCGAGCGTCGACGTGATCTTCGGCAGCAAGGCGGTCGGCGAGCCGCCGCTGATGCTGGCGCTGGCGGCGCGCGAAGCGCTGCGCGATGCGGTGGCCGCATTTGGCGACGCGCGCGAGGTGCTGCTGGATTCGCCGGCGACGCCGGAGGCGATTCATCGCGCGATAGAGCGGGTCAAGACTCTGTAGGAGCGCGCTTGCGCGCGATGTGGGCTGATGGCTGCCGATGACTGCGATCGCGCGCGAGCGCGCTCCTACACATCGTCGGTACCACGCGCTTGAACGAGCGCCTGTTTGCGCGCCTGGCCGACTGGGTCTGCCGCGAGCCGGTGGTGCTGGCCAGCGTGCTCGCCACGCGCGGCGCGACGCCGCGCAAGGCGGGTGCGCGCATGCTGATTTCGGGAGGAGCGACTGAATTCAGCATCGGCGGCGGCCTGGCCGAGGCGCGCGTGGTCGCTGCTGCCCGGGAGTTGCTTGAGCGCGGCGGTCGCGACGGCGAGATCCAGATCGATCTGACCGGCGGCGCCGGCTCGGCCGGCGTCTGCGGCGGCCGCATGGAGTTGGCGCTGCGGCGCTGGGATGGCGCTGCGGACGCTGAGCGCGCGCAGATCATCGCCAATACGCTGGCGTTGGGCGCAAGCGTGCAACTCGACGGCAGCGACATCGGCGCGGTGGGCACTGCGACGACCATCGAGCCCGATCCGCGCCTGCTGATCGTCGGCGGCGGACATTGCGGACTGGCGTTATACGAACTGGGGCGATCCCTGGACTTCGATCTGTGGGTCTATGACCCGCGACCGGAATACGCCGATCCCGCGCAGTACCCGCAGGCGCAAGCGCTGACGGGTGAATTTGGCAAGCTGAGAGACGCGCTGGACACGCGCCGTGCGCTGTACGTCGTGCTGCTCAATCGCGATTACGTCAGCGACGTGGCGAGCTTGCGCGTGCTTGCCGGCGCGCAGTTCGCTTTTCTCGGCATGATGGGCAGCCGCAAGCGCATCGCCGAAGTGATGGCCGCGCTGAGCGCCGATGAGGCGCAGCAACTGGCCGTGCTGCAGGCACCGGTGGGCCTGCCGATCGGCGCGCAAACGCCGCAGGAGATCGCCGTCAGCGTGCTGGCGCATCTGATCCAGGTGCGTGCCCCGCATCATTGGTGGGCGCCGCGCCGCGGGCGTGGGCCTCGCGCATCGACGCCTGCGTAGGAGCGAGGCGTGCACGTCCCGCGCGGCGGTCACGCAGCCCAGGTCATGATCAGGAGCGACCGCGGCCTTCAACCCGCCCCCACAGCCGCGGATCGCCGCCGCCACCAGCCCGGATGACTCAGAAACGGCGCATGCCCGGCACGATCGATCCGCTGGAACTGGCCCCCGGGCGCCATCGCGGCAGCGTCGCGCATCGCCTGCCACGGCACCAGACGATCGCGCTGTCCGGCGATCCACAGGCTCGGTACCGTCAATCGCGGCAACTCGCTGCGCAGATCGCCGTCCGCCAGAATTGCCAGGCCATCGACCAGGATGCGTGGATCGGAGGGCGGCCGCTCGGCCAGGCGCTCGCGCAGCCAGCGGATCTCGTCGCGCGCATGCGCGTCGCCATGCACTTCGAGCGCGATGAAGCGCTCGATGGTGGCGCGGTAGTCGGCGGACAGATCGGCGCCGAATTGTTCGAACACGGCGTGCTCGACCGCATGCGGCCAGTCGGGCGCCACGACGAAGCGCGGCGAGGCCGCGATTTCGATCAGTGCGCTCACCCGATCGGGCGCGCGCACCGCCGCTTCCAGCGCGAACATCCCGCCCAGCGACCAACCCAGCCAGGGCGCCGGTGGCAGCACCGCGAGCAGACGATCCACACCGCGGTCCAGATCCAGCCCGCCACGCTCTTCACTCAATCCGTGGCCGGGCAGGTCGACCACATGGCACTCGAAATGCGCGGACAGTTCGCGCAACAGCGGCGCAAACACGCCGCCATGCATGGCCCAGCCGTGGATCAGGACCAGCGGCGGGCCGTGGCCTTCGAGGTGGAGGTGCATGGGGTGAAGGTAAGTGGTGGCGGCCCCCCCCCCCCCCCCCCCCCCCCCCCCCGCCGGGGAAAACGCCCCCCCTCCCCCCCCCCCCCCCCCCCACCCCTCCCCCCCGCTCTTCAGTGATAAGCCACGTTATGCCGTTCCCAGGCCTCGGGCGGGTGCGGCAGGCACTGCTCGCGCAGGGCGTCGGCGTTGACCAGGTACCAGCGGCGGCGGTTGGATTCGCCCACCACGGTGGCCTTGTCGATCAGGAAACACCCCTGCAGCGACATGCTCTGCGCCATCACCCAGCGTTTGTCCGGTGCCGCGCGCAGCCAGGCGACGGCGGCCAGTTCCTGCTCCGCACGCGGGGTCAGGAAGCCGAACACCTTGGCCGGGCGATCAGCCATCAGCAGGTTCTGCTCCTTCCAGCTGAGCAGTCCGAGTTCGGCGTCCGGCCCGATCAGTGCTCCGGCCTGCATCATCACGCCGCGCGCCGAGCGCGTGTCGTTGATCAGCGGGTAGACCCAGAATCCGTAGAGCAGCCAGATGCCGGTCAGCGTGCTGGCCAGCGTCAGCGCGCCGCGGCGAGGGCGTAGTGCGATGGCGGCGAGCAGGCCGAGCACGCCCATGGTCAGCGTCATGTGCCAGGGATCCAGGCCACGCATGCTGCGCAGCTTCTCGGCGAAGGCCGGCTCGCCGAACATCGCGTACAGCGAGCCGATCGTCAGCAGCGCAGCCAGGGTCAGCGCCAGCGCGAACAGCGTCAGCTGCACCGAGCGCTTGCGCAGCAGACCCGGCAGCAGCGGCGCCAGCGCCAGCACGAACATCGGCAGCGCCGGCAGGATGTAGACGTCGCGCTTGCCGCCGGACAGCGAAAAGAAGAACACGATCACCACCACGTACAGCAGCGGCAGGTACACGCGTGCCGGCCGCTGGCCGCGGCGCCAGCCGCGCCACCAGTGCGGAATCGCCCAGATCAGGGCGAAGGAAGTCGGCAGCCACAGCGAGGCGATCACGCCGAGGTAATACCAGGGCGGCTTCAGATGGTGGGTCGGCTGCAGATAGCGCGACGCGGTCTGCCCGAACAGGATGTCGCTGGCGTAGGCGCGGTATTCGGGGTCGTCCTTCAGCCACACCGTCAGCAGCATCGGTACCAGCCACAGGGCCACGGCGCCGACGAAGGCGAGGGCCGCCAGCGCGCTGCGCCCGGGCGCGAACGGCCGGCGCGGCGGCAAGCCCCTGCCAACCCAGGCGCCGGCCCAGCAGGGCCAGCGGAATCAGCAACAAGGCGAGGAAAGCCACGCCCTTGGTGATGGTACCAATGCCCGCGGCGAAACAGCCGATCCACAGCCAGCGCCAGTTCGGGCCCAGCAGCAAATGGCGCAGCAAGCCATAACAGGCCAGCGTCATGATGCCGAGCAGGGTGCCGTCGATCTGCGCCGCGCGCGTCTGGAAAGTGAAGTGCAGCGTGAACAGCAGCGTCGCCGCGGCGATCCAGGCGACCTTGCGCCCGTGCAGGCGGCGCGCCAGATCGAACACCAGGGTCAGCGTCAGCAGTCCCGACAGCAGCGAGGGCAGCAGGAAGGCGATGCGCCAGGAGCCGGTCAGCGCATGACCGACCGCCTGCATCCACATGAACATCGGCGGCTTGTCCGAATACAACTCGTTGCCGCGATGCGGGAACAACCACTGGCCGCTGTCGACCATCTGCTTGGCGACCAGCGTGAAACGCGGCTCATCGGCCGGCCACGGGTCGCGCAGACCGATGCCGGCACCGATCAGCAACAGGGCGAAAGCCAGCAGCAGCCAGAACTGGCGCTGCTGGCGATCGCTCAGGCTCATTTCGAGACCCGGATCATTGCGGCTTGTCCAGGCGCACGCCGATGTTGCCGAACAGCGACTCATCCCATTTGACCGCAATCAGACCCTTGCCGTCGTAATGGAACAGCAGCGCCGGGTGCACCTTGTCGCCGAGATCCAGCAACTGGCCGACGATCTGCGAGTCGCGCTGCAGCCAGCGGGCCCTTGATCACGCGCTGGTCCTTGCCGAAGGTCAGGGTCAGCTTGCCGCCGTTCTCCATATGCAGGGCGATCGCCGAGCCATCGATCAGCGTGCCGGCAAAATCGGTGCCGATCTGCGGACGCAAGAAACGCTCTTCGCTGTAGGCGTCGTAGAGGGCGAGCGTTCCGATCGCATCTTCCAACGCATTGCGCAGCGTCGCGTAGCGTCCGGGCGCCGTAGCCTCGGGCGGGCGCACCACCACGTAACCCTTCTCGGCCATGGTGAAGGTGATCCGTCCCGGACCGGCCTTGCCGGTACGGTCGGCGGCCCGCCAATCTTCCAGCGGCAGGCGATAGAGCGTCAGCAGGCGCTGGCTCTCGCCGTTCTTGCCGGCCAACTCGACCACCATCGCGGCTTCGGCGGTCGGATTGATGGTCTTGGCTTCGGTCGCGTCGAGTTCGCGCCAGGTGACGTCGTCCGCGCGCCAGGATTCGGGCAAGGTGAAGGCGAGACCCAGCTCACGCGCCGCAACGCGGCCGGGCTCCGGGGCCTGCGCCTGGACCATCACTGGTCCGGGTACCCAACTGGGCATGCTGTGCGCCTCGGTCGGCTGGGCCGGCGTAGCTTGCGCGGCCTGGACCTGCGGCTCCGGCGTGGGTTGGGCCTGCGGCGTGTCGGCGAATGCGCCGGTGCAGAACAAGCCGGCCATCGCTGTCGCCAGCCACCAGTCACGAACGCTCATGATCGAATCACCCTTCAAATACAGACTGGGCGCGGAGCATAGCGGAGCGCGCTTGAAGGCGCGTGGAATGGGGAGGAGCAGGTGGTGGTGAGAAGTGGTAGTGAGAAACCCGGTGCCGTTCGGCGGCATTCAGTTCCATCCGTGCGTTGGTCGCGCCGCGCGCTCCCATCTCCGACTGAACCCCGCGTCACCGGGTTCTACCGCCTCTCACCCTCACTACTCACTTTTCACTACTCACCAACCCTTTCGCACCATCAGCCAGAAGATCGCCAGCACCGCCAGGAAGGCCGGCCAGCCGAGGATGAACCAGATGCGCATCTGCCGGGCAAACTCGGCGGGCAGAGGGTGGCCGCTGGCTTGCGCCGCTGCTGCCATGCGCGCCAGGCGCATCTGGATGAAGACCACCGGCAGCCAGCAGGCGCCGGTCAGTGCGTACAGCGCCAGTGCGGCCAGCACCCACGGCGTGGTCCACGGCAGCGACAGCGTGTGCAGCAGCGCGAATCCGCTCAGCAACTGGATCAGCACGGCGGGCGTGGTGAACACGAAATCGGCCAGCACGGTCAGCCGGGTGATGCGTGCGATCACCGCGATCTCGCCGCTGCGCCAGCTCATCCACTGAAAGAAGGCGATGCCCAGGCCGGTGCCGAACAGGATCGTCGACGACAGGATGTGCAGCCATTTCAGGACCAGATAGCTGCTCATCGGCGGTCGCTGAGCACGCGCCAGATCAGGATCGCCGGCAGGATGCTCAGGTTCTTGGCCAGTGCGCCCCAGGGATCGAACCACAATCCGGGCATGCCGATGCCCAACGCCAGCGTGTAGCCGAGCACCAGCACGAGCAACAGGTCGGCGGCCAGCCGCGGCCGCCAGTTGCCGAGCAGCATGGCGCCGAGCACGGCATCGGCCGCGCTGCCGCCGTAGCCGAGCAGCCAGGCCAGCCATTCAGGCCACTGCAGCGGCGCGGCCAGCACGCTGATCTGCGCCGGTGTTTGCGCAAAGCCGGCCATCGCCGACAGCAGGCAGGTCAGTCCCAGGCCCACGCGCAACAGCGGTGCCAGCGGATACAGACGCGCGTGCCAGCGGTCCTGCACCTGGCTGGGTTCGCGCGCCTGCCACTGTGCGAACGGTTGCGGCGCGATGCCGAAGCACTGCTGCAGGCGGGCGTGATCGGCGAGCGTACCGGCATTGCCGCGCGCGACCATGCGTACCAGCGTCGAACCCAGCGGGCCATCGCCCAGGCGCTCGCCGAGTGCGCCGGCGATCCGCAGCAGCCAGATCGGCAGCGGCAGCAGCGGCGCATCCGGCAAGCGCAACCAGCGGCGCAGCGCGCGCAGAAACTGGCTGATCGGCATCAGTTCCGGGCCGACCACGGTGAAGATCCGATCGGCCGTCGAGTCCTCCACGGCCGGCCATGCCAGCGCCGCGACCACGATGTCGGCCAGATCCTGCACGTGCAGCGGCTGCACCAGTTGCCGTCCCCAACCCGGCACCGGAATCAGCCACGGCGCCGCCGCCAGCGCGCGCAGCAACGAACTGCCGCCGTAGCTGCCGGCAAAGGCGTACACCAGTGAGGGCCGCAGCACGGTCAGCGCAAGACCCGCCGCGAGCAGCGCTTGGTCGCCGGCATGCTTGCTGGCGATGAAGGCGCCGTCGCGCGGTTCGCCGAGCGCGGAAATCTGCACGAATCGGGTGATGCCCAGTTCCGCTGCCGCGCGTGCGAGCGCCAGCGGTGCCTGCCGATGCACCGCATCGAGCAGGGCGCCGTCGCCCTTGAGCAGGCCGGCGGCGTTGACAATGGCATCGACGCCACTCAGCCGCGGCAGCCAGATCGCCGGATCGAGGTCGCGCGCCAGATCGCAGTCGACCGCCACCACCGCATCGGGCAATTCGCCGCGCCGCTGCGGGCGCACCGCGGCGACCACCTCATGGCCGTGCACGAGCAATCTGGCGACGATCTGCCGTCCGATGAACCCGAGCGCGCCGGTGACCAATACTCTCATCGCTGCTTTGCTCCGATCGGACTTGAACACTGCCGCGCCGCGCGCGACTCTATGCCGATGGAATCCCTGCCGACAATGGATGTGCTGTTCGGTTTCATCGTGGCTCTGGGCCTCGGGCTGCTGGTCGGTATCGAACGCGAACGGCGCAAGGGCGACGGACCGGATCGCAGTGCAGCCGGCGTGCGCAGTTTTACGCTGGTGGCGCTGATGGGCGCGCTGGGCATGCATCTGGGCCTGCCGGTGATGTTGCTCGCGGGTGCATTTGTCGGCCTTGCGGCCTTGATGTCCTACGTGCGCGCGAGCTCCGAGGATCCCGGTCTCACCACCGAGATCGCGCTGCTGCTGACCTATCTGCTCGGGGCGCTGTCGCTGAGCGAACCGGGTCTGGCGGCGGCGCTGGGCGTGGCGGTGGCCATCCTGCTCGCCGGCAAGTCCAATCTGCACCGATTTGCCCAGATTCTGCTGACACCGCAGGAAATTCATGACGGCCTGCTGTTGCTGGCGTCGGCCCTGATCGTGCTGCCCCTGTTGCCGGCGGGCACCATCGACCCCTGGGGCGTGCTCGAGATCCGCAAACTGTGGGCAATCGTCGTGCTGATCATGGCGATCAGTGCCGCCGGCCACGTGGCACTGCGCATTTTCGGCGCGCGCATCGGGTTGCCGCTGGCCGGTTTCGTCGGTGGCTTCGTGTCGAGTGCAGCGACGATTGCCGCGATGGGTCAGCGCGCTACCCGGGAACCGGCGCGCGTCGATGCCGCTGCGGCGGCCGGGATGGCCGGCAGCGTGACCACCACGCTATTGATGTCGGTGCTGCTGGCGAGTACCTCGCTGGCCTTGCTGCGAACCGTCTGGCCGATGTTGCTGGCCGGAACCGCGGTTGCGGCGATCGCAACCCTGTGGCTGGCGCGCCGGGCGCGCGTCAGCAGCGTCGATCCCGAGGCTTCCGGCGGCCGCCCCTTCGATCCGATCGAGGCACTGGTGTTCGCCGGACTGCTGGCCGCGGTGCTGCTGATCTCCGCCGGACTGAAGACTTGGCTCGGGGCGCACGGCATCTGGATCGTCGCCGCCAGCGCCGGGCTTGCCGACGTGCACGCGGTGACGCTCTCGATGGGGCAACTGGTGGCTTCCGCGACGATCAGTGTCGACGACGCACGCTGGGCGCTGGTGCTTGGTTTCGCGACCAACATGGTGACCAAGATGGTGCTGGCCCGGCGTGCCGGCAGCGCCTATTTCAATCGACTTTGGCCGGGGCACCTGGCGGTGTTGATTGCGGTCTGCGCGACTGCGGCGTTGATGTAGCCCACCGTTGTTCAGCTACATATGCATGACCATGGGGCGCGTCACGCAGGCCGCCTTGCGGCCAACGTGACCTGCGGCTCCGCAAGGTCAATCCGCCTCGAAACTGCCGCCGAACAACTCGGGCGCTTCGAAGGACATGCTGCCGATCCGATCCGGCTGCGGCTGGCTGACCGCAACGACCTGCATCGACGCGGACTCGTCGTGGCTCGGCAGGCGCGGCATCGCCAGCACCGCGGCAATGATCGCCAGACTGGCGCTCACGCCGGCCAGCGGACGCCACCACTCGGTGCGCGGGGAACCCGCCGGACGCGCGGCGACTGCGACCCAATCGCGCGCCATCTCGGCGCCAGCATCGGCCAGACGCAGCGCGAGCTTGAGTTCCGCCGCCAATTGCGGATCGCGCAGCGCACGCTGCACCAGATCACGCCGGGCGTCAGGCGCCAGCGTGCCCTTGGCGAGGTCGGTCAGCGCTGCGGTGGTCGGATCAAGTACCGGGTTCACGATCGTCTGCCTTTGTTCCAGTGGCCTGGGTGCGCAATGCATCCAGGCTGCGATATACGATGTTGCGTGCCTTGGCTTCGGTCCAGCCCAGCAGGTTCCCGATCTCCATCGTCGTGAAACCCTGCAGGTACAAGCCCAATGCTTCGGCTTTCTCCGGATCGTCGCGCTGCAGCGTTTCCAGCACCGCCAGCAGCTGCGTCCGATCCTCGATGGCGCCGGTCGGATCGATCGCCTCGCCGCTCGACCAGGGCTCCAGATGCTCCAGTCCAACATGCTCGGACGAGCCGCCGCGAACCTGCCGCCGACGTGCCGCGTCGATTGCCACACTCAACACCACGCTGCGAATAAAGGACGCAGGCTTGTCCCAAGTCCTCTCACGGCTGAGCACTTGCCACAGCCGCAGCCGGATTTCCTGTTCGATTTCCTCCAGGTCCGACTCGCTGCGACGCGGATCCAGCGTGTACAAGGTCTTGCGCACATAGCCGCTCCAGCGCGCGATCAAACGCGCGAACTCGGCTTCATGCGGGACTTTGCGGCGGAAGAACACGGCTATCGCTGGGCACGGCGTGGGGCCGCCAACCTAGCCGAGGCGGGCGGGTTTGTCTGCAGACACTCAGTTTCGCTGGATTCGCCGCGTTGCTGGCACAATTGTCAGTCCCCTGCGCCCTGACCTCCACTCCACTCATGTCGCGATTCCTCATCACCGTCGCCACGCTCCTGTGGTCGCTTGCGGCGCATGCCGCGCACTACGACCTGACCTGGCGCCTCAGCTTCGACCCGAAGACCAGGACCGCACTGGGTACACTGGAACTGGGCCAGGGACGCGACCAGCTGCGCACGCTCGATTTCGAGTTTCCCGCGGCCTATTCGGAGGTGCGTGCCGACGGCGAGCTCAAACACAAGGGCAAGCGCACGCTGTGGACGCCACCGGCGAAGGGCGGCAGCCTGCGCTGGCGCGTGCGCATCGAGGAGACCCGGGCCAACGGGTCGTATCGCAGCTATTTTCCGGGAGATTGGGCATTGTTCCGTGGCGATCGCGTGTTCCCGCGGGCGATCGTGCGCACGCTCAAGGGCGCGCAGTCGCGAGCGCGGCTGATCCTCGACATCCCCAGGTCCTGGCACCTGGATACGCCGTACCTGACCGAGGCCGACGGCACCACCTTCATCGTCGACGACCCCGATCGCGGATTCGATCGTCCGGTCGGCTGGATGCTGGTGGGTGACGTCGGCACGCGCCGCGAAATCATCGCCGGCACCGAGATCTCGCTGGCGGCGCCCAAGGACGAGGGCATGCGCCGGATGGACATGCTGGCATTCCTGAACTTCACGCTGCCGGCAATGAAGGACGCCTACGGTGCGCTGCCGCCGAAGATCCTGATCGTGTCGGCGCCCGATCCGATGTGGCGCGGTGGCCTGTCGGCACCGCGCTCGCTGTACCTGCACCTTGATCGCCCGATGATCAGCGAGAACGCCACCAGCACACTGCTGCACGAACTGACCCACGTGATCACCCGCATCCGCGGGCAGAACGACGACGACGACTGGCTCGCCGAGGGACTGGCCGAGTACTACGCGGTGGAGTTGCTGCATCGGACCGGCGGCATGACCGACGCCCGCTACCAGCACACGCTGGACTGGCTGGCCGGCTGGGGCAAGAAGGTCAAATCGCTGCGCGCCGAACGCTCCAGCGCAGAAACCACCGCGCGCGCCGTGCTGCTGCTGGTGGCGGTCGACGAGGAGATCCGGAAAGCCACCGACGGCAGGAAGGACTTCGATGATGTCACCCGCAAGCTGATGCGCGAACGCAAGGTCAGCACCAAAGAGTTCATCGAAATCAGCGAGAAAGTCGCCGGGCGCAAGTTGAAGGCGCTGGATAGCCCCGCTGTTGCGATAAAGCCGCAACAGCAGCAATTGTCAGTTGGCTGATAGCGATTGGGGCACAGGCCGCGCCTTAACGTAGGCCGGGTCCTCGCGTCGACCAAACTCGCATGTGCGGGAAGGCGGTTGCGCGAGGCGCCCGGCGCTTCACCGACGCGGCCGCTGGCGCGATCAAGCCAATCGCACAACCGCACCGCGCGCGCGCCGGAGCCGCGCTACCTCAAGCCACGCAACTGCGCCCTAATCGCCATTTGCTAGTTGCAAGTTGCCAGTTGCTGCTTCACCGATTGATCACCTCCCGATGCATCGGCGCCAACTTTGCCAGCAGCTTGTTCTGCGCGCGGGTCGGGATGTCGCGGCCGTCCATCGCGATCTGCAGGTCTTCGACCAGGATGTTGAAGTCGGCGTGGCGCACTTCCATGCCGGCGTGGGCTTCGACCATGTCCATGCCGGTGTAGCTGCAGTCGCCGCCGAGGATCACGCAGAACTGTTCGGCGAGCTTGTCCTTGACCCGTTGCTGGTCGACCTGCTCGAAGAACGGGCGCATGCGCGGGTCGTCGAGCAGGATGACCATGAAGTCGTCCATCAGCGCCTTCAGGCCCTCATGGCCACCGAATTCATCGAGCACCGGTCGCAATTCCGGGTGCGCGGGGGCCGGGTTGGGGATCGGCGCGCTGGTTTCGGCGCCGGCCGGCGTCAGCGGGCTCAGCACGAGCAATGTTGCGGCCAACAGTGTGATTCGATTCAGTTTCATGGCGAGTTCTCCTGCTTCATCGCGAAAATCTCCACGGTCGATGGACGGTCGGTCACGTTGGCCGATCTCGGCCTGGGTGACATCGCCGACCTCCTGTCACGTAGCCCGCATCGCGGGCAACGTGACCTACATTCACGGCAAGCTGCGTCCGCGGGTCAGAAGCCGACCTGTACTGACAGATAAGTGCCGCTCTGGTCGGCGACGACGACATTGCCCAGATCGACATAGGCCAGCGTCACCGAGACGTGCCGGTTGGGTGCCCAGGCGAGGAAGATGTCCCACCACAGGTCTTCGTCGGCGATGCCCAGCTGGTCCGGCTTGCTGCGGAATTCGGCGCCGAGCGCCAGCTGGCGCGTCAGCAGATACGCCGCCGAGCCCTCGAACTCGAAGCTGCCCGAACCCTGGTCGCCGCCGAAGTCCAGGATGCCGATCTGGTTGGCCTCGGTGTAGCGCAGCGTCGCGTTGAGCAGCAGGCTCTGGTCGAGGTAGATCTTGGTCGCCGCCAGATAGAAATCGGTGCCGCTGTCGTCCTTGGCGCCGACCGCGCGCACGACGTCGCCCTGGTGATTGCGCTTGTGCTGCACGCCAATCGCGATCTGCGGCAGCCAGCGGTCCTGGTCGAGCACGGCATCGCCAATCAGGCGCAGCTTGGCGCCGTAGATGTCCTGTTCGAACTCGAAACCACGGCCGAGGCCGAGCGCCGCACCGACGTCCTGGGTATCGAAACTCTGCCGCGCGTAGCTGAGTTCGACGCGATCGTAGAGGCCCACCATCGCGCCATAGGTATCCAGCGCGTAATCGTCGACGTCGACGCGCGTGTAGAAGGCGTTGGCGCCGATCTGGTCGCGCGAGCCATAGCCGCCGATCAATGCCCACGGCGTCAGTCCGCCACCGCCGGCACCTTCGATCTGGCTGACGCCGCCGGTCAGCAGCAGCCGGCCACCGGTGCTGTTGACCGTCTGGGCGGCAACCGGGGTCGCCTGGACGGCGGCCGCAAACAGCGCGGCGATCACGCCAACGCGCGCAAACAACTGAATCATCGAATGATCTCCAGAGATTTCGATCTTGAACAAAGGGCCATTCAACCTGGCTTGGATCGCGTTCAGCGCGATCCAAGCCGCAGCATCAGCGCGTCGAAAGCGGCGGCAAACCGGCCGCGCAGGCCGGAGGGCCAACCCGGAGCGCGCAATTTGAAATCGCCGAGCGCGGCGCGTTCGAGCAGATCGCAGGCCAGCGTCGCCGGCTGCAGTGACCAGCGCCACCAGGCATACAGCGCCAGCAACCAGGCCAGCGACCCGAGTACGGCGAGCAGCAGCAAGGGCGCGGACTCGAACACTTGCGGACCGCTGGTGGGCAGTGCCCGAGCGAGCAGCAGCGCCTGATCGGCCTGACCGAACAGCGGCAGGCGGGTCATCCGGTCGCCGTCTGAGGCGAGCTTTGCCGGCGCACCGACGCCGCCCGTGCCGTGCGCGGCGAAGGCCTCCTTCCAGTGTTCGTCGCCGTGTTCAGTCGATTGCGCCAGCAGCCGGGTCGGCTCGCTGGTCGCCAGCAGCGCCAGCTCCAACGGCACCAGGGCCGACAGCGATTGCAGGAACTGCTCGTCGAGTGTGCTGGCCGCATAGAGGTAGGCATCGACAGTGCCGGCGCGCACCATCGGCTGGATCGTCGCCAGGTACAGGCGTTGGTCCTCGCGCACCAGGCCAGTCGCGAGTTTCTGGCCGTCGCGGGCGGCAACGAACAAGGGATGGGAAAGCGGTGTCGGCCCACCATCCGACCATGGCCGCGTGCCGGCAACCCAGCGTCCGGCCAGATCGATGACGCCGACCGCATCGAGACCGAGTTGCTCGCGACGATCCGCCAGCAGATCGCTGATCGACGCGCTGTCCACCGCTTGCCCCGGTGTGGCGCCCACCAGCAGCGCGTCAGCGATATAGGCCGTCGACGCGCCATCGGCGGCGAGCAGGCTGGCGCGCAGCCGCAGCTCATCGCCGCGGGTGCGCTCGATCTGCGCCAGGGCGGTGCCGAGCAGCGCATGGTTGCGCTGCGCCTGGGCGGCGTGGATGTGCGCGTCGAGCTGGCGATCGACCATCAGCACGCTGGCGAAAACCAGCGCGACGCCCACCGCGGCCAGCGCCAGCAACCGAATCGGAGTCATCGGCAAGTCTCCTCAGCGCGCCACGCGGGGCTTGCTGATGACCAGCTTGCGCTCGATCGCGCTGCCGGTCGGCACCGATACCGGCAGGCTGCTGAGCGCAGCCCGCGGATGCCAGAAGTGCAGTACACCGCGCCCGGCCGGCAGATCGGTGAGCTTGAACTTGCCGCTCGCATCGGCGCGCGTCTGATAGGCGGTCGGCACCACCAGCACCTGCGCCTGCATCACGTGGTGCACATTGCAATTGACCACCACCAGCCCGGGCTGATCGAACACATGTTCGCGGCTCTCGCCTTCGCCGTAGAAGCCGAGGTCAAAGGCCGAGCCGGGCGTTGCCGAATAGACGTTGTGGCGAATCGGATCGTTGTTCGGGAACGCTACGCTGCTGCCGATCGGCACGATCAGCAGCGGCGGATCAAAGGCCTTGCCCTGGGTGTACATGGTGTAGCGGCCAGGCTGCGGGCGGCGGCCCCCATTCTCCGGAACGAAATAGACCACGGTGTCGGTGAGCTCCCCGGGGGCGACCTGGTTGCCGCCGCTGGCGCTCAGCTCAATACGGCCGCTCAGCGTGCTGTTGACCGCCTGCATCGCGGCGGGTGCGACCGGTGCTGATGCTGGTGTCGGTGTCGGTGCTGGTGCCGGCGGCGGAGCCGGTGCTGATGCCGGTGCCGGCTTGGGTGCGGCAGCGGGTTTTGGCGCAGCAGCCGGGGCCGCCACGGGTGCTGCCGCGGGCGGGTTCGGCGGCGTGGGTTTGGCGACGGGTGCAGACATCGGAGCCGGGGCCGCGACTGGCGCGGGCGCCGCCGCTGGCGTGCCGGGCGTCGGAGCTGCGACTGGCGGCGGCGAACTGGCGGGCTCGGGCCTCGGCCGCGGCGTCGGCGTACTCGCGCAAGCTTGCAGCAGCGCCGCCAGCAGCAGCGTGGACAGAACTCTCATGCGTCATCCCCCGCGGATCCGGTATCGGTCCGATGACGGCATTACGCGTTCGGTGCGGAAATTGGATGCAGGCGTGTCCGTGGGTTTATCCCGCGATCGGCAAGCATCGCGCGCAAGCGCGCTCCTACGACAGCAACGACACCGTAGCCCGGTGTACGCGCGTCAAGCGCGTTCACCGGGTACTTGCGGCAAGCCCGAGCCGGTGAACGGCTGCGCCGTACACCGGCCTACGGACGCGCGGAGAGATAACTGCTGAGCGGCTGCGAACGGATCAGCAGCAGCGCCCCACGCGGCGCCATCAGCGGCACATGGCGGCTGCCGGCGCGCGCGTGCAGATAGTCGCCAGCGTGATATTCGATGCCATCCTGGATGATCGATCCTTCGACCACCAGGCATTCTTCGTCATCGGCATGCTGGTGTTCCGGGATCACCGCGCCGGGTCCCAGGCGCCACAGATTGGTTTCGGCGCAACTCGCCGCGTCGGCGTGCAGGCGCTTGATCGAGATTCCGGGCAGCACCCGGGTCCAGTTGCCGGCGTCGGCGCGCACCACGTGAATGCCGCTGGCGCGCTCGAGCACGCGCGCGCGCAGGCGCTCGCGCAGGCCCTCGGACATCGGCGGGCACGCCAGTCCGGTTGCCAGCTCGCCGGCCAATTGCGCATCGATGGCGCCTTGCGGGGTCTTATCGACCATGACCAGTTGCTCCTTCCAGTTGCGCACGCAGGCTTTCCATGCCGCGGCGGATATGCGATTTGACGGTTCCCAGTGGCATGCCGGTGCGCTCGGCGATGTCGCCATGGCTGGCGCCTTCGAAAAAGGCCATCAGGATCAGTCGCCGCTGGTCGGCGCGGATCTGGCCCAGCGCCACGCGCACCCGATGGCCGTCGACGAATGCCTCCATGTCCGGTGTGTCTTGATCGTCTTCACAACTCGTATACGCATCGACACCGTGTTTTGGATGCACCGATGCGATATCGACCTCCGGCTTGCGCCGACGCCGCCGATCCGCGGCCCGACTCCAGGTCAACATCGACAGCCAGGCCAGCACGCCGCCGCGCGCGGCATCGAACTGGTCGGCGTGCTCCCACGCATACTGGTAGACATCGGCCACCACTTCCTCGGCGTCGCGCGGGTCGCCGGCGACTTTGCAGGCCAGGGCGTACATGCGATCGACGGTGCAGCCGTACAACTGGTCGAGCGCGCGTACCTCGCGCTGGCGCAGGCGGGCCAGCAGCAAAGCGAGCTCGCGATCGACGCGGTCGCTGTCGTCGCCGGCAGTGTGTTCGCTGGCCACCCTCATCGGGCTGTCTCCAGTTTGACGGGTGGCGGCACGATACTGGCGCCGACACCCAGCGCCCAGCGCGCCGAGTAGCGTGCATACGGCCCAAACGGCGGATCGATCGGCCGCAAGGTGAAACTCGGCGCGTCCAACTCGCGTGCCAGCAGTGCCGCCTCTTCGACCAACGCGCTGTCGCCGACTCCGGCGCTGCGTGCGCGCGCCAGTGCCTTCCGCGCGCCATCCAGATCGCCAGCCTGGGCCGCGATGCGTGCCCGCACCAGCTCCAGCAGTCCGCCCTCTTCGGGGTTGTCCAGCGACTCCGGCAGACTCGGCGCGGTGCCGGTCAGACGGGCATCGAACAGGTCCAGCAGATGGTCCTGCTCGGTATCGCGGATGTTTGCCAGCAATTGGCGGGCACTGTCGATCTCTGCCCGCACCGCGACGGCGTCGCCGTGGAGCGCGGCGAGTTGCGCCAGCGCCAGCGCCGCGTCTGCGGCGTAGTGGAATTGCGAGCGTTCCCCCAGTCGGGTGCGCGCCTGGCGCAGCAAGGGCTCGGCGCGTTCGTACTCGCCGAGTGCGCCAGTGAAGATGCCGGCCCACAGCAGGCCACGCGCTTCAATGTCGAAGCGCGCCGTCGCGCGCCCCAGCGCCACCGCCTCCAGGTACAGGTCGCGGGCGCCGACCAGATTGCCCGAGGAATAGGTCAGGCGCGCGTGCAGCGCGGTGTGGTCGGGGTTGTCGGCGCTGCGTTCCAGCTTGTGGAATTGCGCCCAGGCGCCAGCCAGATCGCCAAACGAGCCGCGATCGGCGATCGCATCGACCAGCTTGCGATGGCCCAGGCGCGTGACCTCGATCGCCTGCAGTTCGCGAACCGCTGCCTCGCGCAGATTGCGGCGGCTCATCGCGTGCGCGCGCGCCAGCCGCAGGAACCACGCGTCCGGGCGGACTTCCAGGATGGCCGCGGCATAACGCAAGCTGTCCTCGACACTGCCGTCGACATCGCTCTCGAAGAATTGCACCAGCAGATCGAGGTAGGGATCGTCGATGCCGGCCAGTCGTTGTCGCGCCTCGCCTTGCCAGTATTGCAGCTGTTCCTGGCGTCCAAGTCCCGAGACCCAATAGGAACTCAGCAGGGCCGGGACCGGACTCTTGCGATCCGAGCGGTGTGCACTGGCCAACAGCGCCAACGCTGCAGGCGCGTCGCCACGACCCTCGGTCAGCAGCGCCTGGCGGATCAGTCCCTCGGTACCCGGCTGCTCGGTGTAGAGGTTTTCCGGTCGCAGGCCGAAGGCAATCAGGGCCGGCTCATCGGTCCATGCCAGGCTTGCGGCGCTGACCGTCGTCGGCGGTGACGGCCACTGGAACCAGGCGACATAGGCGGCCAGCAACAGTGCGCCAACGCCGGCCCACGCCAGCAGGGCGCGCGGCGGTCGGCGGGCGCGTGCCGGCGCCAGATAGGACTGCAGATCGGCAATCAGCGCATCCATGCTCGGGTAGCGCGCGCCCGGCGCCTTGGCCAGGCAGCGACGCACGATCGCATCGAGGTCGGCGCCGCGGCGCAACGCGAAACGGCGCAGCGTCACCTCACCGGAGGGTGTCGCCGCGCCGGCCGCCCGGCGCGCGTCCTTGAGTGCGCTGGTCAGGCTCAAGGGTTCCTGTTCCGACACGGCGCGCGCCCAGGCCAGTCCATCGTCGGCATTGGCGCGATAGGGCAGGCGGCCGGCGAGAAGGCGGAACAGCAACACGCCGAACTGGTAGACATCGGTGGCGGCACTGAGCTCGCTGCCGTGGAACTGCTCGGGTGCGGCGTATTCGGGCGTCATCGGGCCCATGCGCTGCTGCGTCAGCGTCGGCCCGGAATCGCCCTTGAGCAGCTTGGCGATGCCGAAATCGAGCAGTTTGACGTGACCGTCGGCGCTGACCAGGATGTTGCTCGGCTTGATGTCGCGATGGATGACATTGCGCCGATGCGCATAGGCCAGCGCTTCGGCGACTTCGATCAGCAGGCGCAGGCGCGCATCGACATCGGCGGCGATGGCGTCGGCGTATTCGGTGATCGGCCGGCCGTCGATGTATTCGAGGGCAAAGTACGGCATGCCATCGGCCGTCTCGCCACCGTCCAGCAGCTGGGCGATGTGCGGGTGGCGCAGTTCGGCGAGGATCTGGCGCTCGCGCTCGAAGCGTGCGTTCAATCCGGGATGGATGCCGCTGACCAGCTTGATCGCCACGGTCTGGCGGAAGCCACCATCGATGCGCTGGCCCTCGTAGACCGCGCCCATGCCGCCGGCGCCGAGCAGACGCGTCAGCGAATACGGACCGATGCGGCGGCCGACGAAGGGCGCCGGTGAGTCCGCAGCCGGATCGGTGACCTCGATCGCCGGACTGGCCAGTTCCGCGGCAGGCCGGGACAGGCCCGCGGTGGCCTGATGGCGCGCGATCAGGCGTTCCAGATCCACGCGCAGCCCGTCGTCCTCGGTCGACAGCTCGCGCAGGAAATGCGCGCGCGCCGCGTCATCCAGATCGAGCGCGCGATCGAGCAACGGCCGCAGCCGCCGCCAGCGTTCCGGGGCGAGCGCGACGCCCATCAATCGGCGCTTCCGGCGCCTGTCGCCAGGCCCGGCAGGGCGTCGAGCAGGAAGGCGCGCGCCATCTCCCAGTGGCGGCGCACGGTGCGCTCGGTAACGCCACGTGCGGCGGCGATCTCGACAAAGCTCAGGCCGCCGAAGAAATGCCATTCGACAATCTGCGCCAGCTCCGGATCGGCCGCTTCCAGCTGCCGCAGTGCGCCGTCGATCTCGATCAGCTCGTCGAGCGGACGCGCCTCGTCGGCGATGCGCTCGGTCAGCTCGGCGCGCAGCTGGCCGGAGCCATGCTTGACGGTGCCGCCCTGGCGACTGATGTCGAGCAGCACCTGGCGCATGGCACGGGCGAACAGGCTGTAGAAATGCTGGCTGTCGTTCAGCGAACCGACCGCGCCGCGCGCGATCTTCATGTAGGCCTCGTGCACCAGCGAGGTCGGATTGACCGTCAGACTGCTGCCAGAGCGATGCAGCGCCCCGCGCGCGATGCGCTTGAGCTCGGCATAGGCCAGTTCAAAGAGCTCGCGTTGCGCGGCCGCATCGCCGCCGCCAGCGGCATCGAGCAGATGAGTGACCTGCGGGCGATTCATCGAATGTGGCAACCGTTCCCCTGGAATGCGCAGTGTGACCGGGCAGGGCGGCCAGCGGCAAGAGGACGCGCTTTCAGGGGCAGACGGCAGCTTGTGTTTGCTCCTGGCTGTTGCAGCCGCGGCTGCCATGGGTACGAGGCTTCCGGGAAGGGAGTAACGCACCAGCGGCCGGAGCCGGGCCGGACCGACCAGGGCCCGGGCGGCTGAGGATCCGGCCGCCGATGTCCGCTTGCCGTGCCGACTCGCGTTTGCAAATCTGATGTAATCCGGCGATGGACGAGGATCCACCCATGTTGCAGGCCGCCGAAAACGAGCAGTTCGCGCTGTTGCGCGCGGACGCGGACCTGCTGCGCGACAGCTTTGCCGCCGCGGCGAACAGCCCACGCGGGTTTGCCGCACGCTTCTATGCGCGCCTGTTCGAACTGGCACCCGGCGTGCGCGCCCAATTTCCCGCCGATCTGCAGGCACAGCAGGAGAAATTCGCGCACACCCTGGACACCATCGTCGGTTTTGTCGACGACCCGGCGACGCTGACCATCAGCCTGCGCCAGCTCGGCCTGCGCCACGTCGCCTACGGCACGCAGCCGATTCACTATGCGACCGTCGGCGAAGCGCTGCTGTCGACGCTGGAGAGCAGCTCCGTGGCTGGACTGTCGGAGGACGCCCGCCACGCCTGGCGGCGCCTGTATGGCTGGATCGTCGCCGAAATGCTGAGCGGGGCGCGCGGCGGCGATGTAGGTCACGTGCCGCGTCACGCAGGTGAAACGCCTCCGGAAGCGACGCCGCGTCACATAGACCCGGCGTTGCGCGCAAACCTAACCCGCACCGCGCATCATCCGGCTCAGGCATGCGCTTCTCAACCCCGGCGTAACCGCTTGGCCGCGCCGCGACGAGCGGTTCTGCAGCTGGAGCTGGCACTTCAGCTTCGGGCTGTTACCATCGGCTACGCTTGTTCGGGTTCAGTCGTTGAACGCTGGTCCCGCAGGCATGTCTGAAGCGCGAGCCGGAGCCACCCAAGATGAGCGACAGCGCCACCCAACTGGCCAAGGATGAGCTGCCCGACAGCGAGGCATCGCGTGGGCGTTGGCTGCGTTATGGCGTGCGCGTGCCGCTGTTGCTGTGGCATCTGGTCGTGCATCTGCCGCTGACGCTGCTGCTGATCACCCCGCTCGGCGAGCGCGTGCGCATCGGCGACGAGCACCTGCGTCACCGTGCGGTGCGCTGGTGGTCGCATGGATTGATGCGCGTTTTCGGTTTTCGCGTGGTCTGCGTCGGCCAGCCGCATGCCGGCTCGGCGCTGGTGGTGGCCAATCATCTGTCGTGGCTGGACATCGAACTGATCCACAGCCAGCGCGCGGTCGAGTTCGTCGCCAAGGCGGAGATCGCCCGTTGGCCGCTGGTCGGCTGGCTGGCGCGCCGCGCCGGCACCATCTACCACCGCCGCGGCAGCACCGAGTCGCTCGCCAGCGTCGCGCAGATGATGGTCGAGCGCCTGCAGGCCGGCGCCCAGGTCGGCGTATTTCCGGAAGGCGGCACCACCGACGGCAGCAGCGTGCGCGTGTTCCACGCGCGCATCTTCCAGGCGGCGGTGGAAGCCGACGTGCCGGTGCAGCCGGTGGCGCTGCGCTATCTGCGCAATGGCCAGCCCAACCCGGCGGTGCCCTTCCTCGATGGCGAGAACTTCTTCGTCAATTTCGTGCGTCTGCTCGGCGAGCCGGCGATGGTCGCCGAAGTCCATTTCCTGGAACCGCTGCCGCCGCATTCGGAAGGACGCCGACGCCTGGCGCAGGCCGCACGAGCGCGCATCCAGCAGGCGTTGGGGCACTCTCCATGAATCGATATTGTAAGTCGCTGAATCTAATGGACACCGTTCGCCCTGAGCAGAGCGTCCCAAAGCTTCACCGGGACGCGGCGTCGAAGGGTGAGCGGCGTCCTTCGACGACGCGTCCTGATGGAGCGTCGGACGCTTTGCTCAGGATGAGCGGGTTCATGACCCGTGAGCATTTTCGTGCCGGAAAATGGAACGGGCCATGAGCGCACGCGAAGTGCATCCGGTGCACGGCCACACCATCTTCCGCCGTCGCGGACCGCTGGCCAACGCCCACGTGCAATCGCTGCTGGCATCCAGCGGTTTGCGCCGGGCCGCGGCGCGGTTCCGCTTTCCGGGCCTGCACGAGGCCAGCAGCGAACAGATCCTCGACTGCGGCGATGGCGTGCGCCTGCAGGGTTACCTGTCGGTGCAGAGCGCGTTGCCGCAGGCGCGCGGCATGGTGGTTTTGTTGCATGGCTGGGAAGGCAGCGTGCAGTCGAGCTACCTGCTGGTCAGCGCCGGACGCCTGCTGGCGGCTGGCTTCGATGTCTTCCGCCTGCATTTTCGCGATCATGGCGACACCCATCACCTGAATGAAGGGCTGTTCCATTCCTGCCGCATCGACGAGGTCGTCGGCGCGGTGCGCGCGATCCAGCAGCGCTACACGCCGCGCAGTCTGCTGCTCGCCGGTTTCTCGCTCGGCGGCAACTTCGCACTGCGCGTGGCCTTGCGCGCCCCGGCGGCCGGCATCGATCTGGCCTATGCCTTTGCGGTCTGCCCGCCGCTCGATCCGGCTGCCAGCCTGGGTCAGATCGAGATCGCGCCGTGGATGTACGAGCGCTATTTCATCTCCAAGTGGATCGAATCGTTGAAGCGCAAGCAGGTGCTGTTTCCGCATCTCTACGATTTCAGCACCTGGTTGAAGAAGCCGACCCTGCGCGATCTGACCGCGCGCATGGTCGAGCACTACACCGACTACGGCCAGCTCGACAGCTATTTCAAAGGCTACTCGATCGCCGGCGACCGCCTGGCGGCCCTGAGTATTCCAGCGACTATCGTCACCGCCCACGATGACCCGGTGATCCCGATCGGCGATTACCACGGCCTCGGCGTGCCGGCGCACACTGAAATGATCCTCACCGAACACGGCGGCCACTGCGGCTTCATCGAGGACTGGCGGCTGAAGAGCTGGATCGAGGATCTGCTGGTGGAGCGGCTGAGTCGGGCGGCGGCCTGAAAGGGCGGTTGTCGGGTTTCGGCTGACGGCGTGGCAGCACCGCGCGCGATGGGTCCTATCGGGCGCGCGTCAGCAACAGGGTGGTCAATGCTTCGACATATTCGTCCTCGAAGCCGGCCTCCTTGAGCCGCCATTTGAAGACGTTGCCGAGTTGCGCGATCTTGTAGATGTTCAGGCGTTCGCTGCGCTTGAACTCAGCGACCTGATCGCTGACGTGACGGACGATCAGGTCCCTGGTGGAATCGGGACGCTTCTTGCTGACCTTCTTCGGGGTCTGGTGCTGGGCGATCACGTAGTCGGCCAGGGCATTGCCGAGCGCCTTGACCGCGCGCGTATCGAACCACTGGAACATGAGGCGTACTCCGTCGAGGAACTGCGCGTCGATGCCGTGTTGTCCCTTGCAACCGAACGACCGAGCCCAACGCGCCCCTTTTGTACTTCTGCGGCCGCGTCAAACCCATCCTCCAGGGCGCACCCGATGATTGCCAACGCCGCGTGCCGCCACAAGTCTTGCCGCGCGGCCCGCGTCGCCGTCGGTCTGCGTTTACAATCGAGGCGATCTGCCAGCCCAGAGTACACGATGCCCACCATCACCCGACTGCCGGTATTGCCGCTGCGCCGCCTGCGCGCCGAGCCGAACCAGCTGATCCTGCATTTTCGCGGTGGCCGTCTGGTGCGCAAGGGCGCCGGCATCGCCTACTGGTTTTCGCCGCTGTCGGCGGCGATCGCGATGCTGCCGATCGAGGATTGCCAGAGCACTTTCGTGCTCAACGAACACTCGTCCGATTTCCAGCCGATCAAGGTCCAGGCGACCATCACCTACCGCATCGCCGATGCCGAGAAGGCCGCCGGCCGCTTCAATTTCTCGTTGTCGATCGAACACGGCGCCTGGCTGGAACAGCCGCTCGACCGGCTGGCCAGCGTGTTGGCGCAGCGCGCGCTGCCGGTGGTGCGCAAGCTGATCTCGGCGCAGTCGCTGGAGATGGTGCTGCGCAATGGCTCCGAGCAGGTGCGCGAGGCGGTCTCGCGCGCGCTCACCAGCGATCCGGAAATTGCCGCGATGGGCCTGCAGCTGGTCAATCTGGTGATCGATCAGATCGTCCCCAGCGCCGAGCTGGAGAAGGCGCTGGGCACGCCGATGCGCGAGGCGGTGCAGGCGCGCGCCGACGAGGCGCAGTTCCAGCGCCGCGCGCAGGCCGTCGAAAAGGAACGCGCGATCAAGGAAAACGAGCTGGCCACCGAGCTGGAACTGGAGCGCCGGCAGCAGGAACTGATCCAGAAGCGCGGCGAAAACGCGCTGCTGCAGGTGCAGCAGGAAGCCGCCAGCCAGCGCACCCAGATCGAAGGCGCGATCGAGCGCTCACGGCTGCAGACCGAAGCGGCGGCGCTGCAGACCGAGATCAACGCCAAGGCACAGGCCGCAGCGCAGACCCTGCTGGCCGAACAACAGGCCGCCGCGATGCAGCGCCAGCACGAGATCTGGGCGCAGACCCCGCCCGCCGCCGCCACCGCGATGGCGCTGGGGCAACTCGCTGGGAAACTGCAGTCGATCGGCCACCTCAACGTCACCCCGGATTTGATCGGCCAGAGCCTGACGCAGTTTCTGCGCGATCGGGCGGCGCCTTAGGTGGAACCGGGCTCAGATGGTGGACGCAAAGGGCGCCGGCATGAGATCTGCCGTGCGGCCTGGCCCGGCCAGCCGCTGCAGCGGCCGGCCATTCGATTCGCTCTATTTGCGTCCTTTGCGCACTTTGCGTCCTTTGCGTCCCCAATCAAGGGTGGTCCAAGCGCATGACCACCTCCCTCCCCGCATCGTCCTGGTCACCCGGCGCACGCCGCTGGAGTCGCTGCTGGAGCGCTTCGGCACGCGCGGGCAGGTCGAGTTCTATTTGCGTTCGCGCGGCCAGGATCTCGGCTGGGCGCAGGGTGTGCATGACAAGCTGTATGCGGCGCTGGGTGAGGTGCAGCAGGCGATTCCCGCGCACCAGCGGCGAGTGCGCATCGACCGCGAGGATCTCGATCGTTTCCTGTTCGCGCCGGACGATCTGGTGGTCATCGTCGGCCAGGACGGGCTGGTGCCGAATGTCGCCAAGTACCTGCGTGGACAACTGGTCATCGGCATCAATCCCGATCCCGGCGAATACGACGGGGTGCTCTGCCGGCATCCGGCGAAGTTCGCCATGCCGCTGTTGCTGTTCGCCTGCCAGCCGCGCGGCAAGGACGCGGCGTTCACCATCCAGGAGCGCTGCATGGCGCTGGCGCGGCGCGAGGATGGCCAGGAGCTGCGTTCGCTCAACGAGATCTTCGTCGGCCACGCCAGCCACCAGTCGGCGCGCTACCGGATCACCTTCGGCGCGCTGAAGGAGCGTCATTCCTCGTCCGGCGTGATCGTCGCCACCGGCACCGGCTGCACCGGCTGGGCGCGCTCGATCGCCGAGCAGCGGCACCTGGAACACCCGCTGCCGGTTGCCGCCGATGCGCGCCTGGCCTGGTTCGTGCGCGAGCCCTTCCCCAGTGTGGTCACCGGGACCAGCGTCAATTTCGGCTATCTCATCGACGACACCCGATTGCAGCTGGAATCGGAGATGGACGAGGGCGGGGTGATCTTTGCCGACGGCATCGAGAGCGACCGTGTGCAGTTCCTGACCGGACAGCGCTGCGAGATCGGCATTGCACCGGAGCGCCTGCGGTTGGTGGTGTGACCAAACGTGATAGCGTGGCGCCAATCCTGCGACACGGACCCATCATGAGCGGCTCCGGATTGACCCAACAGATGGCCCAGGCAGCCGGCGACCCGGCGGCGCGCTCCCGCGTGCTCGACCAGATCTACGCCGACCTGGTGCGTCTGGCGCGCGCGGAACTCGGCCGCCACCAGCGCGGCGGCACGCTGAACACGCGCGCGCTGGTGAACGAGGCCTATCTGAAGCTGTTTGCCGCCGGTGTCGACACCGACTACGAAAGCCGCCAGCACTTTTTCGCCACCGCGGCGCGGGCGATGCGCCAGGTGGTGGTCGACTACGCCCGCGCGCGCCTGGCCGAGCGTCGCGGCGCCGGCGCCGACCATGTGTCGCTCGACGATCTCGAAGCCGCCGCCCTGCCGGTCGACGCCCAGGCCGAACGCCTGGTCGCCATCGATGCGGCCTTGGCCAAGCTCGGCGCGCTCGATCCGCGCCTCGCCACCGTCATCGAAATGCGCTTTTTCGTCGGCATGGAAGTCGAGGATCTGGCCGCGCTGCTGCAGGTGTCGGTGCCGACCATCGTGCGCGACACGCGCACCGCCAAGGCCTTTTTGCAGCGCGAGCTGGATGCGGGGATGTAGGAGCGAGGTGTACGTCGCGACCGGCGGCCGATGCGCTGGTCGCGACGTGCGTCGCTCCTACCAAGATCGTGGCGGGGGCTATCGCGCAGCGATTCACCGCGCCAGCGCGCTCCGTGCGCTGACGCGCGTACACCGGGCTACCTCATGCACGCACCGCTACACCAGCGCCGCATGCCAGCGCCGCATCTTCTCCGCCAGCGGCATGCCGGCGTGCGCCGGGCTGGTCGACGGCAGCTGGATCAACTCCACGCGCGGCGCGCCCGGCAAGCCGAAACGCCGATACAGGCGCGCCGCCTCCGCGCCGTTGCAACACACGCGGGTGATCGTCGGATGCGCATCGAGCAGTTCGGCGATGGCATTGGGCTGGGCCTCGGCAAGTTCGATCGCGCTGTCCAGGCTGCCGGGCCGACGACACTGCGCCAGGACATCCCACAGCGCGATTCCTGCGTCCAGCACGGCCTGCACGCGCGTCGGGTAGTCGCTGGCCGGGTCGATGCCGCAATGGGCGGCGACGATCGGCCAGAAGGCGTTGCGCGGATGCGCGTAGTACTGCTGCGCATCCAGCGAGGTGCGGCCGGGCATGCTGCCGAGCACCAGGATGCGTGCCGAATTGGGGCTCGGCGTTCCCGGTGGCAGCAAGGGCGCGAAGCTGCGCAGCGGTTCAGCCATGGGCGAGGCGGCCGAGTTGGGCCAGCGCCTGTTCGATGCGCGGTTCCCAGAGCACCGCACAGCTCAGGCGCACGCAATCGCGATGGGCGCCACTGGCCGAAAACAGGTTGCCCGGAACGATGCCGATGCCGACTTCGCTGGCGCGTTCGAACAGCGTTTGTCCGTCGAACCCGGCGGGCAGCCGCACCCACAGCACCAGGCCGCCGCGCGGCTGCGAGACGCAGGTGCCGCGTGGCCAATGGCGCGCGATGGCGCCGCGGAAACGCCCGACGTTCGCCGCGATCTCGCCGCGCAGGCGGCGCAAGGGACGCTCCAGGTTGGCGCCGGTCAGCAGTTCGGCGGTGACGTGCTGCGACAGTGTCGACGCGGCAATCGAGGTGAAGGCCTTGGCACGCAGCAGCGCCTCGCGCCAGCGCGGGCTGACCGCCCAACCGATGCGCAGTCCGGGGCCGATGATCTTCGATGCCGAACCGCACAGGATCACGTTGTCGGCTTCGTCGAAGGCCATCAGCGGTACCGGGCGGCTGCCGTCGAAAGCCAGTTCGCCGTAGACGTCGTCCTCGATCACCGGGACGCCCAGTCGTGCGCAAGCCTGCGCCAGCGTGCGCCGAGCCGCGGCCGGCATCAGCGAGCCGCTGGGATTGGAGAAACTCGGAATCAGCACCGCGGCGCGGATCGGCTGTGTCGCCAGCGCCTTGAGCGCGCATTCCAGATCGAGGCCGTCGTCGCAGCACACCGGGATTTCGACCACCTTGAGGCCGAGTGCGGCAATCGCTTGCAGCAGTCCGTAGTAGGTCGGGCTTTCGACCAGCACCGCATCGCCGGGCTTGCAGATCGCCTGCAGCGACAGCGTGATCGCCTCCAGCGCACCGGCGGTGACCACCACGTCGTCGGCCTCGACATCGACGCCTGCCAGGACCAGCCGCCGCGCAATCGCCTGGCGCAGCGCCGGCAGTCCGGCCGACTGCACATAGCCATACAGCCGCTCCGGCGCGCGCCGCAGCAGATCGCGCGAGACCTCGGCCACGCGCGCGGTCGGCAGCAGCGTCGGCGAGGGGATCGCCACGTGCAGCGGCACCAGATCGTCGCGGGCGTACAGCGCGATGACCTGATCGAGCAGGTTGCGCGAGGGCGGCCGCGGCTTCGGCGTCGCCCGGCTGCGCTTGAGCGCGATGCCCGGCAACTGCGCGCGGCGCACGTAATAGCCGCTCTGCGGCCGGGCGACGATCACGCCTTGCGCTTCCAGTTGCTGGTAGGCCTGGACCACGGTGCCGATGCTGACGCCGACCTGGCGGCTCATCACGCGCACCGAGGGTACGCGTTCGCCATCGCCGAGCGCACCGGCGTGGATGCTCTCGCGCAAGCGCGCGGCGACGGCTTCGTAGAGGGGTTCGGTGGACATGAAAGCAGTGAATGGTGAGTAGTGAGTGGTGAGTAACAGCCGGCGGCGCCGTGGCTTCGTCCCTTCTCCCCGCATGGAGGCAGAACGATTCAATGCGCACGACCGCGTTCCTGAACAGTTCTAACTGTACCAGACAAATCTCATATCGACTGCATCTGTACCGACACAGTCGGGCGCGCCTAGCCTGTATCCATGAACAGAAAAGCGCTGCTGCCGATTGTCGCCGCCTTCGCCACGATCTATCTGGTGTGGGGCACCACTTACCTCGGATTGGCGGTGCTGCTGCGCACGCTGCCACCGTTTGCCAGCGGTGCGATCCGCTTCGCGCTGGCGGCGAGCATCATGTTCGTGCTGCTGCGCCTGCGCGGCGCCAATCCCTTGCGCGAAGTGCCGTGGAAGCAGGCGATCATCGCCGGCGTGCTGCTGTCGGGTTTCGGCAACGGGCTGGTGATCTGGGGCCAGCAGACGGTGCCCTCGGGCATCACCGCGCTGCTGGTCGCGGCGCTGCCGTTGTGGATCCTGTTCTTCGATACCGTAGGCTTCGCCAGGCGCAAACCGGGCCTGAAGGACCTGGTCGGCAGCGTGGTCGGACTGGCCGGGGTGGTGCTGATCGTGTCGCAGACGCGGCGTTTCGATGGCAGCGGCGGCATCTTGCCGACCTTGTCGATCCTGCTCGCCACCTTCGCCTGGTCGATCGGCACGCTGGTGCAGCGCAGTGCGGTCAAACCGGGTCAGGTCGGCGCCTTCTCCTGCGCGCAGATGATTGCCGGCGCCGTGGCCCAGGCACTGTGTGCGCTGGTCGCCGGAGAGTGGCAGCAGGTGCAGCTGGCCGATTTCACGCCGACCGCGCTGTGGACCTTCCTCTACATGGCGGTGTTCGGCAGCGTGATCGCCTCCAGCGCTTACCTGTGGCTGGTGACCAAGGTACCGACGCCGGCAGTGGCGACCTATTCACTGGTCAATCCGGTGGTGGCGATGGCGCTTGGCGCGTGTATCCTCGGCGAGCGCATACCGGCAGCGGCGATCGTCGCCAGCGTGCTGGTGCTGGCCGGTGTGGCGCTGGTGCTGTGGCCCGGCCGTGGGGTGCGCAGCAATGTGCGCCAGGTCGAGCCGGAGGTGGAGGGCGAGCTGGCGTTGGAGCGCGGTCGGTAGAAGCAAAGCATCGCGCGCGAGCGCGCTCCTACAAATTATCCGTAGGTCCACGCGAGGATTGTAGGAGCGCGCTTGCGCGCGATGCTCTGCTGAACAGCTGTGCACCCTCACTTTCCGACGACCGTCGGCAATGCCAGACTGGCCGCAGACTGGAATCTGTCGGTGCCCGCATGTCGCCACGCCTGCTCATCCTCCCGCTCGTCCTGCTGCTGGCCGCGTGCACTTCGATGCCGACCGCGGCCTTCGAACCCGCCCCGCAGCCGGTCAAGGACCCGCGGGGGGTACCGATCGGCGAGTTCCTCGCCAGCGTCTACACCTACCCCACCGGGCGCTTCGATCCGCGCTGGCTGGAAGCGGCGCGGGTGCAGGACCGGCAACTGGCGAAGGCCATGCCCGTCGGGGATTTTGCTCACCTGAAGGACACCGACGCGCTCGATCCGAACGGCTTTACGCCGCTCGGTCCGCAGCCGATCCAGGACGGCCTCGATCTCAATGCCGGCCGCATCAATGACATCGTGGTGTCGCCGCAGCCGCTGATTCCCGGCGATCCCAATTCCTATCGCGCATTTGCCGCCAGCGATGGCGGCGGGGTCTGGCGCAGCGAGAACTGCTGTTCGGCGGCGACCACCTGGGAGCCGGTGACCGACGATGCGGACATCGAGTCGATCGCCATCGGCGACCTGGAGATCGACCCCAACAACCCGGACGTGATCTACGCCGGCACCGGCGATCTGCGCTTTGGCACCTGGGCCTTCGGTGCCGCCGGCGTGCTCAAGAGCGTCGATGGCGGCGACAGCTGGGAGGTCCTCGGCCGGGATGTGTTCGTGCCCAACTATCCGGCCGCGTTGTCGACATTTTCGCAGTACCAGGCGGTTGGCAAGGTGGCGGTCGACCCCAACAACTCGCGCAAGCTCGCGGTCGGCACCAAGACCGGCCTGTATTTCTCCTACGACGCGGGCAGCAGCTGGACCGGACCGTGTCTGACCAATCCCTATGGCCCGAGCAGCGCCAATCCGCACCGCCAGGACATCACCGGCCTTTTGGCGCTGAACTTCGCCGGCAGCACCACGCTGGTCGCGGCGGTCGGCACGCGCGGCTCGGCGACGCCGGTGCAGCCGGATCTGGACCGCAACGGCGCCAACGGCATCTACCGTGCGCCGATGCCGGCCGCTGGCTGCCCGGTCGGCTGGCAGCTGATCTCGCGGCCGGACAACGGTTGGCCGGCAAACACCGGCGCCGGCATCGCCTTCGGCCCGATCGGCCGCATCGAGATTGCCGCCGCGCCGCAGGACCCGAACATCCTGTACGCCGAGGCGATCGACCCGCAGAGCTTCAGCATCATCGGCCTGTGGCGCAGCAGCGACGCCGGCAACAGCTGGCAGGCGCGCGCCACGCCGGCGCAATTCAGCGGCTGCGAGCCGGGCACGCAGAACTGGTACAACGCCGGCATCACGGTGTCGCCGAGCAATGTCGACGACGTCGTGCTGAGCGCCTGGTGGCTGTATCGCTCGACCGACGGCGCCGCCACCTTCAGCAATCAGTTGTGCAGCAACGACAACGCGACCGTGCATATCGACCAGCACGCGCGCGCCTTTGTCGGTGGCGATCCCAATCGCCTGCTGATCGGCAATGACGGCGGTGTCTATTACACCGATGAAGCAAGCTTGCCCAGACCCAGATACACGCCGCTCAACCTCAGCATCAACAGCATCGAGTTCTATTCGGGCGATCTCATCGCCAACTTCGCCAGCGCCAACCCGCGCGTGGTGATCGGCGGCGCCCAGGACAACGGTACTTCGTCCCTGGTCCAGTTCGGCGACCCGGCGGTGGCCGATGTGTGGCAGCACATCTACGGCGGCGACGGCATCACCACGCGCATCGAGCCGGTGTTCGCCCAGCGCGTCTACATGTCCAGCCAACGCGGCGATATCGTCGCCAGCATCAACGGCGCCAACGCGCCCGAAGTGAACGCCTCCGGCCCCTGGGGACCGGGCGAGACCACCGGTGATCGCAAGAGCTTCCTGATGCCCTTCGATCTCTACAAGTACGGCGACACCGCGGTGGCCGACAGCGGCTGCGCCGGCAACGCCGGCTGCAACCATCTGATCGCCGGGACCTATCGCGTCTGGGAGAGCACCAATGGCGCCAGTGGCGCCAGCGCGGCGGCACGCTGGAGTGCGATCAGCCCGGACCTGACCAAGAACAATCTGATCGTCGGCAGCGACAACCGCTCGGTGATCCAGTCGATCCGTTTTGCCGTATCGACCCGCCGGGTGGCGATGGTCGGCACGCTCGACGGCAATGTCTGGTTCGGATTCGGCCTCGGAACCGGGGCTGCCAGCTGGGTCAACGTGACCGGCAACAACGCCGTGCTGCCCAATCGCTCGATCCTCGGTGTGGCGACCGATCCACAGACGCCGACCATCGGCTATGCCGCGGTGGCCGGTTTTGGCGCCAACACCCCGACGACGCCGGGGCATGTCTACCAGGTGCGCTGCAATGCCGACTGCAGCAGCTTCAGCTGGCGCGATGTCAGCGGCAATCTGCCCGATGTGCCGGCCAACGTCGTGGTGGTCAATCCCTGGTTGCCGCGCCAGGTTTTTGTCGGCACCGACTGGGGCCTGTACTACACCGACAATGTCGAAGCCACCCAGCCGATCTGGCAGCGTTTCCTTGGTCTGCCGCGGGCGATGATCTGGGACATCGCGATCGACCGCGGTTTCACCACGATGGCGGTGTTCACGCGCTCGCGCGGGGCCTGGGTGTGGCCGTTGCCGCGCGCGGCGAGCCAGCCCAACCTGACCGGTCTGTGGACCGCCGCGGGCGAAGATGGCTGGGGCCTGTCGCTGGCGCACCAGGGCACGGTGCTGGCGCCCGCCTGGTACACCTACGACGCCAGCGGCCGCCCGGCGTGGATGTTGATCTCCGGCGCCGCGCGCCAGGCCGACGGCAGCTATACGGGCGACGTGTATCGATTCACCGGCACGCCGTTTGCGCAGATCAACGGCGCCCCGGCCAATCAACCCGGGACGATCGTCGGCAGCTCACGCTTCAGCCTCCAGGACAGCGGTCAGCTGCGCTTTGATTACACGGTCGACAACGTCAGCCAGAGCAAGACCCTGCAACGCGTCGCGCCCGGCCCGATTCCCGCCTGCCAGTTCGTCAGCGGCAGCCGCGCCGGCGCCAGCAACCACACCGACCTGTGGTGGAACCCGGCCGAATCCGGCTGGGGCCTGCACCTGACCGAGGCCGGCAAGCTGATCTTCGTGGCCTGGTACACCTACGCCAGCGACGGCAAGCCGATGTGGCTGACCGCGGTGCTCAGCCGCCAGGCCGACGGCCGCTACGCCGGTGCGCTCAACCGGCCGAACGCCGGTACGCCCTTCCTGCAGATCAACGGTGGACTGGCCACCAGCTTCCCGGTGCCGGAGGTCGGCAGCGCAGCCTTGAGCTTCAGCGACGGCGAACGCGGCACGTTCAGCTACACGCTGGATGGCGTCAGTCAGCAAAAAGCCATCGAGCGCCTGGTCTACGCCGGGCCGCAGCAGACGGTGTGCCAGTAGGGCGGCAGATGCTCCGCAGAAGTATGCATTGTAGCCGCCCCGGTGTACGCGCGCAGCGCGTTCACCAGAAGTGCTGCCGCAGGCATGAACCGGCCGGTGAATTTTCGGCTGCGCGCGCCGTACACCGGCCTACCAGAGCCGGTCCCGCGCAGGATCTACACCACCGCCCTTTCGCACTCCATCTTCGACAAGGTCATGATGTGCACCTCGTCCGGGCCGTCGGCGATGCGCAGCGAGCGTGCGCCGGCGTAGGCCTGGCCGAGGAAGCTGTCCTCGCACAGGCCGGCGCCGCCGTGGATCTGGATCGCGCGGTCGATCACCTGGCAGGCCATGCGCGGCACCACCACCTTGATCATCGCGACGCGATCGCGCGCGCCGCGGGTGCCGAGCTTGTCCAGCGCCGCCGCGGTCGACAATGTCAGCAGGCGCGCCTGCTCGATCTCGCAGCGACTGAGTGCGATCGCCTCCTGCGCCATGCCGTGCCGGGCGATCGGGTGACCGAAAACGATGCGCGACTTGGCGCGCGCGACCATCGCTTCCAGCGCGCGTTCGGCCAGACCGATCAGGCGCATGCAATGGTGTACCCGGCCGGGGCCGAGGCGCCCCTGGGCAATCTCGAAGCCCTTGCCCTCGCCATAGATCAGATTGCCCAGCGGCACATGGACATCGTCAAAGGCCAGTTCGGCGTGACCGCAGGGGGCATCGTCGAAGCCAAACACATGCAAGGGACGCACGATGCGCACCCCCGGCGTGTCGCGTGGCACGATGACCATCGACTGGCGCGCGTACGGCTTGGCCTCGGGGTTGGTTTCGCCCATGACGATGAAGAACTTGCAGCGCGGGTCCATGGCGCCGGTGGTCCACCACTTCTTGCCGCTGATGCGGTACTGGTCGCCCTCGCGCAGGATGCGGCAACGAATATTGGTGGCGTCCGATGAAGCCACATCCGGCTCGGTCATCGCGAAGCCGGAGCGGATCTCGCCCGCCAGCAAGGGATCCAGCCACTGGCGCTTCTGGAATTCGTTGCCGTACATGTGCAGCACTTCCATGTTGCCGGTGTCCGGCGCCGAGCAGTTGAACACCTCCGAAGCGATCAACGAGCGGCCCATGATCTCGGCCATGCGCGCGTAGTCGAGGTTGGTCAGTCCGGCGCCGTGGCGGCTGTCGGGCAGGAACAGGTTCCACAAGCCGGCGGCGCGCGCCTTGCGCTTCATCTCTTCCATCACGGGCGGAATCAGCCAGCGCTGGCCGGGCTCGGCCACCGCGGCGTGGTATTCGTGCTCGCCGGGCGCCACCACCTCGCGCATGAACACGATCAGGCGCTCACGGATCTCCTGGGCACGCGCGGACAAGTCGAACATCGGGGCCATTCCTCAGCAGAACGAAGTCCCCGAGGTTAATCCCGATCGTGTCGAGAGTGCGAGTGGAGGAGGTTGCGTGGTGCGGCAAAAAGACATTTGTCCGCAAAGGACGCAAAGGCGAGAGGGGAAAATCGTCATGGGCTGGGGTCCGCGCGTGACTTTCCGCCACCCTCGGCCAGCTGGAGGTTCTTGCCTTCCTTTGCGTCCTTTGCGTTGTGCGTTTTCTGCGGCCGCCAAGAAATCCGCTCCCTTTGCGGACAAGCTCTTTCCAGGCGCGCTATCCTCGCAGGCGTTGCCCAGGGGGACGACATGACGCAATCGAACGCACGCGAGCGCATCGAGCGCTTTGCGCAGGCCTTTCGCGACGGCGATATCGATACCGCGCTGGCGTTGATCGACGCGCTGATCGACGAGCATCCGGATCATGCGCCCTTGCACTGGCACCGGGCGCGTACGCTCAAGGCGATGCACAGCGATGCCGAAGCGCTCGCCGCGGTCAAGCGGCTGATCGAGCTGAAGCCGGACTACGCACCGGCCTGGCTGATGCGCGCCGAGCTCAGCGCCAGCGACGCCGACGGCAACTATCCGGAATCGGACCTGCGACGGGCGCTGGAACTCGACCCCGGGCTGGCACGCGCGCATCTGCTGCTGGCGCAGATGCTCGGCGACGGCGATCGCCGGGCGGAGGCGCAAGCGGCATTGACCCAAGCGCTGCAACTGGACCCCAATCAGCCCGAGGCCTATGCCTTGCGCGGACAATGGCGTCGGCGCGAGGCCATGGCCGGCTTCGGCGACGACGGCGCGGATGACGCGGACACCATCCGCACCTTCGCCGGGCAGCGCTACTCGCGCAGCAAGCTGGAGCTGGCCCGGGCCGACTTTCTGTGTTCGCTGTCGCTGAAGAACGATCCGCGCGTGCGCCTGCGCCTGGCCGATGTGCTGCACGACCTCGGCGAGCACGACCACGCGCTGGCGGCCTACGACGCGGTGTTGTCGGTCACCCCCACCGATGACCCGCGGCGCGCGGTGATCGAGGATCTGCGTGCGCGCTCGCTCGACGGCGGCCGCGGCGAGCGCGAGCAGATGGCCAGGGTGCTGGAAGACGTGCTGGCCAGCGCCGACGCCAGCGAACGCGCCACGCTCGGTCACGACATCGCGGCGTCGATGGTCAAGAGCGCGGCTGCGGGCGTGCGCTCGGGCATGAGTCTGGAGCAAGCGCTGGCGCAATTCGTCAGCGACCATCCGGACGATGCGATTGCCATCGATATCGCCTGGAAAATCTATGCGCTCGCCCATGAGCCGCAGCCGGAGTACGCGCCCAGCGAACTCGCCAGCTATCCGAAGTTCATGCGCGAACACGCCGAGCGCGTCACCAGTGCGCTCGGTGCGCAAGGGTTCCGCGTGATCGGCGACTACGAACCGATGCATCTGGCGGCACAGCTCGGCCGGCCGACCCTGGTCCGAATCTATGCCGCTGGCGACGGCATCACCTGCGGCGCCAGTTACCGCATCGAACCCAAATGGCCGGGCTGGATTGCCTTTCTGTTGCTGAAACTGAGCGGCAAATGGCAGCGGCCGGCGGTGGTCGAACTGGAGACGGCCTTCGACGACGGCGGCTTCCTGGTGACCAACAACGCCGGCACCACCAGCCCGTTTGCCTACCGCGGCAAAGTCGACCTGACCGCCCTGGTGACCGACACTGCGCCTGCCGTCGTGCATGCGCGCCATCGCGAACGCATCGAGCGCTATCGCCGCGAACACCCCAACGCCACCGCCGAGCGCGTCGACACCGAAGAGCGCGTGATGGCGCTGCAGGCGCGCATCACCGCGGCCAAGGGCGAATACCGGCGCTCGATCGGCTATGTCGAGGAAAACGAGCTCAGACAGCTGCTGGGCGCGCATTACGAGCGCTTCTCGGCGCGCGCGGCAAACTGGGGCAGATCGTGACGGCGGCGGAAACCTGACGCGTAGGGGTCGTAGGGCGGAACCTTCGCCTGCGGCGAAGATTCCGCGGATCGATGTGTCATCTGGATCGCCCTGCCGGCCGGATCATTTACGGGCGTTCAGGAAACCAGAGCGGTGGCAAGCCACCGCACTCCAAATGACGTCGCCACTGTGCCGCACGCCTTACGGCAGCTTCTCGACCCGCCCCATCACGTAGCGTTCGACGCGCAGTTCGGGCACGAAGCGGTAACCCAGCGGAGCGAGTCCTTTGGCGATGAAATCGAGGCGAATGTCGCGGGCAACGAACACGCGGGATTCGTTCTCGGCCAGTTCCTCGGCCATCGTGCTGTCGAAGGCCGGGTCATTGCGCTGCAGCAGGGTGACGCGTTCGACCGGCACGCCGAGGTAGAAGCGCAGCCCGTACAGTGGCGACTCCTCGATGAACACGATCTCGCCCGGATCGGGCCATTGCTGGCGCAGCGCCGCGGCCAGTTCGCGCGTGTCCTTGGCATGCGGCAACAGCAGCGGCACACCCAGTTTCAGCCCCAGCAGCGCCACCGCGCTGATTGCCGCGGTGAGTACGATGCGGCGCAGCTGTTGCTTGTCCTGCACCCGCCAACGGCGCGCAATCAGCAACGCCGCGGGCACCAGCAAGGGCAGGATGTACAGCGGCAGTCGCGAGCGCGCAAACACGAACACCAGCAGCGGCAGCGTGAACCAGATCAACAGCCAGCGATCCTCGATCGCGCGCGCCTGCCACCACCCGCGCAGCGCACGGCGCTGGCGCCACAGGGCGCGAAAACGCGGCAGCAGGATCGGCGACCACGGCAGCATGCCCAGCAGCAACACCGGCAGGTAGGCTTCGATGGCGCCGAACCAGCCGGAATTGCGGTCGTGCACGTCGGTGAACACGCGCCCGACCACCTCGTAGCCAATGAAATAGTCGAGCAGGCCGGGATTGGCGACCATCACGGCGAGGTACCAGGGCAGCGCGACGATCAGGAACAGGATCAGCGCGCGGACTTCGAGCAGCGCCGGTCGCGGCGCAGGCAGCGTGCGCGTGAACAGCAACATCGGCAGCAGCGGCAGCAGCCCGGGCGGACCCTTGGTCATGAAGGCCAGCGCCAGTCCGAACCACAACCACAGCCGGCCACGCCGCGCCTCGCGCGCGTCGCTGGCCTGCCACAGGCGCACGAAGCCATATACCGCGAGCGTCTCGAACAGCGTCAAAAGGTAGTCGGTGTTGATCAGGTTGGCCGCCGCAAACGGCACGAAGCTGGTGGCGAAGATCAGTCCGGGCAGCCACGGCGCTGCCGGCACCAGTCGCCGCCCGAGCAGGATCAGCAAGCCAACCGTCGCCAGCAGCGACAGGCCATTGGGCAGGCGCAGAGCGAATTCGTTCTCGCCGAACACACTGACGCTGGCGGCGATCGCCCAGTAAGCCATCGGTGGCTTGGCAAAGTGGGTGTGCTCGGGATGCCGCCGCGGCGTCACCCAGTCGCCCGATTCGACCATCTGCAGCGCGATATTGCTGTAGCGGCCTTCGTCCGGACCCCACAGGCCGCGCACGCCCTGGAAGGACAGTGCCAGCAACATGGCCAGCAGCAGCGTCAGCGCGGTCGCCCGGTGAAAGGCCGGCGGGACTATCGGACTGGTGGGCGCAGGCCCAGCGACAAACGCACTCATTCAACGCAATCGGGATTCGCCAACCACACAGCTTGGCGTCGCCGAATTAGGACATTCTTAGTCAATTGTCTGAATTCCGTTCTGGCGTCTGGATGAGCCGATTCTGCGGGAAGCCACGACCGGCGCAGGTGATGATCCGGCGTCGCGATTCTATGCCGGCAGCGGACGCTGGTCGTGATTCCACCTGACGGCAGTCAAGGACAGCGGCGGCCCGGGCCGACGACCATGTGTCGCCGCCCTTGTCCGGACTCGCCGATGACCACTGCCACCGAACAGTTGCACTTCTACCTGAGCGCGCTGGACAGCGCCGCCCATGCGATCGAGCAGGCGCGGCGCGTCCGCCCCGATCCTGGCCTCGACCACGCCATCGACCGCTTGCGCTCGCTGTTGCTGGACGGCTATCGGGTTCTGCAACAGCGCGAATCGGGCGGTGGCTTGCGGCGACCCGCGGCGAGCGCCACGAACAGACCTAAGTCATTGACGTAGGTCACGTTGGCCAGGCCTACGTGACCCCGGAGGCCTGTCACGTAGCCCGCAACGCGGGCAACGTGACCTACGACTTGCGGGTTCGATGCGCGAACAAGCGCACCGGCCGCGGCACTCCATGAGAGCCAGGCTGCGGCCCACATCATCCCGGCTGCCCATCCGCCCGCGGCGTCAGGTAGATCCAGGCCGAGCGCAACGTCCAGGGCAGGAAAGCCGCCACCCAGCCGACCGCCGCCAGCGCCAGCCAACCTGGCGTGTCTGGCAGCAATTCGGCGGCGATTCGCAGCACCGCCACTCCCTGCAACAGCCAGAAGCACAGCCACGGAATCCGTCCCATCTCCAGCGGCCGGCCGGAATGCCCCTGGGTGACGCGCGTGACCATCGCCACCAGCAGACTGCCGAAGAAACCCACCGTCAGCGCGTGCACCGGCGCACGGGCGAGGATGAAATCGCCGCTGGCGGCGAACCAGGCACTCTGCAGCGTGTACAGCGCAAAAGCGACGCTGAGCCAGGCAAAGCCCAGATGCAGCGCGAACAGCAGGCGCACCTTGCGCGCCGCCCACAATTGCCAGCGCCACGACAGCCAGGCGCAGAGCACCGCGAGCGGTGCGTCGACCAGCCACAGCCAGGTGTAGGCGTGCGCCAGCTCCAGCAGCAGGTGGGTGAAGATCAGCGCCAGCAGCAATCCGAGCAGCCAGCCGGGCCGATAGACGCGATAGCCGGGAATCACCGCCTGCGAGAAGAACGGCAGCATGCGGTGGCACACCGTCAGGTAAACCGGCAGCAACAGGCCAAAGGTGCCGATCTTGATCGCGCCGAAGACCAGTCGCGCATCGCCGCCGTGCAGATAGCGCGCGCTCATCAGCAAGCCGACAAAACCGAAGGCCAGCGCACACCAGCAGGCGATCGCGTGGTACGTCTTGCCGCCGTCCTGCCACAGCAGCTTGAGCAGCAGCGTCAGGCCCACGCCCCAGCCGACGATGCTCAGCACCAGACCCACATGCACCAGCACCGGCGCCCCGAGCAGACCGGCATGCAACAGCAGGTAGCCCGCCAGCAGACTGCCGCCAACCGGCAGATAGTGCCAGCGCGTGTAGGCCTTGAGACCCATCCAGCGCGGAAAGACTGTGAGCAGGAAACCGAACATGAACATCGGCAGCGCCTGGTACTGCATGCCGATCGCATGCGCCCAACCGGCCGGCAACAGCGGCAAGGGCATGGCCGCCGCGCCGCTGCGCTGGCCGACCAGCACCAGTGCCCACCAGCTCATCGACAGCAGCACGGCCGTGGCACCGCCAAAGAACAACAATCGATGCGGCGCGGCGGCAACCACGCGCGCCAGTTCGGCGGCATTGAAAGCCGGGGTAGAAGCAAGCGGAGCGCTCATGGCGATTCCAGGCTGATGCGAATGCGACCATCTTCGATTGCGGCAGGATCGACGCGCACTGACCGCAGTCAAGCATGGGTAAACTAAGCGGCCGACAGAAACCGAAACTGCATATGGGCCGATTGACCACCCACGTTCTCGACACTGCGCACGGGCGACCCGGCGCGGGCATCGAACTCCAGCTGTATCGGGTGGCGGCCGGAACCCGGCAGTTGATCGAGCAGCGCCGGACCAACGCGGATGGCCGTTGCGATGCGCCGTTGCTGGCCGATGCCGCGTTGCAGACAGGTGTTTACGAACTCGACTTCGCGGTGGGCGACTATTACGCCGCGCTGGGCCTGGATCTGCCGCAACCGCGCTTCGTCGACGTGGTGACGCTGCGCTTCGGCATCGCCGACGCCAGCGCGCACTACCACGTGCCGCTGCTGGTATCGCCCTACAGCTACAGCACCTACCGAGGTAGTTGACCGTGGCGGATTTCTGGATCGAGGCAGCTACCTTCCTGCTGCGCTGGTTGCATGTGGTCGCGGCGATCGCGTGGATCGGCGAGTCGTTTTATTTCGTCATGCTGGATCGCTCGTTGAAGCCGGCGAAGGCCCCGGTGCCCGGCGTATTCGGCGAACTCTGGTCGGTCCACGGCGGCGGCTTCTATCACAAGCAGAAATACCTGGTGGCGCCGGCGCACATGCCGGAGGACCTGCACTGGTCCAAGTGGAAGTCCTACACCACCTGGCTCAGCGGCTTTGCCCTGTTGTCGATCCTCTACCTGGCGCAGCCGAACATCTACCTGATCGACCCGGCGGTGGCGGCACTGACGCCGCCGCTGGCCATCGCCGCAGCGGTTGCTTTCCTCGCCGCCGGCTATCTGGTCTACGACCTGGCCTGTCGTCTGGTCGGCTTTCGTGATGGCCTGCTCGGCGTCGTCGTGGCGTTGTTCGTGCTGGCGTTGTGCTACCTCGCCACGCATCTGTTCGCCGGGCGCGCCGCGTTCCTGCTGGTCGGTGCGACGTTGGCGACGATCATGTCGGCCAACGTGTTCTTCATCATCATTCCCGGCCAGAAGCGCATGGTGGCGACGCTGGCGCAGGGTGGCGTGCCCGATCCGCTGCCCGGCAAGCGCGGCAAGCAGCGCTCGGTGCACAACACCTACTTCACCTTGCCGGTGGTGTTTGCGATGTTGTCGCTGCACTACGCCCCGGCGCACGCGCACCAGCACGCCTGGATCGTGCTCGCCCTGTTCATGACCGCCGGTGCGCTGATCCGCCAGTTCTTCGTGCTCTGGCACAGCGGCGGGCGGGCGTGGTGGCTGCTGGCGGCCGGCGGCGCGGTCCTGCTGGCGACTTTCGCCTGGCTGGCGCCCAAGCCGGAACCCGCCGTGATCGGGGATCCGTCGATCGGTGCAATCGATGGCCCGTCGGTGCCGACCGATGCCCAGGTCCAGGCGATCCTGGCGCAGCGCTGCGTGCAGTGCCATGCGCGCAAGCCGACGCTGATGGCCAGCGCGCCGTTGGGCGCATTTTTCGAAACCGCGGAAGACATCGAACTTCGCGCCGACAAGATCCACCAGCAGGTCGTCGTGCTGCGCATCATGCCGCCGGGCAATCTGACCCAGCTGAGCGAGGCCGAGCGGGCGACGATTGCGCGCTGGCATGCGGGGCGCTGAGCCGGCAAAGGCATCGCGCGCAAGCGCGCTCCTCGCAAATTCTTGCGAGTCCTGCCGGACCAACGGTTGTGTGTAGGGCGCGCTTGCGCCAATCTGCGCGGACCAACGGCGGTGCTGGCGCGCTTGCGCGATTGCGCCACCGGCGCGAGGCCGCGCCTACACAGGAGCGACCACCCAGCTCTGCGCCAAACGCACCTCCTCGCAGTTGTCACCCGCGCCAACGCGATCGACGATCAGAAAATCGCCGCCCTGATCGAGGGCGAGCAGCGGGTGGTGCCAGGTGCCGCGATGGTATTGCACGCCCTGGCCGCGATCGGCGAGGAAGGCACGTGGCGTGGCGTCGGGTGAGTCGGCAACCACGACCACCCAGCGTGTCCCGTTCAGCGGCACGAAGGCCTGGGTGCCGAGCGGATGCCGCTCCAGCATCGAAATGGTCAGCGGTGGGGCGAATGGCTGCGCGCGTGCCAGGCTGATGGCGGCGTGGCCACCATCGAGGTCGACGGTCGCCAGCGCGTGGTAGCGCTGGGTGGTTCCCCGGTTGATCGCGAACACCTTGCGCGCGGCGGCGGCGTCGATGACGGCACCGAAGGGGGCGAAAGGCTTCGGGGTCAGGGGTCGACTCTTGAGTTCCGGCATGTGCACCTTCGCATCGCCGTGCCGGGCGTCCCGCGGATCAGGCCCGTCGCCTGATCGGGCTCAGTGGCCGCGGGTACCCGGCCTACTTCCGACGAGCCGGCGGCTGTCACGCCACCTTCCCGCGCAGCCGCAGCCGCGACACGCCGCCATCGGGATGGATGTTGAAGCGCACGTGGCTGATCGCGCCGTGCTGCAGGATCTCGCTGCGGAAGAAGTGCTGGTGGTCCATCTGCAGCTTCTGCTCGGGCAGCAGCGCGGGCCAGAACATCGACTGGGTGACCAGCGATTCGGGCGTGCCACCGGCGACCAGCGCCGCCTGCAGCGAGCAGCGATCCGGGAAGTTGCCCTTGAAGTGGCAGGTGTCGACTTCGATGGCGCTGAGCACGCCAGGACGGGCGAGGGCGACGATGCACCAGTCGTTGCCGGGCTCGCGGCGGCGGCGGGTTTCCCAGCCGTCGCCCATGTTGACGCCGCGACCGGGCAGCAGCAGGCTGCTGGCGAGGCCAAAGTGTTGATTGTTGGCTGCGACCACGGTGCCGCCGTTCATCGCCGCAGCGAGGTCGATCAGGCCATCGTTGTCGGCCGCGCCGGCATCGTATTCGGGCGTGCCGTACAGGCGCAGACGCGCCAGCCCGCCATCGGGATACAGATTGACGCGCACATGGGTACAGCGGCGCGCGCCGTCGAGGCTGAAATAGTGATGGCGATTGCCGCCCAGATTGACCGCCGGCAGCAGCGGGAACCAGTTGGCGTCGGCGGCGGGTTCGTCCCGCCCGGCAGCGCAGCCTTCGATCGACGCCGCCGGCGGGAAATTGCCGGTGAAGTGGCTGGTGTCGAGATCGACCCCGAAGATGTTACCCGGCCGCGCCAGCCGTACCACGCACCAGTCGTGGCCTGGACCGCGCTTGCGCCGGCTTTCCCAGCCATCCATCCACTTGCCGTGGTCGTCGTACTTGCCGGGGATGAACTCGGCCGGATGCGGACTCAGCATGCGCTGCTTGTCGGCGAAGAAATCGTCGCTGGCAATCAGCGCCTGCGCGCCCAGCCGGCTATCGGCGAGGTTGACGAAACGGCGGGTGAATTCGGGTGCATCGGGATCGAGACTGGGCAGCGCCATGGCGAGTATCACGGTGGGTCAAGGCCGCAGTATGGCGCCGATGGCGGGCGTGTGTGGGACGCGCCCACCGCATCTTTGGGGTGCTTGGAAGACCGAAACCCGCCCCCACAGAGAGCACATGTGCGCGGGGCGGTGACGGCGACCGTCCTCGTGCCCAAGCGCACGGCGCGGTGGTTGGCCCCCCCCTTGCGTGCCCTTGGCGGGTGTTGTAGAGCGCCCGCTGCACGCGATGCTTCGCAAAGCGGAAAGCGCACCCTGAAGCGCGCGCCGCCGTCGCTCATGTTGTCGACGCGGATATGGCCGCCGTGTTCCTCGACGATCTTCTTGACGATCGCCAGCCCGAGGCCGGTGCCCTTGGTCTTGGTCGTCGTGTACGGCTCGAACAGGCGATCGCGCAGGCTGTCGGGAATGCCCGGGCCGTGGTCGCGCACATCCAGTTCGAGGAAGTTGCGGCTACCCTCGGCGGCGCCGTGCAGCGAGACATCGACCTGCGCGCGACCTTCCGGCTGGGCTTCCTCGGCGTTACGCAGGAGGTTGTGCAGCAACTGGCGCACGCGGCCGATGTCGGCGCGCACCGGTGGTTCGTCGTCCGGGATGCGCAGGTTGATGTCGATGCGCGCGGCCTCGCCGGTGTACAGATCGACCACTTCGCGCATGACCTTGGACAGACGCACCGGCTTGAGTTCCAGCCGCGGCGGGCGCGCGTAGTCGCTGAAGGCGTTGACCATCGCCTTCAGCGCCTCGACCTGGGCGACGATGGTATGCGTGGAGCGATCGAGGATCTCGCGATCGGCTTCGGGCAGGCGTTCGAGGAACTTGCGGCGCAGGCGTTCGGCGGCCAGCTGGATCGGCGTCAGCGGATTCTTGATCTCGTGCGCCAGGCGCCGCGCCACTTCCGACCACGCCGAATCGCGCGTGGCGCGGGCGTATTCGGATTCGTCGTCGAACACCAGCACCAGGCCACCCACCTCGCCATCGCCGCCGGGCAGGCGCGCGCCGCGCAGCAGCAGGCGCTGCTCCTGCTGGCCGCGTTGGATGCGCACTTCCTCGCGCCAGTCGCCGGGCTCGCGCGCCAGCGCCTCGACCAGCCGTTGCACCAGCGGCTGCAGCGGCGGATCGGCCTTGCCCAGGCGCTCGATCGCCAGACCGTTCCACGGCGACAGGTCGACGCCGAGGATTTCCTGCGCCGAGCCGTTGGAGGTGCGCAGGCGCCCGGCGCCATCCAGGCTGAGCACACCCGAGGAGATACGGTCGAGCACGCCCTCGAAGTAGCGCCGACCGGCCTCGGCATCGCCGGCGGCGCGCAGCAGGCGTTCCTTGGCTTCGTCGAGCTCGCGCGCCATCTGGTTGAAGGCACGCGCCAGGCCGCCGAGTTCGTCGTCGCTGATTTCCGGCACCGAAATGCGGTAGTCGCCTTGCGCCACCGCGCGCGTGGCCTGCACCAGTCGCCGCAGCGGATCGACCAGTCCACGCGCCAGCGCGAAAGCCAGGTACAGCGCGAACAGCACTGCGGCGACCAGCACCACGCTGAGGACCACGCTCAGGGTGTACTTGAGTGCGCCGCGCAGGAAGGCCAGCTGCTGGTAGTCGTAGTAGTGCTTCTCGATGGTCTGCGCCAGCGTGGCGATCTCGTTGTCGAGCGCGAAGCGCCCGAGCAGGATCTCGTCGCGCCCGGGCAGATCGACCAGCGCCAGGATGGTCAGCAGCTCACCGCTGCGGTCGACGCTGGAGGCCTCGCCGCCGCTGCGCGCGGCGCGCCACAGATTGTCGTCCGGCGCACCGGGTGCCAGAAAACGCGGGTCGGCGGCGGCGCGCGCAACCAGGCGACGCTGCGGATCGTAGAGCACCAGTTCCAGCGCTTCGAGCTCATCGAGCGCCGCGGTCAGCCCGGCATCGTCGGCTTCGACCTCGGCGTTGTCGATGCGCCGGCCATGCAGGCGCACGCGCCCCAGCGCCTGCTCCTCGCTCAGGTCGAGCGCGCGCTGGGCCACGGTCAGGCTGTCATCCAGCGCGGCGGCGACGTCCACGCGGAACCAGCCGTCGACCGCGCCGTGCACGAAGCGCAAGGAAAACAGGAACAACATGGCCAGCGGTGGCAGCACCAGCAGCGCCAGTCGCTTGAGCAGGCGCCAGCTCAGCCGCGCGCCCGGCGCACGCGCGCGCACATCACGACGCAGGCGCCACGCCTCGAGGCCGAGTGCGCCCAGCAGCAGCGCCAGCGCACCCCCCATGGCGGACAACACCCACCACCATTCCGCGCCCATCGCCGGCCCGACCTCGGCATCGCGCCCGGACAGGTACACCGCACCGAGGGCGAGGATTGCCAACGCCAGCAGCGGCAGTGCGCGTTTCCAGAGGTTCACGAGTACCTCTGAAACGGGGCACGGGGCAGGGGGCACGGGGCACGCGACGCGAGGTAGGTCACGTTGCCCGCGCAGCGGGCTACGTGACAGTCCCGGGCGTCATTTGCTCCGGCCTCTCCGCTTCGACCCGTCCCGCAGGCCCTGCGGCCACGTGACCCCCCGGCCCGCCGCTCACCGCCTTCCACCCACTATCAAAACTCCAGTCGCTGTCGAACAGCGCCGGCAGTCGCAATGGCGCCGGCAGTTGCGCCGGATCGAGGCGTACGCGCACGCGGCCGCCGCAGGCCCCGCTGCAGGCAGCGGCATCGGGCCAGCGCAGCTGGGCGTTTTCCATGGCGGCCAGCAGGGCGTTGCGCAGGGCGAAGGTCTGCGGATGTCCGTTGCCGACCGCCAGTTGGTAGCTGCGCAGCAACGGCGAGTAGCGCAGCGCCAGCGACTGGTGCAGTTCGCGGCCATCGTCGAGCTCCCAATCGACATCGAAGGCCAGCATCAACCCGGCCTGCAGCGCCTCGGTCGCGCGCGGCCCCAGTTCGATCGCCATCGCCAGTTGCAGGCTCGGCATGGTCAGCGCGCCGTCGATCGCCTGCTTGACCACCAGGCTCTGCGCCGCCAGCGCGCCGCTCAAGCTCAATCCGAGCGCAGCAAACAGGCGTAGAAGAAGCCGTCCTGGTCGTTTTGCCCGGACAACTGCTGCCAACCGTCGCCGGCCGCCCGAAATCCGGGCAAGGCCAGCGGCAGCGGGCGCGCCGAAGGCGTGCGCTGGGCAAAGGCCGCGATCTGGGCCTGGTTCTCGGCGGCGAGGACTGAACACGTCGCGTAGGTTAGACGTCCGCCGCGGGCGAGCAAAGGCCAGAGTGCATCGAGCAGGCGCGCCTGCTGGGCAACCAGCGTCGCCACATCCTCCGGTCGGCGCAGGTGCTTGATGTCCGGATGGCGGCGAATGACACCGGTGCCGGTGCATGGCGCGTCGATCAGGATGTGATCGAAGGGCTTGGTGTCCCACCATGTTGCGGTATCGGCGGCGTCGGCATGGATCACGTCGGCCACCACGCGACAGCGCTGCAGGGTCTGGCGCAGCCGCGGCAGGCGCGCCGCCTCGCGCTCGATCACCACCAGATCCAGCCCGGGCACGCACTCGGCCAGTGCCGCCGTCTTGCCGCCCGGCGCGGCGCAGGCATCGAGCACACGCTGACCGGCGCTGACGCCCATGACCTCGACCACCTGCTGCGCCGCAGCGTCCTGCACGGAAACGCGCCCCTGCGCGAAGCCGGGCAAGCGCTCGACGGCGACTGCATCGTTCAGCAGCAAGGCATGCGCGGGGTGGGGCGGAGCGGTCGACGCGATGCGCAGCGCCGACAATTCCGCCTGATAGGCCTCGCGCGTGCCGCTGCGCGCGTCGACCCGCAGCCACATCGGGCCGGCGCGGTTGCCGGCCGCGCACAGGGCCTCGACATCTGCCGGCCAGTCGCGACGGAAGGCCTCGATCAGCCAGCGCGGATGCTCCAGACGCGCTTCCTCGTCGTCGGCGAGGCCGGCCTCCAGCGCTTCGCGCTCGCGCAGGAAGCGGCGCAGCGCGGCGTTGACGAAGCCGGCGGCGTCGCGGTCCAGTTGATGCGCGGCGCGCACGCATTCGTCCACCACGGCATGGGTGGGCGTAGCCAGAAAGCGCAGTTCGGTCAGCGCCGCGCGCAGCAGCGCCGAGATATTCGGCCGCGGCTTGCGCTGGCACAGCTTGCGCAGCAGCGCATCGGCGGAATAGTGGTGACGCAGGGTCTGATACAGCAGCGCGCGGGCGAAGGCCAATTCGCGCTCCTCGCCGTGCACGGCGGCAATCGCCGCGTCCAGTGACTGGCCAGCGGCGACGGCCTGCAGCGCCTGGGCGACCTGGGCGCGGATGGGCGACGCGCGTTTTTTGGAATCGATCACCGTGGGTGCGGCCTTGCGCAGGATTTCGGGGGCAGTCTAGCGGTGCCGGCGACCGGACGACGCTGCGCGACGGACTTGGTCGCAGACAGAGCGCCGGTGAGCGCGATGAAGCTGCGCACACGCGGCCTACATTCACCGCAATCCGCAACAGCCAGAGCGGCCGAGCTGGGGCTCGGCGTTCCCAGTGTCTTTTCGCTGCGCCCCGACCGCCAGTTGCCAGTTGCTACCCGCTGCCTTCAGCGCTTCAACTCCGGCCGACCATTCACATAGTCGGCCGCATCGATCACCCGTCCGCCGGCGCGCTGCAACTTGAGGATGGCCAATGCGCCGCTGCCGCAGGCGATCGCCAGGCGACTGCGGCTGGCGCGCACCGGGGTTCCGGGTTCGCCGCTGGCATCGACCGGCTCGGCGGCATGAATGCGCACGCGCTCGCCGCAGATCTCGGCCTCGGCCACCGGCCAGGGATTGAAGGCGCGGATCTTGCGGTCGAGCACGGCGGCCGGCTCATGCCAGTCGAGCAGTGCCTCGGCCTTGTCCAGCTTGTGCGCATAGGTGACGCCTTCGACGGTCTGCACGGTCACCGGCAACGCCGCGCCGCGCTGCACCCGCGCCAAACCCTCGCGCAGGACCTCACCCCCGAGTGCCGCGAGGCGGTCGTGCAACATCGCGCTGGTGTCGTCGGGGTTGATCGATGTGCGCCGTTCCAGCAGCACCGGGCCGGTGTCGAGGCCAGCTTCCATCTGCATCAGATCGACGCCAGTCTCGCTGTCGCCAGCGAGGATCGCGCGCTGGATCGGCGCCGCGCCGCGCCAGCGCGGCAGCAGGCTGCCGTGCACGTTCCAGCAACCCAGGCGCGGAATCGCCAGCACTGCGCGCGGCAGGATCAACCCATACGCGACCACGATCATCAGGTCCGGCGCGTAGGCCGCCAGCCGCGCCTGCACCGCCTCGTCCTTGAGCGTTTCCGGTTGTTCCACGGCAATGCCGGCGGCCAGCGCGCACTGCTTGACCGGGCTTGGCTGCAGATGACGCCCGCGCCCGGCCGGGCGATCCGGCTGGGTGTAGACGGCCACGCACTCGACCCCGGCAGCGAGCACGGCTTCGAGACACGGCACCGCAAACTCCGGCGTGCCGGCGAATACCACTCTGAGCGTCATTGGGCTTTCACCGAACATGCCGTAGGTCATTGATTTCAATGTGGGAGCGGATTTACTCCGCGAGAGCTTTCGCGGGATAAACCCGCTCCCACAGCTTCGGTGCGCGAATCAGCGCAGCGCCAGCTTGGTAGCCCGGTGGACGCGCGTCAGCGCGTTCACCGGGTACCTGACGCAAGCTGAGCCGGTGAATCGCTACGCGGTACATCGGCCTACCAGAGCGAACGCAACGGTCCCTCAGCCCGTCGCGCTCGCGGGTGCCTGCTGGCGGCGGCGCTTGTCGAGCTTGCTCTTGACCATCTGTCGCTTCAATGGCGACAGATAATCGACGAACACCTTGCCGGCCAGATGATCCATCTCATGCTGGATGCATACCGCCAGAAGCTCGGTGGCATCGATGCGGCGCAGCTCGCCGTTGCGATCGAGCGCCTCGACCACTACACGCTCGGCGCGGGTGACGTCGGCGAAGATGGTCGGTACCGACAGACAGCCTTCCTGGCAGGTCTGGCTGCCCTCGGTCTCGACAATGCGCGGATTGATCAGCACCAGCGGCTCGTTCTTCTCTTCGCTGACGTCCATGACGATCAACTGGTAGTGATAGTCGATCTGCGTCGCGGCAAGGCCAACGCCAGGCGCCGCGTACATGGTTTCGAACATGTCGTCGATCAGACGCTGCAAGGGCGCGTCGATGCGCTCGACCGGCCTGGCGACGGTGCGCAGGCGATCGTCGGGGAACTCAAGGATAGGTAATAGGGCCATGGGCGTCAGATGGAGGCGCGAAGGCGCGGTTCAATGGCGGCAGATTGTAACCGCCTTGGAGGGAGCGGGTTATCGGTTGTCGGATGTCGGTTGGCGGAAAGTCAGTAGGTCACGTTGTCCGCGCAGCGGACTACGTGACAGTGCACCACCACATTTCAGAGTGTCACGTAGTCCCTGCGGGCCAACGTGACCTACCTCCGGCAGGCCCAGTCCGGAATCCGCGAACCGACTTCCCTCACCGCCGACAAAGTCGGGTACCCGTCGTCGAATCGCAGCGACGCCCGCTCATCGGTGATTCGGCGCGTCGTTCCGGCTGCTGATTGACGACGCAAATGCGGCTGCCGGGGATCATCGAGCAACCACCGGGTGCGCTGTCCGGGGCAGCCTGGTCGCGGAACACGAATCGGTGGCGCAGGCGCTCGCCGGCCAGTTCGCTGGCGACCTGCTCGGCATAGTGCCACTGCAGCAAGGCTGCGCGAGCCGATTCGACGAAGGCACCCGCATTGGCGGGCGACTGCAGCACCTGGATGTCCGCGATGTCGCCACCGGCGGTCAGGGTGTAGCCCAATTCGACCGTCAGCGAATCATCGAGCAGGCGCACGCCGCTCGGGAATTTCGGTTTGACCGAGCTTTCCGGCCTGGGTTTGCGCGCATCCGGCATGATCACCGGCGCCGGCGACAGAGATGGCGTCGCAATCTCCGCGGAAGCCAGGATCTGCGCGCGGCTCATCGGCGCTTCCTGCGTGGCCGGCGTGCGTGCGGTCGGCAGCGGCGCGATGCTTGGCGGATTGATGGCCTGCGGCGCATTCGAGGTCGCCCGCGCGGCGCTCAATGCCGGCAGTTGTGCCCGCCACGAAGAAGGCTGCGTGCTGGCCGGCGGCAACTCCATTCCAGCATTGAACAATTCCACCTGCGGCAGGGTCAGTTCGCGCGGGCCGGAGCCAGGACGAATCTGCAGGCCGCCAGCGATCAACGTGGCCATCAAGCTGAGCACCACCGCCGGTAACACGATCCTCTGCAGCGCGCCGCGTTGATGCGGAGCGCGCCCGGCAATCCGCTGGACGCGCCACAACAGACCACCCGCGACCGCGCTCGGCGCCAGCAGCGGCGCATCGTGGCGGAATTCCTCGAGCGACAGCAGGGCGCGCGCGTAATCGCCGCGTCCGCCCGCATAGGCGACCACCATGTCGTCGCAGCAAGCCTCGCGCAGGCGACGCAACTCTTCACTCAGCCAGCGCACGGCGGGGTGAAAGAACAGCAGCACTTCCAGCGCGATCTGCAACCAGTTGACCAGATAGTCGGCACGCCGCAGATGGGCGATTTCGTGCGCCAGAATCAGCTTCAGCTGCGGCCATGGCATGCCGGTGGCGATCTCCAGCGGCAGCACGATCACCGGGGAAAAATGGCCAATCACGAAAGGCACGCGGGCCACCGCGGAACTGACCACCGCGATCGGCCGGGAAACACCGAAATAGCGCGCCAGTTCGATCACCGGCGTGGCCAGATGCGGCAGGCCGACGCCGGCGGTGACCAGGCGACGCAGGGCCAGCTGCGAACGCACCAGTCCGCCACCGATCGCCAGAACCGCGATCGCCCACAGCAACACCAGCAGCGGCAGCAGCGGTTCGATGAAGTCACCGATTGCCCTCGGCGCGACGCTCGACGTCACCTCCGGCAGCGCACTGGTGGCCACCGGCAGCGCCGCATAGGCGACCGCGATGGCCTGCGCATCGGCATTGCTGCGCACGCTCTCGAACTCGTGGACGAAAACCACCAGCAGCGCGGCCACCAGGGCCAGCAGGCAACTCAGGCCCCAGGCATAAGCCGATTGTGGCGCGTGGTTGCGCATCTGCGCGGCGGGCACCGCGTAGGCCGCTGCGGCCAGTGCGCCGAGCCAGATCGAGTGGATCAGGGTCCAGCCGATCGCATTCACCGTGAGTTCGAGAGCAGCCATCATGCACGCTCCGATTCAATCGACTGCAACAGTTGGCGGATCTCCGCCAGTTCGCTTTCATTGGCGCGCGGATCATTGCCGAGCGCCTGCATCACCAGGCGTGTCGCGGAGCCATCGAACAGCTTTGAAATCAACGCGCCGACGAAGGCACGTTCGGTGGCTTCGCGCGACACCGTGGCGGCAAACCGGTGCGCGCGCTGCGACTCGTCGCGGATCACCAGGCCCTTGACGTGCATCACCTGCAACAGCTTCAGCGTGGTCGTGTAGGCGGTATGGCGAGTGTCGGTCTGCAGCGCCTCGTGGATATCGCGCACCGTGCAGGGGCCGCGATCCCACATGACCTTGAGCAACTCGATCTCGGCCTCGGTCGGCTTCTGCAGCTCGTTCCTGCCCATGAAGACTATCCCTGCGATCGCTGATCGCGCTGACATCAACGGCAACTATCGTAGCGGGTTTGCGTCGGTTTGAAAACTTGCTTACGTTTTGGGAGTTGACATCCTACGAAGGTGATCGTAGTTTGATGTCGACGCCCTGCACGCGGAACCGCCCGATGCTGCCGAGAATCCTGCTGTTGACCGTTGCCCTGTCCGCCGGCCTCGCCTGCTCGCAATCGGTGATGGCCGCTGTCGAAGAAGCGACCACCCAGGTGGCGGTGCAGTCCGACAAGTCGGTCGAGGAAATCAACGAGTACGTGGAGGCCGTCGATCGCCGTTTCCAGAAGGGTCGTTACGACACCATCGAAGAGAAGGAACGCAAGTGGATGATCACGCAGATCGCCGATTTGCGCGCTGAGCTGCTGAACGCCGATGCCAACGCCGAACCGTCCGCGGACTTGCGCATGATGGCGAGCAATTTCGAGACCGGCATGATCAAGATCGAAGAGGGCGGCATCATCTGTCGCCAGGAGCGCAAGACCGGCACGCGCATGGCCACCCAGCGTTGCTACACGCGCAAGCGGCTGGAGGAGGACACCCAGCGCTCGCAGGATCAGTTGCGCGACATGCCGCGCCCGCAGAGCTGCGCGGGAGGCCCCGCCACCCAGGACGCGGACGAAGTGGGCCTGCCGTCTGGCGGCGATTCCTGGCGCGAAGGTCCTGACCCGGTTGCGCGCTGCAGCTCGGTTCAGGCCGCCCGCTCCCGGCGCGAGGCATGCCGACCCTATCGATGACTCCCCTTTTTGCATCGATGGCATGCCCTCGCGCCACTTTCTTTTGAATTCGTGTTGCACACCTCGTTTTCACCGCGTCATGTTTCCGCTACACTCAGGAAGCCCTCGGGAATCAGGCAGATGGCTGCCATGCTTAAAAAAGCACTTTCAATTGTTGCCGCACTGCTGTTCACCGCTTCGGTAAGCGCTGCCGGCCCAGAAGTTCGCACCGATCACCCCGACAGCTATGTCGTGGTGAAGGGCGATACCCTATGGGACATTTCCGGCAAGTTTCTGAAGAACCCGTGGTATTGGCCTGAAATATGGCAGGCCAATCCACAAATCGAGAATCCGCATCTGATCTACCCGGGCGATGTCCTCAGCCTGGTGTATATCGACGGCGAGCCGCGACTTCTGGTCAACGGCAGTCCGCCGGATGAGCCGGATATCGGGCCGAGGATGCGCGAGGAGAGTCAGGATGACGCGATTCCGCCGCTTCCGCTCTCGGATATCCGCAGCTTTTTGACGCGTCCACGGGTCCTCAGCGATGAGGAGATCGAGTCGGCACCGTACATCGCTGCGATCGAAGAGAATCGGGTGATCGGTTCGAATCGGCAGGTGATTTACGCCCGACGCCTTCCGGCCGACGTCGCCACCGGGCAGCGTTGGGTCATTGCCAGGCCCACCGTGATCTACAGCGAGATGTCGCACGGCTGGCTGTGGAACAAGGAAAAGGTCAACGAGGCCACGCCGTGGAGCACCTCTGACCAGTTCCACTGGACTCCGGGTCAGTGGTACTACGACGCGCGGGCGGATGTACTGGCCCGGGAAGTGGTCGAAATCGGCATTGGCGTCGTCACCGTGGTCGGTGATCCGGCAACGCTGTATGTGACCTACACCGACATCGAACTTCGCAAGGGCGATCTGTTGCTGCCCAAGGACGAAATTTCGCTGCCGCTCAACTTCTACCCGCATGCGCCCAAGGGCGTACCGGAGAACACGCGCGTCATCGGGATTGCCGGCGACTTCAACTACGGTGGTCCAGGTAACGTCGTGGTGATCTCGCGGGGCGCTCAGGACGGCATCGAGGTCGGCGAGGTCTACTCGATCTATCAGCCTGGCGAGAATATCGTCGACGAGGTGGCCTATCCGAGCGGCACCTCGCGGGCCTTGTTCAACCCACACGACAAGCGGGTCACGCTGCCGGACGAATTCGTCGGACACACCATGATTTTCCGTACTTTCGACCGCATCAGCTACGGTCTGGTCGTCAACGGCGTCAAGGTGATCCATATCGGCGACCGGGTGCTCGAACCCACTGAGCTCTAAGCCAAGGCTGCAAAATGGTCAACGACAACGGCCGCGCAAGCGGCCGTTGTCGTTTCTGGCCCGCGCGCGCCGCGCTTGGGTCCCTGTGAATGCGAGAATCGGCCCATTGCTCCTGCGCCATGCGCGAGGACCCCTTGGCTGACTCCCGTTTCGACTGGTTGACCCTCTACCGCGCCTATGCCACCGGCAGCGCGGCGTGCGCGCGTGCGCTCGATGCCGCCGCGGGCGATGTCGAACTGGCCTGGCGACGCATCGCCATGCAGGCGCTGGGCGCCGCGGCCGTCGAGCGCGCCCGCGCCGAAGCGGAACTCGACCTCAAATGGATCGAGAGCGACGGCATCACCCTGCTCAGCGCCAGCGATGCGCGTTACCCGCCGCTGCTCAAGCGGGTCAGCGGCGCGCCGATCCTGCTGTTCGTGCGCGGCGACGTCGATGCCTTGTGGCTGCCGCAACTGGCCATCGTCGGCAGCCGCCAGGGCAGCGCCGGCGGACTGGCCACGGCGCGCGACTTCGCCGCCACCTTCGTGGCGCGCGGGTTTGCGGTGACCAGCGGCCTGGCCGCCGGCATCGACGCCGCCGCGCACCAGGGCGCCCTGGATGCCAAGGGACAGACCATCGCGGTACTGGGAACCGGACTCGACCGGGTCTATCCGGCGCGCCACGCCGGTCTCGCGCGCGCGATTGCCGGGCAGGGAGCGCTGGTCAGCGAGTTCCCGCCGCGCACACCGGCGCGCCGAGAAAATTTTCCGCGGCGCAATCGCATCATCAGCGGACTGTCGCTGGGGACGCTGGTGGTCGAGGCCAGCCTCGGCAGCGGCTCGCTGATCACCGCGCGCGTGGCCATCGACCAGGGCCGGGAGGTCTTCGCCATCCCCGGCTCGATCCACAATCCGCTCGCCAAGGGCTGCCACCAATTGATCCGCGACGGCGCCAAACTGGTCGAAACCGCCCAGGAAGTGATCGAAGAACTGGCCCCGATGGTCAGCGAATGGCGCGACACGCTGCGCACGCCGCCATCGCCACAAGCACTGCCGACCGCCGCGTCCGGCGGCGGCCGGGTGGCTTCCGACGACGCCGAATACACCCTGTTGCGACAGGCGCTGGGATACGATCCAGTCAGCATCGACGGCCTGACCGAGCGCACTGGATTGACCGTCCCAGTCCTTTCCAGCATGCTGCTGCGCATGGAGTTGGAAGGGGAAGTAGTCGCGAATCCCGGCGGTACCTACAGCCGCTGCGCCGGATCAGGATGATGAAAGAGAACGTACTCGACGTACTGCTGTACCTGTTCGAAAACATCATGGTCGAAGATCCTGATGCCGACGATGATCGCGAGTCCCTGCAGAGTTCCTTGCTCGAAGCCGGTTTCAGCCCGCACGAAATCAGCAAAGCCTTCACCTGGCTCGACGAGCTGGCGGAGCTGCGCCCGGCTTGCGAGCCGCGCACGCTCGACGCCGGCGGCCCGATCCGCGTGCTGGCGCCGCAGGAGCGCGACAAGCTCGACGTCGAAGCGCAGGGTTTCCTGATGTTTCTGGAGCAGCAAGGCGTGCTTTCGCCCGCCCAGCGAGAACTGGTCCTCGACCGCGTCATCGCGCTCGACGTCGAAGAAGTCGATGTCGAAGAGCTGAAATGGGTGATCCTGATGGTGCTGTTCAACCAGCCCGACCAGGAAGCCGCCTATTCCTGGCTGGAAAACCTGATGTTCGACCACGACGAGTCGGTCAACTAGGAGAGCGGCTGCGCCGCTCCCCAATGTGGGTGCAAGAGCCGAGCAGGCTAGGTCCGTGGCTGGGGCCGACAGCGACCGCATCGAACCCGGGCGACCGCTGGTTGGAACCTTGATCGAACGCATCGGTCGCGCCCGCACTCCTACCGGGTCCGGACCCACGACGGCATCGCTTCGGCCGCATGCTCCGGGCCCGTGCCCCGTGCCCCGTGCCCCGTGCTTACGCCCCCAACAAGGCCTTGATCGCATCCAGGTGCGGCCTGGCCGCGGCCTGCTTTTCCTCGACGGTCTGCTGCACCTTCTCGCCCTTGCCCACCCAGCGCACTTCGGCGGCCGGCATTTCGGTCAAAAAGCGGCTCGGTTCCGGCGTTTCTTCGCGGCCGAAGCGCGAGCGCACGCGGCAATAGGACAAGGTCAGCGTTTCCTTGGCGCGCGTCATGCCGACGTAGAACAGCCGGCGTTCCTCGTCGAGGCGGCCCTCGTCGATCGAGGACACGTGCGGCAGGATGCCGTCTTCCAGGCCGACCAGGAACACGTGGCGGAATTCCAGTCCCTTGGCGCTGTGCAGCGTCATCAGGCGCACGCGGTCGCCGGGTTCGTCGTCCTGGCTCTCCAGCATCAGTTGCGTCAGCAACTGCGCCAGCGAGTTCTCGCGGCGATCGCCGATCCATTCGAGGAAGGCCTGCACCTGCTGCTGGCGCCGGTTGGCCTGTTCCGGATTGCTGCTGTGTTCGCGCCAGTGCTGCGCCAAGCCGGTGTCGCGGATCAACTGCTCGATCAGCGCGCGCGGACGCACGCTGGTGCTCAGGCTGCGCCAGTGGTCGAGGCGCTCGGCGAAAGCCGTGAGCGCGCGCGCGGCGCGTGGGGTCAGCGTCGCCAGCAGTGCCGGTGAACCGGCGGCGCGCGCCAGCGGCAGGCCGCGTCCTTGCGCCAGCGTGGCGAGTTTCTCCAGCGTGCTGGCGCCGACATCGCGCCGCGGCGTGGCCACCGCGCGCACGAAAGCCGCATCGTCCTCCGGGTTGGTCAACAGCCGCAGGTAAGCCATCACGTCCTTGATCTCCTGGCGATCGAAGAACGAGGTGGCGCCGGACAGGTGATACGGCACTTTCAGCGCGCGCATCGCCAGTTCCAGCGAGCGCGCCTGGTGGTTGCCGCGAAACAGCACGGCAAAATCACGCGGCCGACATTTATCGACCAACTGCTTGTGAGTGATCTCGGCGGCGACGAACTCGGCCTCGTCGGCATCGCTGCTGCGCGCGATGATGCGAATCTGATCCCCATCCGGCAGCGCGCTCCACAGCTTCTTCGGGTGCAGGTGCGGGTTCTGTCCGATCACCGCGTTGGCGGCGCGCAGGATGCGCTGGGCGCAGCGGTAGTTCTGTTCCAGCTTGACGATCTTCAGCTTCGGATAGTCGCGGCCAAGCTGCGCCAGATTCTCCGGATTGGCGCCGCGCCAGGCGTAGATCGACTGGTCATCGTCGCCAACGGCCGTGAACATGCCGCGATCTCCGGCCAACAGCCGCAATAACCGGTACTGCGCGTCGTTGGTGTCCTGGTATTCGTCGACCAGCAGATAGCGGAACTTGCGCTGCCACTTGGCGCGGATGTCCGCATCGGTTTCCGAGCACGCGCACCGGCAGCGCAATCAGATCGTCGAAATCGACCGCGTTGAAGGCGGTCAGCCGCTGCGCATAGCTGGCGTAGAGTTCAGCCGCCTCGCGCTCGCGCGGCGTTTGCGAGGCGGCCAGCGCCGCTGGCGGATCCAGCCCCTGGTTCTTGGCGCGACCGATGATCTGGCGCCAGCGGTCGAGCACATCGTTGCTGACGCCCTTGGGCGCCAGATCCTTGATCAGCGCGCGCGAATCATCCTCGCCGAGGATGGAAAAACCGCGCCGCAGCCCGACCTGGGCGTGTTCGGCCTCGAGAAAACGCATGCCCATGGCGTGAAAGGTCGACACCGTCAGCCCCTCGCTGCCGCCTTCGCCGAGCAACTTCGCCGCGCGCTCGCGCATTTCGCGCGCGGCCTTGTTGGTGAAGGTGATCGCGGCGATCTCGTTGATCGCGTAAAGCCCGGACTTCACCAGATGCGCGATCTTCTGCGTGATCACGCTGGTCTTGCCCGACCCCGCACCCGCCAGCACCAGCAGCGGCCCGTCGAGATAACGTACGGCTTCAAGTTGCTGCGGGTTGAGCATCGGCGGGAGGCGTGTCGGGGGGCGCGCAGTCTACATCGACAAGCCAAAGGGCCCGACACCTGTAGCCCGGTCTACGCGCGTATGCGCGTTCACCGGGTACTTGCCGTAAGCCCTTGCCGGTGAACGGCTGCGCCGTACACCGGCCTACCAGGCATCGGAGAGCCTGTCCAGGCCCGACATCGCGCAAGTACGCAAAGGGCACCTGGACTATTCGATATCTGCTCTTCTTTGCGTCCTTCGCCGGCAAAAGCGCATTGATCTGCCCCGGCAGCCCCGAACGAGATGCGCCCTCAGGCTCAATGCTTGCGATCGAACTTGATCCCCTGGCGCACCTGCTTTTGCGCCGAGCGCACCAGGCGCAGGGCTTCGGCGCGGTGGCCGCCCTTGTCTTCGGTCGCCGCTTCCAGTTCGCGTTCGGCCGCCTCCAGATGACTCAAGGCCGCTTCCATGCGTGGCTGGTCGGCGCCGACCGAGCCGGCGAACACGCCGAGTGCGCCGGCAACCGCGGCAGTGAGGGCGATGACGAGGGTGCGGGCGGAACGGGCCATGGTGATCTCCGAGCGATGGTTGGGTCGGGTTGGATAACGCATGCGTGAAGACTGCGTTGACATTCTGCCCGAGGAAAAGGCGGGGCTGGGGCGGGCAAGCAAGGGTCGGGACGGGCGGCGGGCCGAAGGCTCCGCTCTCGCCGAGACCCCCATCATCGCGCCACAGGCCCTCCAGCCCCCAGCCCCCCGCCCTTGCTCTCCGCGCCCACATCCAGCGCCGCACCGAGCTGACCGGCTTCGCACTGGCCGCGCTGGCTGCGATCCTGTTCTCGGCCAAGGCGATCCTGGCCAAGTTCCTGTATCGGCACCAGATCGACCCGATCACGCTGATGACGCTGCGCATGGGCCTGGCGCTGCCGGTGTTCGCCGCCGTCGCCGGGCTGGAGACCTGGCGCGCGCGACTGCGTGGCGATCGGCTGTCGGGCCGCGAGTGGCGGCAGATCGTGCTGCTGGGGTTCTTTGGTTACTACGTGTCGAGCTATCTCGATTTCTGGGGCCTGCAGCACATCGCCGCCGCGCTCGAACGGCTGATCCTGTTCCTGACGCCAACGCTGGTGCTGGCGCTGACGGTGCTGCTGTACCGCCGGCCGGTGCCACGGCGACAGCGTTGGGCACTGGCGATCAGCTACGCCGGCACGGTGCTGGTGTTCATCGAGCACCTGCGCCTGGATACCGGCAATGTGGTTTTCGGCAGCCTGCTGGTGTTCGGCGCGGCGCTGGCCTACGCCAGCTATCTGGTGCAATCGGGAGAACTGGTCGCGCGCGTGGGCAGCCTGCGCCTGGTGTCCTACGTGATGCTGGTGTCGACGGTCTTCTGCCTGCTGCACTACCTGGCGCTCCATCCAGTCGCCGATCTGATGCAGCCGGCGCCGGTGCTGCAGCTGTCGCTGGTCAACGCACTGGCGTGCACCGTGGCACCGGTGTTCCTGACCATGTTCGCCATCGCCCGCATCGGCGCCGCGCGCGCCTCCCAACTGTCGATGATCGGCCCGGTATCCTTGTTGTTCCTCGGTCACTGGCTACTCGACGAGCGCATCAGCCTGGTGCAGATCGGGGGTACCGCGGTGGTGCTGGTGGGGATTGCGGTGTTGACGGCGCCCGCGCGCGCCGCCGAGCGCAACCGGCAGATTGCAGGCATCGATTGGTTGTTCGCGCTGTTGGTCCGCGGGCTTTTGGAGCCCGGCGCCCGCGGCTGTGCCCGAACACTGATTGTCAACGCGGGTAAGCCGCCTACGACCGCCGACAACCAACAACCAACTACCCAGTCCGCTCTCCAATTGACCCAGATCATCGCCACGCCGGCATGCGCAGGCGGAGCCTTTAGCCATACGCTACTGGACTGCCGCCATGATCATTTCTCTGCTGTTGCCGCTGGCCCTCGCCGCGGCGCTGGACACTCCTCCCGAAAAACGCTTCGACGCCGTGATCAGCGTCGCCAGTCGCAGCGCGCAACCGGCGCGTGAGGTGGCGGGCACGGTGTCGCTGATCGAGCGCGAGCGCATGGATCAGACACTGGTGCAGGATCTGGCCGACGCGGTGCGCTACGAGCCGGGGGTCAGCGCGCCGGAGGACGCCACGCGCTTCGGCATCCAGGGCTTCTCGATCCGCGGCCTGTCCGGCAACCGCGTCGGGATCGAGATCGATGGTGTGCCGGTCGCCGACGGCTTTGCCATCGGCAGCTTCTCCAACGCCTCGCGCGGCGCCATCGAAACCGCATTCCTGTCGCGCATGGAAATCCTGCGCGGACCGGCCTCGACGCTGTACGGCAGCGACGCCCTGGCCGGCGTGGTCAGCATGCGCACGCTGGCCCCGGAAGACCTGCTCAGCGCGCAGGGCGACATTGGCCTGCGCGCGGAAAACCAACGCGCTCAGCCGTGACGGTAGTGTGGCGGCCACCGGGCTGTCGGCGTGGCGCGGCGGGAGCGTTTGAGGTGCTCGCCGGCGTCGTCCGCCGGCAGGGCGAGGAACGCGAGAACATGCCGCGCGACGGCGGCCTGCAAAGCAATCCGGCCGATCGCGACGAGCGCAGCGAGATGCTCAAGTTCGGTTACGACGGCGCGGGCATCGGCCGCTACCAGCTGATGCTTGACCGCACCGACGAAACCGTCGATAGCCAGATCGATTCGCTGGTCGGCGGGCCCGGTCAGTACGCCACCACCACCGAAATGCTCGGCGCCGACCAGTTCGAGCGCGAACGCCTGAGCCTGGGCGGCGACTGGACCTTCAACGTGGCGGGTCTGACTTGGGCAGCGGCACGGTCTACAGCCAGCGCAGCCGTACCGGAGCAGCGCACGCTGCAGACCCGCGTCGCGGTGCCGCCGCGTACGCCGGAAACCCTGCGCGACCGCAGCTTTCTGTTCAAGACCGATGCCACCGGCCTCGACGTGCAGGCGGAAGGTCGCTTCGATGCGCTCGGCGCGCGCCATTGGCAGGTCTACGGCATCGAATATTCGCGCACCGATCTCAACGAACTGCGCGACGCGCTGGAGACCAACCTCGCCACCGGTCAGGTCACCAACGTGTTGATCGGCGAGCGCTTCCCGGTGCGCGACTTCCCGCCGTCGACGGCGACCGAATTCGGCGCCTTCTGGCAGGATGAGATCCGTCCCGGCGATGGAGCTCTGGCGATCATCCCCGGCCTGCGCTACGAGCGCTTTCGCGTCGACAGCAAGGTCGACGCCATCTACCTCGCCGACAATCCCGATGTGACGCCGGCGGATCTGTCCGAGTCGCAGTTCACGCCGAAACTGGGCCTGCGCTACGAAATCAGCCACGGTATGCAGTTGTTCGGCCAGTACGCGCTCGGCTTTCGCGCGCCGCCGGTGTCGGACGTCAACCTCGGCTTCAACATCCCCGCCTTCAACTACGTGGCCATTCCCAATCCCGAGCTCAAGCCGGAGCACTCGCGAGGATTGGAGATCGGCGCGCGCATGTCCGGCGAATTCAGCTCCCTGGAACTGGCCGTGTTCGACAACCACTATCGCGATCTGATCGAGTCGCGCGCCAATCTGGGTCGCGACCCGGTCAGCGGTGCCCTGGTGTTCCAGTCGATCAACCGCGACCGCGCGCATATCTACGGCGCTGAGCTGCGCGCGGCGAAGTCAGCCTGCCGTGGGACGGTTTTGCCGTGAACGGCGCGCTGGCCTGGACCCATGGCGACGACACCGCGCGCGATGTGCCGCTGAACAGCGTCGATCCGGGCAAGCTCAGCATGGGCCTGTCCTACGACTCGCTGAGCGGGCGCCACCGCCTGGAACTGGTCGCCACCGCAGTCAGCGCCAAATCGCGCGTCGACGACAGCACCGTGGATGTCTTCCGCACCCCCGGTTACGCCACGCTGGATGCCTATTGGCGCATCCAGGTCGCCGAGCGCCTGCAGGTGGACATCGGTGCCTTCAATCTGACCGGTCGTCGCTATTGGCTGTGGAGCGGCGTCAAGGGCCTGCCCGCCGACGCACGCGAGATCGACCTGTACACGCAACCGGGCAGACAGATCGGGGCGAGCGTGCGCTACGCGTGGTGATGGGGCGGGCACTGGGCGCACGGGTGAAGTCGCTGACGCCGCTCCCTCCCCCCCCCGTCGTTCTGGGGGTAAGTCGCGACCGCGCCCGTTCACCGGGGTACGCGGCAAGATCTTCAATGCACTGACCCGGGTGCTTCCTGCGGCTCCCGCCGGTGCACCGGCTGCGCCGTGCACCGCCTCTGAACACACGTACACCGCTTGCGGCCGCCGGGCAACGTCCTACCAACGGCCCGGCATCCATTCCCCGAGGTCCCTCCCCGCACCGCCCCTTGACTTCCCTGAACAGAAGCCGAAAATGGTCGTTCGCTGCCGGGCATGGGGATGCTCGACGGGCGGGCCGTGCCAGAAGCGCCGGCAACCATCAATCAACTTGGGGATCCATCAATGAAGATCAGTCTGCGTGCGATCGTGGGTGCGTTGTTGCTGGCCGGCATCGGCAGCGTCGGCAGCGGGTATCCCGCTGAGCGTCGAGTTGAAGGCGCAATCATCCAAGTCCGCGCCGGGTGAATCGGTAGTTGTGGCAGATCACCAACCGCAGCGATGAAGCGGTCTACGTGCTGCGCTGGGAAACGCCGCTGGACGGGCTGTCGCGCTCGATCTTCGAGGTCAGCTACAAGGGCCAGCCGGTGCGCTACATGGACAAGATCGTCCATTGGGGCCACCCGCAAGCCGATGATTTCGTGAAGATTGCGCCCGGCCAGACCTTGAGCGCCGAAGTCAATCTCGCGGCCTCCTACGAGATGACCAACGCCGGCGACTACACCATCGGCTTCGATGGCCAGTTGACCTGCCATGATGGCGGCCAGCGAGAAGACCGGCCTAGTCGAGGACCTGGGCGCGTCCAAGCTGACGCCGATGCCATCCAGCTGGAATTCCGCTCGGTCGTTCGCCGGCGTACTACCAGAGCCGGCGCCCCGACCGGCCCGATGGACTACACCAAGGCCGCTGCCTATTCCAATTGCTCCACATCGCGAAAGACCGCTCTGGCCAGCGCCCACACGCAAGCGAAGACCTACGCGACCAACTCGCTGAACTACATGAATTCCGGTAGCACCAGTGCGCGCTACACGACCTGGTTCGGCAGCTGGCACGTCGTCGCGCTACGCCTCGGTGAAGAGCCACTACAGCAAGATCAGCGCGGCGCTGAATGATTCGACGGTCACCTACTAACTGCGCCTGCGCACCGGCCAACGCCAGCGCCTTCGCCTACGTCTACCCGAGCCAGCCGTACCAGGATCTACCTGTGCAACGCCTCTCTGGTCGGCGGCCAATGCCGGCACCGACTCGCGCGGCACGATCATCCACGAGATGAGCCACTTCACGGTCAATCGGCGGCACCTCAGACTACGTCTACGGCAGCATGGTGCCAAGAGTCCGGCGCGCACCAACTCCGGCCAAGGCGGTGCAGAACGCCGACAACCACGAGTACTTCTCGGAGAACACGCCGGCGCTCAACTGAGCGGTCGGCTTACCGCCGGGTAACGCAGGCAGGAGCGATCCGCCCTTTTGTGGTGCGCTCCGGCAGTAGCGCACCTGCTTTGAGGTGAAAGTCCTACCTGCCCGGCAAGGGAAGAGTTAGCCGAACGGCAAGGGGTGTCGTGGGTAACTGCGAATCTGGAGGAAGCTGCTGAAGGCAAAGCGCTGGCCTGACGAACAGGAAGCGGATACGAGGCGGCACAGCGGGGTAAGGCGGCCAATATCGTCGAAGCTTCTCCGGTTCTGCACGGAACGCTGTGACGTATATCCGACAGGCATAAGCGTGAAGGCAGGGGTGCGTGGTACTCCGGGGAGATCCTCGTTCGTGCCTTGCGTCACTGGACGTCGCGAGGCGTTGGGATGCGGGCGGGGAAGTCAGCAGAGGCCGTAGTAGGCGCCGGGATGGGCTGAAGGGCCGAACGTGGAAGAACGCGAGTAGGCGATCGTGACTCGAAGGCATCGATCAGGGACAGAAGTCCGCCGACAAGACGGAGCGCAGGTAGCAGGGTCTCGGACGGACCCGGAGAGGGCTACGCTGCGTGTCCAGATGGATTCGGCGGGCTGGTCCGCGGACGAAAGCGAAACGGGAAGGACTGATGGAAGCCGTGTGCGAACGCGGCAACCTTTGGGTCTGCGTATGAGCGAGTGGTAGGGAACAAGGGCGCAGCTGGGGTCGATGGGGGATCGACCGGTTGACGTTCAAAGCCCACCTTCAGCAAATACTGGCCAACGATCAGCGCTGTTGCCGGCGGGGACGTACATCCCGCAGGCAGTTCGTCGGGTGGACATCGCCAAGCCGCAAGGCGGGGTGAGGACACTCGGTGGCTCCGACGCTGACGGATCGGTTGATCCAGCAGGCGTTGCATCAGGTGTTATCGCCGATTTTCGCGCACAGTTTTCGGCGTCGAGCTACGGCTTCCGGCTGGGGCGAAGCGCGCATCAGGCGAATGTTGGCGGCGAAGCAGTACGTCGCCCAGGGCCGACGGGTGGTGGTGGACATGGATCTGGAAAAGTTCTTCGACCGGGTCAACCATGACATCCTGATGGAGAAGGTGTCGAGGAGTCGACGACAGGCGGGTTCTGAAACTGATCCGGCGGTATCTGGAAGCGGGAATGATGGCGGATGGCGTGGTCTCGCCGAGGACGCAGGGGACGCCGCAAGGTGGGCCCGTTGAGTCCGCTGCTGTCGAACATCCTGTTGACGGAACCGGACCGGGAACTGGAGAGCCGGGGGCCATGCCTTCTGTCGCTAAGTGCGGACGACTGCAACATCTACGTTCGTAGCCAAGCGGCGGGAGATCGGGTACTGGCGAGCAATACGCAGTTCCTGGAGGAACGCTTAAAGCTTCAAGTCAACGAGGCCAAGAGCGCGGTAGCCAAGCCGTGGAGCGCAAGTTTCTGGGTTACAGGCCTGACGGGCACACAAGTCACCCAAGCTGCGTATCGCGCCGACTGGTGTGGAACGGCTGAAAGCC